>CAXBKQ010000003.1:0-194678 GCA_963976435.1 uncultured Cryomorphaceae bacterium | reverse complement strand
ACTATAGAAAATAACTACCTTTTCAAAAATTAAAACGGGGTTATTACACGAACTCTCGTTGTAAGCAATTAAATAAAAATAAAATGATAAAAAAAACAACTATTACTCTAATTGGGATTCTATTTTTTCATTTAGGAAATGCCCAAAACGCATTGATTATTCCGGACACTTTATCTGGAGCAAACATCAATTTAACCCTACAAAATGGGACAAAACAATTTTTAAGTGGCTCGTCAACCAACACAATGGGTGCAAACGGCAATATTTTGGGGCCAACCTTAATACTTAATCAAGGTGATTTTGTGAATTTTAATGTTACAAACCAATTGGCAGATACAACTACTATTCATTGGCACGGTATGCACGTATCAGCAGAAAATGATGGGGGTCCTCATACTACAATACCACAGAATACAACTTGGTCGCCAAGTTTCACAATTTTAGATAAAGCTGCAACTTATTGGTATCATCCACATTTGCATCACTTTACAGATAAACACGTTTCAAAAGGGATTGCTGGAATGATAATAGTAAAAGATAACGCAGAAGCGGCTCTAGCTCTACCAAGAACTTATGGTGTTGATGATTTCCCATTAGTAATTCAAACAAAAGATTTTGATAGTAGTAACCAAATCGTAGTTCACTCAAATTCAGATGATATTGTAATGGTCAACGCAACAATAGACCCTTTCTTAGATGTGCCGTCTCAGGTAGTACGGTGTAGAATTTTAAATGGTTCATCACAAAGAGCTTTTAATCTTGGATTGAGTAATAATCAAACTTTTCATCAAATAGCTTCTGATGGTGGATTGTTGTCAGCACCTGTTCAATTAACAAGACTATTGTTAGCACCAGGAGAAAGGGCCGAATTACTTATAGATTTTTCTGGTATGAACGGACAAACGGCATTTTTAAAAAGTTATTCTTCTGAATTGCCAAATGGAATATACGGTGCGACAAATCCAGGTATGGGAGCTGGAATGACAATGACTGGTTATAATCCGAACCCATTGAATGGTGCTGACTTTGATGTTCTTCAATTTAACGTAGGAGTACAGACAGTTAATCCCATATCATCAATCCCATCTGGTTTGGTAACTGTTACTCCTATTCCTGAAATTAATTCAAATATTACAAGAACACTGACTTTTTCACCAGTTACTATGGGACCAAATCAGCTTAATGGTGAATTCTTGATAAATGGAGCAACAATGGATTTAAATGTCATTAACTACACAATACCACTTGATAATACTGAAATTTGGGAACTGACTAACCAATCAGGAATTTCACACCCGTTTCACATTCACGATGTACAGTTCTATATTTTAACAAGGAATGGAGTTGCTCCCGCAATTAATGAGCAAGGAAGAAAAGACGTGGTTTTGGTTAAACCAATGGAAACTGTACGTTTCATAGCGAAATTTGAAACATTTTCAAATGATTCTGTACCCTATATGTACCATTGTCATATGCTGACTCACGAAGATGGTGGAATGATGGGACAATTTGTTGTTTCCAACCCTTTGTCAGTTGCAGACAACCTAATTAACGATTTAGGAATAAGTATTTTTCCGAACCCATCCATTGGAAAAATTACCATTAATTTTAGTGAACACCCATCAAGTATAATCGTATATGATGTATTGGGAAGAGAGCGAATGACAATCAAAGAATTTGATAATTCACAACTAACAATAGAAGAAATGCCTAAAGGGATTAATCTCATAATGTTCGAATATGGCAATGATCGATTTGTTAAAAAAATAATCGTGAATTAAAACTGCTTACAACAATAGTAACTGATGCACAACCCCCCATTTTAAAAAACATTCAAGTTCATTTATACCTTTTAAGGGATTTTTTAAGATTTATTAGAAAAGGGAACCTTGATTATTGGGTCACCTAAAATCCAATATATCAAAGTGTAATAGGCAGTCTCAATTTTAGATTGTAATAGTGCTATTCCTTGCCCACTATTACTTAAGTTTTGGGTAAATTTCAGATACTTTTTCAGATACTTTTTCAGATTGTAAGCAATTGCAGCCATGTGCATTGCTTTGTTGGCTTGACTTAAACCTTTGGTATTCACCTTTCGCATTCCCAAAAATTGGGTTAAGGTGCCAAAGACTGGTTCTACTGTGCTGCTTCGTTTCCACTTCATTCTCTGGCCATTAACACTCCTTATCCTAGCATTATTCCGTTCGTATTCTTCCCGAAAGGCCGTTACAGTTATGCGTTTCTCTTGAGCGGTTTTTCCCAAGCAACTATTGCGAATGGGACACTCCTTGCATAATTTCTTACTAGCTCGGTATTCTTTCTTTTTAGTTTTCGTTCTACTGTCCAAAAAGTTCTTGGTAAATGGAATTTCCTTACCCTCAGGGCAGACATAGACATTCCTTTCATCATTATAAATAAATCCATCTAGACCTCCTTTATAGGTTCCATGAGGTGGAATATAACTTTCTAGGTTTTGCGCTTCTAAAAAGAAATAGTTCTCTCCGCTGCTGTAACCCGTATCCGCTAGTAGTGTTTTCCAGTAAAGACCTTGGTTCCACAATCTAGATTTTAATCTTAAAGTAATATCCTGCAGTTGTTGATTGTCTTTTCCGTCCGCGTGATAGGCCTTGATATCGGTGATTACATGATGACCTGTATCAACTGCCATTTGACTTAGGTAGTTCAGTTTTCTCGCCTTACCCGGTTTTACACTTATTCTTGCATCAGGATCCGTGGGACTATAGTGGGTTTTATTACTGGTATACTTACTCCCTTTGTTGCCTGCTCCTGGCCGCTGGTTCTGATCTTCCTTCCACCGCCTATTTCTAGCAGATATCTCCTTTAATTCTTTAACACTAGCACTCACTTTCTGCTGGGATTTTGGAGCCTTGTTATTCTTGGATTTACGGTAGGGACCATCTCGCTTATCCATATTACTGATATGACGGATTTCATGTAAATAATCTTCTAGTTCTATTTCCGGAACTTTTAACTCCAAGCTGTCCATGCTAGCATTGGCTTTTACTGGGGCAGAATCTAGGGCCTGAGTATGGCCAGATACCATTCCTTTACCTACACACATTCCTAGGATTTGGGTGAAAACCTCCTCAAATATAGCCTCTGGAAGCAATTGTCGCGTTCTACTCAGAGTACTATGCCAAGGTAGATTTTCGTCAATATCAAAACCAAGGAAATATAAAATATCTAGGCGCATTTTAACATGATCCATCAGTCGGCGGTCACTGATGATATTTTCCAAATAACCCACCAAACAAAGCTTAAAAAATACAACAGGGTCAATTGATTTTTGGCCACAATCTCCATAATAAACTTTGGTACGATCATACAAATAATCTAAATCCAGAACAGAGTTTAATCGCCTATAAAAATTTGTGAGGGGTACATAGTCACTCAGCTGAAAGCTAGTGAACATCTTTTCTTGATAGAGTTTCTTGCCTTGCATGGAAACAAGTTAAATAATTAACCTGCATCATTCAATACCTTTTCCTAAATTTATCCACCTAGTTGTGCAACAGGCACAATGGCTATAAGTAATTGCTTGTTCTCGCCTACTTCTGAAAATCCTTGCGGATTTTCAGTTTGGTGTGTACTTGCAAAGTTAAGTGCTAACACACGCAACTACTCATAGCCGAGACCGTTGTAGCCAATTTGAAAACCATGAAAATTTTCGACATTTTCAGACAAAAACCTGCAAAATCGACCGATAACAAACATAGGTTCGACTTTCATGAGGATGATTTTTGTCGAGTTGAAATGCGACCAAAAGAGAATTTAGACGAACTAACAGAAGACCTGGTTCAAGTTGACGGCATTCATAAAAATCATTCCAGCGAATTTGGATACTCCAAGATTCATGTGATTCAAGAAGGAAAAGTTAAAACAGTCGACAGACAAATTAAAGTTGAAGACCTTGAAAGAATTGTTCAACAGACTAGATTCAAGAAATTTGACAGAATTACCACAGGTTTCGGATCCCAGGTCTATGACAGTCAACACTCCATTGGATACGGTGTGAAAGGATGTGCTTTATTGTTTGAAGTAAACCGAAATTACGTTGACCACATCTGGTTTGACTATTATCCTACGGCCGACAAAACTGAGAACCTAGATGAAATTTTTGAGTACATATTTGAAATCTCAAAAAAATGGAACCTTATTTTGGTAGACTGGAATCAAGAAGTAATTGTCGACAGCCAAAACCGACAGACACTAATAAATTACTTGAAAGGAGAATTTGAAAATTAAAAAACTGGCTACAATCGAGTAGACGGCTCCGTCCCTAAATAAGAACGGAGTGCGCCTCTCACACCACCAAGCGTACGGTTCTCGTACTTGGCGGTTCATAATCCATCTCCCAGATCGCTCTTTACACCAATCTGGGCTATCCTGTACTTTAATACTAGGCTACAATTTGTCTTGGGTATACACCCAACATTGAACAATTTTGCTCCTAACAACATTTCCAGAAGGACTATGTTCGGTCCTTCATTTCAGCATTAGTCTGAAACTACTATGACCTCTGCTGACTTCTCCAATTTGCCAACTCGTGACGGTGGAGACCTCCCTTGGTAAGATAAATATCCTTTAACCTATACCTGCTGGATCTACTATTTCGATTATCGCATAAAAATGCGTTTTGGACTTTGCAATGATTCTGCATGAGCATAGGTGATTCGGTTATTAAAAAAGTTTAAAAGGGGGCACCGAAATTTATGGGTAGAATGTGTGTGCTTTTGCGGGCAAAATTGATTAACCTTAAACCAAGTAAAACTCAGGGAATTAAAGTTTCAAAGGCACATTTTATAAAAATATTTATGATACTGCATTTTGCCTTCATACACTTAGATTTTTGGTAAGAAATTTCCAAGATCGCTTATCCACTAATTCTCATTATATTCCCACTCCACAGAGAATTGAACTCAAAAACCATAAACCACTCAAAGCATTTCTTCAAATGAAGATCCTTTTTATAGCGAGGAAAAGTCTTTATTCCCAACCTGGTGGTGACACTATTCAGGTAGACCAAACCGCTCAACATCTTAAGGCCATTGGGCATGAAGTTTATATTCACACCAATGGAAATATAGAGGCTCGCCAATATGATATTTTTCATTTTTTCAACCTGATTCGTCCCGCTGCATTTCTTTACTATCTCCAATTTGATAAGCCTATAATTGTAAGTAGTATCTATGTAGATTATTCTGAGTATGAATCCAAAAATTCTTCTTTTACACGGAAATTGATACTTAAAGTATTTGGGAAATTTGGAATGGAATATTTCAAAACCATTGCCAGATATATTAAGGGTAGTGATGATTTTCCCGGTTTTAAATATATTTTAAAAGGACAAAAATGGAGCATCAAAAAAATACTCGAACAAACCAAAGAACTAATTGTCGCATCCCACCAAGAAGCTGATCTAATTAAGAGGGATTTCAACAATCTCCCCTCCTATTCCAAAATTGCTTTGGGTAGTGAGCATTTTAAAATTTCAGAATCCGACTACCCTAGAAAAGGTATTTGCTGCATAGCTAGAATAGAAGGATTAAAAAATCAAGATCAATTAATAAAAGTGGTTCAAAAGAGTGGTGATCGACTGGTGCTGATTGGGAAAGCTGCCGCAAACCAGTCAGAATATTTTAAATATTGCCAGAGAATAGCAGGCCCAAATACCCAATTTACTGGGCAATTAAAGGGGAAAGAAATTTCAAAATGGCTAGCCCAATCTAAGGTCCATGCTATGGTTAGTTATTATGAAACTACGGGACTGGCTAGCATTGAAGCCTTAAAAGCTGGCTGCCAGATTGTGATATCAGAAAAAGGAGGACAAAAGGAAATATTCGGAGATCATGCTTTTTATGCTGATCCTGATAATCAGGAATCAATTTTCGCAGCTATTGCTAAGGCTAAAGATTCAAAACTTTCTCACACAGAGTGGGTGATGAAAACTTTCAGTTGGGAAAAGGCGGCTTCAGAAATTTCGGATATTTACTCTCGAATAATTCATTTTAAATGAAAATTGCAATCATCGGCTCCAGAGGAATTCCCAACTACTATGGGGGTTTTGAAGAATGTGCTCAACAAATTGGGACTAGGCTTGTAAAAAGGGGTCATGAAGTTTTTGTTTATAGTTCTCACAATCATCCCTATTCTCAAAAGGAATATGAAGGTGTACAAATCATCCACAAATACGATCCAGAGCATGGACTGGGAACCTTTGGCCAATTTATTTACGACCTAAATGCCATTGTGGATGCCCGATGGAGGAAATATGATGTGATCATCCTCCTTGGTTATACTAGCAGCAGTTTATGGTGGTGGCTATATCCCAAAAAAAGCATCATTCTCAACAATATGGATGGTATTGAATGGAGGCGAAATAAATATAGCAACAGGGTAAAATGGTTTCTCAAAAAAGCTGAAAAATGGGCGGCTCACAATTGCCATGTAATGATTGCGGATGCACTGGCAATACAGGATTATTTAAATGATAAATACAAAAGAGGGGCAGTATTTATTCCTTATGGTGCACAAGCTTTTAAAGATCCTAACCCTGAAATATTGGGAAAATATAATGTTGAAGCCTTTAATTACAATCTTGTGATAGCTCGTTTGGAACCTGAAAATAATATTGAAATGATATTGTCTGGGGTTCAAAAAAGTGAAACGGATAGAATATGCCTGATTATCGGCAACCACAATACGGACTATGGCGAATTTTTAAAATCTAAATACAAAGACAGTCGTATTCGATTTGTTAAGGCTTCTTATAAAAAAGAAGATGTAGATAATTTAAGATTTCATTCTCATATTTATTTCCACGGGCATTCAGTGGGAGGTACAAACCCATCCCTTTTGGAAGCTATGGCCTGTAAAAGTGTGATTTGCGCTCATGATAATAGATATAACCGTGAAGTGCTAGGAGAAAATGGAAATTATTTTTTAGATATGAATGATATCGCAACAAGTCTGGATTTTTTAGATCGACAAAGTAGCGTCCAAAAAGAAAAGCAGAAAAACAATTTGGAGAGATTGAAAAATCAATATAATTGGGATATTGTTTGTGAACAATACGAGGTGGTAATGCAACAAACCAGGCTGTAATTATTTTTTAAAAAGCAGATTCCAAACGGTAAGAATGATAATCTTTAAATCTAATAGTACCGACCAGTTTTCAATATAATACACATCATTTTTCACCCTACCCTCAATATCTGAAAGGTTTTTTACCTCACCCCGGTAGCCATTGATCTGAGCCAATCCAGAAATCCCAGGTTTCACAAAATGCCTTACCATATATCTGTCGATGATCATTTTATATTCCTCGGTATGGGCCAACATATGTGGGCGTGGACCACAAATAGACATATCCCCTTTTAGAACATTTATAAACTGGGGTAATTCATCCAAGCTAAAATCACGCATAATCTTTCCAAAAGCCGTGAACCTACTATCATTTGCCAATGCTTGCTGCTCATCAGCCTCTACATTGGGTTTCATACTTCTAAACTTATAGATATGGAAATCATCATCCTGCAGTCCCGTTCTCTTTTGTTTAAAAAATATTGGACCTCTTCCCGAAAGTTTTACCCCTAGGGCCAGAATGGGAAATAGCCATGGAAAAATTAATAAAATCACCAATATGGAAATGGAGAAATCTATGGCTCGTTTGAGGATTCTATTGTGGATATATTCCAAAGGTTCTTTCCGTTGCATTAAAACTGGAACCTCATTATAAAAGTCAATCTGCACGCCTTGACTGTGAATAAGCCCAAAATCTGGAATCATCCTAAAGCGAATTAAATGTTCATCTGCCCAATGGTACCAAGTCATCAGTTTATCGCCAGGCTCGGTATAAGCCAGGTATATTTCATCAACATTTAGCTTGTCAAAATTATTTTTAAAATCCTCCTCATTTCCGGAGCAATCCATTCCTTCTATTGGCTTATTTGAAAAATAACCTACATTTTTTAATCCATATTCGGGATGAAGATCTAGACCCTCGGCAAATTTTTTTAGACCCTTACCATCACCAATCAAAACCACATTTCTAAAGTTTAGGCCCTTCTTGCGGTAGCCTCGTAAAATCCTTAGAAAAAGAAAACGCCAAGGCAAAATGCAAAACAAAAAGGAGCTGTAAAAAAAGATGAGGAAAACCCTAGAAAAATCATCGCGCTTAGAAATAAAGAGCAATAATAGTAGCAGGAAAATATGCAGGAAATAAGCATTTAATACTTTGGAGGTAGCCTTTCTAGGCTCTAAACTCATTTTTATTTGATGAGTTCCAAAAGCCAAAGTAAGAAGTAGCCAGCTAAGATTAAAAAAAGCAAATAGCTGAATATAATAATCGTAATAATCTGTCTCCAGAATATTAAAAGGCTCAAGGTCTAAGGTGTTGGCAAGAAAATAACGGAGAAAGCCTGCCAGGAAAAAACAGAAATTTAATATCAACAGGTCGCCACCTATTATGATAAGCTGAAAAATTTTCGCGTAGCGACTTTGCATTAATTTATATTTAGGTCAAAGGTAGCATTCACCACCCTCTTCTGAAAATCGGTCCAACTTTCTTTATTTTCCTCAATATATTCCATCAATTGGGGTTTAGTGTTTGGGTTTTTATACATCGTTTTCAGGGAACTACGAGCAACTTTTTTTAATTTCCAATTATAATCGAAAAGGGCAGAAAAATAATTGTTTAAACTTTTTTTATCAAAATCCTTGAGGCTACTCAGCATATTAAAGGCATTGATTCTTGTCATAAAATCAAATTCATCGGAGCTGCGATTTCGAATTTTTTCCAGTGCTTCTTGGGATTTAAAAATGCTCGCTTGTAAAACCAATACATGCAATTCTACATCGCGGCCCGGAATTCCCGGTTCTTTGCTAAAATCCAAGTCTTTAAGCCACTGATTGTTGGTGAGATTTTCCCAATCTACAGAAGCCATTAAAGCATCCTTCCTCAATTGATAAGATTGACCATTCAAATATGTTTTTGCCAATTCTCGCCATTTATCATCCTTAGCTTCCATTAAATTCATGGCGGTTTTTTGCAATTGTATATCTCCAGATTCAAGGGCTTCCTTAAATAGTAAGTAAAGTTTATCCCTATCATTTAGATTTAGTAATTGCCATAAAGCCTCACCCCTATTCGCATGAAACTCAGATGGGCTGTATAATACTTTTTCTAAATATTCTTTTTTGGTGCTCAGGTCAATTTCCTCCATGGCCAATAGCGCAAAATATTTATCTAAAACTTTGCTGCTATTTTCAAATTGGATTTGCAGAATCTCAAAGGGTTTTTCCTCTTTAATCTTTGCCAAAATGGCCATATTAGGATTTACTAACCAATATTTAATTTTCTTGTTTTTATTAAACAAAATACTTTCTGTATGAGGCTTATCTCCTATTCGAATAAAGCTTTCTTCAGAGCTTCCATCTTGGAAATGGACCTTTATAGGAATGGAATAAGCACTAAAGCTTTGAAGGCTCCCTGCAACAGGAGTTATTTCAAAAAATAAGGTATCCTTCCTCAAATAGCTTTTTACATCCAATTCTGGTTCTCCATCATTATAAACCCATAAATCTAGGAAGGCATCTGCTCCTTCGCCAACAACTTTCTTGATAGATTTATTTAGGCTTTCCGTATCCACCAAGCCATATGCATTGGTTAAGAGATAATCTTTTATCACCTTTCTGTACAAATCATCACCCAAATTTTGATGAAGCATATACAAAACCCATCCACCTTTTTGGTAAAATCTAAAACTACCAGCCTTGGGATGTGCAAGAGGGTAATCATCGGCCATAGAGGCAGAAAAAACAAGCTTTGCTTCCTTATATCGCATCCAATCGAAAAAATCGGTTCCGTATAGCATTTCTTCTGAAAGCCATTGGTAATAAGTAGCAAAACCCTCATGCAACCAATGATGTTCACTTCCAGTGGCTGTAACCATATTTCCAAACCATTGGTGGGCCAATTCATGTGCATTTACATAGCTGTAATTTCTATCATTCTTGGCAATGCTGTCCACCAAAAAGAAATCTCCAAAAATGGTGGCTGTAGTATTTTCCATGCCCCCATGCCTAAAATCCTGAACAGGAACCTGAGAGTAGGATTGCCAAGGATATGGCAATCCAATATGACTTTCTAAAAAATTAAAAATCCTTTCGTTTCCAAAATAATATTGAGGATAATCGGCTTCCCTATCAGCATAATAATATTGACGCAAGGGCACTTGGCTTTCACTTTTGCTATCCTTATATCTATACTCTCCTATGGCAAGCATAATTAAATAGCTCGAATGAGGTTTGTTAATTTTATAATGCCAATGCCTCTTTTTTCCATTTAAGCTACTGTCCAATAAACTACCATTGGAAACCACCTCGTATTTAGCGTCAAAAGTCAGTTCAATTTCACTGATAATTTTATCTCTTTGATCATCTCTATGTGGGATCCAATGGCGGTGATCTATACCTTGACCTTGAGTCCAAATTTGATTTTTTCTTTTTTCATTCTCCCAACCAATAAAATATATTCCCTTTCGGGGATTACAATCATATTCGATAAATATGCTATTGCTTTTAGCTAGATTGGCTTTTTCTAAACTTATCCAAATTCCTTTTTTTTCGGATCTATATCCTACCTTTTTGGAGTTGAGCATCACCTTTTTGAAATTCATATTCACCCCATTTAGGAAAACAGAGTCCATAATTTTCTTATAGTTGAATTTCAATTCTACCTTTCCTTCTAGGCTCTGGCTTTGGGGGATTAATTCTAAATTTAATTTTAGATGAGTAAAATCCACACTATCAAGACCTTGTGAAAAGCTTTGTAAACAAAGACCACAGACAAGGGATAAAATGAAGTATTTTGTACTATTGAACATTGATAAAAATTTGCTTGAGCCAAAATAACAACATATTACAAACCCCCATCGAATATCTGAAAGGAGTAGGTCCGGCAAAGGCAGAATTATTAAAAAAGGAGCTGGAAATTTTCACCTATGGAAACCTACTTCACCTTTTTCCATTTAGGTATGTTGACAGAAGTAAATTTTATAAAATCTCGGAAATAAATTCCACAGAAACGGATGTACAGATTATTGGGAAAATAAGCTCCTTTTCGGAAATTACTGGCAAGGGGCGAAGTAAGAGGCTAAGCGCAAAATTTCAGGATGACAGCGGTAGTGTTGATTTGGTTTGGTTTCAAGGTGCTCGATGGATAAAATCCTCCTTAAAAACAAATACCCCCTATGTATTATTTGGAAAGCCAAATAGGTTCAATAATCAATACAGTTTTCCTCATCCCGAATTGGAATTGTTATCCGATTTCAAGGCCAGTCCTATGCAGGGATTACAACCGGTTTATCCCTCCACAGAAAAACTAAATTCCAGAGGGCTAAATGCTAGAGGAATCGCCAAGTTGATGAAGGTTTTAATACCTCAATTGAAAAACAAAACCCCAGAATTTTACCCAGAATATTTCCGGAAGGAAAACAGGCTTCTGGACAGGGAAAAAGCCTTTAGAGAAGTGCATTTTCCTACGGAAATTGAGGCACTGAAATACGCGAGAAGGCGACTAAAATTTGATGAGTTTTTCTTTTTTCAGATGGAAATGATACGTCAAAGGGAGATCCATAAACATAAATATAGAGGCTTTGCCTTTAGAAACTTGGGTAATTATTTTAATGACTTTTATAAGGATAGCCTTCCCTTTGAGTTGACTGGGGCCCAAAAAAGAGTATTAAAGGAAGTTCGAAAAGATTTAATGCACGGTACCCATATGAATCGTTTAATTCAGGGTGATGTAGGAAGTGGTAAGACTATAGTTGCCTTAATGTGCATGTTAATGGCCATCGATAATGATTTCCAAAGTTGCTTGATGGCACCAACGGAAATTTTGGCTCGTCAACATTTTAATGGTTTAAAGGAATTGTTAAAAGACTTAGATATAGAAATTGCCCTTCTCACGGGTTCCTCCAAAACTGCGGAAAGAAGAGAGATACATAGCAAATTAGAAGAAGGTACTCTTCATATATTAATCGGAACTCATGCCCTTATTGAAGATAAGGTGAAATTTAAAAACTTGGGATTGGCGGTGGTGGATGAGCAGCATCGTTTTGGAGTAGCCCAGAGGGCTAAGCTTTGGAAAAAAAATAGCCTCCCACCTCACGTATTGGTTATGACGGCAACTCCTATCCCACGCACTTTGGCGATGACAGTTTATGGAAATCTAGATATTTCTGTAATTGATGAACTCCCTCCAGGTCGAAAAGCTATTACTACGGTGGCAAGAAACGATAGAAGGAGACTGGAGGTTTTTGGGTTTTTAAAAGAAGAAATAGCTAAAGGCAGACAGGCATATATCGTTTACCCCCTTATTGAGGAGTCCGAAAAAATGGATTATAAGGATTTAATGGACGGTTATGAAAGTATTACAAGGGCCTTTCCTCGGCCAGAATATCAGGTAAGCATAGTTCATGGTAAAATGAAAGCTGCGGATAAAGATTTTGAAATGCAGCGTTTTGTGGAGGGTAAAACACAAATATTGGTGGCAACAACGGTAATAGAAGTGGGGGTAAATGTTCCTAATGCCTCGGTTATGATCATAGAAAGTGCGGAACGTTTTGGATTAAGTCAACTCCATCAATTAAGAGGAAGAGTAGGAAGAGGAGCAGAAAAAAGCTATTGTATATTAATGACTGGAGAAAAAGTTAGTGCCGATGCGAAGAAGAGGATAAAAACAATGGTAGCCACCCAGGATGGATTTAAAATTGCTGAGGTAGATATGAGCTTACGTGGGCCGGGTGATTTAATGGGAACAAGGCAAAGTGGGGTTTTAGACTTGAAAATAGCCGATATTGTAAAAGACGGCGCCATACTTAGCGACTCTAGAGATGCAGCCACCCGGCTCTTAAAAAAAGATCCCGACCTTAAAGAAGCACAGCATAATGGTATAAAAAACGCACTTTTATTGCGAACCAAAAACAGGGTTCAATGGAGTAGAATCTCTTAAAACTACATTCTCAAGAATCGATTATTGTTCTTATTTTCACGGCATCAGCACAAGTACTAAATACCAAACTGAAATCAGCTCTCAAGGGCCAGGTTTTTTTAAAAGCTTTAAGGAACTATACCAGTTCCGATATTTGTTATGGAGCTTTGCCACCCGAGATTATAAGGTTAGATATGCCCAAACACTTTTGGGTTACGGTTGGTCAATAATCCAACCACTGGCATCTGTGGCAGTTCTCTTTTTAGTTTTCAAAAAAATGATGGGAATTGAAGCTGAAGGTATCAGCTACCTTCCCTATGTGATGAGTGGCTTGCTCCTTTGGAATTATTTCAATTTTGTAATCAGCCAATCGGCTTCAGCTTTGCTTAATGCTCAAAATATGATTCGCAAAATCTACTTTCCAAAAATCTGTCTACCCCTCTCCAAAGCCATTGTGGGATTAGTAGCTCCCTTAGTAGGTTTTTTAATTTTAATACTATTAATAAGCCAAGAAAGTAATAGTAATTGGTGGGGATTATTATTTTTCTTTCCAGCCTTGATTATTACTTCTTTTGCTTCCATGGGTATTGGACTTTGGACAAGTGCCCTTTCTATTCGATTCAGAGATCTGCAACAAATTATTCCTTATGTTTTGCAAATCCTATTCTTTCTTACCCCCATTGCCTATTCCAGTAAATTAGCCAATTCATTAGTTCCAGAATCCATGGAATTTATTCTGTATTTAAACCCTATGACCGGAATTATTGAAAGCTATAGGTCCTTATTATTTGGGACCATGGCCAGCCCGTTTATATGGATTTCCTATGCCATGAGTTTATTACTTTTTATTAGTGGCTTGAGGTATTTCCAAAAAATTGAGATGAAAATTGCCGATATAATATGATGGAAAATTCTATCCTCATAGAGGGACTCAGCAAAGAGTATTCAATTTCCAAAGGCAAGGAGAAATTCTGGGCCTTAAAGGATATTAATCTGGAAATAAAAGAAGGTAAAGTAATGGGTTTAATAGGACCAAATGGAGCCGGAAAATCAACCCTACTTAAAATCCTTGGAAAGATCACCTACCCCACAAAGGGGCGGGCATTGCTAAATGGAAGTTTGGCCTCTTTATTAGAGGTAGGAACAGGCTTCCACCCAGAGCTTACCGGAAGGGAAAATATATTCCTCAACGGATCCATTCTTGGGATGAGTAAATCAGACATTATCAAGGAAATGGATGAGATTGTAGATTTTTCAGGAGTGGGTAAGTTTTTAGACAGCCCCGTGAAACACTATAGTAGCGGAATGTATGTACGATTAGCCTTTTCTGTTGCGGCACATTTACGTTCGGATATTTTATTAATAGACGAAGTATTAGCAGTTGGCGACGCTCAATTCCAAAAAAAATGTTTGGCCAAAATGAGTTCTACCACAAGAGATGAAAATCGGACGGTGGTATTTGTTAGTCATAATATGAGCATTGCCAGAAAGCTTTGTGATGAAATAGCCTATATAGAACAAGGGCAATTGAAAATGCTAGGAGATTCGGAAAAAGTTACGGATCATTACCTTAAAACATTGCAAAAAAACTCTGAAGAAAAAGCATTGAAAGATCGATTGGACAGATCAGGAACGGGAGATGTTAAATTTGTGGATATTGACTTTTTTGATCCTAAAACCCATCGTTCTAAAACTTTAATTTGTGGGGAGGCCGCTGAGTTTATGGTTAAATATGAATCAAGAAACAATGATAAAATTGGAGAATTGGTTTTACACCTCAATGTTTTTAACGATGATGGAAATTATTTGGCCTCATTTAGCAATGAATTGGTGAATATGCCTTTCAAAAATTTGGAAGCAAATGGCAGCCTACATTGTAAAATTGAGAAATTGCCATTGATGCCAGGCCATTATTTTCTAAAGGCGAGGCTATTTGTAAATGGCCAAAAATCTGATATTATTGATAGGGCCATAAATTTTGAAGTGCTTGAAGGAGATTTTTTCGGGTCTGGAAGCTTTTATAAAAAAAGAATTCCAGGAATTTTTGTGGAACAGAGATGGAGCCATTAGATTTTCCAAAAATGCCTAAGTTTTCGCAGTTGGTAATATTTTATTTCCTTTTTATAGGAGGAAAATATTTCTAAACCCCTTTGGTATAATTCCATATCAGCCCGATTTACATTGGCAATTTCTTTGCTAAATTTAGCCTTCAGCTCATCGGTTAAATCCTGGTTCCGGCTTCTGTTTTTATATTTATACTGGGTTTTTTTCAATCCTATTTTATCTCTAAGATAAATTACAGATTCGTCATATTCTTCGGTAAGGCCAACAAAGAATATTTTTTCCTCCAAATTTTTCAAGGCTTCAGAAAGCATATCACTTTCATTTTCTATGCTTGAAGCTAGTCCTTTGTGATTAGATAAAAACTGACATTGCCAATTTCTTGCTGCAAAAGTCTCCAAAAACTCTTCAAATGGCATCCCTTTATAAGGTTCATGGTCGATTAGTTTGGAGGTTTGAAAGTGAACATAATGAGAGATGGTGCGATCTACAGGGTTCCTTAGAAATGTTATCAACTTATAATTATCAAATGCCTCTTGATTTAGAATCGCAAAATCAATATGACCCATTATTAAAGGCTTACCTTGTGAAATAAAATTATGCAATTCCTCAACCGTTCGATTACATTCTGGCTTTTGCCATTTTACCACCTCCGTTTCCTTATAATTGGAGATCAACATGTTTTTAAAAGTTATCCCTCCAGTTTTAGGAATATGTACAAAAATTATTTTCTTTTGATCAGAATTCATAAAAATCCAGCCTCATAAAAGCTCCATTTATTATAATAGGAATGCACAGAAGTGGAACATCCCTTTTGGCAAAAGTACTCGAAAAAGGGGGAATCTTTATGGGGGTTTTTAAGGATCCTAATTTTGAAGCGATTCACTTTTTAAGCGAAAATCAAAAGACCCTACAAGCGGCAGGTGGTAGCTGGTTGGATCCTCTTGTTCCCTCCAAAGAACATTGGACAACATTCTCCTCCGAACTGCTTTATTACGAACATTTTCAGCTCAATGGTAGGATTCAGAAATGGAAAAATAAAAGAAAAAATCCAGATTGGGGATTTAAAGATCCACGAAACAGTTTTACACTTAATATGTGGCTTCATAAATACCCCAAAGCCAAAGTTATTTTCATAAAAAGAGATGTGGAATCTGTAACTAAAAGTCTACAAAGAAGAAACAAAAAGGAGGGTGAGGTTTATGATGAAAGGTTGGAAAGCCAAAATTTCTGCAATGATCTTTGGCTAAAATATACCGAACAATGCCAAAGTTATAAGTCATCATTAGAAGATAGGATGTTGATTTTAGAATATGATGACCTAATTCAGCTTAATACACAAAGTATAAAGAGATTGGAGAATTTTACTGGAAAAAGTTTAAAAGCCCATCTAAAATTTATTCTCAGATAATGCCCAAGGTTTCTGTTATTATACCCAACTATAACCACAAAGCCTTCCTAAATCAACGTATTGATTCGGTTTTAAATCAGACTATTCAGGATATAGAAATTATTTTATTAGACGACTGCAGCAGCGATGGAAGCGAGGAAATATTAGAATCTTATGCCCAGGAAAACCCAAGAATAAAATACCTCCCAAATGAAAAAAATTCTGGAAGCCCTTTTCACCAATGGAATAAAGGTGTAGCCTTAGCCAAAGGCGAGTTTATATGGATTGCAGAAAGTGATGACTATTGCGAATCTATTCTTCTGGAGAAATTGCTAGCATTATTGGAGGAAAATAAAAACTGTGGGATCGCCTATTGCCAAAGCACACTGGTGAATGAAAGAGGTGAAACCATAAATAGTTATTCGGAAAATTTAAAATTTATTTATAAAAGTGATGCCTGGGAAAATGATTTTATAAAAAAGGGATGCGAAGCAAACAGAGATTGGTTATTATACCACAATCCTATTCCCAATGCAAGTGGAGTGCTTATGCGCAAAGAAGCTTTCCTAAATGCAGGAGGTGCCGATCCTAAAATGAAACTCAATGGAGACTGGTTTTTATATGCCAAAATTCTCTGTGATTGGGATTTAGCATTTAGCAGCGAGCATTTAAATTACTTTCGGGTACACGACCAAACACAGCGAAAGAGGACATTTGCCAATTATAGCATTTTCAAAGAAATTATTCATCTCAATACATTTATTCGCGAAAATGTAGACGGGGCAGAAGAGAATGCAGACAAGGCCATGATCAAGGTTTCTGGTTGGTGGGCGGGTAGTATTCCGGCCCAAAAGTGGAACCGAACTATGATAAAAGGCAATAGAGAACTGTATAAAACCTTTAAAAAATACAAAGCCAATATCCTCTTTGGGATTATTCTCATCCACATAATTACCTATTTAAGAAACATTTTAATAGCTTTAGGACTCTTAAAACCCCTGAAAAAATTGCGTAAACAACTGTTTCCAGGAAAATATTTCGAGTACTAATGGCTACTTTTTCCATCATTATCCCTATTTATAATGGCGAGCAAACACTGGAAACCTGCCTAGATTCTGTGGCATCTCAAACTTTTAAAGATTTTGAACTTATTCTGGTAAATGACGGTAGTACGGATGCTAGCGAAGAAATAATCCAAGATTGGATTTCCCTTCATTTGGAACTGGATATAAAATTAGTAGAACAAGAAAATTTAGGTTTGGGCAAAGCACGAAATTCAGGAATTGAAATTGCCCAAGGTCAATACATATGTTTTCTAGACTGTGATGATATTTGGACAGTAAATAAACTATCTGAAATAGCCTTTTTGTTAAAAGAAAATCCTGCTTTAAAATTTATTTATCATTCCGTTTTGGAATTTGGTCAGCAAGCCTATAAAAAAAGAAAGTCCTATCCACTACAAGATAAAATGGAACTTTTGCTCCAAGGAAATCCCATAGTTCCTTCCTCGACTGTATTGGAATCTTCTCTAGCTAAAGAAAATCCTTTTAGCGAAAATTTAGACTTTCATGGTGCTGAAGACCTTCTGCTGTGGTTTAGCTTAATGGAAAAAGGAGAAGCTCCATATTTCCTCAATAAATTTTTAACAAGCTATAGAGCTGAAGGAGGTATGAGCACTAGGCTTCAAGAACATTTGAAAAAGGTATTTGAAGTATTAAAATTTTTAAAGGAAAGGGATTCCATTTCAGAGCAAATATTAAATAAGGCTATAAACCGCAAATATTATGAAGCGGGAAGGTTTTTTCAAAAACGTCGAAATTTCTCTGAAGCCGAAAATTATTATATGCTTGCCCACCTCAATAATCCAAAATCTATGAGCTTAAGAATGTTAAACTTCCTAGGAATTTCCCTCTAAACTCGGTTTCTTTCTGTTCTTTAAATAAGAGGTGTATAGCTGATAATAAGCATCGGGACTATTAGGATTACCATTTTTCAAATACACTTTCAGCTTTTTAAAATAAGGAGCATCTTGTTTCACCAATTCCATCAAAGTAGGAATTAAAAGCCCAGTGAATTTTTGGTTTTTAATATTTGGAATTACCTGTGTTATATTTCTCAATACTTGCTCATAATCTTTCTGAGCATAATAAATCTCAGCTTTGTTTAAAAGGGCTTGCTCAAACCTAGGCGCAATATCTGTGGCTTTATTGAGATAGAGCATAGCCTCCTCGTTTTTCCCTAAACTTTTTAGAGCATTGGCTTTTAGATTTAATACTAAAATATTATTGGGATGCTGCTCCTCCGCTATTTCGATATCCTCCAAAGCTCCCTGGGCATTATTTTGGACTAATTTCCCCATAGCACTGAAATAGCGCAGTGGATTGGAATAATTATCTAAATTAAAATATTCATTTTCAGCAGCATCAACAGCGGGAACAATCCTTTTCGGATCTTGGAGTCTATTGAATTTTAAAACCTCCACACTAGCTTTCTCTCCCTTAAATCTTTGGTTTAAAACATAGAGGGAAGCTAAACATAGTAATATGGACAAAGTCATTATCACCCTGCCTTTCACCACAATTTTTGATAGGATATCCTTTCTATGTGCCAAAGCAATTAGTCCTACCAATAGTGCATTAATACTTATTCTCTCCATGGGGAAATCGGTAATGGAAAAACTTAAATAGGCAACTAGTCCAAAAATCAATGCAAGATCAACACTAATATCTTCCACCTTTTCCGCCTTGATAATATTTTTCCGAATCCTTAAAAAAGTAAAAACAAATATTCCCAGATAAAATATTAGGCTTAGTGGTCCACCTTCACTAAGCACCCATAAATAATCATTATGTGGCCTTTGAATATGGGTAATACCCTGCATCACATTATTATCCAAGCCTTGAAGATTATATTTTGGAAAGTTGATTTTCCAATTCCCTGGCCCTACCCCAAGAATTGGATTTTCTTGGAGCATTTCTAAACTATTTTCCCAGAATTTAATCCGGGTCTCCAAATTTGTTTGATCCGATACAGAACTTTGAACTTCTTTGGTGGAAAATAGCGCAGCAAAAACCACAAAAGCCAATGCTAGTCCTGAGAAAAATAGTTTTTTAGGAAATATTAAACCGTCAATAGGCTTTTTGCGGATAAAATAAAATACGGTTGCCGCGGCTAGTGCTCCTAGAAAGGTGGACAGCCACACACCTCTGGTACGTAGGACAAAAATCTCTGCAATAATTAAAAACAACAAAGCAAGACTCGCCTTTTTCTGCCAAGATTTTAATTTCACAAATCCTATAACCGTAAAAGGTAGGGAAAGCATTAAAACCGAAGACAGTAAATTTTTATGGCTAAAAGCTCCTTTAACAGAATAAATCCCATCTAAAAACTCACCTTCACTTGCGGCTTTCAACAATTGAAAAGCTGCAAAAATGGCGGCAATGGCAGCAAATACTAAAATTCCTTTTGCAAAAGATTCTAAGCCTAGTTTTTTAGATTTTAAAAGCTCCATACTTAGAAATAAAAAGCTAAAAACTATAGAATATCTAGCGAGGACCGCTAAACTTTCAGCCGTATTTATGGCCCAAAAGGAACTAATAGCTGAAATAACGAAAAATCCGAGATAGCTTAATAGGGCAAAACTCATTTTTAAGGAGCTTGAACTTAAGGCTTTCCAAGCTGAAACAATTCCTATTAAAACAAAAACTGCCAGGTATATCTGTCTAGGGATTAAGGTATTATCCACCAAGCTGGAAACGCTGATAAAAGGCAGTATTGCCCAGAACAATAAAAAGATCCATTCTGTTATTGAGCTAGTCCCTTTTTTTGTCATATTATTTTTGCTTTGGGCTAAAAATACGGGATCATAATTTTATTTTAGCAATCTTTTAAAGAAATCCTATCCTTGTCTAATATCTCCAATTCCAATAAAGCCACTTCATCAAATGGCAAGAAAAGGTTAAAGTCCGAAAGGACAATAGCTAAAAAATCCGCCATCTACCATTACCATTATAAAAAAACTGGACGTTATGGTTTTATAGGTAAGAATATGCTTAGGGTTATTGCCATTATTGTGTTGTTCACCCTGGCTGTTTGGTTTACCACCAACTATATTATTGACCTAAAGGAAGTAACTAATTATATCACCTCCACTTTTCCTACTTGGATTATTATCGCCATATTATTTGCCAGTGAAAGTTTTATTGGCCTTGCTCCTCCGGATATGTTTATTATTTGGGCCGGACATATGCCTTCTCCTTATTTATTGGTGTTCTATCTTTCTTTAGCTTCCTATTTGGGAGGGGTTGTTGCATATTTAATTGGCACCCAACTCTACAGGGTTCCAATAGTTCATAAATGGGTAGATGTGAAATTTGAAAAACAATTCAAAACCTTCAAGAAATTTAGTGGTCTTCTAATAATTGTCTCTGCCTTAGCACCTCTTCCCTTTTCATGGGTGAGTGTGGTTTCGGGTGTGGTTAGATATCCATTTAAGACATTTCTCCTACTTGCTTTGAGTAGGATTTTAAGATTCTTTTTATACGCCTTTGCATTTTTCGCAGTGTTTTAAAGAATAATATCTTTGAACATGCATTTATCACAAAAACAACTTTTTTTACAACACCTCGCTCAAACAACTGATTTTCCACTCAGTATAGAAATTGACAGAGCGGAGGGGCTATATCTTTATACCCCAGAGGGAAAAAAATATTTGGACCTTATATCAGGAATTTCGGTAAGTAATGTTGGTCATAGGCATCCAAAGGTTGTTGAGGCTATCAAAGAGCAGGTAGATAAATATTTGCATTTGATGGTTTATGGGGAGTATATTCAATCACCCCAAGTTCAACTTGCACATCTTCTTAGCCAAGAATTAGGTGAAGGATTAGACTCCGTTTATTTTGTTAATTCGGGAAGTGAAGCAACAGAGGGAGCCTTAAAACTTGCCAAGAGGTTTACAGGAAGACCAGAAATACTGGCTATGAATAAGGCCTACCATGGCTCCACTTCTGGGGCACTATCGGTAATTGGAAGTGAGGAATTTAAAAATGCATTTAGGCCCTTAAGCCCCGGTGTAGGATACCTGGAGTTTAATGATGAAAAAGACTTAGAAAAAATAAATAAAAACACGGCCGCAGTTATTGTTGAGCCCGTTCAAGGAGAAGCGGGATATATTCCTCCCCAATCTGGATATTTAAAAGCATTAAGCCAAAAATGTAAGGAGGAGGGAGCGCTATTAATTTTTGATGAAGTACAATGTGGTTTTGGCCGAACAGGAAGTCTGTTTGCATTTCAGCAATTGGGGGTAATTCCAGATATTATTACCATCGCCAAGGGAATGGGAGGAGGAATGCCTATTGGGGCCTTTGTATCATCCAAAAAGATTATGGATAGTTTTAAAAACAATCCCATCTTAGGGCATATTACCACATTTGGCGGTCATCCTGTTTCCTGTGCGGCATCATTAGCCACCCTAAAATTAATCCTTCAGGAAGATCTAATTACCTCTGTAAAACAAAAGCATTTATTGTTTAAGGAATTATTGAAACACCCAGCAATAAAAGAAGTTCGCGGTATGGGCTTAATGCTTGCTGTGCAATTAGACAATTTTGAAAATATTGAAAAAGTTATTCAAATTTGTCTAGAAAAAGGATTGATCATCGATTGGTTTTTATTTTGTGATAGTGCCCTGCGTATTAGTCCGCCTCTAATTATTGAAGAAAAAGAAATTCGTGAATCTTGTGAGATAATTTTGCAAGCTATTGCAGAGGTGTATGATTAATCCTCCCTCTTTTCTAAATCCTCTTTAGAAATTTTGGGTAGGGAAATACTAAAACAAGATCCTTCTCCAACCTTAGATCTAGCTTCAATATTACCATGCAATAATTTGAGGCTATCTTTAAGAATATAAAGACCAATCCCAGAGCTCCTTTCCATGGAATTTACCATATAGTACATATTAAAAAGTTTGGAGAGATTTTCTTCTTCTATTCCCAAACCATTGTCTTCTACCTCAATATTAATATTCATATCATCAGAGTGGCTGCGCAATTTCACCCATTGTTTTTCCTTTTTAGGATCGTGATATTTTACCGCATTAGAAATTAAATTACTTAGGATAACACTTAATCTTTGATGATCGGTAATTAGCTCTTTACATTTTAGATCCAGCTCAAATTGAATATCCCCTATCCCTTTCATATAGCTATGATCTTGAATTATCCCATCCAGCATATCTTCCAAATCTTCTAATTCATAATGGGGTTCCACTTTTGAATTTCTGGAATAGGCCAATACATTTTTGATAAAATTATCCATCCTTCTCATAGAGCTTTGGATCAGAGCATTGTATTCCTTAATTTCCTTCAATTCCGTCTCTACATCAATCAAGGTGCTTAATCCAATTACATTGGATACTGGAGCTCTAAGATCATGGGAGACACTATAAATTACTTTGTCTAGCTCCTTATTGGCCATCTCTAAGGATTCATTCTTTTCCTGCATCAGGCGTTGAGCTAATTTTTCACTACTAATATTTTTAATATTTAGGGTTACACCAAATATTTCATCATCACTATTCACTGCTGGAGAAAAAATAAATTTTATCCAGCATTCTTCTTCATCAGGGTCATTTATTTTTCTCTCTAAGCTAATAACCTCACCATTTAGGCAAGCCTCAAAATGAACACAGAATTCATCCTGGTATTTTTCTGGAATAACCGAGGTATAAGAGCTCCCTACCGCCACTTTTGAGCCAGAATAAATAGGTAATACTTTTCGGGCCAATTTATTTAAGGACAAAATGGACTTGTCCCTTCCTAAAAGCAAATAACTTGTTGGGGTTGAGTTTAATACAGCTTTATTGTATTCTCGGCTTACCCTTAGTTGTTCAACCTTTCTCAGTTGATCAATTTTCTGAGCGGTAATTTCGGCTACATTAGACAATATTTCTAAATGAATTCCCCTAAAGAAATTTCTAGAACTGGATTCACAATTTATTACTCCAATAAGTTCATTTTCTAGGGATACTATAGGTAAAGCGATTTCCGAACCAGCCTCGAAATGATCTTTAAAATATCTTGAATCTATACTGGTGTCGTTTATCAACTCAGGTTCTTTAGAGAGTGCCACACTGCCAACGATCCCCTTACCAATTTCTATGGATAATTCAGAATCAATAGTCCTGTGGCCCTTCAGCTTTGATCCAAAAACTGATTTAGATACCAGTAAATTTCCAGATTTCATAAAAATTATCGCATCTTCCAAATACAGATTCGACAAAATATCCTCACAAATAGACCATAATAATTGGTCTTCGGATGTGGTGGTAAAAAGTTTGCTTTTAAAATCGTTTAACAACTTTTCCAACCTTAATTTCAAATAAAACTCAGAATCATTTTCTACCCTGCAAATAAACCCATGAAGAACCTCATCACGAATTACGGGGTGGATTTGAACTTTAAAATGCCTAAACCCTTCATCAGATGTATTATTAACCTCAAAATAATGTGTTTCCTTTTTCTGGGCCACCAGATTTAAATTTTTAGCCCAAAAATCTGCAAGACTGCTATTTTCTTTATTTAAAGTATCTATAATATTTTGACCCTTTTTTATCCCATTTGGAAAATACTTTTTCAGTAAATCTTCACTGGATTTATTGAAATAATTGATTCTAAAATCAACATCCAAACTAAGTATAGACTCCTTAGCCTTATTAAGGAAATCGAGAAAATCCGATTGTAGGGATGCCTCCTTTAATGGTTGATATTCGGTCATATACTAACTAGTATTATGGACATAATTAACCCATAATTCTTCAAATATAAATTATCAAAAAATAATTTAAGTTCAAAAAAGCTCAATTAAGCTGTATAAAAACAGAAAATTATAAACAATTAGTTGAAAACCTTTCCTGGGTTTAGAATATTATTTGGATCAAAAACAGCTTTTATAGCCCTTTGTATTTCCATATTTGCAGGATTAAATACTATATCTAGATAGGGCTTCTGCACTAATCCAATACCATGCTCACCACTTATGGTTCCTCCCAAAGATTTTACGAGATAAAAAATCTCTCGAATTCCAAGAGGAAGATCTTTTTCCCATTGCTCATCGCTTAATTTACCTTTTATAATATTTACATGCAAATTCCCATCTCCAGCATGTCCATAACAAACCGATTTAAAACCATATTTCCCACCAATTTCCTTCACACCCTTCAATAATTTAGCTAATTCCGCCCTTGGCACTACAGTATCCTCTTCCTTATAAATAGAATTGGATTTTACAGCCTCCCCTACCCTTCTTCTCAATTTCCAAAGCGCGTCTTTTTCAGATTGTGAACTCGCAAATAGCACTTCACCGGCATCAAAACTTTGCACTACTTCAGCAATTTTTTCGCATTCCTTCATCAATATTTCTTCCTCATTTCCGTCTACTTCAATTAATAAATGTGCATTTACTTCATCTTCTATTGGAATTTGAACATCATCAACAAACTTCAGTGTCCAGTCAATGGCGTCTCTTTCCATAAATTCCATTCCACTTGGAGTAATACCCTCACGAAAAATTGCCGATACTGCTTCACAAGCTTTTTCAGAAGATGCAAAAGGAACGAGCATTAATAAATTGTGTTTGGGAAATGGTAATAATCTAAAAACTGCCTTAGTTATTATACCCAATGTACCTTCGCTACCCACCATCAACTGACTTAGATTATAGCCAGTAGAATTTTTTAAAACATTTGCCCCAGTCCAAATTATTTCACCATTGGCCAAAACCACTTCTAAATTTAAAACATAGGCATTTGTAACACCATATTTCACCGCTTTTGGACCACCGGCATTTAAAGCTAAGTTTCCACCAATAAAACAGGAACCCCAGCTGCTTGGATCCGGAGGATAAAACAATCCCTTTTCCTTACAAGCATTATGAAAAACCTGGTTGATAACCCCAACCTCCACGGTGGCTTGAAGATTCCTTTCGTCGATTTCAATGATTTTATTTAATCTCTCGGTAGATAAATTCACTCCTCCAAAAACTGGTAATGCACCACCTGAAAGACCAGTTCTCGCTCCACTGGTAGTAACTGGGATCAAATTATTATTGCAATAAACCAGGATGAGGCTTATTTCTTGAGTGGAAGCAGGTTTCAAAACTAATTCTGGAGGGTAGGATAAATCCTCAGTTTCATCATGTGAATATTTTTGTAGAGATTCATCATCTTCAAAATAATGGTCTGCCCCTACTATGGCTTTTAAAGCCTCGCGATGCTGTTGACTAAGTTTATTGAAATTCATAGAATTGTAATACTGCTCTTACAAAATAACAAAGAATTTGGCGAGTTTGAGTTTAAAAGGCAGAATTTACAACCATTAATAAGCCCAGAATGCCCTAGGTATTTTTTAAATTTCTATTTTAGTCCGCCTTCAATAAAATAGATGAAAACAATGAAAAAAATATTCGCTTTAGCTATTCTCATTATTGCCAGTCAAACTTCTTTTAGTCAAGAGAAAAAGGTTGAATTAAAGGACGTATGGAAGCGTTATGCCTTTAATGCCCAGAGTATTTCTGGATTAAATTCTATGAAGGATGGTCTGCACTATTCCGCAATTACAAATAAGAATGGGCTAGCCATTGAAAAGTATAGCTATGCATCAGGTGAATCAGTTGGAACTATAATCAGCGCCAGAGAAATTAAAGAAAAAACAGGCCAACAAATAAATTTCGACGCCTATGAGTTTAGCCCGAATGAGGACAAGGTGCTTTTGGCCACTCAAACCGAATCTATTTATAGGCATTCCTCTAAGAGCAATTATTTTGTATATGACATAAAAAACGGAAAAATATCTGCTCTTAAAGCAAATGGTAAACAAGAACTAGCCACTTTCTCTCCCACCCGGAATCAAGTGGCTTTTGTTTTTGAAAACAGAATTTACATTCAAGATTTTGATAAGGAAGATAGTGAGCTAATAAGCTTTGGAAAAGGGCAGGATGATGCCTTTATTGCGGGTGCTGTTGACTGGGTTTACGAGGAAGAGTTTAGTTTTCACCAAGGCTTCCAATGGTCTCCTAATGGTGATTATATAGCCTATTATCAAACCGATGAAAGGGAAGTACCTCTTTTTACAATGGATATTTTTGGTTCTAAATTATACCCTAGCGAAGATGAGTTTAAATACCCAAAAGCAGGAGAAGCAAATTCTGTAGTTAGCATCCACACTTTTAATGTTTTAAACCAAGAGGATAAAAAGGTAAAATTAGATCAGGCTTATGAATATATTCCTAGGATAAAATGGACCCAAGCGGATGCGGAGCTTATTATCTATTCTATGAATAGGCATCAGAATGAATTGAATCTTTGGAAATTAGAAGCTGGGTCTGAAGCGGCAAGCCTGCTTTACAAAGAAACTGCTCCCTGCTATATTGAGATTAATGATGATCTAAGGTTTTTAAAAGACGGTTCCTTTATTTGGAGTAGTGAAATGGATGGTTACAACCATTTATATCACATCACTAGCAAGGGTGAAATCAAAAAACAAATTACCAAAGGAAAGTGGCCTGTAACTGAATTTTATGGCATAGATGAAAGTAGTGCTACCCTATTCTACCAATCTGCTGAAGAGTCTCCATTGGAAAGAAATGTTTACAGCATTAAATTAAATGGAAGAAAAAAGACCAAATTAAGCCAGGAAAAAGGCTGGAATGGTGCTGAGTTTAGCAATGGAATGAAGTTTTATATCAATACCTTTTCCTCTAAGGACACTCCTACTCGTCAAACTCTTCACAGCAGCGAAGGTGAAGAATTGAGGAAAATTATTAGCAATGAAAAGCTTCAAGAAAGAATTAATAGCTACGCCTTGGCCAGCAAAGAGTTTTTCAGTTTTAAAACGGAGGATGATGTAGAGCTGAATGGCTGGATGATGAAGCCTCATGATTTTGATGAAAACAAGGAATACCCACTACTTATGTTTGTATATGGTGGCCCAGGATCCCAAACGGTTAAAAATCAATATGATGGTTTCAACCACTTTTATTATGAATCTTTGGCAAATGAGGGGTATATTATTGTTTCTGTAGACAATAGAGGAACTGGAGCTAGAGGCAGAGATTTCAGAACCACAACCTATAAAGAGCTAGGAAAGTATGAGACGATGGACCAAATTTCTGCAGCAAAATATTTGGGAAGTTTGGATTATATCAATAAGGATAGAATTGGTATTTGGGGATGGAGTTATGGTGGTTATATGAGTAGCCTTTGTATTACCAAAGGGGCAGATGTATTTAAAATGGCAATTGCCGTTGCCCCAGTTACAAATTGGAGATTCTACGACACGATTTATACCGAGAGATATATGCAAACCCCACAGGAGAATGCTGGTGGTTATGACAACAACTCCCCAGTAAACCATGTATCGAAATTAAATGGAGAATATTTGCTTGTCCACGGTAGTGCCGATGATAATGTTCATGTACAGAATACCATGAGAATGATTACTGCCCTTGTTGCAGCAGATAAACAATTTGATCTTTTTATCTATCCGGATAAAAATCATGGCATCTTTGGAGGAAACACTCGTTTTCACCTTTATACTAAAATGACCAATTTCATTCTCGAAAATCTTTAAGAAGGATTTCATACTTTTCGAATTCATACATTACAATTTATAACTCAAACTAAATATGTCAGATGTTGCTCAAATAAAACAAAAGGAATTTCTTGGCCACCCTGTAGGCCTATTTGTTTTATTCTTTACAGAAATGTGGGAGCGCTTTTCCTATTATGGAATGCGCGGAATACTTGCCTTATACGTTGCTACTTCAGCAACAGCAGTTGACCCCGGATTAGGATGGTCTAATAAAGATGCTTTATGGCTCTATGGTTGGTATACCATGTTGGTATATGTGGCCTCTATCCCTGGTGGTATTATTGCTGATAAAATATTGGGTCAGAAAAAGACCGTTATGCTGGGTGGTATTCTTCTATGTTTAGGTCATGGTATTCTGGCCATCCCACAAGATTGGGCATTTTTTACTGGTCTTATTTTAATTATTCTTGGAGTAGGTGGATTAAAACCAAATATTTCTACCATGGTTGGAGGATTATACCAGCCAGGAGATATTCGCAGAGATGCTGGTTTTACCATTTTTTATATCGGAATCAATATCGGAGCATTTTTATCTGGTATTTCAGTTGGATTAGTAGCCTACCTTTATGGATGGCACTATGGATTTGGACTTGCCGGTATAGGTATGTTATTAGGGCAGATAGTTTATATCGCAGGCCAAAAGCATCTAAGCCATGTTGGAAATTTTATTGGAGATAAATCCTCTGGTGTAGATCCAGAGTTGGCTAAAAAGCCATTGACAAAAATCGAAAAGGATAGAGTAATTGTACTATTGATTTCCTTCCTTATTGTTGTAGTATTCTGGGGAGCTTTTGAACAAGCTGGTGGTTTATTAAACCTTTATACTGATTTAAAAGTAGATCGTGTTCTTGGACTTTCTTGGTTGGAAGAAATTCCAGCTGCTGTTTTCCAATCTTTAAATGCTGGTTATATTATCATTTTTGGTACAGCTGTAGGAGCTTATTGGATTTGGTGGAAAAAGAAGGGAAGAGAATCTTCTTCCTTGGCAAAAATGGCTGTTGGTACCATAATTATGGGATTCGGTTTTGTGTTTATGATGTTCGCTTCCAAAGAAGCTTCTTCTGAAACCTTTGGAAAAGCGGCTATGTTCTGGATTTTTATGGCCTATTTATTCCATACCATTGGAGAGCTTTGTCTATCACCAGTATCCTTATCCTTTATTACCAAATTGGCTCCGGTAAAATATGCATCTATAATGATGGGAGTATATTTCGCCGCTACAGGATTTGGAAATAAACTTGCGGGAAGTATTGGAGAAGCATCGCAATTAGAACCCTATTCAGGGGAAATGACTGCCAGTAAGGAGATGATTTACAATTTCACTTCTAAGGATAGTATCGAGGTTAAAACCAAGGATGGAATCCATAAAGTTTTTGATTATCCTATAAATGAAGATAAAAACTTTCCCATTAAAGCAGATGTATTCCTTGCCAATGGTGAAGTACAATTTCAAGAATATGAATCTAAGGAGGAATTAAACTCTTATTTCGACCTTAGCGAGGAAGGAAGGGAAAATTTAAAATCCTATTTAGAAGAAAAAAGCATTAGCCAAGAAAATCCACATCATGCGCGTTTGTTTTTTGAAAAAGATAAGGATGCAGCCCAAGTGGTAGAAAATAAGGGAGATGGTAAAAATTATGGGGTTTCTTTCGTTGTAGAGGAGCAGCAAAATAAACAGGAATATAAAACCTTCCTTTACTTAACTCTCTTTACCGTTGCCTTTGGTATTTTACTTTTAGCCTTCCTAAAAAGGTTGAAAAAATTAACCCATGGAGCTGAGGATATTGAAATGAAAACGGAATAATATTCCAAGCCTTTTCGAAAAAGGCCTAATTGTTTTAATCGAAAATAAACCCTGTTGGAAATTACTTCAACAGGGTTTTGTTTTTTTAAGATTTATTTAAATGACATTTTTTTAGATAATTTCATTAATGATGGGTGGATGATATTTGATTCTTATACCTTGTATTGCCCTAATTATTTAATATCATTAAATTTGAAAGCCTAAACTAGAATTTCATGAAAACATCAAGCTTCGCCCTATTACTATTTTTTAGCACCTGCCTACTCGGTCAAGAAAAAATTAATTGGATGAGTATTGAGGAGGCTGAAGCAGCATCCAAAAAGCAACCAAAAAAAATCCTAATTGACGTTTATACAGATTGGTGCGGATGGTGTAAAAGGATGGATGCCAACACCTTTCAAAAAGAGGAAGTTGCCAAATTGGTGAATGAAAAATACTATGCCGTAAAACTAGATGGGGAACAAAAAGATAGCATCGTTTTTAAAGGCAAGACTTATAAATTTGTAGCTAAGGGAAGAAGGGGATATAATGAATTAGCCGCCCTCCTGCTTCAGGGACGCCTAGCCTATCCTTCCATTGTTTATTTAGATGAGAATTTAAATCTTATTAGACCCTGGCCAGGTTATAAAGGTCCAGAAGAATTCTTGCTTATTCTCAGTTATATTATTGAAGATCACTATTTACAAGGGACCTTTGAGGATTACAAGCTAAAGCAAAAGAAAGCACAGGACTAGTCTTTGCTACCAAATTTATAAACCGTTAATCCACTTCTTAGTTTGGGTTCTATATAAGTACTTTTTGGAGGCATGGTTTCGTTCTCATCTGCCACCCTTTTTAATTGTTTTATGGTAACCGGAAAAAGGGCGAAGGCAATGTCAAATTCCTTATTGTCAACCTTCCTTTGCAAACCATCAAGACCTTCTGTCCCAGGTAAAAACCCTATTCTTTGATCTGTTTTTAGATTTTTAATCCCCAAAATAGGCTTCAAAATTAATTTGGATAAAATCCTGGTATCCAAATGATCAATAGCATCACCAGGATCAAAGGTTCCAGTTTTAGGAACTAACTTATACCATTCACCTTTTAAATACATGCTTATCTCGTGTAATTTCCCCGGTCTATAAGCTTCATTTTGTTTTTTCTCAATTAAAAAATCCTTTTGCAAGGCTTTGATCAATTGATTTTTTGACAAATCATTAAGGCCTTTTACTAATCTATTAAAATCATAGATTTTCATTTGTTCTTCACCAATTAAAAAGGCCATAAAATAGGCTTGAAGAGAATCTTCTCCTACCCCTTTCTCCTTAGCTCTTTCAAAGAGTTTTGAAGAACTAGCGCTTCTATGATGCCCATCGGCAATATATAATGCCTCCTGATCCTTAAAGGCAAGACTAATATTTTCGATATCCTTGCTATCATCAATTACCCACATTTGGTGCAATACTCTATCTGTGGAGGTAAACTCATATTCAGGTCTTTTCTCGATATACCTAGCAAATATCCTATCTAGTCGAAGATCATCTTTATAGGTAAGCAAAACTGGTTCTGCATTAAAACCTGTTGTTTCTAGATAGTCGGTAAACATCTCCTCCCTTTGGGTAAGGGTGTTTTCGTGTTTTTTAATCTTTCCATTTTGATAGTCAAGAACAGAAACTGCTGAAATTATTCCTATATATTCATTTCCATCTTTTACCTGTCTGTAGAGGTAAAAACCTTCCTTTTCATCTTCACGAAAAATATCCTCTTCTTCAAAAAGATGAAAATTCTCTTTTACCTTTTTGTATTTACTTTCTCCAAAAGGTAGCTTACGGATATCCGCAGAATTAATCACATGAAGAAAGGTGAAAGGATTATTCTCCAATTTATCATCCAATTGCTGGTCCGAATAGGACATATAAGATCTTGTTGCAACGAGATAGGCTTTATCACGTGGTGGTCGGCTGGCTTTGAATGGTCTGATTTTAATCATAAAGATTTTTATAAAGGAAGCATTATGCGAATTAAATTAAAGTTTTTGAATAGTGAGGAATAATAGGCCAATATTAAATGAACTAAAGTTTTAGTTTTAGAAAATTCTTAATACATTTAAAATCTAAACTAAGCAAAATGAAATATTCCAACAGTATTGAAATCAACCTTTCTAGAGAGAAGGTTATTGAGCTTTTTGACAATGCCGAAAATTTAAAAAGATGGCAGCCCGACCTTATTTCTTACGAATTTTTGGAAGGTGAACCTGGGGCTGAAGGCTCTACAATGAATATGGTTTTTAAGAGAACCAAGAATAAAACCATGACATTAAAAGAAACCATCGAAAAGAATAATTTTCCAGAAGAAATGGTTAGCACTTATGAAACTAAGGGGGTATTCAATATCCAAAAAAATAGATTTATTGCAAATGGACCTCAGCAAACTACCTGGGTATCAGATAGTGAATTTCAATTTAGCACTTTAGGAATGAAAATAATTGGATTTTTGATGCCCGGAGCATTTAAAAAGCAATCTTGCAAGTATATGGAACAATTTAAAGCCTTTGCCGAGGAAGAATCAAAAAAGTAATAAATGGCAGAATTAAAATTTCACACCCGAAAATGGGTAAAACCAGAGGATTTAAACCCAAATAATACACTTTTTGGAGGAAGCCTTTTGAAATGGATTGATGAAGAATCTGTTATCTATGCTATAATTCAATTGGAGAACCCCAAAGTGGTAACGAAGTTAATATCAGAAATAAATTTTATTACTGCTCCCGTTAAAGGGGATATCATTGAATTAGGTATTGTTGCCACAGAATTTGGAAGGAGCTCAATAACGATGAGATGTGAGGTTAGAAATAAACTTACCAGAGAGCCAATTTTATCTATCGATAAGCTTGTATTTGTAAATTTAGGAGAAGATGGAAAGCCCAAAGCTCATGGTAAAACGGAAATCAGCTATGTAAGAGATAGAGTTGACGAGACCTAAAAAAAGGCCTGAAATAAAATTTCAGGCCCTAATAATTAGTTGATGTCTTCTCCCTTTTTAAGTTTTTCAATGGCAGCAGCCATACTGTCCTTATTCAATTTGTCTGGTGCTTCTTTAAAAGCCATCTCTGCATATTTTAAAGCTTTTTTGTATTTGCCATTGGCTGAATATCCTCTAGCAAGACCAACATTTATAGGCCAGGTTTTTGGGAAACGCTTGGCATTCCATTCAAAAATATCCATAGCCTCCTTATTTTTTCCTTTAGCGATATATGATCTACCCAAACCATGTATTTGAAAAACATTTGCACTTGGGTGTTCTAAAGCTTCTTTTAATAGATCCATTGCCTCTTTACTTTTACCCATCGCCTCTAAAACCGCTGCTTTGGTAGACAGTGTAGAAAAGTTTTTTTGTCCAACAAAAGAACCATTCACCGCTTGATCGGAAAAATAGAGAGCCTTTTCTAAATCTAAATTATTATTCACAAAAAAGTTCGCCGCCTGATTCCAAGATTGCCAACTAAAGCCTACAGATCCTTTTAGTTCACTTTCAATTTTTTCGGCATAAAGCTCACTGATATTTGGAACTGAAATTTTGAAACCAACTTTCATTTTCTCCCATTTCAAATAAGCCGTGCATTGATCTAGTTGACGATTTTCAAAGTCGAAGGTTAACCATTCCGTATATTCTCCAGATTCCGGTTTTACCTTTACTCGAAGAGCATCTTCCTCTGGATAATAAAAATAGCTTCCCCAAGAGCTTGAATTATTGGAAAATATGATGGTCCATTCATTTTCCTCCACTATCATATGAAGCCCATATACACCAGCTTTAATTGCTTTGCCTTCGACCTCCATGTCATGGGAAAACTCAATGGTGGTATTTTCATTTGCTCCGGCTCGCCAAGGAGAAGGATTTTCATCACTACTTTCTCCAAAATTTAAGTTTGTTAAACCATAAGGCACTAATTGACCCCAAATCTTACCTTCACGTGATTGACCATTTGGAGCGGTTACATCTGGTGAATTATAGTTAATCGTTACATGGCATAAACCCATGTATTGACTAACGGAAGCTTTTTGATTTGCCCCACTTGGTGGGCTGCTGATTTGTGCATTTGCGGCAATGCAAAATACCATTGCCATAAAGGCGGAAGTAATTTTTTTCATAAGTAATAAATTAGGTGGTTCTCGAGCAGAATGGTTTTCGAATTTAATAAAATCCTATTAAATCGAATTATTTGGGATTTATATAGCCAAACTGAAGAATATCATAATATACTCCTTTGTGAAAATAGCAATCATTAAAATGTCCTTCCTTTTTAAAACCCAAATTAGTAAGGATCTTTTGGGAGGCCATATTAGAATCTAAAACCTGGGCAAATAAGGAGTGTAGCTTTAAATCGTACATGGCAAAATGAAAAAGCATTTTTATGGAAGAACTTGCAATTCCCCTACCCCAATATTCGGGCAAAAAAGAATAACCGATTTCCCCTCTGTGGCTAGAACTATCGATTTCTTTAAGAGTTAACAGTCCGCAAAAAGCGTTTGATTTCTTCAAAAATACCAGCCAATGCATCAGCTTAGCTTGTTTCAAAGCATCCATTCTAGCTTTCCACCAGGGCTCAAACAATTCTGGACTGTCTAAAACATCCATATGTATCCTCTTTCTTATTTTCTCATTACTCACTATTAAGTACACCAGATGCTTTTGTTCATGGCCAAGGGGAAGAAGACGATAATCCTCATTTTCTAAAGTTGGAGGATTGTGGATTAGTTCAATATTCATCCTTTTAAATCCAAAGCTTTAGCTTTTATGCCTTCTACAACATTGGGATCGAGTAGTGTAGAAATATCACCAAGGCTTGAGCTATCCCCTTCTGCAATTTTTCTTAATATCCTTCTCATTATTTTTCCAGACCTGGTTTTAGGCAATCCATCAACAAATAAAATTTTATCGGGTTTGGCGATTTTTCCAATATGCTTAGTAACTACCTCTAATATTTCTACTCTCAAATCATCATCATGCCCTACTCCTTCCTTACAAATAACAAAGGCAAAAATTCCTTGGCCTTTTATATCATGGGGAAAGGCTACCACGGCAGATTCTATAACATCAGGATGTTCATCAATAGCATCCTCAACCTCAGCAGTTCCCAATCTATGGCCAGAACAATTAATTACATCATCTACTCTTCCGATTACTCTATACATTCCATTTTCATCTCTTCTAGCTCCATCTCCAGTGAAATAATAACCATTATAATGAGAAAAATAAACCTTTTTGCATCTTTCATGATCGCCATAAGTAGTTCTAATAATACTTGGCCATGGAAACTTTATAGCCAGATATCCCTCCTTACCATTCTCCAAAATTTCATTACCCGATTGATCTAATAAAACTGTTTGGATACCGGGCAATGGGTAACCTGCATGTGCTGGTTTCATAGGACTGTGCTTTCCCAATCCAGAAATCATAATTCCTCCTGTTTCGGTTTGCCACCAAGTATCCACCAAGCTACAATTCCCTTTACCAATTTTTTCAAAATACCAATGCCAGGCTTCTTCATTGATAGGTTCACCCACCGAACCAATTACTTTAAGGCTAGAGAGGTCTTTATCCTCAACAAATTTGTCATCACAAGCCATTAGTGCTCTGATGGCTGTGGGAGCGGTATAAAACTGATTTACTTTATGTTTATCTACAATATCCCAAAATCGTCCTGGATCTGGGAAGCTTGGTATTCCTTCAAACATTATTGTAGTTGCCCCATTTAAAAGGGGCCCATAAATAATATACGAATGACCAGTAATCCAGCCAATATCTGCCGTGCACCAATAAATATCACTTTTTTCATATTGAAAAACATTGGCAAAAGAGTATCCTGTATAGACCATATATCCACCGCAGCTATGAACTACACCTTTTGGTTTGCCGGTAGATCCGGAAGTATAAAGGATAAATAAAGGGTCTTCGGCATCCATGGGTTCTGCGGGGCAGTTATTATCCACTTTGGCCAGCTCTTCGGGAATTTCAAAATCTCTTCCTTCTAGCATATTGATTTCAAGATTAGAGCATCTTTTTACCAATACAGTTTCTATGGAAGGACATTCTTTAAGAGCTTCATCTGCCAAATCTTTGGCGGGTATTTTTTTTGTTCCTCTATTAATTCCATCGGAGGTAATTAGCATTTTACAGCTGGCATCATTTATTCTATCTGCAAGAGCTTTGGCTGAAAACCCTGCGAAAACAACAGAGTGAATTGCTCCAATTCTGGCACATGCTAATACGGCAATAGCCAATTCAAAAATCATGGGCATATAAAAACAAACTCTATCTCCTTTTTCTATTCCATGGGCTTTAAGAACATTTGCCATTTTACAAACTTCGTAATGCAGCTCATTATAGCTTAAGCTTTTACTTTCTTCTTGTGGATCATTTGCCTCCCAAATAATAGCCTTTTGATCTCCTTTATTTTCAAGGTGCCTATCAATACAATTTTCTGTAATATTTAATTTCCCACCTTTAAACCATTTAATATTAGGTCCTTTAAAATCCCATTCGAGGGTTTTATCCCAGTCCTTTGACCATTGAAAATTTTGGGCAATAGACTCCCAAAAAAGTTCTGGATTCTCGATGCTTTTTGAATATTCGGATTGATATTCCTCGAAGGAAGAAATTTTATAGGCCATAATGGGAAATTTGAATTCAATATTAAAAAATTATTAGCGAGATAGACATGTTTAAAACAAAAAATGCCAACTGAAGTATTCAGTTGGCATTTTAACCAATAAAAAAAATCAAAATAAAATTATAGAGGGTATTTTTCTTCTTGAATAACCTTTGAAGCGATTCTTCTTCTTAGGTCTCTGGGATTTATAGGATTACTTGGTTTTACAAATCTTTTTAATCCCATTAGAAGCATTCTTTGTTCATCACCTTCGGTGAAACTATATATGGCCTCTCTACCTGCTTTACCCACAGCTTCCATGGAGTTATGTAAAAACAATCTAGCCATATCAATATAGAATTGTGCCTTTTCTTCCCCTATATTCTTCGCCATTTTTTCAGAACGTAGCATAGCACTTTCGGCAGCATAGATTTGAATTAGCATATCCGCAGTTGCCATCAGTAATTCTTGCTCAGCTTCAATTTCCACGGTGAATTTTTCCACTGCCTTTCCCGCAATCATTAATACGGCCTTCTTCATTTTGCTTATTTGTTCCTTTTCTTCAGAGAATAAAACAGAATAATCTGGGCTATCGAAAGATGGTATTGACATTAGCTCGGATGCAATTTTCATGGCAGGGCTCATAAGATCTAGCTCTCCTTTAAGAGCTTTTTTCAGAAGCATTCCTACGCTATGCATGCGGTTTATCTCGTTGGTTCCCTCGTAAATTCTGGAAATCCTCATATCCCTATAGGCTGCTTCTAGAGGAGCATCTGCACTATATCCCATACCACCGAAAATTTGCAAACCTTCATCTGTAACAAAGGTGCCTACTTCAGAACTAAAGACCTTCATAATAGCACATTCTATGGCATATTCCTCAACACCTTTAAGTTTGGATTCGCTGCTTCCCATCCCCGAAGCTTGCAATCTTGCAATATGGTCTTCAATATTCTGACCAGCTCTATAAGTAGCACTTTCAGAGACATAGGTTTGGGTAACCATTTCGGCAAGCTTCTGCTGGATTGCAGGAAAACTGGAAAGTGATTGCCCAAATTGCTTACGCTCATTGGCATAAGAACTTGCAAGGTGGATAACCCTCCTGCAGGCATCTAAAGTGGCTACGGCTAATTTAATACGACCATAGTTTAGAGCATTCATGGCAATTTTAAAACCGCCATTTCTTTCTCCTAATAAATTTTCAACGGGTACAAGGCAATCATTAAAAAACACCTGGCGTGTAGAAGAGGCCCTTATTCCTAATTTGTTTTCTTCTTCTCCAAAACTTATTCCTTCATAAGTTCTCTCCACAATAAAACCCGTTAAATTTTTGTCATCACCGATTTTAGCGAACACAATAAAAAGGTCTGCAAAGCCAGCATTTGAAATCCAAATTTTTTGTCCATTAATCTTATAATGCTTGGAATCTGAAGTAAGTTCAGCTCTAGATTTCCCTGAATTTGCATCAGATCCTGCTCCTGGCTCTGTTAGGCAATAAGCTCCCATCCACTCTCCAGAGGCCAGTTTTGGAATATATTTTTTCTTTTGATCTTCGGTTCCGTATAGCGAAATGGGTAGGGTACCTATTCCCGTATGTGCTCCATATGCAGTAGAAATGGAACCCGAAATTCCTGAAATTCTATCACAAACTAGCATGGAGGTATTAAAATCCATTCCTAGTCCACCATATTCTTGATTTACAGAAATTCCCAACAAGCCCAATTCTCCCGCTTTTTTCATTAAGTCCAGCGTGAATTGGTAATCTTTATTTTCGAACCTTTCGCGGTGTGGAGCAATTTCCTTTTCCACAAATTCAGAAGTGGCATCAGCCATCATTTTTTGCTCCTCATTAAACTCCTCCGGTATAAATATTTCCTCAGAAGAAATATCTCTAATCAAAAACTCACCGCCTTTAAGAAATTTTTGATCTGATGCTGTTGCTGCCATTCTGTTAATTGTTTTAGAAATCTTTTTATTGATGAAGCAATTTACTAAATAAAACTATGCACGCATAGTAAATTGAAAAAAAATTAGCGAAAAAAAAGCAGCCTAAGCCGCTTTTATCATTTAGTGGTAATAGTTTACATCATTTCATAAATACCAGCCGCTCCCTGTCCAGTACCTACACACATAGTAACCATTCCAAATTTCTTGTTTCGTCTTTTTAATTCGTGAAGCGCTTGAACCGTAAGTTTAGCGCCCGTACATCCTAGGGGATGTCCTAAGGCAATTGCCCCTCCATTCACATTTAAAATATCCTGATTGATATCTAATTCACGAGCCACGGCCAAAGATTGAGATGCAAAAGCTTCATTTAATTCAATTATATCAATATCCTCAAGTTTCATAGAGGCCTGCTTCAATGCTTTTGGAATAGCTTCAACAGGACCAATACCCATTATTCTAGGATGAACCCCAGCAACAGCATAGGAAACTAGTCTTGCGATGGGTTTAAGTCCTAATTCATTAACCATATCCTCACTCATTATGATGGCAAAAGCTGCTCCATCTGAAGTTTGGGAGGAATTTCCAGCTGTTACAGAACCCTTTGCAGCAAATACGGGACGTAATTTTGCTAAGGCGTCAATATTAGAACCTTTTCGTGGGCCTTCGTCTGTATCAACTGTAAAATTTCTTTTCTGTTTTTTCTCATTATGATCTAAAAAGGTTTCTTCAATTTCAATAGGGATAATTTCCTCTTTAAATTTTCCTTCCTCAATAGCCTTTAATGCTCTTTCATGGGATCTAAGTGAAAAGGCATCCTGATCTTCTCTAGAAACTTTATATTTCTCCGCAACAGCCTCGGCAGTAAGTCCCATATTATTATACCAATCTGGATGGCTTAGAGAAGTGTTATAATTTGGCGTAACCTTATATCCTCCCATGGGGATATAACTCATACTTTCTGTACCTCCAGCGATAATACAATCTGCCATTCCAGATCTAATTTTAGCACTGGCAATGGCAATACTTTCAATACCAGAGGAGCAATATCTGTTTACGGTAACTCCAGGAACCTTGTCGGTATTTAAGCCCATAAGAGAAATCAATCTTCCTACATTTAATCCCTGTTCGGCTTCGGGCATTGCATTTCCAACGATAACATCATCTATGCGATCTTTATCTAATTCTGGCATATCCGCCATTAACTTTTGAATTACCTGCGCTGCCAAATCATCTGGACGAGTAAATCTAAAAACGCCCTTTGAGGATTTTCCGACTGCTGTTCTTTTTGCGGCTACTATATATGCTTCTTTCATTTCTAATTCTTTTTTTTCAAACCTTTATAAGCTTAATTTCAATTCCACAAAAACCTTAGTTTCTTAGTGGTTTTCCGGTTTTCAACATGTGTTGGATTCTTTCTAAAGTTTTCTTTTCACCACAAAGACTTAGGAAAACCTCCCTTTCTAAATCCAATAAATATTGTTCTGAAACGAATGTTGGTTCACTTAAATCACCACCGGCCATTACATATCCCAGTTTGCTAACCATCATTTTTTCATACTCACTAATATATCCTCCTTCTAGCATTTGATGAGCGCCAATTTGGAATACCCCTAAAGCTTGCTTTCCAAGAACTTTGATATCTCTCTCTCGAACAGGCATTTGATAACCAATATCTGCGAGGGCCAAAACTCTTTCTTTGGCATCGCTAATAAGCCTTTGTTTATTCATGCTAATTCCATCCCTACCTTCGATAAAAATTCCATTTTCAAAAGCTTCAACTGCAGAAGTAGAAACCTGAGCTTGGGCAATTTTCAATAAATTTTCTCGATATGCATTTAACTCTACATCATCTTTTAAATATCTTTCGCTAGCCCTTTTGGTGAGTTCCTTAGTACCACCACCGCCTGGAATTAAACCTACTCCAAATTCCACCAATCCCACATAGGTTTCCGCATATGCTTGAACAGCATCTGCATGTAAGGAAGCCTCACAGCCACCACCTAAAGTCATGGCAAAAGGAGCAACAACCGTTGGAACAGAGGAGTATCTCAATTTCATCATGCTATCCTGAAAATATTTAATAGCAAAATTCAGCTCATCATATTCTTGTTCAATGGCCATCATAAAAATCATTGCCAAATTTGCTCCTACCGTAAAATTATCACCTTGGTTGGATACAACTACCCCTCGAAAATCCTTCTCGGCAATTTCAATACCTTTATTAATTCCTGCCAAAACACCGGACCCTAGGGTATTCATTTTTGAGTGAAATTCGATATTAACTATACCATCACCTAAATCTAAAACCGAACATTCATTATTAGACCAAATGGTATTTGTATTTCGAATATGGTCTAAAATAATGGTCTTAATCTGACCTGGGATTTCTATATACTTTTTATCCGGAATGGAATAAAACTGTTTCCTTCCATTTTCTATTTTATAAAAACTTTCGGCTCCATTTTCCTTCATTTCCAAAACCCAATCCGCCGTTTTTTTACCTTCGGCTTCAATTATTTCTAGGCCTTTTTTCATTCCAATGGCATCCCAAATCTCAAAGGGGCCATGTTTCCAACCAAAACCTGCTCTTAGTCCTGCATCGATGCTATATAACTCCTCGGATATCTCCGGAATTCTATTGGAAACATAAGCAAATACATGGGCAAATGACATTCTATAAAACTCAGCTGCTTTGTCTTTTCCACTTACTAAAACCTTAAACCTATCTTCTACCTTATCGATGGTTTTAGTCAATTCTAAACTCGGAAACTTTGATTTTTTCTGAGGCTTATATTCCATACTATCCAAATCCAAGGATAATATTTCGGATCGGCCTTGCTCATTTTTCACCTTTTTATAAAAGCCCTGACCAGTTTTAGATCCCAACCAATTATTTTCCTGCATTTTGACTAGGAAATCCGGAAGTTCAAATGTTTGATTTTCCTCATCATTTGGCACAGCTTTATGAACTCCATTGGCCACATGAATTAGAGTATCTAAACCAACAACATCCGCTGTTCTAAAGGTGGCAGACTTTGGTCTACCTATTACTGGTCCAGTTAATTTATCAACATCTTCAACCGATAATCCTAGTTTTTGTACAGAATTAAATAAATCCATAATTCCAAAAACTCCTACCCTATTAGCTATAAATGCTGGGGTATCCTTACAAAGTACTGTTGTTTTTCCAAGCTTATTTTTCCCATAATCCATTAAAAAATCAACTAGTTCTGGATCTGTTTTCGGACTTGGAATAATCTCTAGTAACTCTAAATATCTTGGAGGATTAAAAAAGTGGGTTCCAGAAAAATGCTTTTGAAAATCCTCACTTCTTCCTTCCAACATCAAATGAATAGGAATTCCTGAAGTATTGGAGGAAATAATACTACCCGGGCTCCTGTATTTTTCAACATTTTCGAATACCTGTTGTTTTATATCCAGCCTCTCTACGACCACCTCAATAATCCAATCCACCTTGGAGACCTTTTCAAGGTCATCATCAAAGTTTCCTGTTTTTATTCTGGAGGCATAAGACTTACTATAAATAGGAGATGGACTGCTTTTTAAGGCTGACTGAAGGGCTTCATTTACCAATCTGTTTTTCACTCTCTTATCCTCTAAACTCAGGCCTGACTTCTCTTCTCTGGCGTTGAGCTCCTTTGGGCTTATGTCCAATAATAAAACTTCAACTCCAATATTTGCAAAATGACAGGCGATTCTTGAGCCCATTATTCCTGAGCCTAAGACTGCAACTTTTCTAATTGTACGTTTCATGTATTTTCTTGATAATTTTTTTGTTCGGCAACAAGTTCATTTATGATTTCCATCACTTCAAAAAAGGAATCCATTTTATGACTTTCAACTTTATTGAAAACTTCTTGATTAAACTCGATGACGGCCTTTTTAGCATCTTCTCGCTTTTCTTTACCAAAGGCAGTTAAAAAGATTAAAACTCCTCGGCCATCTTTAGGGTTCCTTTGCCTAAAAATTAGATCTTTCTCCTCCATACTTTTAAGTATGCGAGAGAGGCTAGTGGCCTCCATGCCCATTTTTGGGCCGAGAGAAGTAGAAGGAGTTCCCTTCTCTAAATCAACATTTAGGAGCACATAACCTGTGGCCATGGTTGCTCCATAATTTGATGCCTTTTCATTATACATCTTGGCAATGTTCTGCCAAGTTTTCTTAATGTGGAAGTCGACGGTCTGTTCTGGTTTCAAATTTTACCTTTTTGAAGTAGACCAAATATAGAAAAAAAATATTATGCGTGCATAACACTATTTAGTAGGACATTTCGCAAAATAGAATTGATCCAATCCTACAACCTTGGTATTGATTTTTTCTAGATCATCCTCATTCCCTTCAATCGCATTGTAAATCTCATTTTTAGGATTATGCAATAAGATTATATCCACTGCCTTTCCATCCAAAGTACTGAATTGAAGTCTAAGGGTTCCCTTATCCGTATAGCTATAAAAACCTTTCATTCTCTGAAAGCCATATTCATCAGCACCCATATCTGGAATATATTGATGGCGGATATAACCTTCAAAGGTTTTACTGATTGGGTTGAGCTCATATTCAATAATAATTTGCTCAGAAAACAGTCTATAGGAAGCTTTCATCCTAACGCACATGCTAAGGTAATGTGAGTTAAACTGCTCCATCATTTGCTTTCTTTTTTCCGGAATATGTTCGCTGTGGTAGGACTTTTTAAGACTAGGATGAATGGAGTCAAGACCATTGGCTAAACTTTTATCGTAAAGTCTATTCTTCAACACCAAAATCTCCTGATTTAAATCTTCGTTGGCCTCTATTACACTGTCGCAATAAAGCTCTTTATCGATTTCTCGGTTTTCTTTAATTTTTCGAATTTCTTCCCTTACTTTTTTCGTTTCCCTACGTGCCTCCTGCGTTTGAGATTTCAATTGGCCAACTTGAGATTCTAGAGTTGAAATTTTAAAACCCATTTCCTTTTTTGAGCTTCCACATCCTACCATTGTACCTAGTAGTACTGCAAAACTTAAAAGGGTGCTAATTTTTTTTATCATAAAGACATTAATCTTTGGTATGGCCATAAATTCGTTGATAACAGTCGGGATAGAGTTTCAAAATATTGCGTCTTTTCAAACTTAATTTTGGGGTTAGATGTCCAGCATCTACACTCCATGCATCGGGACAAATCTCAATTATTTTGATCTGCTCCCATTTTCCAAAGTTCTTATTAATTTCAATAATATCCTCCATTATTCGATCTTTGACTTTCGGGTCATTAGCCATTTCTTCCTGACTAGCATGTTTTAGGCCTTTCCTTTCGCACCAAGACTTGAGAAAATCAAAATCAGGTTGTACTAGAGCGGCTGTCAGTTTTTCTCCTTCACCAATTACCATTACTTGTTCAATGAATCTGGATTCTTTCAGCTTATTTTCCAAGGGTTGAGGGGCTACATATTTCCCTGCGGAGTTTTTGAACATTTCTTTTTTCCTGTCGGTGATTTTCAAGAATTTACCATCAACAAAAGTTCCTATATCACCGGTGTGAAAGAAACCATCCTTATCAATAACCTCAGAGGTTTTTTCGGGTTGATTATAATATCCCATCATCACATTTGGCCCTTTGCATAAAACCTCACCATCATCAGCAATTTTCACCTCTACATTGTCGATAGGCCAGCCTACGGTTCCAATTTTCTTTTTATCTGCAAATTCACCATTCACCGCAATTACAGGTGAGGTTTCGGTTAAACCATATCCCTCTTGAATATTAAAACCTGCGGCGGAAAAAATTCGCAATAATTTGGGGTTTAATGCGGCACCACCTGAAACCATAACTTGAACATTTCCTCCTAAGGCTTCTTGCCATTTAGAAAATATAAGTTTTCTGGCGATCCCTAATTTAAAATTGTAAAATACCGAATTACCTTCCAATTCATAATCTTCGGCCATCTCTGCCGCCCAAAAGAATAAACTCCTCTTGATTCCTGTTAATTCTGCGCCCTTGGCGATAATTTTATCATAAACCTTTTCCAACAATCGCGGTACGAGGCTAAAAATTTCAGGTTTTACTTCTCGGATATTATCTCCAATTTTATCTATTCCTTCGGCAAAATATATTGGGATATTGTTTTGTATGTACAGGTAGGTTAGCATTCTTTCAAATACATGGCAAACCGGTAAAAAACTTAAGGCCTTTGCATTGTTAAACTTAGGCATTCGGTTGGCACTATCGAGAACATTGCTAAGTAGGTTATTGTGAGATAGCATTACCCCTTTTGGTTTTCCAGTGGTACCAGAAGTATAAATCAAGGTGGCTAGCTCTTCATTTTTCACCTTGGCTTTTGCGGCGTCCAATTCATTTTGATTTCCATCATCCTCACCTAATTTAAGCACCTCCTTCCAGCTTTTTATACCTTCTTCCTCATCAAAAATATAGATCTCCTTAAGGCTGGGTACATCGGCTTTTATTTTGGCTACTTTATCGTACAATTCCCTATCCGAAAGAAAGCAGTAGGTAACGCCAGCATCATTAAAGATGTATTTGTAATCCTCGCTGGAAATTGTTGGATATACAGGTACATTAACAGCACCAATTTGAAGGGTTCCTATATCCAAAATATTCCATTCAAAGCGATTGGTAGAAGAAATTAAAGCAATTTTCTCTTGTGGTTTTACACCCATTCTTAATAGCCCTCTTGAGATGCAATTGGATTTATCCACAAATTCTTGGGTAGAAACAGGAGTCCAAACCCCATTTATTTTATTTACTAAAGCATCGTTTAGAGGCTTAGAGTTTAGCTGGTTATAAAGGAAATCGAATATCCTTGTTGGCTGTGTACCACTCATATCAAAAAAATCAAAAATTCTGGTTACTAATATACGAATCAAGCGGTTCCAAATGGCTTTGGTTTTAAACTCTTGATCCTAATTCACTAGCTAGTGCACTTTTTCACCTCCAATATAGGTATGTAAAATTTTTGTGTCTAGTATTTCATCGGCCGAACAATTTATCCAGTCCTTATTCATTATTACAAAATCTGCCATCTTCCCTTTTTCGAGGCTTCCTTTTTCTTCCTCTTCAAAATTGGCAAAAGCCGCCCAAATGGTCATACCTTTTAAAGCTTCCTCACGACTTAGAGCATCCTGAACTTGAAATCCATCTGTAGGATAACCTTCCCAGTCCTTCCTAATGGTGGCTGCATAAAATGTTTTTATGGTGGAGATATCTTCTACTGGAAAATCTGTACCTAAAGCTATTTTTCCATATTGTTTTAATAGCCTTTTATAGGCGTATGCATCTTTTATTCTTTGATCACCTAATCTTTCATCAGCCCAGTACATATCCGAAGTGGCATGCGTTGGTTGAACACTTGGGATAACTTGAAATTTATTAAAAAGTTCAAAATCTTTTTCTGTGAGTACTTGAGCATGTTCAATTCTCCATCTTTTGCCCTTTCCATATTTACCATAAATGCCAAGCATGGCTCTATTAGCAGAATCTCCAATGGCATGTGTATTCATTTGCCATCCTTTTTCTGCCATTTTTTGAGCAGAAGCATCAAAATGATCTAGGCTGTTCAATAGAAAACCATGGGAGTTTATTTGATCGGAATAAGGGTGACTTAAACAAGCTCCTCTGGACCCAAGGGCGCCATCGGCATAAAATTTAAAACTGCTTACGTTTAGCTTTTCAGTTTTAATTGGTCCTTTATTGAGATAATATTCTTGAAGTTCGGGCTTGTCGCTGACCATTATATAAAGCCTCATTTTCAAAAAGTTGGCTTGTTGTAAGCTATCCAAAAGCTCTATGGACTCTCTATCCAATCCAGCATCATCTAGGCTTGTTAAACCATAAGCGAAACAATTTTTCTGGGCCTTATTTATACTTTCTATTAATACCTCCTTCTTCATTTTAGGAAATTTCACAAGATCCACCGCATTATCGATGAGGATACCGGTTAATTCTCCATTTTCATTTTTCTCTATTAGCCCACCCTTTATAAGGCTGTCCTTTAATTCGGCAAAATCAATAGCTGCCTGATTTATTAGCACGGCATGCCCATCTACCCGAGTTAGTACAACAGGGATGTTTGGAAACAATTCATCTAGCTGAGATTTATTTGGAAATTCCTGATTTTTCCAATCGTTTTGATCCCATCCTCTACCCCTAATAAAATCCAAGTTTTCAATATTCTGAAAGTCCACAAGTCTTTTTATCACCTCCTCAAAGGATTTGGTTCCAAAAAGGTTTACAGATTTTAAACTCTTGGCATAGCCCATAAAATGGCAATGTGCATCTATTAGTCCAGGGTAAACAAAATTTCCATTTGCATCAATAGACTGTGCTGTTTTATATTTTCCAAGGATATAATTGGTATTTCCGGTATCTAGAATTTTCCCATCCCGTATGGCAATGGCTTCTATTTTACTAAAATTCGAATCAACGGTATAGATGTTTGCATTGTAAACCAGAAGATCAACTTTTTCTTTTTGTTTACAACTCAATAAGGCCAATAAGGGTAGTACGACCAGTATGTTCGATAATTTCATTTTGCCAATTTAAGGGCTAGAATTGAAATGATGGCTAAATGCAAATAAAAATCATAAAAAAACCCCTTATTCAATTAAGAAAAGGGGTTTATCATTTCATTATGGGCCTTTATTTTAAGGAGCCCACCATATCTTCTGGTCTTACCCATTGGTCAAATTCTTCCGAAGTTAAATAGCCAAGGTTTACAGATTCTTCTTTTAAAGTTGTACCATTTTCATGAGCTGTTTTGGCGATTTTCGCTGCCTTTTCATAGCCGATCTTGGTGTTTAATGCTGTTACCAACATGAGGGAATTGTCTAAATGCCTTTTTATAACCAGGGTATTTGGTTCGATCCCTACTGCACAATGATCATTGAAACTTTCACAAGCATCGCCAATTAACCTGGCGGATTGCAAAACATTATAAGCCATTACTGGTTTAAAAACATTCAGTTCATAATGTCCATTGGAACCACCTACAGAAACAGTAACATCATTTCCCATTACTTGAGCGCAAACCATGGTCATGGCTTCACATTGTGTAGGGTTTACTTTTCCTGGCATGATGGAAGAACCAGGCTCATTTGCTGGAATATTTATTTCTCCGATGCCACTTCTTGGTCCAGAGGCTAGCATTCGAATATCGTTTGCTATTTTCATTAAAGAAACAGAAAGTTGTTTTAGAGCACCATGTGTTTCTACAAGTGCATCATGGGCGGCTAATGCTTCAAATTTATTGCCTGCAGTAATAAATGGAAGGCCGGTAAAATCTGCAATTTTCTGAGCCACCAATTCCGAATAACCTTCAGGGGTATTAATTCCCGTTCCCACAGCGGTTCCACCTAAAGCCAACTCTGAAAGGTGTTCCAGGGTGTTGTTTAATGCTTTAATTCCATGATTTAATTGAGACACATAACCACTAAATTCTTGACCTAAAGTTAGAGGAGTAGCATCCATTAGGTGGGTTCTGCCAATTTTTACTACATTTTTAAATTTCTCAGACTTATCGGCAAGAGTATCTCTTAGTTTCTCCACCCCTGGAATGGTAGTTTCTACTATCCTTTTATAGCAAGCAATATGCATTCCTGTTGGGTAGGTATCATTTGAGGATTGGCTTTTATTGACATCATCATTAGGATGAATTTTTCTTTCCCCTTCTCCTAATTTATGACCTTCTAAAACATGGGCTCTATTGGCAATCACCTCGTTGCAATTCATATTACTTTGAGTGCCAGATCCCGTTTGCCAAATTACTAATGGAAACTGGTCATCGTGCATTCCCGTTAAAATTTCGTCGCAGGCTTTAGAAATTAAATCTCTCTTTTCTTCAGATAAAACCCCCAGTTCACAATTGGTATGGGCAGCAGCTTTTTTTAAATAAGCAAAACCATGTACCACCTCAATGGGCATACTTGCTTCTGGCCCTATTTTAAAATTATTTCTACTTCTTTCTGTTTGAGCTCCCCAGTATTTATCTGCTGGAACTTTAACATCTCCCATGGTATCTTTTTCAATTCTGTAATCCATCTGAATAGTTGATTTATTTTAAATATAAAAAGTGGTTAAACTGGAAGCCAATAAAATACTTACCAGCAATAGTATTATAAAAAGCAAGCTGTATTTTTTGCTAGACAAAGCCCTAGCTCGGAAATAGAGCAAAGTATTGGATAAAATTAAGAACAGCGCAGCGCCCACTAATGCCCAAGCCCCAATTTTATTAATTCTATACCATTCTACTTCTGAAGCTTCCGTTTTTGGAATACGTATTCCTACATAATCATTTGGAGCAATCATTTCATTTAATAGAGGTATGGCCAGAGCAATGAACAGTAATCCACACAGTAGGCTAAGAAAAAATATGTTTCTTTTCAATTTCATTTTGAGCTGGCAAAGGTAATTGAACCCTAGTAAAAAAGTGGCATTGGAATAAAGAATCCTATGCATTAATACAGGATTTTTACCTTGCAAGACTAAAATAAACAGTTATGAAATTTTATTCTCTACTATCCTTAATAGTACTTTTTTCCATATCCTCTTGTCAAAATCACAAATCTCAACAAGGGACTAAAAAACATCAAAAAACAATCTTGATTTCTGCAAATGCCATTATTGAGCTAGAGCCTGATATGGCAAGTTTTAGGGTATCGCTAAATTCTGAAAAAAAGAAAATGGCAGATTCTAGGCAGGCTTTGGCAGACAAGCAAAAGCTATTATTAGATATTTTAAACGATTTTGAAATTGATGAAAAGGATATTCAAACGGGACATATTAGTTTTAGAAAAAATTATTCTTGGATAAGAAATACCCAGGTATTCAAAGGTTATATCAGCTCTTTAAGCACAAATATTTGCTTGAGAGACATTTCCAAATTAGAAGATCTATATGCCCGAATTTTTGAGGAGGAACAAATGGACCCCAGTGGAATTCAATTTTCACATAGTAAGATGGATTCAATTGGGGATATCGCCTATCAAAAGGCATTAGAGAATGCGAATTCCACCGTGGCTAAAATTTTAGAGAAAATGGAGGAGTCTGAATTTGAGATTTTAAGAGTTGGTAATAATGGACTAGGCCAGATTTTAGATTCTCCAAGGGACTATTCCGAACGTAAATTGGAGGCTTTGTATGAAAATAATGCAAGGTCCAATGCAAACAATATTCAAATATCAAATGGTAGTATTAGCATAAGTAAAAACCTAAGTGTAGAATATAAAATAAAATAGAGGGAGAAAAAATTGAGCATTCACTTTTTTAAAAACATTTTTGCCGTAAATTAGCCGCTCAAAATAGAAACAGATGTTTACACAAGTTTTAGGATTCTTCATTTTCGTATTTATTTTCGGTATGGGATTTAGCATGTTAATCTTTTTAGGTTTGTTCGTTGGATACTGGCTTACCCTAATTGGTGTAGAATCTATTAGCCCTAAATTGGCTCACAAAATGATAGGATACAAAGGAGAAGAATAATTCCCTTTCAAAATATAATTTCCAAAGCCTTGCTGAAAAGTGAGGCTTTTTTTATGCTTGAATTTTTTGAATCTCTAGACTTATATAATTTTGTAGTTCTGGGAAAAACTCCACAAAATCAGATTTAAAAGATTCGTAATTCTCAAAAACATCTTCAGTAGCCTGATGCATTTTATTGCTAAAAGAAGCCCTTCTACCCATTCCGCTTAAAGCTGAGTTTAAACCTTCTTTGCTTCTATAATTATAAAGCCAATTCCCAGCTTCCATATACTTTAGCATATGCTGAATTTGTACAGGCAACTCATCCCACCTCTTCCGAAATAGAGAATAGGATTTTTGAGAAAAATCAAAAAGACTTTGTTTTGAATAGTCTGAAAAATTTTTAGCTAAAAAGTGATCATAAACAATATCTCCAATAACAGGACTATACTTCCCATGTTTCTCCCTAAGCTTCATTTTGGTTCGCAGTACTACTGGGTGCTGGTCTGTAAATTCGTCTATTTTATGATGGATTTTTATTCCTTTAACCACCTGAGGTTTAAAATTTTTCCATTCTGAGCTTTTCACAGAATCTGCAATAAAATTTCCGATGCTTAGATCTTCATCCTCCCGGGTTAGAAAAAGGTGGGCCAAAAAATTCATGTTGTGAAATTAAACAAATTGCTTCCTTATCCTAGCATCCTATATTACCTTTGTAAGGTGAATTCTTTGATGATCCATAAAAGGAATTTGGCATTCCTAATTGCTAGCCTTTACCTCCTCAGTTTATTTAAACCCCTGGGGGCAATAATTCACTATACGGCCAATTATGGTTTTTATTCCAATGTACTTTGTGAAAACAAGGACAAACCAGAATTGCATTGCAACGGAACTTGTGCCTTTGCCAAAAAACATAAGCTTTCTAGCGAGCCCAAAGAACTTCCTAATTTACCGGTTTTCGAAAGTTTGAATCGGTATATAGCCATTGTTGAAAAGCAAAAGAACTAGGATATCTTTTGGCTATCAAGTGCTCATTATTGGAATAACATCAAAGCTGAACTTAGCTGTCCATTTATTAAAATGGACCTGCCTTCACCCAAATTCTTAGGATAAATCATACCCTAACGAATTCTATAAAAAAATGAATCCCCACTCGCTTGTAAAAAGAAAGTGGGGATTACAGTTCCTATCAAAAATCTCTATCAATCCAAATATAGAAAAATATTTGAAGCAAGCAAGAGCTAGGCCTCTATTATTTCTAAATCGAAACTTTCTGTAATTTGATTTACCAATAATTTCTTGCAAGCTTCGCTCACTTTTTCACTTGCAATCTCCTTAGAATCAGCTTCTACCTCTAAGGTAATATGCTTTCCAATTCTTACTCCAGAAATTTCACTAAGGCCAATATTTTTCATACTCTGACTTACTGCCTTTCCTTGAGGATCTAATAATGCTTTGTGCGGCATCACATCAATTTCTGCTCTGAATTTCATGTAATCTTAAATTTAAATGTCTTTATTCATTTTTTTAAGCTCCTTTTTTGGGCTTAAAGACGAGTGATAAAATCAGGTACAAAGGTATAATAAAGACCAATGCCCGTATCCTAAAAATTAGGAATAATACAATTATCATTAACAATAAAATGAATCGGGATTGATTCTCTTTAAAGTTCAGGGATTTAAACTTTAGCGACAGCAAAGGGATCTCTGCAACCAATAAAAAGGAAGTAATTAAAGTTAGCCCCACTAAAAAGAAAGGATGAAAAATTAACTGACTAACATTTTCTCCTTCTCCATAAATACCATACAATGCAATGGACATTATCAAAATAGTATTGGCGGGAGTTGGTAATCCAATGAAATAATCTGTTTGTCTGCTGTCAATATTAAATTTCGCTAGGCGCAAAGCAGAAAAAAGAGGAATAAGAAAAGCCAAATAAGGAAGAAAATCTGGCACTGGTTCTCCGCCTTGCATGGATAGTTTAAATAATTTAAAAACCATAAAACCGGGAACCACACCAAAGCTCACCATATCGGCTAGGGAGTCTAATTGTTTTCCCATCTCCGAATGAACCTTTAGAACTCTAGCTGCAAATCCATCCAAAAAATCAAAAACTTGTGCAAAGGCAATTAGCCAAGCCGCCATTATATAATCATTGGTGAAAATAGAATGTATGGCTAAAAGGCCACAGGCCAAATTAGAAAGGGTAAGGGTATTTGGAATTATACTTTTCACTGTTATCTTCGTCGCTTGGACAATATTAACATATTTATCAAGTTTTTAATGCCGTAAATTTGATTTTTATTTGAGCTCCCAAAAATTAATGTTTAAAAAACTAGCCCTCCTTCTCCTTTTAATGCCTTCCTTGCTTTTTAGTCAGGCAAGAAAGTACAGCAATGAATTCCTAAATATTGGCGTTGATGCCCGGGCTCTTGGAATGAGCAATAGCGTAATTGCATCTGTAAATGATGTTACAGCAGGATATTGGAATCCAGCAGGTTTGGTACATGTGAAAAATTCGTGGCAAGCCGCAGCTATGCATGCCGAATATTTTGCTAGCATAGCCCAATATGATTATTTGTCTTTTGCCCAACCCGTTGACGCATTAAGCACCGTAGGCTTTACCGTTATTCGATTTGGTGTAGATGATATTTTAGATACTACGGAATTATTGGATAAAGATGGAAATGTAGACTATGATAGAATCAATAAATTTTCTGCAGCAGACTATGCCCTTATTGGTTCCTATGCCAGGAGATCTAAAAAGTTTGAAAACCTCAATTATGGTGGAAATGTTAAAATCATCTACCGTCAAATTGGAGATTTTGCAAATGCCATAGGCTTTGGCTTCGACCTCGGTGCTCAATATAAACTGCAGTCTTGGCAATTTGGCGCTACCCTCAGAGATTTCACCTCCACTTTTAATTCTTGGAGTTTTAACGAGGAGAAAGCCGACACTATCGGTGGACTTCCAGAAGAGAATTTAGAATTGACCCTACCTCGTTTATTATTAGGAATAGGAAGGAGTTTTAAATTGAATGAAAAATATAGCCTACATACCGAGATAAATTTAGACATCACCTTTGATGGTGAAAGAAACACGGTGATTAGCAGCAATTTTGCAAGTATAGATCCGGGCTTTGGATTTGAGCTAGGGTACAGGAATTTCGCTTTTTTAAGAGGTGGTTTAGGGAATATTCAAAGAACTGTAGATTTTGACAATTCAGAAAATATAAGCCTACAACCCAATCTAGGTCTTGGATTTAAATACAAAGGTATTTCAATTGACTATGCACTTACGGATATTGGAAATGCATCGGAGGCACTTTATTCCAATATTTTTTCACTAAAATTCGATTTGGCTGCCTTAAAAGGTTAAAAGCAAGCATTCGCTTTTCACTTAAATTAGCCTACTCTATCTTTGTTTTCACATTCAAAAAATAGAATGAAGAATAGACCCATAGATTTACGCAGCGACACCTTTACAAAACCTAGCCAGGAAATGCTGGAAGCTATGATGCAAGCCCATGTTGGTGATGATGTTTTCGACGAGGATCCTAGCATTAATGCACTTCAAGAAAAGGCTGCCCGATTATTTGGGATGGAATCCGCCCTTTTTTGCCCTAGTGGCACTATGACCAATCAAATAGCCATTAATGTTCACACCCAAGCGGGAGATGAAATAATCTGCCATAATTATTCCCATATATACAATTACGAAGGAGGTGGAATGGCCTTTAACTCTTCCTGCCAAGCTCGACTTTTGGGTGGGGATCGTGGACTATTAGATCCAGAAGAGGTAGAAAAAAACATTAATCCGGATGATATTCATGCCGCGAGAACTTCGCTATTGAGTATAGAAAATACATCCAATAAGGGCGGGGGTTCCTGTTATAAACTTTCCACCTTAGCCGATCTTTCGGAAATCGCTCGATCGCATCAATTAGGGTTTCATTTGGATGGTGCTCGCTTGTTTAATGCCATTGTGGCTCAGGGTCAAAACTGTCATGATTATGGCGCTTTATTTCAGAGTATTTCTATTTGTTTATCCAAAGGACTAGGTGCGCCAGTTGGCTCATTATTATTAGGAGATCGAGGTTTTATTGCCAAAGCCAAAAGGGTACGTAAGAAGTTGGGTGGAGGAATGAGGCAGGCTGGATATTTGGCCGCTGCAGGAATCTATGCCCTAGACAATAATATTAAAAGATTGCAAGAAGATCACGATAAAGCTAAGGCGCTTGAAAATGCTTTGCAAGAATGTTCTTGGGTAGAAAAAATTGATCCTGTAGAAACGAATATTGTAATTTTTTATTTGCAAGCCGGAAAAGAAGAAAAAGAATTTCTAAACATTTTAAAGGAGAAAAATGTTCTGGCTATTGGCATGGGTCAAGGGAAATTGAGATTTGTAACTCACCTAGATACTAGTCAAAGTGATATTGATTTTTGCTGTCAGGTTTTAAAAAACCTATAAAGTGAAGGCTCTTAAATTTTTCCTTTTTGCCTGTATTTGCAGCCTTTCCTGCTCAAATGAGAATATTCAAAATGAGAATTATTCATTTCATCAGTTTACAGATGAAGAATTTCAATTATTCCTAAATACCATTCTTGAAGAATCTAAAGGAAAGCCAAATAGCTTTAATCAATATTTATCTCAGAAAGAGGCTTTTCAGGATTTACAAATACTAAAGCATGTTTTGGAAGAGGCAAATACTTCTCTTTATCTATACAGTAGCAAAAGGCGAATTGATTCTCTTTTTAATAGTTTTATAATCCGAGATTCAGATTCCATTTCCTATTTTCAATTTACTAAAAACCTGGCCGTATTATTTTCAGAAATTGGCTGCATGCACAGCGGGTGGGGTCATCCGGATGCTTATAAAGCCTTTAGAACTTCTAAATTAAAATTCCTTCCCCTCGAATTAAAAATTATTGATCATCAACTATTTATTTACAAAAACTATAGTTTGGATAGCAATATAAAGCTAGGCTCTAGGATAGTTGAAATTAATAATCAATCATCTGAAGAGCTAATTGATGAGCTAAAAAAATATATGATTAGTGATGCCGATAATCCAAGAATAAAGGAAAGGGCAGTTAGCGATTATTTCCCCATGGCTTATTCCAATTTCATCGCCAAGCCTGACAGTTTTAAGTTGATTCTAGATCAGGAGCTTGAAAGGGAGGTCTCCTGCAATGCCTTATCTAAATATGAGATTGATTCTATCAAGAATCTTGGAAGAGGAAAAATCTTGGAGACTAAAAATAAAGCCCTTCATTTTGAAGTTTTAGAGGAGGATAAAATTGCTGTTTTTACCATTTCCTCATTTAACAATACTATTATTTCTCATTTTAATCAAAACTTTGTCCTATTCACAGATTCGGTTTTCCTTGAATTAAAAAAGGAAAAAATAGAAAATTTGATTATTGACATCAGAGGGAATTTCGGAGGGTGGACAGGCAACGGCAAGCATTTATTCTCCTATTTTATTGATGACAGTACTGCGTATATAGAAAGTGTTTACTCTAAAAAGCAAAGGGATTTTAGCTTTAGCCCCATACTAAAAAGCTCTCCAGAATATGCAGATTCTATGCTGTTTGTAAATGGATACTGGACAAATTATCCAAACCTTTGGGCCTACCCACAAATAAATGGATACCAAGGAAAAACTATTGTTATTATAGATGAAAATTCAAAATCCTGTTCAAGCATTTTTTCATCTTTAATGAAGGAACATGAGAAGGCAGTATTTATTGGTTCCGAAACTGGTGGGGCAGAATGTGGCAGCAATGGGATGACCTGCTCCATTAGTCTTCCACATTCCAATATTGGAATAACATTTAGCACAGCGCTTTATAAAACAGCAATTGCCAAAATTTCTGAAGAGGGTGTAAAACCGGATATAGCAATAAAAGAAGATCTTAAGTCCCTCCTAAATAATAATGATAGCATTCTCAATTTTGCCATTGAAAAAATAAGGAAGCTATGAGTTCGAATCCCTAATTTTGTGAAAACCCAAAAACAACAATGCGTTTAAGTTTTAGCCTCCTTTTCAGTTTCTTCTGTTTTGCTATTTACAGCCAAAGTAGTATTTCTATAAAAACAAATTTTTCCAATTCTAAGGCTACTGGCAACGAGGAAATTCTTAGCCTGGCCCATAAAATTCCAGCGGGGGAAAATGATTTCGAATTTATTGGTGTTTCAGCTTATTGTGAATTTGAAAATATAGAAGAGGAATTATGGTTTCGTCTATTAGGTATGAATGAAAAATGGGGAGAATGGCAAGAATTTAAACCAAATGACCATGGAATTACTAAGGGTCGGTCTGCCTTTGAAGCTCCTTTTATAAATGAAAAGTTTAAAGAAATTCAATTTAAGGCTAGTAAAAAACATGCATTTGATTTTAATTTTCGCCTCTATTTTCCTCCACAAAATTCCCAAGAACCAGTATTAAAAACTGGAGCATTATGCTCTTGTGCACAACCTGCATTTTGCGATAGAAATTGTTGGTGCCCAAATAATGATTGTCCAAAGGATCCTAGTCCAAGTCCTACTCAATCCACACATATTATTGTTCATCATTCTGCCGGTGCAAATACCAGCAATGATTTTTCAGCTGTTGTAGCCTATTATTGGGACTTACATGTTAACACCAATGGTTGGGATGATATTGGCTATAATTGGTTGATAGATCCCAATGGAGTAATCTATGAGGGACGGGGAGACGGTGTTGGTGGTGCCCATTTCAGCTGCATGAATGGTGGTACTACTGGTATATGTTTAATTGGAAATTTCCAAAATCAAGCACCAAAAAATGCGGCTATAGCCCAATTGAAAAATTTAATCGCCTGGGAGGCTTGCGACAAAAATATCAGCCCTAATCAAAGTAGTTATCATGCTTCTTCCATGCTCAACCTCGAGAATATCTCTGGACATAAAGATGGCAATAATGCCAGTGTAGGTTGCCCCAAAGGCACCGCCTGTCCTGGAACTGAATTGTATTTAAGATTAGACAGCATTCGAATGTCTGTAGATAGTTTTGCTTGTATACAAGGAGTTTCTTTAAACCCTACTATTATTTCAGAAACTAGATTAGAAATTTATCCGAATCCTAGTTCTAGGGATGTTTCCCTAAAATTTCAATTAAAAAAATCCAGTGCTTGTAAATTTGAAATTATTAACCCCATGGGGCAGTTGCTGAAAACTTGGAATATTACAAACCCCAATCCTTCAAATTTGATTCGGATAAATGTGGAAGGTTGGGATAAAGGTTTGTATAAAATAAAGTTAAGCTCAGGAAATGAAGAGTTTTTAGAATCCCTTATGATTTATTAGCCTCCTTAATTACCTCCCATACCAAACTACTTTCATAACCTTTGGAAATTAACCATTGAGCCAATTTTTTATTTCTGATGAATGGATTTTTGTCTTTAATAAGGGCGGCTTTTTTCAACATAAGCTCATGCAAGGTGTTGATATATTCTTCTTCATCTATTTCTTGAAAGGCTTTTTTTAGAACATAGTCAGATAACTTGTGGAAATACAATCCTTGCTTTATTTTTTGCTTTCCCCACTTTTTAATTCTGAATTTACCTCTAACATAGGCTTTTGCAAAGCGTTCTTCATTTATAAAGTTGTCCTGGATAAGCCTGCTGAGGATTTCATCAACAACCTGAGGAATTAAGCCAAAGGATTCTAATTTTTCCCTGGCTTCCCATTGACTTCTTTCTCGATAAGCACAGAATTGCTGAATTTTTTCCTTTGCTATTTCGAGATCATAAATTTTTATGTTCCTAGGATCTTGGATCTCCTTGATAATTATGTTCCCTCCTCAATAAAGTCCTAAAAGCTAAGACCTGATTTCCATATTTCTCTTTATGGTCGGCCTGTAATTTTGGAGCATACACTTGCTCGTATAATTTAAAGGTCTCCATATCCTTAAACTCATATTGAATTGAATAGGTACAGCCTTGTTCATGATCGACCAATACTTCAAAAATGGAATTAGACAAAAACATATTGCTAGCCATAACATCTGGAATATGCTCTTCCTTCATCCATTTTAGCCATTCATCATGAATGGAATCTTCCACATTTGCAGTTACATTATAGATATACATCAATAAATATTTAAGTTGCGAAAGTTAATTCATCAAAGCTTAAAATTGAAGTATTATAGAAAAAATGGCTAATTTTAAAAATCTCAATTAAATCCTATTCAATGAAACATTTCTATCTCTTTTTATTTCTCGCATTTTGCATTCCTAGCAAAGCTCAATTTTACAGCCAATATTTCGATGGACTAGACACCAGTTCCCTGTCCTCCATTAAAATATTGATAGATTCCAATTCCGCAAATACATGGCAAATTGGTCCACCTCAAAAAAACCTTATTCAACCGAGCTTCTAGTATACCAAATGTACTTATTACAGATACTATTAATAGCTATCAAATAAATGACAGTTCCAGCTTTAGTTTTAAAATCCCTGATGACATTGTTCATACCAGTGTAGGAATTTTAGCGATTAATTGGAATCAAAAACTGGATTTCGATAAAAATGCAGACGGAGGAATAATTGAATATCGATTACTCGACAGTAGTTCTCAGGCTTGGGTTCCCATTTTTTCTTCCCCATATGTCTATAATTTTTATGGTTACAATTCTAATAATTTAGATAGTCTTGGAAATGGACAAATGGCCTTTACTGGACAAGATAGCACCTGGAAAAATATATGGCTCTGTTTTTCTATGTCTTGGATACAAATTCACCAGGGACTAGAACTACGGTATTCAATATTAACAGACTCAATTGACAATCAAAGAGAAGGATGGATGATCGACAATTTGATGGTCCACCCCACTTTTGTACATACATTAAGCGAAAACAAACCAGAGAAAAATATCGAAATTAGCCCGAATCCAAATCAGGGTAAATTTAGCATCCATTTAGATAATCAAAAAGGTCATTACTTAATTGATGAATTAACAATAGTGAATAGCAAAGGAGAGCTTATTCGCCATTTTAAAAATATACCCAGCAAATTTGATTTTGACCTGAGCAAGGAGCCAGCTGGAAATTATTTCATTAAAGTAAAAACAAATCAAGGTACTGAAACCTTAAAAATAATTTTACTCGATTAATTCTTGATTCCAAAAAAAAGAATCGCATTTGGCTGTTTAATTGTAGCCTTTATTTTCACTCTTGGTTTTAAACCGAAAAAAGGGCCAAAAGTCTATGAGTTTCCAGACATGCCTTTTTTTCCAAAAATGCCGGTCTCCAAGCAGAACCCCGTTACAGAGGAAGGTGTAGCACTTGGTAGGTATTTGTTTTATGAAGAATTACTAAGCAAGGACACTAGCATTTCTTGTGGACATTGCCATCAACAGAAAAGAGCATTTTCAGATGCTCCAATAGCTTTTAGCAGAGGACATAAGCTTCGTAAAAACTTGAGAAATACTCCTCCAATTTTCAACCTAGCATGGTATCCGTCCTTATTTTGGGATGGTAGGTCGCCGAGCATTGAGGATCAGGTTTTTCATCCTTTACGTGGTGAAAATGAGCTGAACTTAAGTTGGGATGAAGCTGTGAAAAGAATTTCGGATCAAGAATTTTATAAGGCGAAATTTGAAGCGGCATTTGGGGATTCCTTTATAGATAGCAATAGAATTTCGATGGCTATAGCGCAGTTTGAAAGAACCCTTTTATCCTACAATAGCAAATTTGATAAGGCATTGCGTTTTGAACTCCAACTAAGCGCTGATGAATATGCAGGATTTGTATTGATGAATGATCAATCTATGGCGGATTGTCTTCACTGCCATAGCACAGATCCGATGGCCCTTGGTACCAATTTAAAATTCAGTAATAATGGACTTGATAAAGCTGAAAGTATAGAGGATTTTAAGGATTTTGGACTTGGTGGATTTACTGGAAAAGAGGAAGATTATGGAAAATTTAAAATACCCTCTCTTAGAAATATTGCCTTCACCGCGCCATATATGCACGATGGCAGGTTTGAAAGCTTGGAAGAGGTTTTGGATTTTTATAGTGAAGGAGTTCAGGAGAATATTAATATAGATTCAAAAATGACTCAAGCTCATCGAGGAGGTGTGCGGCTAACAGAGTTGGAAAAAAAACAAATTATTGCCTTTCTACACACCCTAAGCGATTCCAGTTTTATCACAGATCCGAAATTTTCAAATCCCTTTTTCTAAAATCTTACTATTAATTTAGAATATCACCCCTCAGCGTTCTAAACTTGGCTCTTGCTTCAGAGGCAAAAAAGCTGTCTGGGTGTTCGGTAAAAAGCTTTTGATATAAGTTTTTAGCTTCTTCGGATCTATTCATTTCATTTTCATAAATCCTAGCTAAACGAATAATGGCGTCATCTGCTAAAATTCCATCGGAAAAATGGTCTATTATGGATTGAAGTTCTTCAGATGCCGTGTTAAACTCCCCTTTTTCCATATGGATATCGGCAGATAATAATAAAATATCATCTTGAAGAGTATGGTTTGGAAAATTCTTTTGAATGGATTTTAGAATAAATAAAGCGGAGTCTTGCTTAGCCTGATAATTCATTAAATCGGCCTTGGCGAAAGCTGCCATAGCTTCCATGCTTGTATCCAAAGCAATATTATCATTTATTAGTAGTGAATAATGCATGGCGTCGTTGGCAATAAGCTTGGAGGTAGAAGCTTTTAAAGCGTCAAAAATACCTTGTGCCCATTGAAAATCTCCAACATAATAGGCTGCTTTTGCTCTTTTAAACTTAGCCATTTGACCAATAGGGGAATTTTCAAAATCCTTTTCTGCCTGACCATAATACAATATCGCTTCCCATCTTTCGCCAGAGAATAAAAGGATATCACCTAGTTCAATTTTTGCCTTGGCGCCATCTTCTTTCAAAACATAGCCAGTTTTTAAAACTTCTTTTAAAAGTGTAATTGAAGAATCAATTTCTCCTAATCTAAAAGCCATAAAATGCGCTAAATCAATGCTCAACATCCCAATTTCCGGAAATCCAATTAGCTCTTTTTTAGTATTTAAATACTCTTGTTTAAGATCTCGCCAATTGTATTTCAATCCCTTATCCCCTTTTTCAAGAGCTTTACGTCTGGCTTCTAGTCTAGCTACCAAAGCATCTTCATAATAGGGGTTTTCATCTCCTGCTTTAATTATATAATCAAAAACCCTTTCTGCTAATCTATATTCCTCAGCATTTTGGGCAATTCTCCCTAAAAAAAATAATTCGGATTTATTTCCATTTCCTCTTCTATCCAATGCTTTGAGCTGGGTAAAGGCTCCAGAAAAATTCTCTTCTTGGATATACACATGAATCAAAAGGTCATTTAAAGTGGATGGCCCTCCTGATTGAATTTCACGAATTAATAATTCCTTTAAGTAATCAGTATGGTTTTGGTCGAAACCAGCAATTCCTTGGCTTATTAAATTTTTTACAGAATTTAGGTAGTTTGGACTTCGAACAAGCATAGAGACATACATTTCATACATCTTATTCACCTCGCCTAATTCACCATATAATTGTGCACGTTGATAGTCGAAATTATAATTTGGGTTTATGCTTTGCGCTAAATCAAAAACCTCAAGAGCTCTTTCTGGATAACCTTTTTTCTGCAATGCTTGGGAAGCAGTAAAAGCATAATTAGGATTTTGTTCAACTTTAGATTTTAATTGTTTGAAAGCTTTGTTCGCTCCTTTTTCATCGGCTTGCACATCAAAAATGTAAATTTTATCGGCAAGAAGCTCCATTTGATTTAAGCGGCTATTTCTAATAAAATTTTTATTGAGCTTTTCTGCTTCATCATAATCTTTTAAGGCGAGAAAACTATTGAGCAGTGTTTGATAGACTTGGATAGTCATTTGCCTAGAGCTCAAAGGTTGAATATATTTTATAGCCTTTTCATATTCTCCATCTTGAAAATATTCCATTCCAATTTGAAGATCATTTTGGGCTACTAATTGCTTAGGCCAAATCAGAAATATATTAAGGATTAAGAAAAACCGGAGGTAAATATTCATGATTTTATAAATATATACTTAAAATCAAAGCCATTGAAGATCCAATAAGCTGAGGTCTGAATTTTAACGCTTAAATCAAAGCTAAATTATTAGGCGAAAAAAGGATTAGATGCTAGAGGGCCTTTACCGAATCTGCAATTCTTTGCATTTCAATATGAATATCCTCCCAGGTTCTCAGACTTCTGTTTACCCTAGGATAGTATTTATTGAGAAAATAGGAAATTTGAGCTACCGCTTTCGCCTCTTGATCTAGGTATTTTTGCGCTTCTTCCTTGGTCAGTTTATTGTCTTTTAAACTGTTTTTGAGGGTTTTTAATTGTTCAATGGTATAGTCCAATTCATTTTTCACTTCCGTCTCTCCATTCAAAAATTTACCTAGATTTCTTTGAACATCATAGAGAGGAGTCATTTTATTCACCCAAAATTCTCGATCTGCAGTATCCGGATAATTCTTGCTTAGGTATTTTTGCAAATCTGAAGACTGCTTTGCAATTTCCCTTGTTTTTTCAAGGTCTATAGTAAGAAGTTTTTCATTGAGGCTATCCAAAACCACGGACAAGGAATCTACTTGTTCTATCTCCTCTTCAAAGGGATGTGTATTACAGGAAAAAAGCCCCAAAAGGAGGGAAAGGAAAATTAAATTTCTCATATTTTATCAAATCCAGTATAGGGAATTAAGGCCTTAGGAATATTTATTCCATCTGCACTTTGATTATTTTCTAGCAAAGCTGCCAACACACGAGGTAGGGCAAGAGAGCTACCATTTAGGGTATGGCATAAATGCGTTTTATTATCCTCTCCTCTAAACCTCAATTTCAATCTATTGCTCTGATAGGTTTCAAAATTCGACACAGAACTTACTTCCAGCCATCTTTCTTGAGCAGCACTCCATACTTCAAAGTCGTAGGTCATAGCCGCAGTAAATCCCATATCCCCACCACAAAGTCTTAAAATTCTATAGTGCAATCCAAGCTTCTGAAGTATCCCTTCCACATGTTTCACCATATCGTCTAGTAAGCCATAAGAATTATCGGGATGGGCAACATTTACTATCTCTACTTTATCAAATTGATGAAGCCTGTTTAGTCCTCTCACATCCTTTCCATAGCTTCCTGCTTCCCTTCTAAAGCAGGGTGTATATGCTGTACATTGAATGGGTAAATCATCTGCTTTTACAATTTCATCTCTAAAAAAATTAGTGACTGGCACCTCAGCTGTGGGGATGGCATATAGGTTATCATCCTGCATATGATACATCTGACCTTCCTTATCTGGAAGTTGCCCGGTTCCATAACCAGATTCTTCATTTACAAAATGAGGAGGTTGAAACTCTTTGTATCCTGCATTGCAATTTTCATCTAGGAAAAAATTGATCATCGCCCTTTGTAGCCTAGCGCCTTTACCTTTATAAACAGGAAATCCAGCACCGCTAATTTTTACACCTAATTCAAAATCGATAAGGTCATATTTATCTGCTAAATCCCAATGGGCCATATTATGATCCCCTAAACTAGGTTTTTCACCTACAGTTTTTACCACTTCATTTTCAGCTTCCGAATTTCCAGGTTTTACTAAATTATGAGGGATATTAGGCACAGCCCAAAGCGCATTTTGTAAGTCCTCTTTCAATTGATGTTGCAATTGATCGAGTTCCTTACTTTTTAGTTTTAGATCAGAAGTTTTAGCCTTTAGGGATTCCGCTTCTTCTCTTTTTCCTTCTTTATATAGAATGCCAATACTTTTACTTATAGCATTAGATTCTGCTAAAATGGAATCGAGTTCTGTTTGGTTAGATCTTCGTTTTTCATCAAGATCCAAAATATTGTTAATCAAATCGGTTGCATCTATCTTTCTTTTGGATAAAGCTTGGATTGCATCCGTTTTGTTATCTCTTAAATAATGAAGTTCAAGCATGGCTTTTGGGCTATTAAACAGCTGGGTAAAAACAAAAAAAGCCCTTCCGTAAGTTGATACGAAAAGGCTTTAAATTCTAAATTATACGTATCAGGCTTCGTTAGGAATAACCGATACAAAAGATTTGTTGTCTTTTTTCTTTTTGAAAGCAACAGTTCCGTCGATCATAGCAAAAAGAGTATGGTCTTTTCCCATTCCTACATTTTCACCAGGATTGTGACGAGTACCACGTTGACGCACGATAATATTACCGGCGATAGCGCTTTGTCCACCGAAAATTTTTACACCTAGGCGTTTACTTTCCGATTCTCTTCCGTTCTTGGAGCTACCAACTCCTTTCTTATGTGCCATCTTTTAAAATGTTTTATTAAAAAATATTATTCTGCAGATGCTTCTTTAGAATCATCTGCTTTTTTTGTCTTTTTAGGAGCAGCTGCCTTTTTCTCTGCCTTTGGAGCAGCGGCTTTCTTTTCAGCTTTTGGTGCAGCTTTTTTCTCTGCTTTTGGAGCTGCTTTTTCAGCCTTTGGAGCTTCTACTTTTGGCTCTGCCTTTTTAGGGCTAGCCTTTTTAGCAGTACCTTTTCCAATACCGTTAATTTCGATCAAAGAAATTAATTGTCTGTGACCGTTCTTTACACGGTATCCTTTTCTTCTTTTTTTCTTGAAGACAATTTCCTTGTCTGCTTTCAGGTGAGATACAATAGTTGCATCAACTTTAATACCTGCTATAACCGGGGCGCCAACTTCTACCTTACCATTATCATCAGTTAAAAGAACTTTGTCAAAAGACATTTTTGCTCCTTCATCACCTGATAAACGGTTAACATAGATTTGCTGGTCTTTCTGTACTTTGTACTGGTGCCCTGCTATCTCTACAATTGCGTACATAATCCGTTAAAATTTTGGGCTGCAAATGTAATAAAGTTTTTTATTTCAAACTAACATTTCCAATGGTTTAAAGCAAGATACCCTACTTTAAAACACAAAAATAATCTTTGAATAGCATAAAGCGTAAAAAATGAAAAGGTATTTTATACTTTTGGGCTCTGCTTATTGAATTTGATTCACAAATTTTAATCTAAATCTATAATATGAAAAAGTATTTAGCAACTGCATTATTCGCAGTGCTCACTATTTCTCTTAGTGCACAAACCAAAATTAAGTTCACAGAATACGATCTTGAAAATGGTTTACATGTAATCCTGCATGAGGATCACGCTACACCGATCGTAACTGTTTCGGTTCTTTACCATGTAGGTTCTAAAAATGAAAAGGAAGGTAGAACTGGTTTTGCTCACTTTTTCGAGCACCTAATGTTCGAAGGATCACCAAATATAGATAGAGGTGAATACATGAAGATTGTCCAAAACAACGGTGGCCAACTAAATGCAAACACCTCATTTGACCGTACCTTTTATTATGAATTACTTCCTTCCAATCAATTGGAATTAGGATTATGGTTAGAAAGCGAAAGAATGCTTCAAGCTACTGTTGATAATAAGGGGGTTGAAACTCAAAGGGAAGTAGTAAAAGAAGAAAAAAGGTTGAGAATAGATAACCAACCTTATATGTCATTCCAAGGTGAAATGTTTAGCAAAGCCTATGCTGGTCACCCTTATGAGCACATTCCCATTGGATCTATGGAGGATTTAAATGCGGCAGAAATTGGCGATTTTAAGGATTTCTACGAAACATTCTACACTCCAAATAACGCCACTCTTTCTATCGCTGGCGACATTGATGTGGAGCAAACAAAAGAATGGATAGAGATGTATTTCGGCCCTATCAAAAAGGGAAGCAAAACCATTCCTAGACCGGTAACAAAAGAAGAATTATTAGGAAAACAAATTGTTGATACCGTTTATGATAACATTCAACTTCCTGGTGTATTTATTGGCTATCGTATGCCAAAACAAGGAACTAAAGATGCCTATGCTTTGGAAATGGTTACCACCGTATTATCCAGAGGACAAAGTTCTAGATTCTACAAAAAGTTAGTGGATCAAGATCAATTGGGAATTGCAGTTCAGGCTTTTCCTTTCTCTTTGGAAAATGGTGGATTATTTATCACGCTCGGAATTGCAAATATGGGCGTAGAGCTAGACAAATTGATGTCTGGTATCGACGAGCAAATTGAAATGGTAAGGAAAGATTTGATTTCGGAAAAAGAATATCAAAAAGTTCAAAACCAATTGGAGAGTTCTTTTATTTCTAGCAATTCTACCATGGCAGGCATCGCAGAAAGCTTAGCGAATTACCATGTGTATTTTGGAGATGCTAACCTTATCAATACAGAAATAGAAAAGTATAGAGAGGTAACAAGAGAAGACTTGCAAAGGGTTGCAGAAAAATACCTTTCTCCAGATAATAGAGTGGTTTTATACTACCTACCTAAAAAATAATTAGACATATTTCAATATTTAAGAAAATGAAAAAAATATTTTCAATCCTACTAACCTTAATGATCAGCGTATCATTTGCTCAAGTAGACAGATCTAAACAACCAGAACCTGGCCCATCGCCAACCCCGGATTTTGGTGAATATAAATTATATGAACTTAAAAATGGTCTAAAGGTCATTGTAGTTCAAAACGATAAATTACCAAGAGTAACCATGAATTTGGTAATTGATAGAAACCCTGTTTTTGAAGGTGATAAAGCTGGATACATAAGCCTTGCTGGCCAGATGCTTCGCCAGGGAACTAGCAATCTTGCCAAGCCTGATTTAGATGAAAAGATAGATTTTATGGGGGCGAGTTTGGGTACATCCTCCAACAATGTTTTCAGTTCTGGTTTAAGTAAATACACAGAGGAGCTGATGGCTCTACTAGCTGATGTAGCTTTAAATCCTGCATTTCCAGAATCAGAATTTGAAAAACTAAAAACTCAAATGATCTCTGGGCTAGAATCCAACAAAGATGATCCTGAAGCAGTAGCTGGCCAGGTTTTTAACGCTGTACTTTATGGTAAAGAACATCCCTATGGCGAAAGCTCTAGCGTTAGCACTGTTGAAAATGTGAGCCTAGAAGATTGTAAAGCTTACTACAAAAAATATTGGATCCCAAACAATGCTTATATCGCCATCGTTGGAAATATTAAACCAAGAAAAGCCAAAAAATTGGTGAAGAAATATTTTGGTAGCTGGGAAATGGGTGAAAAAACCACCAACAATTATAAAAGTCCGGCAAGCCGTAAAAAAATGGAAGTAGCCTTTGTAAATAAGGAATCTTCAGTTCAGTCGGTAATCAACCTTGGTAACACTATAGACCTACAACCAGGACACCCAGATGTGGTGAAATTGAGATTGGCCAATCAAATTTTAGGTGTTGGTAGTTTGGGTCGACTTTTTCAAAATATTAGAGAAGATAAGGCTTATACCTACGGTGCCTATTCTGAATATGACAGCGATAGACTTGTTGGTTCCTTTACAGCTGATGCCAGTGTTCGAAATGAAGTTACTGACAGCGCCATAGTAGAATTCTTAAAAGAATTTGAACGCATCCGTACCGAACCTGTTTCTGATGAAGAATTAAAAGGTGCCAAGCAATTTATCAAAGGTAGCTTTGGAAGGTCTCTTGAAAGTCCACAAACAGTTGCGAGTTTTGCCTTGAATATTCAGCGTTATGGACTTGCTGAAGATTATTACGAAAATTACCTCAATGAACTTGACAAGGTTAGCAAAGAGGATATTATGGCTATGGCCAAAAAATATATTCGTCCTGAAAACATGGTCTTAACTGTTGTAGGAAAAGCGGCAGATGTTGCTGCTAGTTTGGAAAAATTTGGTGAGATTAAATACTATGATTTAGAAGGAAATATCACGGATAAGCCTAGTATTCCAGTGCCAGAAGGTCTTACCGTTCAAATGGTTCTCGATAATTATATTCAAGCTATTGGAGGTAAGGAAAAAATTGAAGGTTTAAAAGACCTCGCAGCCGAATATGAAGTAAGCATTCCAGGAGTACCTGATAAACCTTATTTCAAAAGGTATAAAAAGGCCAATTTAAAATACAAGGAAATCATGGGGATGACTGGAATGATTTTAAGTGAAAAGGTTTATGATGGGAAAAATGGAAAAATAACCAATCAAGGCCAGGGTAAGAATGTTGAAGGTGAGGATGCCAAGGAATTGAAATTTTCTGCCTATTTCTTTCCAGAGTTGGAATATGAAAATAATGGCTACAAACTGAGTCTTAATAGGATGGCAATTGTAGATGGCGAAAAAGCCTATGTGGTTGAAATCACGGATGAGAAAGGTGAAACTTTAACGGCCTATTATTCGGAAAAAACTGGACTGAAACTAAAGGAGGAGTCTGTTGTAGAAACTCCACAGGGAAATGGCACTACAGCGGTAGTTTACTCTAATTACGAAGAGGAAAATGGCCTTAAATTTCCTAAGACTGAAACTATATTAGTTGGTCCTCAAAGAATAGTACTACAAGCCAAAGAATTTAAAGTGAATAAGGGAATTTCCAATTCCGAATTCATAGTAAAATAATTGGATCGAATTTAATTATTGAAAAGAGGCCAGCTATTGGCCTCTTTTTTTTTGCTTATAATTTTTCTTCTTCCTGGGCTTTTATCCGATCTCCAATGCTTCCTCTTTTGTTTACCAAATAAACGCCAATGAGTATGCTTATCATTCCCAAACCATGTTGAATCCCAATATCCTCCTTATCGTATAATCCCCAGAGCAATGCCACTATAGGTATGGCATAGGTTACAGAAGCGGCAAAAATAGAACCCGAGGTTTTTATCATATAGTTGAACAAAATAATTGCCAAACTGGAGCCCACCACTCCTAAAATTAAAACATAGGAAAAGCTTTCCCATGCCATTTCATCATTGGCCATTATATACAAAAAGTCGGTGCTTAGCACATATAAAATTGCTGGAACACCACAAAAAAGAAGGCTCAAAAGGGTAATTTGCATAGACCCCAAATCTTTGAGTTTGCTATTTATGGTATTAATAGAAATTGCATAACAGATAGTAGCGAGGATGGGATATGATCCATAAATTAAGGTCTTAGGATCAATTTTTAAGCCTGGCATTAAAAGCCAAATTGCTCCAACAAGGCCGAGACAAATTCCAAGAATTCCCACCCATTTTATCCTTAATCGAAACCAAATTAACCCGATAATTAAGGTAAACATAGGCACCAGGGAATTTAAAATTCCAACCAGGGAGCTATCAATTTTACTTACGGCCAAAGGAAATAGAACATAGGGAAGTCCATTTCCAAAAATTCCGACAATAAATAATGGGAACCAGTTCTTTTTAGTTAAGAATTTGAAATATTTAAATCCAATTATAACGGTGAATAGGAAGGCCAAAGAAATTCTTATCATTCCAATTTGCGAATACGAAAAGGAATGCAAACCTAATTTCATCAGTTTAAAAGAGCTTCCCCAAATCAATGCTAATATCACAAAGACCAACCAGGCTAATACATTCTTATTAATTGATTCTTTCGCCATCCTTCTAAAATTTAGAATTTGCAATTTAACTTAAGGACTTTTGGAATAGACTAAAAAAAAAGGGTCAGGAAAAACATTTTATCAACCAATTATTTAGGATGATTCTATGATCTTGAATAGTCTGACAAAGCTTAAATTTGTGCTTCTATGAAATGGTTTTCCAAGCTTGCCAGAATTGAACTGGTTTTAATTTATTTGGTGATAATTGCCGGTAGTGTTGTACGCATGACTGGCTCTGGAATGGGTTGCCCAGATTGGCCAAAATGTTTTGGCTATTTAATTCCACCTACTGAAAGATCTCAATTGGAATGGCAAGCTCATAGAGAATTTAAAAAAGGGCAAATAATAATTGTTGATGAAACTTTGAGATTAGCGAGTTCAGATTTCACCAGTTCCAACTTTTATGATGAGTCTAATTGGCAAGCCTATACCAAACATGACTATGCTCATTTTAACCCTTTTCATACCTGGACAGAATATATAAATCGTCTTTTCGGTGCTCTTTCTGGCCTACCTATGTTTATGCTTTTTGTACTTTCTCTTTTCTATTTAAAAAGGGATTGGAAAATGTTTATACTTTCCTTTTTAGGATTATTTATGCTCGGATTTGAGGCCTGGCTAGGTAAGCTGGTTGTAGATGGTAATCTTGTGCCTGGAAGCATAACCATTCATATGATGGGAGCCCTCCTCATTGTTGCTATTCTTTGTTTAATCTTAATTCGCAGTAATCCTAAATCCTTTTCACAAAAAGAAGCCTTAAATGGCTTTAAATGGCTTTTGGCTATTTCATTATTACTGACTATAATTCAAATTATTAGCGGCACCCAAATTAGGGAACAAATAGACCATTTTAATCATGATGGACTTGAAAGGAAGGAATGGATTAAGGGCTTGGACTGGAAGTTTTATTTCCATAGATCCTTTTCTATCGCCATTGTTCTTCTCAATTTTTGGCTTTGGAAACTCAATCGGAAAAAAGAATTAGGATTTAAGTTATTCAATTGGATTCTAGCTCTTATTGGCTTAGAAATTATGCTTGGAATAATATTGAGTTATTTTAATATGCCCCAATTTGCACAACCCAGCCATTTGCTTTTAGGGACATTTATTTTTGGTTTGCAATTTTTTGCTTTGGCTCAGATTATTGCTAAGGATAAGCTTAAACAAAAAAATTAAGCCTTTAGACTTGGTTTGGATTGAAACTCATTCAGGAAAGAAATCCTAGTTCTCTTCATACAAAATATCCATAACCCTAAATGAATCGTTTAGGCTTACCTGTAATTTCACACTGGCAAAGCTAAAAGCGGAAAGGATATTATTTACGTTTTCATCTTGCAGATAAACGCGAATTCCTTCAGATTCAATTCTGGTTTTCAAAATATAAGCATCATTTACATTTTGAAATTCTGCTATGGTTACTAATTCTGCCATTTTAGACTTTCAATTAATTGCTTAGTCTCACCCATCATAAATTCATTCAGAGGGCGTAAGGAATCGGCATTTGGGGAGGCATAAAAATAAATTACACCTCTTAAAAAATGATCTGTGCTATCCGTTACAAAAAACTGAGTGTTTGTTGCAGCATCACCGGCAATTTTAAAAATCATTCCATGAACATTATTTTCTGGGATGCTCACCATAATATCCTCAATCCCATCTGCTTTTCTCGTATGTTCATAGGCCATTTGCATGGCATCATTTAATAAAACATCCAGATTCTCTTCACTTACAGAGCGATAGGAAAGTTTTATTCTGGCCTTAAGTCTGGGATAGTAGATATCTCCCCAATTCTTAACCCTCTTTGCAGGATCCCAGATGGCATTTTTATTCACCTTAAAATCATAAGGCAAAGCCTGATTAAAATCTTGATATTCTTTAGTTGGCAGATCTATCCTGAAATACCCCCTTGGCTTTGGACTATATTCTTCTTCGCCACAGGAAAAAAATAGAAAAAGGCTGGGAATTAGGCACAGACTAAACTTCCTCAAAGCTGTCAACTTCATTGATACTTACTTTTATCCTGTTAATCCTTCTTTCTTCAATACTTTCTACTTTGAAAACGTAATTTTCAAAATGTATTTCCTCATTTTTTGTCGGAAATTTTCCGGCCACTTCTAAAACAAAACCAGCCAGGGTATCTGCCTCGCCCATGGCCTCTTCAAAATTTTCAGTTTCATCCAATCCTATCACCTTATAAAAATCAGTAAGGTGAATTTTCCCTTCAAATACATAGGTTTTATCATCCAACTTGGAATATACCAATTGCTCCTGATCAAACTCATCGCTAATCTCGCCAACTATTTCTTCAATAACATCCTCAAGGGTAATAATTCCTGAGGTACCCCCAAATTCATCCACCACAATTGCCAAATGCACTTTTTTCTCTTGAAACTCTTTTAGGAGATCATCAATTTTTTTGTTTTCAGGAACGTAGAAAGGGTCTCTCAATAAACTTTTCCAATCAAAATCTTCATCCTGATCTATATGGGGTAATAAGTCCTTTATATACAATACACCTTTTACCTTGTCGAAATTATCCTCATAAACTGGAATTCGCGAATAACCGGATTTAAGGATCAATTCTATAACCTTTGAATAGTTGAGGGTAATATCAATACAAACCACATCAATCCTGGCTCGCATAATTTGTTTCACATTGGTACTTCCAAACTTTACAATACCTCTCAGAATTTTTTGCTCCTCATCTATGGATTGATCATCGGTAAGCTCCAGGGCTTGACTAAGATCATCTACAGATAAATTTTCTGAATTCGTTTTTAGTCTTTTTTCAATAATGTTGGTAGATTTTACCAGCACATAACTTAGAGGCTTACAAAAAAACCTTAAAAAAATCATGGGTTTCACCATCCTATTGGCAAAGGATAAGGGCATTCTATTGGCATAAACTTTTGGAAGAACCTCTCCGAAAAGCAAGATCAAAAAAGTGATGATCACTACTTGAAAAACGAAACCAAGAGTGGGGTAATTGCTAAAATCAAATACTCCAGTGCTAATAAAGGAGGAGAGAATTACAATACCTACATTGATGAAATTATTGGTAATAAGAATGGTGGCCAATAAGGTTTTGGGCTTATCCAGCAAGGTGGTTAAATTCTCATAGCCTTGCTTATTCCTTTGTTTGAGTTCATCTAAATCATGAAATCTCAAGGAAAAAAATGCCACCTCCGAGCCACTTATAAGGGCGGACATTATCAGCAATATCACAAGAATAATAAGAGGAATAATAAGCGCCGGATCAAAGGTTCTTATTACTTCATTAAGAATGGATAAACTCGAAGGGTCAGGGTCCAAATTATAGTTGATTAGTTAAACTTAAAACGGGAGATCATCATCCTCGTCCTTTTCCAGCTCTACATTTTTGGCTGGTGATGGAGAGGGATTTGAATTTTCCTCCCTTCTGCCGCTAAGCATCGTCATACTATCTGCTTGAATTTCTGTAGAGTACCTTTTTTCTCCTCTATCATCCTCCCAAGATCTAGTTTTAATTTTTCCTTCTATATAAACTTTATCACCCTTTTTCAGGTATTTCTCCGCTACTTCTGCCAAACCTCGTCTTAATACAATGCTATGCCACTCTGTTTGGGTAACTCTTTCATTGGATTGTTTATTGGTATAGGTTTCTGAGGTTGCAATTGGAAAGCGTGCTAAAGAATTCCCACCTTCAAAGGTTTTTAATTCAGGATCTTTTCCCAAGTTTCCTATCAACATTACTTTATTTAAAGTTCCAGCCATACCAATTATAGGGTTTATAACAAATCTACTAAAATAGACTAAGATTCAAAGGGCAAAGTTAGCGGATTTCTGTCTAGGAAAATACGCAAAGGCCTTGGAAATCCTAATTCATTAATTTCAGCGGCCGAAAACCAATCAAGCCTCCTCGCTCCTTTGTTGTTCTTTAATTTAATCTTGTAAATTCTTGAATAAATAGTTTGATGACTCAATTTATGAGGCTTTAAGTCTACAATTTCCTTCAAGGTAAATTCCAAACCCTTTAAAATCTCCTGTGCTTTTGGAATTTCGAGAGCTTGTGAAAATGTAAGGCTTTTATCAGTTTCGAACATCGGGAATTGATACAGTCGAGCCCAAATATCTTTTTCTTCCCTTCTTTCTAAAGCCAATTGACCCTCTTTTTCCAGATAAAAAAAATGAAAATTTCGAATTTGATTGTAAACTTTCCTGATTTTAACAGGAAGAATATCCACAGAATTTAAAGCATTTGCCTTGCATTCATTTTTAAAAATACATTCTTCGCATAGGGGATTTTTGGGTTTACATTGCAAGGCCCCAAATTCCATTATAGCTTGATTATAAGTTGCCGGATTCTCTTTATCTAAAAGATCCTGGGCAAGCTCTTTAAAAAACTTTTTGCCCTCAGTACTATTAATGGCGAGATCAATTCCCCTAATCCTGCTCAAAAATCGAAATACATTTCCATCTAATACAGCATGGGCCTCATTAAAGGAAAAGGAGGAAATGGCAGCAGCTGTATATTCTCCTACACCTTTTAATTTTAGAATCTCATTATAAGTATTTGGAAAATAACCATTTAACTCATCCTGAACATGTTTGGCTGCAGAATGTAAATTTCTGGCCCTGCTATAATAACCCAAACCTTCCCAATCTTTCATAAGGGCATCCTCTTCTGCTTCGGCTAAAACTTTAATGTTGGGATAATTTTTTTCGAATTTTAAAAAATAGGAAAGACCTTGGTTCACCCTTGTTTGTTGAAGGATGATTTCGGAAAGCCAAATCTTATATGGATCATTGGTTTTTCGCCAAGGCAAATCCCTTTTATGATGAAAATACCATTGAATTAAACTTTTCCTAAATTGATTTTTTTCCAAAATATTTGTATTTGAAGCAATTAGAAGTGAAAATTTTAAATAATTAGCTTTCTCATTAAAGATAAATCCCCTTATATTTGCAGCCCTCAAATTTACAGAGTTTAACTAATAATAATTATTCAAATGACTAAAGCTGATATTGTAACCAGAATCTCTGATAAGACTGGTATGGAAAAAGCTGACGTACAAGCAACTGTAGAATCGTTCATGAAGGAAGTGAGAAATTCTTTAGAAGCTGGAGACAACGTATACTTAAGAGGTTTTGGAAGCTTTATTATTAAGAAGAGAGCAGAAAAAACTGGTAGAAATATTTCCAAAAACACTACTATCATTATCCCAGCTCATAATATTCCATCTTTCAAACCTGCTAAAACATTTGTTGATGCAGTGAAGAAAAAAGTAAAAGCTTAATATACACTTTTGAAAAAAGGACCAATCATACTCGCCATTTTTGGAATAGGCTTAGCCGCAGGACTATATTTCGCACCTGTAAAACCTACTAATAAGCCTACTGAAGAGGAAACAAGTCTCAATACTGAAGAGGCCACAAACTCTGAAGAAACAGGTTTAAGTCCGGAAGAGAGAGTTGATGCAGCACTAGCAGAATTACAGGAAGGAAATACTCCACCAATGCTAGTTATCCAAAAAATTATTGCCGTTGCTGATGAGTATCCAAAAAATGTAAAAGCCAATTTTACATTAGGAGCATTAGCTATACAAACAGGACAATTTGAAAAAGCTGTTGGTCGTTTTGAAACTGTATTAGAAGTAGAGCCTGAAAATATTGCAGCCCTACAATTTATGGCTAATTCCCATATTAACCTTGGGGATACAGCCAATGCCAAAAATTACCTCTCCAAAGCTGCTAGTGTAACTACTGACAGCCTTCAAGCTGCGGATATTGCCGCTGCATTGGAGAAATTAAATATTAATTAGAAAAAACATAAGCTCATGCCAAGCGGAAAGAAAAGAAAAAGACATAAGATGGCTACTCACAAACGCAAAAAGCGTTTAAGAAAGAACCGCCACAAAAAGAAGTAAGCCTTGTCTTACTCAAATTTTAATGTTAAGCCATAAAGCACCAAATGTTGGTGCTTTTGGTGCTTATTTTTAGTAATAGTCTACTATTTTGATTTAATAGTAAGACTCAAAAAAATTTAAGGTGAGTACAGAACTAGTAATAAAGTCTCGTACTGCCGATGATGCAGCCATTGCGCTGCTTAGGGATGGTAAGCTTACCGAGCTTCACTATGACAACTCTAATGATTTTGCTGTTGGTGATATTTACCTTGGTAAAATTAAAAAAGTGGTTCCAGGATTAAACGCAGCCTTCGTTGATGTAGGTTACGAAAAAGATGCCTTTTTGCATTACCATGATCTAGGGCCACAAATTAGATCGCTTAGTAAATTCACCAAAAAAACCCTAACCGGCAAACAACGTTGGTCTCTAACCGATTTCGACAAAGAACCGGATATTGATAAAAACGGCAGTATTGATGCAGTGATTAAAACAGGACAAACTGTTCTAGTCCAAATTGCAAAAGAGCCCATCTCCACAAAGGGGCCTAGAATTACTTCGGAACTTTCACTAGCAGGGAGATATATTGTCCTTGTTCCATTTAGCGACCGTATTAGTGTAAGTTCCAAACTAAGGAATAGAGAGGAGAAAGACAGATTGCGCAGATTAATGAAAAGCATATGCCCAAAAGGTTTTGGGGTTATTGTTAGAACTGCTGCACAAGATTGTTCAGTAGCCGAATTAGATGCTGATCTTCAATCCTTAGTAAACAAATGGAAAACCCTTCATAGGCAAATGCAAAGACTTAAGGCACCAGCGAGAGCCTTGAGAGAATTAAATCGCGTTTCTGCCTTATTAAGGGATATCCTCAACGACTCCTTCAATAGTATTGCTACGGATGATGCAGATTTGTCTACCGAATTAAAAGATTACTTAAAGTCTATTGAACCAGGAAAGGAGAATATGGTTAAATTTTACGAAGGTAGAATTCCCATTTTCGAACAATTTGGTATCGAAAGGCAAATAAAAGGATCTTTTGGAAGATCTGTTTCCATGGGTAAAGGTGCTTATCTAATTATTGAGCACACAGAAGCCATGCATGTTATTGATGTGAATAGCGGAAACCGAACCAATAGTAATGAAAACCAAGAGGCTAATGCCCTTACAGTGAATTTGTCGGCAGCAGAAGAGATTGCCAGACAATTGCGCCTAAGAGATATGGGAGGAATTATTGTTGTAGATTTTATTGATTTACACCGTGCAGATAATCGAAAAAAGCTTTTCGAAAAACTGAAAGAGGTGATGAAATCAGATCGTGCTAAACATAAAATTCTTCCTCCAAGTAGATTTGGATTGGTGGAAATTACCCGACAGAGAGTTCGCCCGGAAATGAATATCCAAACCAGGGAGAAAAATCCAGATGGAGAAGGTGAAGTTGAAGCGCCAATTTTAATAATTGACGAAATTGAAAATAAACTTGAATTAATTGCCGCACAGGAAAAAGACAAACAGGTATTCCTACATACCCATCCCTTTATTGCTGCCTATCTTAATCAAGGAAGTTTTTTTAAGCCAAGCTTGAGAAAAAAGTGGGCAAAAAAACATCATAAAAGCTTGAAAGTAACACCAAGAGATTCTTTTAAATTCTTGGATTACGAATTCTATAATAGCAAAAATGAGCTATATCAGTTTTAAAAGAAGCCTCGCAAATGCGGGGCTTTTTTATTTAAATCAATTGCCTTAAACCTTCCCCTAAGGCCATAGCCACAGCATTACTTACATTAAAACTTCTCACTTTACCTGGAAAGGGAATCTTTAGCGATTGTGATGGAAACTTTGCTAATAGATCTTCATCCAAACCTACACTCTCCTTCCCAAAAACAAGCCAATCTCCTCTTTGTAATTTTGTGTTGTAAAAACTTTTTTCACTTCTAGAGCTGAAGAGAAAAACTCTTTCCATATCTCCAACTTCCTTCAACCAATCTTCAATATTATTATGAATTTTTAAATCTAGTTCTGGCCAATAATCTAAGCCCGCTCTTTTTACCCTTTTATCAGTAATTTCAAATCCCATTTTTCCAACTATATGCAGTGTACTTATACTGCCAACACATAAGCGTCCTATGTTTCCTGTATTATTTGGTATTTCAGGTTCTATTAATACTATATTAAAATTTGAATCCATTTTAAAAATTTAGGCAATAACCGAATAAGAAATGCTAAAGTATCCATAAATGCCTACAGATATTGATGTTTTCACTATTTTCGAAAATCAAATAAAATCAATCCATGAAAAATATTTATTCCTGGCTATTAGCCCTTATCAGTTTAAATGCCTTGGCCCAAGAAAATGTGATGACTCCACAAAAACTTTGGGAACTAGGTCGAGTGAGTTTAGAAACCGTTTCTCCGGATAATAAGGAGTTTATATTTGGACTAAGCCATTATGATATAGATGCCAACAAAGGAAATAGAGATTTATATTCCATGAGTACCGCAGGTGGCGAGGCTAAGCAACTAACCAACAAAGCTGGTGGAGAATATGGTGCCTTTTACCTGATGAAAGGAAGCAAAATTGGATATTCTAGCGCTGGACAATTCCATATCATGGATAAAGATGGGAGCAATGTAAAAACGCTTACCGACATTGAAGGTGGAATTGGAAATATTAAAGCCTATGATGCAGAAGATGGTGGGATTATTCTAGTATTCACCAAATCGGTAAAACTTGAAAAAACCAGTATAGAACTATATCCAAATCTTCCAAAAGCTGAAGTAATGGTAATAGACAATCTTATGTACAGACATTGGGACAGTTGGTCTGATGCAGAATTTAATCATATCTGCTATGCGTATTTAGATAAGGACTTAAATCCTATAAAAGAATATACCGACATAATGCCCAACGAAAAATTTGACTCCCCTGTAAATCCATTTGGTGGTAGCGAGTCATTTACATTAAGTCCGGATAGAAATACCATAGTTTATGAAGCCAAAAAACTAAGCGGCAAAGATTGGGCTGTTAGCACCAATTCGGAGCTTTATTCTTATGATATCGGCACTAAAAAAACTCAAATTCTCACTGAAGGAATGATGGGTTACGACAAGGAACCAAAGTTTTCACCAGATGGAAAAAAATTGGCCTGGATGAGTATGGCAACCGCAGGGTTTGAAAGTGATGTAAACGATATTATTATTTACGATTTAAAGACAAAATCTAAAAAGGCCGTTTTAAAAGAATCTGGACTATATGATGATTATACATTTAATTCCTTTAGCTGGAATGGGAATAATAGCTTCATAGCTGGGATTCCTACAGCGGGATCAAATCAAATATTTTCTATAGATCTAAAAAAATTATCAAAGGGGAAATCGGCTTTTAAAAAGCTCAGCAGTGGAGATCACAATTACAACCATTTTGAAATTGCCGGAAAAAATCTGATTCTGGATAGGCAGGATATGAATCATGCTACCGAAGTATATTCTTTAAATATTAAGAAAGGTAGTATTATGCAGTTAACACATGAGAATGATGAGATTTACGCCTCTCTTTCCATGGGTGAGATAAAGAAAAGAATGGTTACTACTAGTGATGGGAAAAGCATGCTTACCTGGGTTGCCTATCCTCCAAATTTTGATCCTAACAAAAAATATCCAACCTTACTTTATTGCCAAGGAGGGCCACAGTCTCAGGTCTCGCAATTCTATAGCTTTAGGTGGAATTTTCAATTGATGGCTGCACAAGGCTATATCGTGGTAGCACCAAATCGTAGAGGCCTACCTGGTTTCGGCAGGGAATGGAATGAGGATATTTCTGGAGATTGGGGTGGTCAGCCGATGAAAGACTATCTAGCTGCCATAGATGATGTTAAAAAAGAATCCTATGTTGATGAAAATAAATTGGGTTGTATAGGTGCCAGCTATGGTGGTTACTCCGTTTATTATTTGGCTGGAAATCACGAGAAAAGGTTTAAGGCTTTCATTTCCCATTGTGGACTATTTGATTTAGAAAGCTGGTATCTTTCTACCGAAGAGCTATTCTTTGCCAACCAAGATTTAGGTGGCCCATACTGGAAGCCTGAAAACAAAAAAAGCTATGAAAAATTTGATCCTAAAGATTATGTTCAAAATTGGGATACACCAATTTTAGTTATTCATGGAGGTAAAGATTTTAGAGTTCCAGAAAATCAAGGAATGGAAGCATTTCAGGCTGCACAATTGAGAGGTATACCTTCTAAGTTTTTATATTTTCCAAATGAAGGTCATTGGATTTTAAGTCCACAAAATGGTCTCATCTGGCATGACCAATTTTTTTCTTGGTTAGACAAGTATTTGAAATAATTGAAATTTTGGGAGAATGGGAATTTAAACCCAAATTTTTGATTTTTCAACGATGCCATGCTCAGAATTCAAAATCTAAACTTTAAATTCACAGCATTAACTAGCCAATAAAAAATAGATAATTAATGGAATACACTCCCAAAATAGGAAGGAGGAAGATGGTGAAAAGGAGTATTCTTGGAGCTATTGGACTAGGAATATTATACTCTGGTTGGGAAGCCTATTCTATTTACAAAACTCCCAATTTAGAGGACCTAGATAAACAGGCAAAACTTATTGACGCCCTCACCGAGACTATAATACCCCGAACAGATACGGCTGGGGCTTCAGATGCTGAAGTGTATCTTTTTGTTATTTATAATTTAAAAAGAAATACTACGAGAAAGAGCCAAAATGCATTTTTAGAGGCTTTAGAGGAGATTCAAAAGGATGCAAAAGACAGGTTTAATCTGGCCTTTGAAAATTGTAATCCAGAGCAAAGGGAACAAATTTTACTTCCTTATTCTTTAAAGGCAAACCGAATGGATGGTTTAACAGGAAAAATACAAAACCGAATATTGGGAGAACCATTTTTCTCAGTTTTAAAAAGGCTTACGATTCACGGTTATTGCACCTCGGAATTAGGAGCTACACAAAGTTTTGTATATGATCCAATTCCAATGGAATACAAAAGTTGTATTACTCTAAAGGAAAACCAAAAATCCTGGGCCACAAGATAGTTGATGAAGGAGATAAAGGAATATGATGCCATAGTTGTTGGCTCAGGAATCAGTGGAGGCTGGGCAGCAAAAGAACTTACGGAAAAAGGTTTAAAAACCTTGGTATTGGAGAGGGGGCCTGATGTAAATCATATAAGCGATTACCCTACGGCTCAAATGGCTCCTTGGGAGTTTAATACCAGGCTTTTTAAAGACGCCTCCTTCCGAGAAGAAAGCCCTATTCAGAGTAGTATTTTTCAATATAATGAAGCCAACAAACACTTTTTTGTAAACGATAGTAAGCATCCATATATTCAAAACGATCCATTTCATTGGATAAGGGGCTACCAGGTTGGTGGAAGATCTTTAACCTGGGGTCGTCAATGTTACAGATGGAGCCCCATAGATTTTGAAGCCAATGCCAAAGATGGTTCTGCTATAGATTGGCCTATCCGGTATGAAGATTTAGAACCTTGGTATTCCTATGTAGAAAAATTTATTGGAATTAGTGGTGAAAAGGCCAATATCAAACAACTTCCAGATAGTGAATTCCTTCCTCCTATTCCCATGAATTGTGTTGAATCTCATTTTTCTAAGGAGGTAGCTAAGAATTTTAATGGAAGAAATGTAATTCCTATACGCCTGGCAAACCTCACTCAAAAGCATTTGGGACGAGGTCCATGCTTGTATAGAAACCTTTGTGATAGGGGCTGTGTATACGGCGGTTACTTCAGCAGTAATTCTGCAACACTACCTGCCGCCAAAGCAACGGGAAATTTGGTGCTTAGACCGAATTCAATTGTAAAAGAAATTATTTATGATAGCCAAAGTAAAAGGGCTAGCGGATTAAAGATTATAGACCAAATAAGCAAGGAAGAATTTACTTTTAAAGCTAGAATTATATTTTTAAATGCCTCCACCATTGCAAGCGCGGCCATATTATTGAATTCCAAAAGTCCATCCTTTCCAAATGGATTGGGAAATTCCAGCAATCAGCTAGGTCATAATCTGATGGATCATTTTTCAACTTCGGGAACGGTAGCAGAATATGAAGGCTTTAATGAGTTTTATTACTCTGGCAGAAACCCAGGTGGGATATATATTCCAAGATTTCACAATCTAAATAACGAATCAGACAATACATTTAAAAGGGGCTATGCTTTACATGGTAAGGCGCAAAGGCAGCATTGGGAAGATCATCAAGTTGAAGGCTTTGGAAAGGAGTTTAAAGAAAAATTAAGCAAACCAGGAAAATGGCAAATTTGGTTAGGAGCCATTGGTGAAACGCTTCCCTATTATCACAATCGAGTAGAATTGAGCGAAGATGAAAAGGATGAATGGGGGATTCCATTGGTGAAAATTCATTTTAGATATGGTGAAAATGAACTAAGCCTAAGGGAAGATTCGATAAATGAGGCCGAAAAAATGCTGGAAAAAGCAGGATTTGGAAATATTAGAAGTTTCCGTTCCGAATTAATTCCAGGCTCTGCTATTCATGAAATGGGTACAGCCAGAATGGGAAAGGATCCTAAAACATCAGTATTAAATGCTTTTAACCAAATGCATGATGTGAAAAATATATTTATTACCGATGGGAGTTGCATGACCTCATCAGCTACCCAAAATCCTTCCTTAACCTATATGGCCCTAACCGCCAGAGCCTGTGATTTTGCAGTGAAACAATTTAAAAAGGGCTTACTATGAAAAAAGGGCTAATTGCAACCACTATCCTATTAATCGTGGTACTAATTTTTATTTTTAATAAGTATAAAAGCCCTGAATATAAAGAGTGCCTAGGAGCCGATTTATTTGTAGTAAACAAATTAGATCATAGCCTTTCAAAAATTGATTTGAGCAATAAAGAAGAAATTAAAACTCTTAAACTGGGTATTGAACCGCATGAAGTAATTGTCAGTTCGGATGAAAAAACTCTTATAGTTTCAGATTTTGGCAATAATGCTCAAGCCTCCAACGAAATACACCTTGTAGATCCAGAAAAATTTGAAATTATAAGGACCATAAGCCTGGAAGGACATAACAAGCTTCATGGAATTTGCCTTAGCCCAAATCCAGAAATAATATTGGTGACTTCCGAAGGCAGTAATTCCTTGATTAAACTGAATATAGTTACAGGGAAAGTTATGTCTGAGACAAAAACCAATGGAAAAGAAAGCCATATGGTTTTAATCCACCCTCAAAAACCCCTGGCATTTATAAGCAATATTGGATCAAATGATATCAGTGTTATCAACTACCAGAATGATAGTTTACTAAAAAACATTTATTGTGGAAAAGGTACTGAAGGAATAAGCATAAGTCCAGATGGTAGTGAACTGTGGTTATCCAATAAATTTGAAGATAGTATTAGCATAATTGATACTGAAAGTTTAGAAATTATCGATAAGCTCAAAACGGATAAAATGCCTGTTCGCTTGGCAATTTCACCAGATGGAAAATATTGTGTGAGCTCCAACCATTCTTCTGGAAATTTAAATGTGTTTGAAACAAAAAGTAAAAAGCTAATAAAAAAGATAGAATTTCCGGGGTCCACAAATGTATTAGACAAATTAATAAATGATAGTCCAAGCCCAGCAGGATTACTCTTCCATCCAAATAAACCCTATTTATTTGTAATAAATTCCAATGCTGATCGTGCTACAATTATTTCTATGGAAGATTGGAAAATTATTGGATCTTGGAAAGTTGGCGATATTCCGGATGGCATCGCTTTAATAGAAAAACCTTTTAGTTGTGATTAATTGTCTTAAAAAATTCAGTTCCCTGATTGCCCTATTGTTTTTGTTCTTCTCTTGTGAACAAGGACCAGAAATAAGTACAGCAATAACAGGTCAGAAGGAAATAAAAACTGAAAAAAGAAATTTTTCTGAAATCAAAGAGGAAAATGAAGGGAAGGCTATCTTTAAAAAACTCAATTGCAATGCCTGTCATATGAAAAAGGCAAATGTCATTGGCCCTTCTCTAAAGAAAATCAGAAATAATTATTTAGATCAGGAGGAGGCATTGCTCAACTTTTTGAATGGCTCTGCTAAGCCTAAAATTGATCCTGAGGAATATCCCAAAATGCAGCCCAGCATTGAAGCTTTTAAAAAGCTAAGCAAAGAAGATCAGCAAAAACTTATTGATTATTTATTGGAAGAATAAATCCCCTAAATCATTGATCCTTTTTTTGGTTAAACTAAGCCTATTGTATTGTTAATTTGCAAGCCAGAAGAATAGAGAATGAATGAATTTGAGGTTTTTGAATTGAGCAATGGAATTAGGGTTGTACATAAACAAATAAACAGACCCATAGCTCATTGTGGACTCATGATTAAAGCTGGTTCCCGTGATGAAAGTAAGGCTGAGGAAGGTTTAGCTCATTTTATAGAACATGTTTTTTTTAAAGGAACTGCCAAGCGAAAGGCATATCATATCCTCAGCAGAATGGAGGATGTTGGAGGTGAACTAAATGCCTATACTACCAAGGAAGACACTGTAATATATTCCTCTTTTCTAAAAGACGACTATTCCAGAGCCATTGAATTATTGCTAGATATTGCCTTTAATTCCACCTTTCCCGAAAAGGAACTAAAAAAAGAAAAAGAGGTTATTATTGACGAAATTAATAGCTATAAAGATTCACCTTCAGAACTAATTTTTGATGATTTTGAAACCCTAATGTATCCTGATCATCCTTTGGGAATGAATATATTGGGTAGCCCAGAAACAGTAAAAAGTTTTAGCAAATCTGATGTTCAAGGATTTTTAAATCGCTTTTATTCCGCCGAAAATATTGTTTTCTCCTCCGTGGGAAATATTAGTGCTACCAAATTGAAAAAACAGTTGGAAACCTATTTGAATTCTAAGCTCCAATATGGTAAAAGTCAAACCAACCGCAATAGCCCCGGGATTTATAGCCCAAGTAAACTTGAACTCAAAAAAGCAGTCTACCAATGTCATGCAATTATTGGTAATCGCGCCTATTCAGCTGTAGACGAAAAAGCTCGTACTTTACATTTACTAAACAATCTTTTAGGAGGCCCAGGAATGAATTCACGCTTGAATCTCAATATTAGAGAAAAGTATGGTTTCACCTATAATATTGAATCATTTTATAGCCCCTATTCAGATACCGGATTATTTGGAGTATATGCCGGTACTGACCCAAGCAATATCAACAAGACCCTTGAATTAGTAGAAAAGGAACTAAAAAAACTTAGGGACAAACCTCTTGGAATATTGCAACTTAAAAAGGCTAAAAGACAAATGCTAGGACAGATAGCTATGGCACAAGAAAATAATGCCTCGCTAATGCTATCACTAGGGAAATCCTTATTGAGTTTCAACAAAATTGATTCGTTTAAGGAGATAGTTGAAAAAGTAGAATCTATCCAATCGTCTGATATCCTTGAAATTGCAAATGATATTTTTGATCCGAATAAACTTAGTACTATAATCTATCAACCTCAACATTAGATAAAATGGAATTTTTACCAGAAAAAATAGCCGAATACGCCGAGAATCACAGTCAAAAAGAATCTCAAGTCCTCAGTGATTTAAATAGATCTACTAGGGCAAAGGTTTTGCAACCTCGAATGTTAAGCGGTCATTTACAAGGACGGGTTTTATCGATGTTTAGCAAAATGATTAAGCCTCAAAGAATATTGGAAATTGGTACCTATACAGGATATTCGGCCATTTGTTTGGCAGAAGGCCTTTCCCCAGAAGGGAAATTGATCAGTTTAGATGTAAATGAAGAAATTGAAGATTTTGCGAAATCTTATTTTGAAAAAAGTGGTTTTGCAGATAGTATAGAAATGATTGTTGGTGATGCTCTAAAAATAATTCCCCAGTTAAATGAAAAGTGGGATTTGGTTTTTATAGATGCAGACAAAGAAAATTATCTTAATTATTTGAAACTCCTGTTGGACAATGTAAATATTGGTGGGTATATTATTGCTGATAATGTACTTTGGAGTGGAAAAGTGGTTCAGGAAATTAAGGAAGATGATGAAGAAACCAAGGCTCTAGTTGAATTCAATAGTTGGGTACAGGAGAATGAGAAGCTCGAAAATGTTCTTTTGCCAATTAGAGATGGTTTAATGGTTTGCAGAAAAGTGCAATAATGATATCACTACCATAAATTTCCCAGACTCACATCTAAGCCCATATTAATTGTTGGAAAAATGTAGAATTTCTCATTAAACTGATCCATCTGAAATAACAGTGGCATTTCGGCATTAAAGCTTAAATATTCATTGAGCTTCATATTCATACCGCCGTGAAAAACTAAAGCCTGACCGTTTCTATTTCTATAGTTACCATTAGAATTTATGGTTCTACTTGCTTGCCAATCGGCAAAGCCCATCAAACCGCTTAATCCAAAATAGGGTTTGATTTTAGAATCGGTATTTCTTTTTGCTGCCAAACTTAAAGAAAGCCCATGACCTTGAATACCATTAAAATTAAAGGAGGCGCCACTAGCAATTTGGAAAACATTTACAAAACCATACCTGGGCATTACATAAAACTCCCAATTTTCATTGGCATTATTCAAATGATATAGCAAAGAAAATGATGATGTACCTCTGGAGTAGGCATCGCTGGTGTTTAGATCTATCCAGGTTTCTGCCCTAAATTCCAAATTATCCGTCAAACCTAACTTTACATTTATCCCTCCTGCTGGAGCCACCCAATTTTGACCAATGGAATTTTCTGGAGAAGATTCGGGTAAAAAAGCTCCGTTTCCACCTATACTAATCTGACCAGCCTCCATTTGCTTTTCCCCAAGATTTAGGCTTGGATTGAAGATATAGGACTGCCTTGCACAGGAGGACAAGCCTACAATAAATACCAAGACAAGGATACTCTTGAAATTAATAGTTAGCTTCATAATTCAATGGGTTCTAGTTTTCGTTTGGTAAATATAAAAAGGAAACTTTAAGGCAGAAGTTCCAATTTTTATACTAGAAGGCCGAATTATTTTAGTAAAACTTTAAAAACTCGAATATCAGTTTCTGTTTGAATTTCTAAAAAGTACAATCCTGCAGCTTCATTTAAGCTAATGTCCAAGGTGTTTTGATCAGTTTTGTTAGAGTATACAAGTTGGCCCTTGGTATTTTTAATTCTAATTTGGGCCTGGTCCATTTGTCCAAGATTCAAATGAAACTTACCATTATTTGGGTTTGGGAAATAGGTCACTCCTTTCCAGATTTCCCAGTCTCTGCTGCCTATTGTTTCAATATATACACATGAACTAGTATCCGAACAAAATTCATTGGATACCACAACTGCATATGCACCAGAATGCGGAGCAATAAAGTTTTGCAGGCTGTCTCCCACCAACTTTGTGAATATACCTCCCGGGCCACATTCAAACCATTGATAGTGCTGGCCAGAGCTTTGAACAGAAATTAAGGAATCAATAATGGTTAAATTGGTATCAACACCAATATTGGTGAAATGTAGACTATAAGTTGTTGAACAGCCTAATCCGTCATTTACTGTGTAATTTACAGAAGAAGTATCGGAATTGTAAACTTGTCCATCCCTCCATAAATAGGGTCCACAACTCCTAATGCTATCCGCAATGTTTTGGGTATTGATTATCGTTAAATTTAATTGAACCAAAGAATCACAACCCATGCTGTTTATCAGAGTATCTAAAGCCGTATTATTTGAACTTGTATAGGTAATACCATCAATCCATGTATAGGAGCCGCAGGCCGAAACGGAATCTATACTAGGGTCAGATGGTGGAATAATATCAAGATGTAATCTAACAATGGAATCACAACCTAGAACCGATTGTAATGTATCTAGTGCTGAATAATTACTGCTTGTGAATACTTGGCCATTCGTCCAAACAAAGGGCGAGCAAGCGCTAATTGTATCCTCGGTTAAGGACAAATTAGCGACTCGAATTCTAGGTGAAGCAAAAGTTCTGGAGCCACCGCTATAGCCCCTATACCATCTTGCATCATCCGCATTATAAAAAATACTAGAGTTGCCCGGTTGATTTACAGTTTGATCATTCCAAACCCTAATAGGATTTGAACCTGCATTTGAAAACATATAGACCACAAAATAATAGGATGTATCTACATCTAGATAAATGGGACTGCAAGGAGAGGAACGAATATCAATTTTTTCAAGGTTTGTAGAAAGATTGTTAATGGTATGGGTAACGGAAAACAGAGGGGCAGCGGCAAAACCGTTTATATAATCAAAACCTCTTGCCTCGTAGGCTTCCAATACCAAATCTCCACCATTACCAACAGCCAAGTCCAATAGCATATGACTTATTTTCACTTTTGGAACAGCATTTATGGTGTCAGTAGGGTTTGAAAATTTCAATCGGATGGCCATTGCTGATCCATCATGACCAATATTATCAGTTCCTAATGAGTTATCATTAATTCCAAAATCTAAACCTTGTCCTCCTTGAGGATCTGCCAAACTATTTACATTTATTGAAAATGGGCTGGCCATTGGACTAATAGAAGAGTTTGCTACCGGAATACTATCTGAAATAGCTTTAAATTCAAAACTATAGTTGCCAATACCATTTGGAGTAAATGGAGGCGTATAAATGGAATTAAAATCAGCAGTATCTCCTGGATTTAGTAAGGGGTAATTGGATGAAAAGATGCTGCTCAAATATTGGCCGTTTTTCAAGATATCAATTTGCAATTTCACATTAGTTTGTGCACTACCACCTACATTAACGATATTAGCATCAAAGCTCATTAGGTTTACTTGGTTTTCCAGCATATTACCCGTTTTTTCCTCGCCATTGAAAGTTATATCCTGTTTTGGAGCATTGTTTGGCCCAATGGCAAAATCCAGGGCATGGTCGGGGATCTCTTCAATAACAATATCATCCAGCATCCAAAAATAATAACCTTGTCCATTTGCTGCAGGTTCATTAAATGAACCATCATAAATAAACCTAATCATAGCATAGGGTTCGTTACCAATAATGTTGGAAATATCAAAGGTGCTAATTTCATCCAGAGAGGATGAAGAATTTACAGCGATATAATTATGAAGTCTAATTGTATCTCCCCATGTAAGTCCGCCATCCGTGCTAAAAGCCATTAAATTTCTACCAGCAAAATACCTCAAATAGCTATGAACGGTAATTTGAATGTTTGATTTACCTAAAAGATTTATGGTATCAGTTGTAAGATCCCCCACATGTGGAGCTGGTGAAGGCCCGGTGCCAGCTGCACCTTGAACACCATTATTGTCTAAATAATCAGAGTCGAAAATCACGAAACCATTTGTGGCAGTTGGCGAAGCAATAGGGCTTCCACCGGCCAATCCTCCCGTTCCAGCCCAAGCACCTCTGGAACCTGTTGCAAAAGTGGGGTTGGTAATACTACCCCTATATTCCCAAATGGCGTTTGGATCAAAAATATTTACATCTCCAGAGTGTCCCCTATTAGTCCATCCATTGGGAATTCCATTTGAAAAATCTTCACTCCAAATAATATTTGCGGCAGCAGTTTTATTTCTAGAACTAATTTGTTTTTGACTTGTTTTTTGGCTTTGTTCTGCTCCTGACAATTCATTGATAGCCGTGTTTTGGGCCATAATGTTCAATGACATAAATAGGCCAAAGCTGAAAAGTTTGGTTTTCATTTGTGTAGAGTTAGAGTATTTTCAAATTTCAATGAGAATGGCTTTCAATAACATTCTCGCTATAAAACTAGCTATTATATCGAAGGCATTTAAGCCCCAGAATACATTTTTTCATAATATTTTTGATAGTCACCAGATGTAACACTATTTAGCCATTCTTCGTTTTCCAAATACCAATCGATGGTTTCGGAAAGGCCTTCCTCAAAGGTAACAGATGGCTTCCAGCCTAGTTCATCACTTATTTTTGATGCATCAATTGCATAGCGTCTATCATGTCCGGGACGATCTGTAACATAGGTGATCAATTTTTCAGACTCTCCCTTTGCTCTTCCCAATTTCTCATCCATTTGTTGGATAAGAATTTTTATCAAATCAATATTTTGCCATTCGTTAAAACCTCCAATATTGTAAGTCTCGCCGAGTACACCCTTATGGAAAACAAGGTCGATGGCAATCGCGTGATCCAATACATAAAGCCAATCTCTGGTATATCTCCCATCACCATAAACAGGAAGGGATTTATTATTTCTGATATTATTAATAAACAGGGGAATCAGTTTTTCAGGAAATTGGTTTGGGCCATAATTATTTGAGCAATTGGTAATTTTATAGGGCAATCCATAAGTTTCTCCATAAGCTCTAACAAAATGATCTGAACTCGCTTTTGAGGCAGAATATGGGGAATTTGGATCATAAGGAGTGGTCTCCTCAAACAATCCTGTAGCACCTAAACTTCCATATACCTCATCTGTGCTAATATGATAGAAAAGCTTTCCTTCAAAATTATCCATCCAGGTATCTCTAAAAGCATTCAAAAGATTTACGGTTCCGATAATATTTGTTTTTACAAATGCCAGTGGATCCTTAATAGATCTATCAACATGAGATTCTGCTGCTAAATGTAAAACTCCATCAAATTTATATTTAAGGAAAAGTGCATCAATTTGGTCTTTATCAACAATATCTGCCTTTAAAAAATGATAGTTATCTGCATTCTCAATCTCTTTGAGATTTTCAAGATTTCCAGCATAGGTTAGGGCATCAAGGTTATAAATCTCGTAGTCTGAATATTTTTTTACAAATAATTTTACTACATGGCAACCTATAAAACCCGCTCCTCCAGTAATAAGTATTTTTTTCTTTGATGACATTAATTCGAATTTTTTAATGGACTTCTGCCCTAATTTTTTGTTCCCATCGCCAAGCATCTGCAACGGCATCTTCAAGAGTTTTTTCAGCTTTCCAGCCCAAAACATCATTTGCTTTGGAGGTATCTGCGAAAGCTGCGGTAACATCCCCTTCCCTTGCTTCTACAATTTTATAATTCAGACTTTGGCCAGAAACTTTTTCAAAGGCTTTAATCACTTCCAGCACTGTACTGCCTTTACCAGATCCTAAATTAAACACTTCATAATTGGCTTCATTTTCTTTAGCCAAAAGTCTTTCCACTGCAATCACATGGGCTTTAGCTACATCTACAACGTGAATATAGTCTCGGATACAGGTTCCATCTGGAGTATCATAATTATCTCCAAAAACAGAAAGTTGTTCTCTAATTCCCGCGGCCGTTTGTGTGATATAGGGCACTAAATTTAAGGGTACACCTAGAGGCAATTCACCTATTTTGGCGGAAGGGTGAGCTCCAACTGGGTTAAAATACCTTAAAGAAATACTATTGAAATTATGGGCGGTAATGGCGTCTACAATTATTTCTTCTCCAACTTGTTTTGTGTTTCCATATGGGGAAAGAGCCTTTTGTACAGGAGAATTTTCGGTTATAGGCAATTCTTTTGCCTGACCATATACGGTACAGGAAGAGCTGAAAATTAAATTATCCAGCTTATGATCTCTCATTTCCTGTAGCAAATAAACCAAAGATCCTAGGTTGTTTTCGTAGTATTCCAAGGGAGTAAAAACAGATTGTCCTACAGCCTTAAATGCAGCAAAGTGAATAATTCCATCCACCTTGGATACTTTGGAAAATAGGCTTTTTACATCCTCCTTCTTTTTTAGGTCTAGTTGATAAAAATCAAACTCCTTATCGGATATAGTTTTTATTCTGTCTAAAACATCAATAGTAGTATTGCTTAAATCATCCACAACAATAACCTCATGGCCAGCGCTTTGAAGTTCTACTACTGTGTGAGAACCAATAAATCCCAATCCTCCGGTAACAATGATTTTACCCATATTAACTTTTTATATAGCTCTCAAAGCTTTTATGTTCTTTTTTGTAGAGGTCCTCATCTGGTAAGGACTTAAAATATTCGTAGGTGATTTTTAGGCCTTCTGCCCTATCCACTTTGGGTTCCCATCCGAGGATGGATTTTGCCTTATCGATATTTGGTTGCCTTTGAGTGGGATCATCTACTGGTAAATCCTTATAAATCACCTTTTGTTTGGTCCCTGTTAGTTTTATGATTTCCTCAGCAAAATCTCCAATGCTAATTTCATCAGGATTACCAATATTCATTGGCATTGCATAATCCGACAATAGCAATCTATAAATCCCTTCAACTAAATCATCAACATAACAGAAGGATCGTGTTTGAGATCCATCTCCAAAAACAGTAAGATCTTCACCTCTCAAGGCCTGACCGATAAATGCTGGTAAAACTCTACCATCATTCAGTCTCATTCTCGGGCCATAGGTATTAAAAATTCTAATAATTCTAGTTTCTAGTCCATGGTATGTATGATAGGCCATGGTAACGGCTTCTTGAAATCTTTTAGCTTCATCATATACACCTCTAGGGCCGATAGGATTCACATTTCCCCAATATTCTTCCGTTTGTGGGTGAACGGTAGGGTCGCCATAAATTTCAGAAGTGGATGCTACTAAAATTCGTGCACCTTTGGCTTTGGCTAGTCCAAGGCAATTATGGGTACCTAAAGATCCAACTTTTAGGGTTTGAATTGGAATTTTGAGATAATCAATAGGGCTAGCCGGTGATGCAAAATGAAGGATATAGTCCAAATTTCCAGAAACGTGGATATAGTTGGATACATCGTGGTTGTAAAACTCGAATTGTGCCAAAGGAAATAGGTGTTCAATATTTTTGAGGTCACCAGTAATTAAATTATCCATGGCCACTACGGCACAGCCTTCTTTAATAAAGCGATCACAAATATGCGATCCTAAAAAACCTGCAGCTCCAGTAACTAAAACTCTTTTCATAAATTAAGTATTAACCCCAATACAGTGGTATTCAATTCCTAAATCCTTCATTTGATTTCTTTCAAAAATATTCCTTCCATCAAAAATCAATGCTTGATTTAATTTGGCCTTAATATCGTCAAAATCTGGAATTCTAAATTCTGCCCATTCGGTAACTATCAATAATGCATCAGCATTTTCCAATGCTTCAAACTCATCATTGGCATAAGTTATTTTATCGCCAATCATGTGTTTTGCCTCTTCCATTGCTACAGGATCATAAGCAGAAACTGTAGCACCTGCTTCTAATAATTGATTAATAATTACAACAGAAGGAGCTTCCCTCATATCATCAGTATTTGGCTTAAATGAAAGGCCCCACATAGCAAAGTGTTTGCCTTTTAAATCACCAAAACGCTTTTTAACCTTTTTAAATAGTACAGATTTTTGATCTTCATTTACATCTTCTACAGATTGTAAAATTCTCATTTCATGACCATTTTCTCTTGCTGTACGGATAAGTGCTTTTACATCTTTTGGAAAACAACTTCCACCATAACCAATTCCTGGATAGATGAATTTATTCCCAATTCTTGGATCAGATCCAATTCCTTTTCTTACCAAATTCACATCTGCTCCCATTATTTCACAAAGGTTTGCGATATCATTCATAAAGCTGATTTTTGTAGCCAACATGGAATTTGCAGCATATTTAGTCATCTCAGCAGAAGGAACATCCATAAAAATTACAGGGTGCCCATTTAGTGTAAATGGATGGTATAATTTATCTAAAGTTTCTCTTGCTTTTTCACTTTCAACACCGATTACAATTCTATCGGGTTTCATAAAATCATTAATAGCTGCTCCTTCTTTTAAAAATTCTGGGTTGGAGGCTACATCAAATTCAATATTCTCATTTCGAGCTTCTAAAGCTTGATTTATAGCTGCTTTAACCTTCTGAGCAGTTCCTACTGGAACCGTACTTTTGGTAACAATTACACCATAATCGTTCATGTTTTCCCCAATCTCCTTGGCTACAGCTAAAACATATTTTAAATCTGCACTTCCATCTTCTCCTGGTGGGGTACCAACGGCAATAAAGGCCACATCTGCTCCTCCAATACTGTCGGGTAGACTAGTGCTAAATTGCAGTCTACCTTTATCATAATTTCTATGAACCAATTTTTCCAAACCAGGTTCATAAATTGGTAGGATACCCTTTTTTAAATTATCGATTTTATTTTGATCAACATCGACACAAATCACATCGATACCAACGTCTGCCAAGCATGTTCCTGTTACTAATCCAACATAGCCAGTTCCAACTACAACAATTTTCATTTTTATTTATTTAAATATTCTAATACAGATTTTGTAATATATTCTAAGTCTTCCTTTTCAAGTTCGGAATGCATAGGTAATGAAATTACATTTTTTACCAGCCTTTCCGTTACAGGAAAATGTCCTTCATCATAACGATCATCCTTATAGGCCTTTTGCATATGCAACGCAACGGGGTAATAAATCATGGCTGGGATACCCTTATCATTTAAAAAGGAAATTAATTCCTCCCTATTTACACCACTAAGTTTTAAAGTGTATTGATGAAAAACATGGGTGCTATTGCTAACGGTAATGGGCGTTTCCAAACTTTCACAATCCTTAAAGGCATTGTTATAGAATTCAGCTGCTGCTAATCGCGAGGAATTATACCTGTCTAAATGCGGTAATTTTTTTCGAAGAATGGCGGCTTGAATACTATCTAATCTAGAATTTACTCCAATTTCATCATGGTAATACCTAACAGATTGACCATGGTTGGCAACCATTCTGATTTTTTTTGCTAGTTCATCATCATTAGTAAACATTGCTCCACCATCTCCATAGCAACCTAAATTTTTACTTGGAAAAAAGGAAGTACACCCTACATTCCCGATAGTTCCAGCTTTGGCACTATTTCCATTTGAAAAAGTAAAATCTGCGCCGATTGCTTGGGCCGTATCTTCAATAACATATAGATTATATTCCTTGGCAATATTTAAAATTTCCTCCATATCCGCAGATTGGCCGAATAAATGTACAGGAACTATAGCCTTAGTTTTAGGGGTAATTGCTTCCCGAATGGCCTTTGGATCTATTAGGAATGAGTCCTCGATAACATCCACTAAAACTGGTTTCAAACCTAGTAAAGCAATCACTTCAGCTGTTGCTACATAGGTGAAAGTAGCTGTTATAACCTCATCACCTGGCTTCAATCCCAAGGCCATCATTGCCACTTGGAGAGCATCTGTACCATTGGCACAAGGGATAACATGTTTTACATTAAGATAGTTTTCAAGTTCGCTTTGAAAGGATTTTACTTCGGGACCATTGATAAATGCTGCGGAGCGAATAACCTCCAGTACCGCTTCATCAATTTCTGGTTGTAACTTTTGGTATTGTGCTACCAAATCAACCATTTGCAATTTTTTCATTCAGACTAAGTTAATTGAGGCAAATATAAACTAGCTAAATTAAATAATGATCTATTAAATTTGCGATATGGTTAAATCTTTATTTTCATTCAAATTAGCACTTGTTTTACTTGTTATTTCAACATTTTCCGCATTTGGACAGGAGGAAAAAAACCCCGAACAAGCGTGGTTAATAAGCCCAAGCATGTCCATCCAATCTGCAGGTGGAGATTTTGCAGAAAGATTTAAAACCTTTTATACTGCCGGAATTGGTTTAGGTTATAAAACTAATCAAAATTGGATCTTTTCTTTTAATGGGCATTTTATGTTTGGAAATTCTGTGCAAAATTCTGAGCAAATATTAAGAGCTGTAATTACGGATAATAACAATATTCTAAATCAAACAGGGAATTATGCTCAATTGAGTTTATTGCAAAGGGGATTTTATTTTTTAGGGGAAAGCGAAAAACTTTTCAATCAGCTAGGAACAAATCCCAATTCTGGATTAAGCATTTCTGTGGGAGCAGGTTTTATCAACCACTGGATATTTTTCGACAATGCCGGTGATGATTCTCCTCAGATTTTAGATGAATATGGCAAAGGCTACGATCGGTATAGTGGCGGTGCACTTTTTAAACAATCTATTGGTTATACCTATTTATCTAACAGGCGAAGGATAAATTTTAAAATTTCTTTTGAAATCCTTGAAGCCTTTACCTATAATTACAGAGAGTTTAATTACGATACAGGCTTGAGTGATACGGAGCAACATTTGGACTTACTTTATGGTATCCGATTAAACTGGTATTTACCAATATATCAGAAGGCCAACGAGGAGTTTTTCTACGACTAAGCGATGAACGTCCTATATAGCATTTCTGTTTTGGCCTATTCCTTTATCATTAGGATGGTTTCACCCTTTAATTCCAAGGCTAGGAAATGGCTAAAGGGTAGAGAAAATTGGAGGGCAAATCTTAATTCCCTTGTTGGAGATCAGGAAAATATTATTTGGGTTCATGCCGCTTCTTTAGGGGAAGCGGAACAGGCTTTACCAATTATTGAAAAAATTAAAGAGCTAGATGTGAATTCCACCATCCTACTCAGTTTTTTTTCCCCTAGTGGCTTTGAGAATTTCAAGAATCGCGACAAGGTGGATCTTTGCTGTTATCTACCCATTGATTCTCCTTCTAATGCTAGGGACTTTATAGAAATTGTAAATCCCAAAATGGCCATTTTTATTAAATATGAAATTTGGGTTCATTATTTTAAAACCCTCTATAAAAAAGCAATTCCCTTTTTTCTTACCTCCGCCCTGTTCCGGGAAAATCAATTTTACTTTAGAAAACCTTACCGCCAATTTTTCCTGCCTATTCTTAATATGGTGAACCATATTATGGTCCAAAATGAAAGCTCCCTTCTTCTACTTCAAAAAAACGGAATACAGAATAGCAGCATTTGTGGGGAAACAAGAATAGATCGGGTTTTGAAATTGAGGGATATTGAATTTTCCGACCCTATCTTAGAAAGCTTTTCAACTAAAAAACCGATTCTTATTGCTGGTAGCAGCTGGCCTGTAGAAGAGCTCATGATACAGAACTTTTTATCTGAATATCCCAACTTAAAAGTAATTCTCGCCCCACATGATATTTCCCAAAGCCATATTTCTCAGATTACAGATCTCTTTGGCGACTATAAATTAAGTTTATACAGCCAGAATATGGATTGTAGAGATGCTCAAATTTTGCTTATCGACAATATTGGCCTCCTTTCTCGTATTTATCGCTATGCTGATATCGCCTTTATTGGAGGGGGTTTTGGAAAAGGTTTACATAGCACTATTGAAGCATCGGTTTATGGATTACCTGTAATTTTCGGACCCAAACATCAAAGCTTTATTGAGCCTTCTGAAATGAAAAAACTCGGGGCGGGTTTTGAGGTAAATGATGATACCGATTTTGAAAAAACACTCTCTTCCCTTTTGAAAAATCCGGAACAATTACAAAATGCTTCAAAGGCTGCGGAGGACTTTGTTAAATCCAAATCTGGGGCGGTAGAGCATATTCTATCTAGAATTAAAGCTCATCTGTAAACTCTTTCCCTAAGAACTTTCTATTTTTCTTCTCTTCTATCTATCAAGAAGATAAAAAAAACCTAGTAACACAAACAATTGAATTTCAACCATGTAAGCTTTTGGTTTATAAATAAAATTCTAATATTACAGGAATTCTATTTAAGTTAGCGTTCTGTTTTAAAAAGCATTTGTCCATCAAACCAGGTTTTATTTCAATATATGTATATCAATGCTCATTCATATTATAGTTTGCGTTATGGGATAGTTTCACCAGAGGAGCTTATTGACATTTATTTAGATTTCGGCCTTAATTATTGTTTACTTACTGATATCAACAACACTTCTGCTTGTTTGGATTTTATTCGAATGGCACAGCTCAAAAAAACAAAGCCTATAGTTGGGATTGATTTCCGAAATGGCAATGAGCAATTGTATATAGGTATTGCAAAAAACAATATTGGTTTTCAAGAGCTCAATGATCATCTTTCTGAACATCTACACAATAAAATAGATTTTGAGCATAGGGCTCCTTCCTTCCAACATGTTTATGTGATTTACCCTTTTTCAAGATCTAATCAAAAGCTTAGAAAAAACGAGTATATAGGAATTAAGCCCATTGAACTAATCCGTTTGAGGTTGAGTAAAAGCTCTATCCCTAAACACAAGCTTGTATGTTTACAGAGAGCTAGTTTCAGAAACAAAACCGACTTCAACACTCATCGTTTATTGCGAGCTATTGACAAAAACCTACTTCTATCCACCCTAGAAACAAAAGATCAAGGAGAAGCACAAGACCTTTTTTTAAGTCCGGATGAATTGGAAAACCTCTATGCTGCGCAGCCTTATATTTTGGAGAACACTTCTGCTTTACTTTCAAATTGCACTATTGATTTTCGCTTTAATGATGTAGCACAAAACCACAATCAGCGCTGCTACACCAATAGCAAGGAAGAGGATTTTGCGTTGATGAAAAAAATATGCAATAACAATCTCACTTATAGATATCCCAAAGCTGGTAAGCCAGTTTTCGAGCGAATGAAAAAGGAATTAGAGATCATTAAAGAAAAAAATTTTGTTTCCTATTTTTTAATCAATTGGGATATTCTAGAGTATGCTCGAAGTAAAGACTATTATTATATTGGAAGAGGATCTGGAGCGAACAGCATAGTTGCTTACCTAATGCGAATAACCGATGTAGATCCTATTGATTTAGACTTATATTTTGAACGTTTCATCAACCTTTATCGGCAAAACCCTCCTGATTTTGATATTGATTTTAGCTGGACAGACAGAGATGATATCACTCATTATATTTTTAAAAAATTCCCACATGTAGCCCTATTGGGAACTTATGTAACTTTTAAATTTAGAGCAGCTGTTCGTGAGATCGGAAAAGTGTTTGGACTTCCCAAAGACAATATTGATTTACTAGCTAGTGGTCATTTTCACTACGAATCTTTAGACCAAATGAACCAGCTAGTGCTAAGGTATAGCAAACGCATACAAGGCTTCCCTAATCACCTAAGCATCCATGCAGGAGGAATTCTAATTGCTGATAGGCCTATTCACTATTTCTGCAGTACACACATGCCTCCAAAAGGTTTCCCCACTACCCAATTCGACATGGTTATTGCCGAGGATGTAGGTCTTTACAAATTTGATATACTATCCCAAAGAGGTTTGGGTAAGATTAAAGATAGCCTAGAAATAATTCGCTATAACCAACCCGATAAAGCAGATATAGACATACATGATTTTCACAGCATTAAGTCCAACCCCGATGTAAATAATTTATTGAGAACAGCTAGAGCTATAGGCTGCTTTTATGTAGAATCGCCTGCCATGCGAATGTTGATGAAAAAAATGAGGGTAGACAATTATTTAGGTCTAGTTGCTGCTAGTTCTGTAATTAGGCCAGGAGTAGCAAAATCTGGAATGATGAGAACCTATGTAGAGCGTTATAGAAATCCTGAAAAGCGGAAAGATGCACATCCTATTATGATGGAGATTATGCCCGAAACCTATGGGGTAATGGTATACCAAGAAGATGTAATTAAGGTGGCGCATTATTTTGCTGGTTTAGACTTAGGAGAAGCTGATGTTTTAAGAAGGGGTATGTCTGGAAAATATCGCAGCCGAGAAGAGTTTCAAAAAGCTAAAGACAAATTTTTTAGCAATTGTAAAAACAAGGATTATGGAGATGAAGTTACAGCCGAAATTTGGAGGCAAACAGAAAGTTTTGCTGGCTATGCATTTGCAAAAGGCCACTCTGCCTCCTATGCTGTAGAGAGCTATCAAAGCTTATATTTAAAAGCATATTTCCCCATAGAATATATGCTAGCTACTGTAAATAATGGCGGTGGTTTTTATTCTAGAGAGCATTATCTCCACGAAGCTAGAATGCACGGTGCCATTGTAAAAGCTCCCTGTGTAAATGAAAGTGTAGGAAAAGCCTATTTAAAAGGTAAAACAATATTCTTAGGCTTAGGGATGATTAATGGTTTAGAGTCTAAACTCATCATCAGCTTAATATTAGAAAGAAGAGAAAATGGAGCTTTTCAATCTTTTGACGACCTCACTGAAAGAATTGCTATTTCTCTAGACCAATCTATATTACTAATAAAAGCCGGAGCATTTCGATTTACTAAAAAAGGAAAAAAAGAGCTTTTATGGCGAGCCTATTTTATCCTTGGGCATCAAAAAAAAAGCAAGCCTCAATCTTCACTTTTTACTGAAGCTCCAAAAAATTATACCCTCCCCAATTTAAATATCGAAAAACATGAAGATGCCTTTCACGAGTATGAACTTTTGGGCTTTCCGCTTTGCAATCCCTTTGAGCTGCTAGAACAAGAATTACCCCCACATATTACCGCCAATCAACTTCCCGATTTTTTAGAAAAAAAAGTAAGCGTTGTTGGCTATTTAGTACATACCAAATCAACCACCACCAGCAAATCCAAAAAAATGCAGTTTGGAACCCTCATCGATAAAACTGGAGAATATCTCGACACCGTTCATTTTCCAAATTTTAAAAACAAACACTTTTTAAAAGGCAGAGGTATTTATAAAGTTACAGGAATAGTAAAAGAAGAGTTTGAACATTATAGCATTGAAGTTACGAATACAGAAAGACTAGCCATAATACCAGACCCAAGATATGCCGAAAGTGCTCACAAACAATTATCAAGTGCTCCAACAGAGATTAAAAGCAAAGGAAGTAGTAGAGCAGATTTTATAAAACGCAAAAAAAATAAAGGTCTTGCTAATTCCTAAAGCTAGAAATATCGTTCACTTTGACCTAGACACCTTTTTCGTTTCTGTAGAGAGGTTGCTAGATAGCCGACTAAACAATAAACCAGTACTTATTGGTGGAACCAGTGACAGAGGGGTAGTTGCTTCATGCTCTTATGAAAGCCGTCGCTTTGGAATACATTCTGGAATGCCTATGCGACTTGCCAGGCAGCTTTGTCCTGAAGCCATTATAGTAAAGGGAAACTCTGGAACATATGGCAAATATTCGGATCAAATTGCTGAGATTATTGCCGAAGAAGTTCCCGTCTTTGAACGTACATCTATTGATGAATTTTATGCCGACCTCACCGGAATGGAGAAATTTTTTGGCACCTACCAACTTTCTGCTGAGCTACGTAAAAAAATCATCAAAGAAACTCAGCTCCCCATCTCCTTTGGTTTGTCATCCAGTAAAACCGTAAGCAAAATTGCCACAGGAGAAGCTAAACCCAACAATCAAATGAAAATAGATTTTGGGCAAGAAAAGAACTTTATGGCCCCACTTTCTGTACGAAAAATGCCAATGGTAGGAGAGGCCACCCACAAAAGCCTTTTGGATTTAGGCATAAAAAAAATTATCACCCTACAGGAAATGCATGTAGACCTATTGGAAAGAGTATTTGGAAAACCCGGTAGAACATTATGGAATAAGGCGCAAGGAATAGACAATAGCCCTGTTATCCAATACCAAGAAAGAAAAAGTATCTCCACAGAAAGAACTTTTGACAAAGACACTATAGATGTAGCAAAACTCAAAGGAGTATTAACAGCTATGACTGAAAATTTAGCTTTTCAGCTAAGAAGAGGAAATAAAGTAACAGCCTGTGTTTCAGTACGTATACGCTATTCTGATTTTCAAACCCATGAAAAACAAATGAATATTGCCTATTCCTCTGCAGATCATATTTTGATTCGCACCGTACATGAGCTCTTTAAAAAAATATACGACCGAAGGGTTTTGGTGAGATTAGTTGGTGTTCGCTTTAGCAAACTTGTTACTGGTGCTTATCAAATTAACTTATTGGAAGACACTGAGGAATTGGTAAACTTATATCAAGCTATGGATAAAATCCGAAACTCCTATGGCGATCGTTCCATAATGCGCGCTTCTGGAATGAGCGCAAGATCCATAGGTAGAGGAAATCCGTTTACCGGCGGACCACCACCTCTATTGGCCAACAGAAGACGTTAATTAATAGCTCAGCAATTTATTTACAAAATTCTCAGTACCTACTTCCTTAACCGAAACTAGGTAAATAGATCCAGATGGTAAAAGCACATTTTCCGACATGCTAATTTTCCCAAAAGAAAACCTTTTCCCATCCAAAGAATAAATTACATATTCCAAATTCAAATTGCTAGGATTATCTATCCTAAGCCCAGAGCTTGTGATGGAAATTCCAAAGGAAACAATCTCTTTCTCCTCTAAAGACACTCCAGAAACAGGCGGGACAACATAGGCGAAATGAGCTACAATAGGAATATGATCGGAAACATAATAGAGTGCATCAGCCAAAACCTGGCTCACAGCAGTATTATTTGGTGGGTCATTTATAGACATATCGTAATGCAAACCATCATTTCCATAGGGAAACATGGAATTTGCAACATAATGCAAACCAAGGGTATCATCTAAGGTTTCAGACATCAAAATCATATCAAAACGATCGTCCATACCACCAGAAGCACCGCCATTAAAAGCATTACTCCTAGGAGACTGAGTATGGTACATAGCATAGCTTGCTCTATTCCAGGTTCCTGAAATCGAAATCTGATCTACAAAATGACCATCATTTCCAGGAGTGTCTTCTAGGAGCCTGTTATAAGCAGGCTCGTTGGCCGAATAAATATTAAAATCTCCACAAACCAGAAAGTGGGCATTTGCCGGAAATTGATCCGTAACCTGTCTCATCACATCCACCTCATCTTTTCTTCTTTGCTGATTGGTGGAACCCGTACTAGCTTTAAGGTGTAAATTAAATATATGAAGAGTATCAGGAGAACCAATAGGCCAAATTTCATAATGGTAAATATCCCGTAAAGTGGTGGGATAGCTCTTGGAATTAATGAAATTAAATTTTGCAGTTTTATAGAAAAGAGCACAGTCCAAATCATTGCCATCAATAAAATTGGCCATAGAATAAGTAATACTGTCAAAATTCAAAACACTATCCAAATACATCTGTGCAGCAGCCTGGCCAGACAATTCTTGAACCGCCAAAATATCAGCTTTTAAATCTCCATGAACTAATCGCAGCTGAGGATGACGAGCATCTATATTAGTAGGGCTGTACCGCAAACTATTATAGCTAACCAGAGAAAACTCCAGTCTTTGACCAAAACCATAGGAATACAAAAACAGGAAAAGTGTGATAAAGGAATATTTCATAGTGCTAAACTATGAATATTCAACTTAAACGTTTACCACAACTATCAAATGCTTTTCAAAGAAATTCAGAATCAAATTCTTCTTAAAACCATTTCTTTTTGGAGACTATCCAAATGCTAATAATGCTAATAAGCGCCATCACCGCCAAAAGAATAAAATAGCCGTTTTGGGTTTTCAGTTCAGGCATATTTTCAAAATTCATCCCATAAATTCCCGCCAAGAATGTTAGTGGTATAAAAATTACGGAGAAGATGGTTAGTATTTTCATAACCTCATTTAAGCGATGTCCTTGAATACTAAATATTAAGTTGAGATTACTCTCTAGTTCCTGCAATTCAAAATCAATATCATTAAGCAGATTATTAGTTTGCTCCTTGAGCTCACTATAATATTTGGTTTCAAAATCCTCAATTTCGATCTTCTCTAATTTCACAACGGTATCCCTCAATCCAAAAGCAGCTTTTTTAAAACTAAAAAGTTCCTTTTTCCGATTTTCTACCAAGGCGGTAAATTCTGGAGTAGGTTTTATATTTAAGGGGCCAAGGCTATCATCATTAAACTCCGCTAATTTTTGAAAGGTTTCTTGGTAATTTTCAACAATAGACTCTAGGAGAAGAAAAAGTAAATAATCTGCTTTCTTTTTTCTTACAATTCCCCTATTTAGTTCTAATCTTTCCCTAATCCACCCAAAATAATCTCCTGGTTTTTCCTGAATACTCCAAACAAATTCATCGGAAACGATATAGAACATCTGCTCGGAATCAATTTGGGGCTTATCCGTTTTTAATACCCGGATGGATACAAAAAGCACATCCTCCAATTCAATAACCTTATTGAGATGATTCTTCTCCGAGATGAGTTTTATCAAAAAGTCGTCGAGCTTATTAGTTTGGATAACCTCTCTAAACTCTTTTTGGAAATTTAGACCATAGGTGTTTAGCCAATTTACGAATTGAGTATTTCCAAAATCAATCTCCTCAAAACTTTGAATTTTTTTTCTTTCGTAAAATTCGGGGCTATAATTAATTATACTACTACTTTCAAAAAAACTCGAACTCATATTCTATGGCAGTGGTTTAATGGGTAGACAACTATTTTTCTAAAGGGAAGGTAAACATTAATTACAAACCCCAATTAGTATTCAAGCTAAGTTATTAGCTGCCTGGCAAAGACATTTTGCTCAGCATAAATTTCTTAGAGAAATAGAAAATGTGCCGCTAATTCCACAAAATACTTCAGGCCAAACAATTAACTTGTTCCTATCCCGTTTCGAGAAAAAGCAATTAATACTATGTCCCGGATTTCGGCCATACATCTCATTTCTAGCGCATTCTGCTTTTTGGGGATATTCTCCTGCCAAAAGGAAAATTCCAATCCAACAGAGGTTTATAAAAATCAAATTATCGTGGACAACCCAGTTCAAAATGTAATTTTTGCTAGGATAAGCATTCCTTTGGTTACGGTAAATCAGGCATCTTGGCTTAGTGTACATCCAGACAATGGAGATTTATCTCCAGATTTAAATAGAAGCTTTTCACATGCAATACTCTTAGAAAAGGGAAACCATCGAAATCTTCAATATGTTTTTGTGGAAAGAGATATTGAATTTAAAAATGGTGATTTACTTTGGCTAGTATTACATGAATCTACTGGAGCTCAAAGCTATGATTTCATCACAGATAGCAGTCAAGATCCTCCATTATATAATTCGGAGGGTGTAATTGCGGAAATGATTCAAATAAGATTTGCATCTATTAAGATGCGTGAAAATGAAAATAATGACAGTTTGTTTTACATTGAAAAATTACAAACTACCGCAGCATCCTCATTTGTTGTTCTTTCCATCTTAGACCCTTTTAAATTCTCCCAAGACCCCATTGCAGACAGTATAGCCAGTTACCATCTAAATAAGGTTCAAACTTTAGAAAATGTGACTCTTAATTTTAAATTTAAAGAACAGCTTAAAGTCGGGGATATTCTTTTAGCCACTATCATTTGGGATAGAAATGAAAATGGAATATGCGAAAGATTTATAGATTTTGGGGAACGGAATAATAAGGGACCGATTTCGGACACTATTTATATTCGATGAAGTGCTGAAAAACTATTGGCAATCCAAAAACTAAGAAGAATTAAAACAAAAAAACCTTTCGGAATTTCGAAAGGTTTTTTAAGTGCCCCGGGCGGGACTTGAACCCGCACGACCGTTGCTGATCACAGGATTTTAAGTCCTGCGTGTCTACCAATTCCACCACCAGGGCGGCACTTTCTTGAAGTAAAAACCCCTCTTAAAAGGGGTTTTTATTTACTGTTGAGCGAGAAACGGGACTTGAACCCGCGACCCCGACCTTGGCAAGGTCGTGCTCTACCAACTGAGCTATTCTCGCGATTGGGACGGCAAATGTAATAAAAAGTAATTTTATGCCACAAATTTTAGTCGCCAATTTTCCTCTTTATTTCGCTTAATTTCATCAAGGCCTCCACTGGCGTTAATGTGTTAATATCCAAACCTTTAATATCCTCTCTTATCGTTTCTAAAATAGGATCATCCAATTTGAAAAAGCTCAATTGCAAATCTTCGGCACTTTTTACTTTTTGTTTTTCATCGCCACTTCTACTTTTTTCTAGACTCTTCAAAACCGTATTAGCCCTGTTAATCACCAAATTAGGCATACCCGCCATTTTTGCAACATGAATACCAAAACTATGTTCGCTTCCACCTTCTTTTAATTTCCGCATAAAAATGATATTCTTATCCAATTCCTTTACGCTAACATTAAAATTTTTAATTCTTTCAAAAGTTTCTGCCATCTCATTTAATTCATGATAATGAGTAGCAAAAAGGGTTTTTGCCCTATAGGGATGATTGTGAATAAACTCGGCGATGGACCAAGCTATTGAAATCCCATCATAGGTACTGGTACCACGACCTATTTCATCTAATAATATTAAACTTCTATCTGAAAGATTATTAAGAATACTGGCGGTTTCGTTCATCTCCACCATAAAGGTAGATTCGCCTTCACTAATATTATCCGAAGCGCCTACTCTAACAAAAATCTTATCTACTATCCCCATTTTTGCAGATGAAGCTGGAATAAAACTCCCCATTTGCGCCATTAGGGTGATCAATGCTGTCTGCCTAAGCAAAGCTGATTTACCAGACATATTTGGTCCAGTAATCATCAAAATTTGCTGAGAGCTATTATCCATAAAGGTATCATTGGCAATATACTCCTCGCCTAGTGCTAATTTTTTTTCAATAACAGGATGCCTTCCATCTTTAATATCCAGTTCAAAATCATCATTTATTTCCGGACATATATAATTATTGCTAGCTGCGGATAGGGCAAAGGACAATAGGCAGTCAATTTCTGCTAATACCTGGGCATTGACCTGAATAAGACCGAGGTATTCCGAGCAATCCTGAACCAAATCATTATAAATCTGTCCTTCGATAGCCAATATTTTTTCTTCGGCACCTAATATCTTTTGCTCATACTCTTTTAGTTCTTCCGTAATATATCGCTCGGCATTTACCAGGGTTTGTTTCCGTATCCATTCCTCTGGCACCTTGTCTTTATGCGTATTCCTTACCTCCAAATAATAGCCAAAAACATTATTAAAGGCAATCTTCAAACTAGCAATACCGGTAGATTCGCTTTCTCTCTTTTGAATGGAGATTAGTTTATCCTTACCACTGCTCAGTAGATCCCTTATCTCATCTAATTCATTAGAGATTCCAGATTTGATAATATTCCCTTTTCCAATTGCAATGGCGGGATCTTCTACTAGATAAGTTTTCAGCTTATTGAGCAATTTTTCACAAGGATTTAACCTATCTGCCAGCAGGGATAATTTCTTATGGTTTTTTGGCAAGCATAAGTTCCTAACTTCATTCGAATACTCTAGGGCTCTAGATAATTGTTTTAGCTCCTTGGGGTTTATTTTTCCAATACTCAGTTTGGAAACCAACCTTTCGAGATCATAAATATTCTCCAATGATGATTTTACTGTGTCTCTAAGCTCTACATTTTTGAGGAATTCATTTACAGCAGCTTGCCTAGATTCAATTTTAGTCTTGGACTTTAGCGGCAATGCCAGCCACCTTTTAAGTAATCTTCCGCCCATTGGGCTGCTAGTTTGATCAATGATATCCAGGAGTGAAGTCCCGTCACTATTGTAACTATTAAACAGCTCAAGGTTTCTTACGGTGAATTTATCCATCCATACAAATTCATCCCTTTCAATACGGCTAATACTGGTTATATGGCTTAGCCTATCATTTCTGGTATCCTTGAGGTAATGAAAAATAGCTCCAGCGGCAACAACTCCCTTTTTTTTATCCTCAACACCAAATCCTTTTAAGCTAGATACTTTAAAATGATTGGTTAGAACTTCGCGGGCATAATCTTCTTGAAATAACCACTCTTCTAGTGGAAAGCTATAATGCTTACTTCCAAAAAACTGATGGTATTGTTTTCTTTTGTTTTTTGAATATAAAATTTCACTTGGATTTAAGCTTTGAATGAGTTTCTCTAAATACTCAATACTTCCTTCTGCAATAAAAAACTCACCAGTAGAAATATCACAAAAACTAATTCCATGCTGGTCCTTGTCTAAGAAAATCGAGGCTAAAAAATTATTGCTTTTAGGTTTTAAAACCTGATCGTTTGTTGTAACACCAGGAGTGACCAATTCAGTAACTCCCCTTTTTACAATCTTTTTGGTCATTTTAGGATCCTCCAATTGATCGCAAATGGCAACTCTTTGTCCGGCTCTAACCAATTTTGGGAGATAGGTTTCCAGGCTATGATGGGGAAATCCAGCTAATTCTATATGAGAAGCTGAACCATTTGCTCTTTTGGTGAGCACTATCCCGAGGATTTTACTGGTTTTTATTGCATCTTCTCCGAAGGTCTCATAGAAATCACCCACCCTAAATAATAGTAGTGCTTCAGGATATTTTCCCTTAATTTGATTGTATTGCTTCATTAAGGGTGTTTCCGCTGCTTTTTTAGCCAAAATTCATTTTATTTTTGAAGTCCCGCTAATATAAAAATAGCCCATGAGAAAATTGAGAATGAGTGAACTAAATCGCCTAAGCACCAAGGAATTTCACAAAGCTGAAAAATTCCCAATTGTTGTAGTCTTAGACAATGTTCGAAGCACCTTAAATGTGGGCTCTGTATTTAGAACTTCAGATGCATTTCTCTGTGAAAAAATTTATTTGTGTGGCTTATGCCCAACTCCTGAACAACCGGAAATGAGAAAAACGGCATTAGGAGGCACCGAATCGGTGGAATGGGAAAAGGTAGAATCTACGGAATTAGCTATTAATGGACTTAAGAAAAGAGGCTATAAAATTATTTCCGTGGAACAAACAAGTGGCTCTGTTCCATTACAAGATTTGAAATTTGATTCTCAAGAAAAGCTAGCTTTTATTTTTGGAAACGAGGTTAGTGGGGTAAGTGAAGAAGCATTAGCTCTTAGTGATGAAGCCTTGGAAATTCCACAATTTGGCACTAAGCATTCTTTAAATATTTCTGTGAGTACTGGCATTGTATTATGGAAGGCAGTGGAACTTATTATTGGAAAAGCTTAGTAAGACTACTTTTTTAAAATTGCACTTAAAATCCCATTGCCAAATTCTGAATCCTTTAAAATTTCAGCTCTTTTTAAATTGGAATAAATCTTCCCTGAACCTTTTCTTTTAAGTCTTTTTACATCAACTTTTTCGAATTCCGAAAAATAGGTCTCCAAAAAGTCCCATTTTAAGCTTTGGGGTTCTGTGGGGGTTGGATAATTATGGATATCTACAATAAGCAGAAATAGTCCACCAGGCTTTATAACTCTTTTTATTTCCCTGCAGGACTGCTCCAAATCTCCTACATGATCAAGAGAATTAAAGGAGCAAACAACATCAAAATAGTCATCATTAAAAGGCATATTTTCAACATAGTCCGCTACATATCTCATCTGATGATTGGAGGCTCCTAATTTCATATAGGCATTTGCCAGGGGGTCTAGGCCTATTCTTTCTTTGGTCATATTGGCCCACTCTAAGGAGCCTCGAGGACCACAACCAATATCCAAAACACCTTTCGCTTCATAAAAGCTTTTATCAAGGCCAAAGTATTCGGTATAAAAATATTCATAGTGGTCGTTCCCAAAAAGCTTATCTCGTTTTTTGGTCATTTTCCAATAGGCAAGTTCAAAGCTTTCCTTGAATTTTACAGCCAATTTATTTCTATAAATATTTTTAATCATGGGGAAAATTCTGGAATTCAATATTAGTATAAATTCTCAATTTATTCCAAAAAAAAAGGCCATCATAATGATGGCCTTTTAGATTTAGAAAAACCTTAAAATTATTTTACGTTAACGTCTGCTCTTCTGTTGATAGAGTAGTTTCCTTTTGCTAAAGGAGCACCTTTACCCATAGACTCAGCAGTTAAACGACTTTCGTCAATTCCATAAACTTGTACAAGTTGCTTAATTACAGCTTGAGCTCTTCTCAAGGAAAGATTTTTATTGTATTCTTCAGTTCCTCTGCTATCGGCATGACCAGTAATAACTACATTAAGCTTAGGATTCTTTTTCATTGTAAGCGCTATAGTAGCTAATCTTTCTTGGTTTGCAGCAGTTACGGTTGCGCTGTTAAATCCGAAGTATACAGAAGGAAGGTAACCACCAACTCCGCTACCACCGTTTCCAGCTGAAGCAACACTAATACCTTTAAAGTTTACAAGCGTTCCTTTTGGAGTATTTGGCTCTTTATCCATATGATCTGGAACACCATCACCATCAGAATCAATGGCTCTACCGTTAGCATCAACTCTTGCACCTTTAGATGTAAATGGATCTTCATCCATATAATCAGCTATACCATCCATATCAGAGTCTACAGCTTTACCGCTACCATCTACAACTACACCTTCTGGCGTATTAGGATCTTGATCAAAATAGTTGTTTACACCATCTTTATCATCATCAGTAGAAAGTTTGTCAAAACCATCTCTAATTAATTCAACATCGGCAAAAATATCATCTAATGGGTTTGTGTAAATTACAGAAGCTTCTTCTGTTTTACCATTTCCAAAGTTGTAAGAAACACCAACATTTGGATAAATCATGATATCACTTTTATTGGTACCCTTTGTCCCAGGAAATGCATCTACAGCATCACCAAGATAAAAACGAGTATTAATACCAAGATCTAAATCCCATGTAGTATTTAATTGGTACTTTAATACAGCACCACCTAAAACAAACATTTCATTAGTATAACCATCAAGTGGCCAGTTTACAACTGTTCCATCTACTTGTGTAACTTCAGATTTACTGTGCGAAGCTCCGAATCCTCCAATCACAAGGAAGGATGATTTTCTATCAAATCTTCTTCCACGAACTCCAAGGGCACTTAAATTTCCAACAGCAGAAAAAGCATAGTCGAAATAAGTTGTGGTTTCCCATTTTTGTAAACCATTGGCTCCTTTTAAAGGCCCGATTGGTAAATTAAGATCGAATCTAATTCCAAAGGCACTATTCAAATACCTAGTAGCGCTTAAACCTAAACCTAAGTTAAAGTTGAAAGCAGGATCTCCATCAGGATCAAAACTAGAATGGTCTCCAGCCATATACAACACACCTAAAGAACCTCCAATAGCCCAGTTTTTATAATTAGACTCGTGAGCAGAAGTAATTTCTCCCTCCAGATCTTGGGCGTTTGAAAGGGTTGTAGTAACAGCCAATAAAAACAGCAAACTGTACTTTTTCATAATTTTCATTTTTGGGTAACCTAATATTTAGTCAATAAATTTTTTCAATAACAATGTCTGGTTCTCTACAAACCATGGCGCAAAAGTAATAATTAGTTTATTACAGTCCTTATATTTAGCTTAAAATAATAAAGTATTCGACAAGTGGTTCAAGTAATTCTATTTCCTGTAAATGTATTTATTTCTTCAATCAAGATATCCAAGTCCTTAGGCTTGTCGATAAAATCATAGTTTTCTGCATTCAAAACCAATAAATTGGCCGTTTTATCATTGATTAACAACTGCTTATACCTTTCCTTTATATCCATTAAATATTCTTCATCAATATTCATCTCATAAGGTCTACCTCTTTTTTTGATATTCTCAAGAGTAGAACCAATAGATCGGTCAAGAAAAATAATCAAATCTGGCTTTCTTAGTTTGGTATTTAAAATTTCAAATAAATCTTTATACAAAACAAATTCTTGTAGATCTAGGTTGTTTTTTGCAAACAATAAGCTTTTGGAAATGGAATAGTCGGCAATAATATCCCGTTGAAACATATCTTCTGGCTTGGACAAAATCTCCGAAAGCTGCTTATAACGCTCGGCTAGAAAGGTCATCTCCACCGGAAATGCATAGCGCTTTGGGTTTTTGTAGAACTTTTCCAAAAATGCATTGCCTTCAAATTCTTCTAATACAAGCCGAGTATTTAGTTTTTTACTCAATGCTTTGGCGAGGGTTGTTTTGCCGGAGCCAATATTTCCTTCAATACAAATATATCTAGCCATCTAACCTTTCCACCTTTAAATTATCCTTCAAGTTTAAATGCAATTCCACCATCGTTCTTTTCAATACAGGGTGAATATAATTTGGAATAATTTCTACCAAGGGTTCCAATGTAAATCGTCTTAAATGCAATCGAGGATGTGGAATTTCCAATTTCGGCATTTTTAAAATCAAAGAATCAATAAATAAAATATCAATATCAATATTTCTTGCCAGATAAGCCCCAGTGTTGGATCTTTTCCTTCCCAATTGCTCCTCTATATCCAACAATTTCTGTAATAATTTCTCAGGATTTTCATTTGTTTTGAATTGCAAAACCTGATTTAAAAAGGCATCAGCATTTTCCATCCCCCAAGCTTCGGTCTGGTAAATCGAGGATTTTCTTTCAATTTCTCCAAAAGAAATCAATGCCTCTGCTACCATCTCAAAGCTCTTGCGGACATCACCAATATTTCCTCCTAAGAGTATTACTGCTTGATATCCTCCTACATTTATGCTCACTTCTTGCTTATTCTTATTAATATTGCTATAAAATTCGCGCAAATCTAAACATACATTCAAAATACAATGAAAACTTTTCTAAAAATGCTATTGGCTACCATCCTTGGGGTTGGTATTTTGTTTTTTCTCCTTTTTGTAATTATTGCTTCTATTGCCTCTATGGGCGAGGAAAAGGTTTTGGTTGAGGAGAATTCAATTCTAAAACTAAACTTAAATGTTAGTATTCACGAAAGGTCTGAAGACAATCCATTTGAGTCTTTTAACCCCATTTCCGGAAAACCTCAAAACAGTATCGGTTTAAATGACCTAAAGGCATCGCTAAAACATGCCAAAAATGATTCGAAGATTAAAGGGATTTACCTCAATGCCGGTATCCCTATGGCTGGTCATGCCAGTTTAAAAGAAATTAGAAATGCACTTCTAGACTTTAAAAGTTCCAGTAAATTCATCTATAGTTATTCGGAAATATTAACTCAAAAAGGTATTTACATCTGCTCGGTTGCCGATTCTGTACTTGTAAATCCAGAAGGTTTTATGGAGTGGAAGGGATTGAATGCGAGTGTTTCATATTATCAAAACGCCCTAGCAAAATTAGGTCTTAAACCCGAAGTTTTAAGAGCAACAGGAAACAAATACAAAAGTGCTGTTGAACCTTATTTAAGGCAAGATATGAGTCCTGAAAACAGAAATCAATTGAGCTCTTTGCTTCATTCCATTTGGTATACCTACAGAAAGGATGTTGGAGAATCTACTGGAATCAGCATGGAAATGCTAGATAGTCTAGCCAATAATTTCGCTATTACCAATCCAAAAGCTGCATTGGATTCCAAACTGATTGACGGAATTGCCTATTACGATGAAGTGACCGATATTTTATGCAAAAAGCTAGGACTTGAAGATAGTAAAGACCTAAATTTTATTGGGCTTGGTAAGTATAAAAAGTCCTTTAAAAAGAATGAAGGAAGTTCTTATGGTTCGGATAGAATTGCAGTAATTATTGCTCAGGGTGATATTGTAAGTGGTGATGGTGGTGAATATAGCATTGGTAGTGAGAGAATTTCTAGAGCTATTAGAAAGGCGAGAAAAGACGATAAGGTAAAAGCTGTAGTACTGAGGGTAAACAGCCCCGGTGGAAGTGCTTTGGCATCAGAAATTATTTGGAGGGAAGTAAAGCTGACCCAAGAGCAAAAACCTGTAGTGGCCTCCATGGGTGATTTGGCCGCTAGTGGCGGATATTATATTTCTTGCTTTGCAGATACTATTGTAGCACAAGCCAATACCATTACCGGTAGCATTGGTGCTTTTGGTTTATTCATGACGGGTGAAGAATTAATGCATGATAAACTTGGAATTAATATTGAAAATGTTTCTACCAATAAATATGCAGACCTAGGCACATTCGATCGGGCTCTTACCGACAGTGAACGTGCCATTTTAATTGGATCTGTGGATCAGATTTATGGTACTTTTAAATCTAGGGTTTCAGAAGGTAGGGGTTTATCTGTTGATTCTGTTGAAAGCATTGGCCAAGGAAGAGTATGGACAGGAGAAGAAGCGCTTAAAATAGGTTTGGTAGATGTGATAGGAGGTTTGGATGATGCTATTGAAATTGCAAAAAATATGGCTGATCTGGGAGATGAATACAGAATAGTAGAATATCCTGAAATGGAAGATCCGATTCAAAAACTCATCAAGGAATTAACAAATGGCTACGAGACTAAAATAATAGAAGAAAGGCTTGGCGAATATGCCCGATACCTACAATTACTGGAGAAAGCCAAAGGAATGCAAGGTTATCAAACCAGAATGGATTATGAGTTGATAATCGACTAAAATGGCAAAACTCTTAGCAGAGAAAAATAAACTTGAAAATAGTAGGCTGCTCTATTTAATATTGAGTGGCCTATTTATTTCCGCCTTGGTTACCTGTAATCTTATTGCCAATAAATTTGTAACTGTTGACCTAGGCTTTAAAACCTTTGTTGTATCTGCTGGAGTATTACCCTACCCTCTTACCTTTTTGATTACGGATATCTTATCCGAAATTTATGGTCGGAAAAGGACTAATAATGTTGTTTTAGCCGGACTAATTGCTTCCATACTGGTTCTCTTTATCCTGTATTTAGGAAGTGTTTTCCCAGCAATAGACGATAGCCCTGTTGCCAATGAAACCTACAATTCTGTTTTTCAAAATTCTAGCAGAATAATATTTGCCTCCATGTTGGCTTATACTGTAGCTCAATTTGTAGATGTCCATGTTTTTCATTTTCTCAAAAAACTAACAGGTGGAAAAAAATTATGGATACGAAATAATTTTAGCACCATTTTCTCCCAGCTTTTGGATACCATTTTAGTTACCACTGTAATTTTTATCGGTCTAAAAGATTTTACTTTTATTGGGGGCCTTATTTGGGATGGATGGTTGTTTAAATTTTTATTTGCGGCGGTAGACACCCTTTTTATTTACCTTATCGTATATGGGATACGATCTTATTTCCAACTTAAACCCAATGAGGAGCTGTCCATTTAATATTTATGAAAAGTAATTGGCAAAAAAAGGCGCTTCCCCTTTTCATCAAAATTGCTCTTTTGGTCTTATCTATTTGGTTTTTATATCGGAAGATAGACCTAGATTCTTTTGAAGGGATCTTTGATCATATACCTGAAAATTTGGCTGTCCTAATATTTTCATTCTTTGGTCTTTGGCTTTTAAATCTCTATTTCGATGCTTTATTTTGGAAAAAGGTTCATGGAATGATCGAAAAGGTTAGATTATTAAGAGCCTTGAAAATTAACCTTATTTGTTATAGCCTAAATTTTATAACTCCAGCCCAGGGTGGTGACCTTGCCGTTCGTTATGTAATGATGAGCGAGGCAAGCCATCGAAAAAAGTCCTTCTTCCTCAACCTCTGGATGTATCTACCAAAATTCTTTGCCCGATTTTTAATAGGTGGATTTGCCTTAGGCATCCTACTCCCATATTTAAACCTGATGGAATTTGGTCCAGCAGTGGGCCTTAGTCTTATTTTTAGCAGCCTACTTTTTTTCGCCTATTTTTCATTGAAGAAGCTCCAAAGGAAGCTACATTTTAAAAACATCCGCTCCTTTAAGTTGGAACATTACCTTTTGGATGGAAGGCCTACCAATATTGAAAAGGCTAGATTTCTATTGATTGCGATTTTGCGATTTTTGACCTTCAACGCCCAATTTGCTCTTATACTTTTTCTTTTTTCGGATGGGGATTTACCATCACATATTTGGCTGGCCATTCCCGTATATTATTTCGTTAGTGCCTTACTTCCATCATTCGCTTTTGCCGATTTTATTCTTAAAAGCGCAATTGCCGTTTGGATTTTTGAACCTATCACTTCTAATGAAGGTTTATTAGTTGCCACAAGCTTGAGCCTTTGGTTTGCCAATGTAGCTCTACCTTCCTTCTTGGGATTGTATTTTATCCTAAAAACTGATTTATACCAATCTATTAAATTGAAATTTTCACGGAAAAGCCCGAATGAGATCTGATGTTCAAAACATTTCCTCCTTCAAAAATTAAATATTGACCTCTTATTCCTTTGAGAGTAGATTTTAAAGTAGCCAACTTATCCAAATTTATACTCTTCACTTTTAAAGGGTATTCTGTTACTGGGTAATCCATTCTATATACATTTTGATCATCCGATAAAAAGCCCTTGTACTGCTCATCTAACAAATCAGCCATGTTTGCTTTTTCCTGAATTAAATCCACATCTGAATTTTCATTTTTCAGCATCTTTTGCCACACGGTTTTATCAGCAACATGGTTTTTTAAAAACACTTCTATTTGTCCAGCTTCATAACGATTTGAAGTTTCTGCAAGAACTACGGCTTCCGTAGCACCTTGATCTGTCCACCTAGTGGTTTTTTGAATAGCTCGTGTAACCCCTACTTTTAGTCCTCCAGAATTTGCCAAATAAACAATATGGGGCTGCAATTGAAAACCTTTTTCAAATTCCAGGTCCCTATCTGCAATATCCTTATGTGCTGTGCTCAATTCTGGTCGGATTATACTTTCTCCAGCTTCGGGTTTTGTAAAAAAACAATTCCTGCAAAATCCCATTCTATATAAATCCTTAAATTCTAGTTGGCAAGAGGAACAATATTTTTTTCCGGTGAAATGTATTTCTATCTCTTTCCCAATTAAATCATTCATCTTAATAAAGTCATTTTCAGTCTTTAATATGTACTGAATTGGAGAATTTATATACGATAGCATCTTTTCTAAGGTGGAATACACTTCCATAGTAAATGAAATGTTTAATTTTAGGGAGGGAAAATACTACAAATTATGAAGCTGGACCTGGTAAATTCTTTCATTAGTTGGAGAATGAAAAAACGATTTCATCAAATCGAACTTTTCATGAAATATCCATCTGAAGTTCAGAACGAACTCTTATTCAATTTATTAGATATTGCCAAAAACACTGAATGGGGAAAGAAATATGGATTTTCGAGTATTAAATCCTATGAAGATTTTAAAAATAATATTCCTCTCAGCTCCTATCCAAGCATCCAAAAAGATGTAGACAGAATGCGAGAAGGAGAACAAAACATTATTTGGCCAACAGAAATAAAATGGTTTGCCAAATCCAGTGGAACGACATCTAGTAAAAGTAAATTTATTCCTGTAAGTCAGGAAGCCATTGAAGATTGCCATTTTAAAGGAGGAAAGGACCTACTTAGTATATACTGCAATAACAATCCTGAAACTTCCATATTTTCGGGAATGAGTCTTAGATTAGGAGGAAGCACCTTTATGAATAACAAGGATAATAATTCCTTTTATGGAGATTTATCCGCCATAATTATTGAAAACCTTCCTTTTTGGGTAGAGATGAGAAGCACGCCTAATAATAAAATTAGCTTAATGGATGAATGGGAAGCTAAAATTGAAGCTATTGCAAATACAAGTATAAAGGAAGATGTAAGCAGCCTTGCTGGCGTTCCAAGCTGGATGCTTGTGGTAGCCAAAAAAGTTTTGAGTAAAACAGGAAAGTCAAATCTTCATGAGGTTTGGCCTAACCTGGAAGTGTATATGCATGGTGGTGTGAATTTTAGTCCTTACCGAAAGCAATTTGAAGAATTACTTCCCAAACCAAATTTCAACTTCCTAGAAACCTATAATGCCTCAGAAGGTTTTTTTGGAATTCAAGATTTAAATAATAGTGAGGAATTGTTGCTAATGCTAGATTATGGGATATTTTATGAGTTTATTCCGATGGACAAATACGATGCTGAAAATTCCCAAACTATTGGCCTCTCGGAAGTGGAGTTGGACAGGAATTATGCTGTAGTTATTAGCACCAACGCTGGGCTTTGGAGATATATCATTGGAGATACTATAAAATTCAGCTCCCTCAATCCCTATAGAATTACTGTTTCGGGAAGAACCAAGCATTTTATAAATGCATTTGGGGAGGAAGTAATTATTGAGAATGCCGAAAGAGCATTAAAAACAGCCTGCACGAAGGCAAAAGCTGAAGTTTTAGAATATACCGCTGCCCCAATTTATATGAATGATAAGGAATCAGGAGCCCATCAATGGCTAATTGAATTTAGTAAGGAGCCTGCAGATTTAGATTTTTTCGCACATGTTCTTGATCAAAGTTTAAAAGAATTGAACAGTGATTATGAAGCAAAGCGCCATAAAAATATGGCCTTAAAACCACCTTTGGTAGTGGCAGCGAAAAAAGGTATTTTCTATAAATGGCTAAAAGAAAAGGGTAAATTGGGAGGTCAGCATAAAGTTCCTAGACTCGCCAACAATAGAATTTATATGGATGAGTTGTTAGGGATAAACCATTTGCAAGCAGCAGGATGACTTGGCCCACAAAACTTTCCTTTTCCTTAATACTCCTTTTCACTTCTTCGGCAGCACCGCAAGAATTGAAATTAAAAAATATCGATAGCCTAGATATAGACCAATTTGGTTTTAGCTATATAGCCATTGATGAGAAACTCAGTAAATACGACAAAGAGCTGAAGGTTATTGCTTCTTTTAGTGAGCCACTCTTTGGAGATATTGCTAAGGTTGATGCCACAAATGCATTGAATCCTGTTTTGTGGTTTGGAGAAACTTATAGAGTGGCAATTTTAGATAATCGTTTAAATCAATCCCAATCCATAAACTTATTAGATCAAGGTTTTTATGATCCAAAATTAATTAGCGTTTCAGATGATCGCCATTTATGGGTTTACGATCAAAGTGAAGATAAAATTATTCGATTTAGCACAGAGACTAATAAGAGAACAAACCAAAGCTTGAATATTTCGCAAATACTAGCTGAGGAAAATGAGCCTATTCAAATGCATAGTAGTTTTGAAAAAATTTATTTAAATGTTCCAGAAAAAGGAATTCTAATCTTCGATGCTCTTGGTGCCTTTGAAAAATTAGTTGCCGTAAAAAACATTGAACATTTCGAAATTTACAAAGGCCTTATTTACTTTCAGAAGGAAAAGACAATCAACAAGCTTAATAAGCAAGGAAAAAGCGAGATAGTTGCAAAGGATCTTACTGATTGTAAGAGCTTTGATATATTTGAAAATAAAATATTTTTGATCAGCTCCCTGGGAGTTGAAATTAGAACATTAAATTAAGCTTAAAACCTTAGATTTGCTCCGCTTTTCCAAAAAGCAGGAACGAATATATAGGGGAAAAAGAATCGAAATATGCATATTGCCATATCAGGAAATATAGGATCAGGAAAGACAACACTTACCAAATTATTGGCTAAGCATTACAAATGGGAACCTCAATTTGAGGATGTGGAAGACAATCCATATTTAGATGATTTTTATGATGAGATGCAAAGGTGGTCTTTTAACCTTCAAATATATTTTCTCAATTCAAGATTTCGCCAGGTAAAAGAAATTCACGATTCTGGAAAAGCGGTAATTCAGGATAGAACGATTTATGAGGATGCTCATATTTTTGCGCCAAACCTTCATGCCATGGGATTAATGCCGAGTAGGGATTATGAAAATTATATGTCTCTATTTAGGTTAATGGAAAGCTTTATAAAACCTCCAGATTTGTTAATTCACCTTAGAGCTAGCATCCCTACATTGGTAGAACAAATCCAAAAAAGAGGTAGAGATTATGAAAACAATATTCGCCTAGATTATCTAAACCGACTTAACGAGAGGTACGAAGCTTGGATTAGTAATTATGATAAAGGAAAACTGCTTATCGTAAATGTTGATGAAAATAAATTTGCAAGCGACCCAGAAGGCTTGGGAAATATCATAAATAGGATAGATGCCGAAACAAACGGCCTCTTTTAATTATAGATAAACTATAATCCATTTAGCCGCGTTTTAGGGAAAGCTTAATTTTAGTTGCTCCCACCAAATATCAATTTTTTGAAACCATTAATTAAAGAGAATTTAAGAGAGAAGCTCTATTTCTATTGCTTACTATATTTAGTTATTAGCCTCCCCTTCCAATTCATTTGGTTTCCACCCACTTTAGGGATCATCTTTCTAATGCTAACTTGGATTTTCTCCTTCGACTTTAAAACTAAGGCCAAACTTTTAAACCAAAATTTATTCTTCAAACTGATATTAGGACTTTTTCTGATGAGTCTTATGGGGATGGTTTATACAAATAGTCCAAGCGAAGGATGGAAGGATGTTACAGTGAAAATAAGTTTGTTCTTTTTTCCTCTTGCCTTGGGCTCTTATCCTCCTTTAAAAAAAGAAAGGATACTATATTTACTTAAAACCTTTGCTTTTGCCATGGGCTTGGCAGTCTTGTATTTAATTCTAAATGCCTTTGGTGATTATTTGAAGGATGGCAATCCCAATCACTTTTTTTATGGAAATTTTGCCGTGTTAAAACGTGTACCAGTCCACTATTTTGCGCTGTATAGTAATTTCGCGCTTTTCATTGGGCTGGATCTAATTTTCAATCGAAGTAAAAACTCCAAAAGAATTGTAAAATTTTCATATGGCTTTTTAATTCTGATTTTATTGGCTTCACTTTTTTTATGTTCCATAAGAATCCAGTTTATTGCCTTTATTATTGTGTTGATACTTTTTATTATCAGACAATTCAAGGGGAAAATTCCAAACTATAAAATTGCCATTGGCCTTTTATCTTGCTTGTTTTTGTTTTCCATTCTAGCCTTAAACATTCCGGAATCCAAAAGGCGAATTCAAGAAACTTTGGATGAGTATTCCGCATTTAGAGGTAGGGAAGAATTAAAGCAGATGAACCATCGGGTATTTCTTTGGAAATATGCCAGCCAGGTAATTTCCAAAAACTTTTGGCTAGGCACCGGTACAGGTGATGCTAATAATGCTTTATATGAATATCTAAAAGATGAAAAAGCAAAATTCTGGGATGGCAAAGGAGTTTATACTTTGGCGAAAAAAAAATACAATTACCACAATTCCTTTTTACAACATTTTGCAGCTAATGGAATTCTCGCCTTTCTATTATTACTAGGTTTAATACTACTACCATTTTTCAGTAAAAGCCAAGAATTTTCAATGGTGAGAACCTTGTTTTTAGTTTTAATAGCTATAAGTTTTATGACGGAATCTATGCTTGAAAGGCAGGCAGGAACATTGTTCTTTGCTTTTTTCTATTCCCTTTTGGCAGTGAATCAAAAACTTGTTATAAGGCGGGATTAAGATTTTCTAACCACGAATATTTTACTCAGGTAACCACAAGCCTCAGTTTCGGTAGGATAAATTTTTAAATCACCATTATAATCTGGAAGCGTTTGATTGGAAAAAAAAGACTTTTCAATTTTTCCATTTTGCGATTCCACAGCCTGCTGAATTTGATTCTCCTCTAGAATATGCATATCCATTTGAAAGCCTTTTCCTATACCGATAAGGGCCAGCCTCTCTCGAATTCTTATAAATGTCTTGAATTTCTGCCAGAGGCTAAGTTTACGAAGATCCTTTACGGGAACCTGAAAAACGGCTAAGCCACCTTTTTCTAATACGCGAACAAATTCAGAAACAAACTTTAGAGATTGTGGATGTGGAATATGCTGTAAAACAATAAAACTCAAGGCAAAGGATACTGAGTTTGAGGGCAAAAAAGACAAGTCGCCCTTTTCATTCAGTTCAAAACTCAATTGGGAATTTAAGTCTTCATTCCCCTTTCTGGCAATTTCTATCATAGTAGGACTAGCATCTATTCCTACTACCCGTGAAAAGTGTTCTGTAAGTGCTCTTGATAGTCTGCCAGCACCACAACCAAAATCTATTGCGCTATGGGTCTTTGAAATTTCAATTTGATTATCTCTTAAAATTTTTAGAGAAGTATCTACTTCAATTTGCCCAGATTTAAAAAAATCTTCGGGATTCCACTTTTCGCCTTTCTTGGAGCTGTCGGTAAGAATAGACCATAGCGCATCATTTTGCGCCAGACCTTCCCAATTTTTAACTGAAGTTTTATATTTCATCATCCTCTACAAACGAAAATTGCCTCGCAAAGCAAGGCAATTTTCAAATAGTTTTTAAATATTTTCAAAGCTTAGCTAATAATTTTTGCTTCACTTCTCAAGATGTTTGAGTTCATTTCGTTCAAATTAAAACTCAAACTTAAGGCAATCTCTTTTCTATCACCATTTTCAAGTTCCACATAAAGGAAACCTTCACCTTCAAAAACATTTTGACCATCCAGTTTCATTACCTCTTCTGCATAAATTTGATATTTTCCATTTCCAAGGTTCAGCATATTATTAATGGAAGCGGCATCCACATTTAGGAGAACCTGGTGAATTAGGCCATTATTATCTCCTTTAAATTCAGCTTGAGTAACATCAATCTTTCTTTCTTTATCTCCATCTCTTAAAATAAGAAAAGTATTCTGGCCATCAATTTCATAGAAGCGATCTACAATTTCGATAGTATTGATTTCAGTTTGATTAATTCCAGATGCATGGTTGTGAGAGGATTCTCCAACATGGATATGCGGAGCGATAACCAAAGAAACGATAGACATCAACTTAATAAGAATATTCATAGATGGACCAGAAGTATCTTTAAAAGGATCACCTACGGTATCACCAGTAACCGATGCTTTATGAGCTTCGGAACCTTTATATTCCATTTTCCCGTCAATTTCTACACCCTTCTCAAAAGATTTTTTAGCATTATCCCATGCTCCACCAGCATTATTTTGGAAGATTCCCATTAATACACCGGAAACCGTAACACCAGCTAATAAACCACCTAACATTTCTGCAGAAGAAGTTTCTGGGAATACATCTTTAAAACCAAATCCTACAAGAACAGGAGTGATAAGGGCAATAGCACCCGGCAACATCATTTCTCTAATCGATGCTTTGGTAGAAATTTCAACACATTTATCATATTCAGGCTTGGCCTTATATTCCATAATTCCAGGAATTTCTTTGAACTGTCTTCTTACTTCATGAACCATGGCCATAGCTGCACGTCCAACTGCTGCAATAGCAAGAGAAGAGAATATGAAAGGAATCATACCACCTACAAAAAGCATAGCTAAAACAGGTGCTTTATAAATATCAATACTGTCAATTCCTGCAATCCCTACAAAGGCAGCAAATAGAGCCAATGCTGTTAATGCAGCAGAAGCAATAGCAAAACCTTTTCCGGTAGCGGCTGTAGTATTTCCTACGGCATCAAGATTATCGGTACGTTCTCTAACCTCTTCTGGCAATTGACTCATTTCAGCAATACCACCCGCATTATCCGCTATAGGGCCAAAAGCATCAATGGCCAATTGCATGGCAGTGGTTGCCATCATCCCTGCGGCTGCAATTGCAACTCCATACAATCCAGCAAAAGCATAAGAGGAAATAATTCCTGCTGCTAATATTAGGATAGGGATCATTGTAGATTGCATTCCTACTGCAAGACCACCAATGATATTGGTAGCATGACCAGTAGAAGATTGTTGTATAATACTGTTTACTGGCCTTTTACCCATAGAGGTATAAAACTCAGTAATCCAACTCATAAGAGCACCAACAATAGAACCTACTAAAATAGCCGAGAAAACATCGAGATTAGAGAATTCATATCCTCTAAGGTTCATGGTTTCTGGCAACATCCAAGTACAAATTGGGAAAGAAGCTACAACTACCAAAATGATGGATGTCCAGTTTCCAAGGTTTAAAGCTTTTTGTACTGAGCTATCTTCCTTACTAATTCTCACCAAGGCCATTGAAATAATGGAAAAAATCAAACCTAAACCAGCAATAAGCATAGGTAATAAAATTGGAGCCATTCCACCGAACTGATCTACAGATTCAATTTCCTGACCTAAAACCATAGTTGCTAAAATGGTAGCTACATAAGATCCGAATAAATCCGCACCCATACCAGCAACATCTCCTACATTATCTCCAACATTATCTGCGATAGTAGCAGGATTTCTTGGATCATCTTCTGGAATTCCAGCTTCCACTTTTCCAACAAGGTCGGCACCAACATCTGCTGCTTTGGTATAAATACCACCTCCTACTCTTGCGAATAAAGCGATGGATTCCGCTCCAAGTGAAAATCCAGCTAATACTTCAATGGCTGTTTTCATTCCTGGGCCAGTGATTGCTTCACCTTCCCCAACGAACATATAATAGAATACTATAAATAAACTTCCCAATCCAAGAACGGCTAATCCAGCTACTCCAAGCCCCATTACTGAACCTCCAGTAAAGGACACTTTAAGCGCCTGTACTAAACTTGTTCTGGCAGCTTGTGTTGTTCTCACATTTGATTTTGTAGCGATACGCATTCCAATAAATCCAGCAAGTGCGGAAAGAAATGCACCAATTACAAAAGCAATAGCGATAACTGGACTAGAATGCTCTACCAAAGTACCAGAATAACCTAATAATATCGCAGCTATTACTACGAAATAGGTCATTACTTTCCATTCGGCTTTCAGAAAGGACATGGCACCATCTGCGATGTGACCAGCTAATTCCTTCATATTATCATCACCTTGATCTTGCTTATTTACCCATAGGGATTTCACTAGCATTACCAAAAGACCAACCAAACCTAGGGCCGGTACTAAATAAATCATCCAATTATCCATATTACAAAATATTGATATACAAAACATTAATTATAAGGGGCGCAAAAGTAACCCAAATTCCCTAATACACAAAAAGAAAAAGCCACCTGTAGTTATAAGGTGGCTTTAATTCGATATTGTTGAAGATAATTTTATCTTATTTCAGATACATCACACTTTTTACGGCTTCAATTACCTCTTTTGCATTTGGTAAAAACTCCTCAACCAAAGTTGGTGAATAAGCCATTGGAGTATCAGCAGTTGTTAGTCTTTGTACGGGTGCATCTAAAAAGTCGAAAGCTTCCTTTTGTACTACATAGCTCACTTCAGTTGCAATTGAACTCAATGGCCATGCCTCCTCTAAAAACACCATTCTATTCGTTTTCTTAACCGATTTGATCACGGTATCATAGTCGATTGGCCTTACAGATCTCAAATCAATTAGCTCTACACTAATTCCATCTTTGGCCAATTCATCGGCAGCAATAATTGCTTGTTTTATAATCTTTCCAAAGGAAACAAGCGTAACATCAGATCCTTCACGAATAATATTTGCCTTACCGATTTCCAACAAATATTCTTCCTCAGGAACCTCTCCTTTATCTCCATACATTTGTTCAGATTCCATAACTAAAACAGGGTCATTATCTCGAATAGCACTTTTTAATAGGCCTTTAACATCATAAGGAGTTGAAGGAACAACCACTTTTAGTCCTGGAGTATTTGCAAACCAATTTTCAAAAGCTTGGGAATGTGTTGCTCCTAATTGCCCTGCCGAAGCAGTAGGACCTCTAAAAGTAATAGGCACATTTAATTGCCCACCACTCATTTGGTACATTTTAGCAGCATTATTAATAATTTGATCAATAGCTACCAGTGAAAAGTTAAAGGTCATAAATTCTACTATTGGCCTTAAACCATTCATAGCAGAACCAACGGCAATACCCGAAAATCCCAATTCGGATATAGGTGTATCGATTACCCTTTTTGCTCCAAACTCGTCTAGCATACCTTTTGAAGCTTTATAAGCCCCATTATATTCAGCGACTTCCTCCCCCATGAGATAAACATTTTCGTCTCTTCTCATCTCTTCGCTCATCGCTTCTGCAACAGCTTCTCTGTATTGTAAAATTCTACCCATTTCGTAAATTAAATTTCAAGCGAGCACAAAAATAGAAATTTATGGTTTGCAACTAGCGCTTAATTTTCAAGCTAATAGCTATTTCTTATTTTTCTCATGGGCAATTTTACCTTATTTTCGCAAACCGTATTCAAAAACATAGATTTTTAAACATATGAAGGTATTAGTTTGTATCAGCCACGTGCCAGATACCACCTCGAAAATCAACTTTACAAATGACAATAGTGAGTTTGATAAAAATGGAGTTCAATTTGTAATTAACCCTTATGACGAATTTGGCCTAACCCGTGCCATGTGGATAAAAGAAAAAAATGGAGGCACAGTTACCGTAGTAAATGTTGGCGGTGCTGAAACTGAGCCTACATTAAGAAAAGCCCTAGCAATTGGTGCTGATGATGCCATCAGAATTGACGCCCATGCTAAAGACGGTTTTTTCGTTGCTTCCCAAATTGCTGAGCTAGCCAAGGAAAATCAATATGATATTATAATTGCAGGAAGAGAATCCATCGATTATAATGGAGGCCAAGTGCCAGGTATGATTGCGGCATTATTAAATCAACCATTTGTAAATGCTTGTATAGGTTTAGAATTGGACGGTACTAATGCCCAATTAATTCGCGAAATAGATGGAGGAAAAGAAAAGCTTTCTGCCCAACTGCCGATTGTTGTTGCTGGACAAAAAGGTCTAGTAGAAGAAAAGGATCTTAGAATTCCAAATATGCGTGGAATTATGAGTGCTAGAACAAAACCTTTGCAAGTAAGACCTGCAAGCGAAGCTAATCAAAGAACAATGGTTGGAAGCTTTGAAAAACCAGCACCTAAAAGCGCTGTAAAAATGATCGATGCCGACAATATTCAGGAGCTAGTTTCCCTATTACACAATGAAGCTAAAGTTATATAACCAGTCCAAAAAAATTAAGAAATGTCAGTATTAGTATACCTCGAAAATTGGGAAGGAAAATTTAAGAAAAACAGCTACGAAGCTGCCCAATACGCTTCCAAAACAGCGAAAATGATGGACTGTAATGCTATTGGTGTTACCATGGGTGCAAGCGAAGACTCCTCTGTTTTTGGAGCTTATGGTCTAAGCAAAGTTATAAACCTCAACGGAGGCGACTTTGATCAATTTGATAATTACAAAACCGCCTCGGCTTTAAAAAATATCGCCGAACAAGAATCTGCAAATACTATTGTAATTAGTGGAACTTTAAATGGGAAATCCGTTGCTCCACTTGCTTCAGTGATGCTAAATGCAGGCTTGATTAGCAATGTATGCTCACTAGCTTCCTCAACCAGCCCGCTTACCGTAAAAAGAAGTGTGTTTTCAAGTAAGGGCTTTGTAGATTATTCTACAAATGAGGAACATAAAATTATCTGCTTTATTCCAAATTCCCTTGGAGTGGAAGAAGCAGAAGGATCATGTGAGGTAGTTGAAGGGAATGTAAACTTAGATTCAACTCCCACCATAACTGTGAATGAAGTAGACCGAATTAAAGGAAAAATACCATTGCCAGAAGCGGAAAGAGTTGTTTCCGCAGGTAGAGGTCTAAAAGGTCCGGAGAATTGGGGAATGATTGAAGAATTAGCCGAAGCACTTGATGCAGGAACAGCATGTTCCAAACCCGTTTCGGATATGGGATGGAGACCGCATACAGAACATGTTGGCCAAACAGGGATTGCTATTAATCCAGACTTATATATTGCAATTGGTATTTCAGGAGCTATTCAGCACCTTGCTGGTGTAAGTAGTTCCAAGGTAATTGTAGCCATAAATAACGATGCAGAAGCGCCATTTTTCAAAGCTGCAGATTACGGGATTGTTGGAGATGCCTTTGAAGTAGTACCCAAACTCACCGAAGCAGTTCGCAATTTCAAAGCTAATAATTAATGGATCGTATTCGTCTGAATATAAAAGGTTTGTCTTATAGCCAAACCCAGTCAGGCGCATATGCCCTGGTTTTAGGAGAGGAAAATGGTGAACGCCGCCTACCCATTATTATTGGTGGTTTTGAAGCACAATCAATTGCTGTAGCCTTAGAGAAGGATGTAAATCCACCTCGCCCTTTAACCCATGACTTGTTTAAAAACTTTGCCGACAATTTCCAAATAAAGGTAAAAGAGGTGGTAATTCACAAACTTCAGGATGGAGTATTTTTCTCCATCCTTGTTTGTGAAAAAGATGGGCAAGACACCATCTTTGACGCGAGAACCTCGGATGCTGTAGCACTAGCTATTCGGTTTAAAAGTCCCATTTTCACTTATAGAGAAATTTTAGATAAAGCCGGAGTAATTTTAAAAGAAGGTGTGGAAAATTCCAGTGGTAAGGAGGAAAAAGTTGCAGAAGAAAAAAAACCTTCTCCAAAAGCCAATCCTAAAAAAGGAGACCTCAGCAAAAAAACAATCGAAGAATTGAATCAATTGATGGATCAAGCTGTGCGCGATGAGAACTACGAATTAGCAGCCAGCATTAGAGATGAAATTGATAAAAGACAAAGCTAAAAATAGTTTAGCTTGCAGCACAGCCAAGATCATGAGATTCATTACAAAAAGTAGCATTTTCGTTTTTCTTTGTTTATTTTCAAGCTTTAGTTTTGGAGGGGATAGCATTTCCAAAAAATCAATAAAGGGCATTTCCTTTAATTGGTCCTTTAAAAGCATTCAAAATTCCCAAGGTGAAAAGCTCCTGAGTATTTCCCCACAAGATTTCCTAAACCTTGATTCATCGGGTTCCTTTATCTATGAACTAAAATCCAAAAGAAACCTTCAAGCAAGAGGAAGTTGGAATTTATGGAATGACACTCTGGAGTTTAGTTATTCCCTTCCATCAGATACGGTTAGAAGATATATCCTAAACCAAGTAAATGACACCTGCCTAATTTTCAGTGAAGGAAACGTTATTTATAGTTTTTCAAAAAAGGCCGGAAAGAAAAAATTTCAAGTAGATTATGATTTTCAACAAAGCAATATTAGCATTAGCTCTGTTGCTCGAGGGTTATTAGGACTTGCGGTATTATTATTTATTTGTTTTTTATTTTCATCCAATCGTAGAAATATAAACTGGATTTTGGTAGCCAAGGGTTTGGTAATTCAGATAATCTTTGCCGTAGCCATATTGTATATTCCCTTTGTAAGAACAGGTTTTGAATACGTTTCCAAAGCCTTTGTAACCCTATTAAGCTTTACAGGTGCAGGTTCAGATTTCCTTTTTGGATCCTTGGTTGATGAAACCAGATCATGGGGTTATATCTTCGCATTCAAGGTATTACCCACGGTAATATTTTTTTCTGCACTCACTAGTTTATTTTTCTATTTAGGGATAATTCAAAAAATCGTTTATGGCTTTGCATGGATAATGAAATATACCATGAAATTATCTGGCGCCGAAAGTTTAGCTGCAGCGGGAAATGTATTTTTGGGTCAAACAGAATCCCCACTTTTAGTGATGCCGTATATCGGCAAAATGACCAAATCCGAACTTTTATGTTTGATGAGCGGTGGAATGGCTACAATTGCCGGTGGAGTACTCGCCGCCTATATCGGGTTTTTAGGAGATGGCAATGAGGTACAAGAGCTCTTTTTCGCCAAGCATTTATTGGCTGCATCTTTAATGAGTGCTCCGGCTGCCATTGTAGCTGCAAAAATATTACGTCCAGAAACAGAAGATTTTGATGAGACCATGCAAATGACAGAAGTAAATGTGGGCTCAAGTGCTTTAGAAGCTGTTGCTAACGGAACTACTGATGGCCTTAAATTAGCCGTAAATGTTGGAGCTATGCTATTAGTATTTACAGCTCTTATGTATATGGGAAATTATGTTCTTCATGATTTAATTGGAAGCTGGACAGGCATAAATGAATGGGTGGTAAGTATTAGTAATGGACAATATGATGGACTTAGCTTTCAATTTATTTTGGGTTATTCCCTAGCACCATTAACTTGGCTTATGGGTGTGGCTAATGAAGATATAGTTTTAGTAGGACAATTGCTGGGTGAAAAAACAGTTCTGAATGAGTTTTATGCCTATGCTAGTTTAGGAGATTTAATGGCCGCAGAAAAATTCAGCTCCGAAAAGTCTATTATTATAGCCACATATATTTTATGTGGCTTTGCCAATTTCGCAAGTATAGGAATTCAAATTGGTGGAATTGGTGCCTTAGTTCCTTCACGGAGATCAGATTTAGCAAAATTAGGCTTCCAAGCCCTAGTAGGAGGAACCCTAGCCTCGCTATTTACCGCAGTAATTGTGGGAATGCTTATTTAAAGCCTTAGTATTAAAAAACTGTTTAAAAGTAAAGAGATTTTCTCTCTTAATTTTTTGGATTCAATTTGAACTAAAAATATCTTTGAAGGGATTCTTGACGATGAGAATTTCCAATTAAAGGATTTATGCTGCAATACCATGATTTAATGAAAAGAGTACTCGAAGAGGGTACTGAAAAAGGAGATAGAACTGGAACGGGTACCAAATCCGTTTTTGGACATCAGATGCGATTTAACCTGGAAGAAGGTTTTCCTTTAGTTACCACTAAAAAGGTACACTTAAAGTCCATTATTCATGAATTACTTTGGTTCCTTCAAGGTGATACCAACATTCAGAATCTTGTAAAAAACGGAGTTAATATTTGGAATGAATGGCCCTATCAAAGCTATTTGAAACAAAATAATTTGGAGGAAAAGTTTCCTAAATATTCTGAGGAATGGAAGGAAAACTTAAAAGTCTTTATCAGCAATATAAAAGACAATGATGATTTTGCTGAGAAATATGGGGAATTAGGCCCCGTTTATGGCAGGCAATGGAGAAATTTTGAAGGTATAGATCAAATTCATCAATTGATCCAAGACATTAAAACCAATCCCAACTCAAGGCGACTATTGGTTTCGGCATGGAATCCTAAAGAAATTCCAGTAATGGCAAAATCGGGCTTGCCACCTTGCCATACCCTATTTCAATTTTATGTAGCAGAAGGAAAATTAAGCTGCCAACTTTACCAAAGAAGTGCAGATATATTTCTGGGAGTGCCATTCAATATTGCCTCCTACGCCCTTTTAACCATGATGGTGGCTCAGGTATGCAATTTGGGATATGGAGATTTTGTCCATACCCTCGGTGATGCTCACTTGTATAACAACCATCTGGAACAAACAAAGGAACAATTAAGCAGAGAGTTAAGATCTCTTCCAAGGATGAAGATTAATCCTGAAGTAAAAGATATTTTCAGTTTTAAATTTGAAGATTTTGAACTATTAGATTATCATCCACACCCGCCAATACGCGCTATTGTTGCTGTTTAAGGGATTCAAAGAAAAAAATTTAAATTTCTGTTTTTGGTGGAAAAATGTTTGAATTAAAATAAATTTGTCTTAACAGCGGCTGGCAAATAATTAAATATTTGAAATCATATGAATCTTACTCTCATCGCTGCCATGTCCAAAAACAGGATAATTGGCAACAACAATGAATTAATTTGGCATCTTCCGGCAGACCTTAAACGATTCAAAAGTTTGACTAATGGTCACCATATTATTATGGGAAGGAAAACCTATGAAAGCTTAGGACGTCCTTTACCAAACCGAACCAATATCATCATTACCCGTCAAAAGGACTTTCATGCACCGGGCTGTTTAATAGTGCACTCTTTAGAGGAGGCCATTCAAAAATCTATTGGCGATGAACAGCCATTTATTGTTGGAGGGGCTGAAATTTATAAGCAAGCTCTACCCTATGCCAACAAAATTGAATTAACAATAGTTGATTCTGAATATGATGGAGACAGCTCCTTCCCTGAGATTGATGCTAAAAAATGGGAAATCGTTTCTAAAGAAAATTACCCTTCAGACGAAAAGAATAAACACAATATGAGTTTTATTCAATACCGAAAAATAAACTAGGATGCAGCTTTAAGCTCTTTTAAAGACATCTTATTCATTTTTTGGGCGGCGTAATTGGCATCTACAGTTAAGGTTTGTTCCTTTTCCTCACTTGGCAATTCAAACATTGCATCGGTAAGAATGGTTTCAATGATAGACCTTAATCCCCTTGCTCCAAGCTTATAGTCTAAAGCCTTACTCACCACAAAATTCAAAGCTTCTTCCGTAAAATCCAATTTTACCTTATCCAATTCCAGGAGCTTCGTGTATTGTTTTATGATGGCATTTTTTGGTTCTGTTAGAATTTGTTTCAAACTATCCTCAGTAAGAGGGTTTAAATGAGTTAAAACAGGTATTCTACCAATTAATTCAGGAATCAAACCAAAGGTTTTTAAGTCTTGAGGAGCCAAGTATTTAAGGAAATTTGAACTATCATGATCCTCTCTTTCTTTGGTACTATGGAAACCTACAGATTTGGTATTTAATCTTTTAGCGATATGTCTTTGAATACCATCAAAAGCACCGCCTGCAATAAATAAAATATTAGAAGTATCTACTTCAATAAATTTTTGGTCTGGATGTTTTCTTCCACCTTGAGGAGGAACATTTACCTTAGTACCTTCCAATAATTTTAGTAAGGCTTGTTGTACTCCTTCCCCACTAACATCTCTAGTTATGGATGGATTATCGCTTTTCCTTGAAATTTTATCAATTTCATCAATAAATATAATACCCCTTTCAGCGGATTTTAAATCATAATTTGCTGCTTGTAAGAGGCGTGTAAGGATACTTTCTACATCTTCACCAACGTATCCAGCTTCGGTAAGAACCGTTGCATCCACAATAGTAAATGGCACATTTAGCATTTTAGCAATGGTTCTGGCCAATAGTGTTTTTCCTGTTCCAGTTTCACCAACCATCATAATATTAGACTTTTCAATCTCCACATCTTTTGTGTCTACAGGATTGCTCAATCTTTTATAATGGTTATATACGGCAACTGCTAAAATCCTCTTAGCCTCTTGTTGACCAATTACATAAGTATCTAAAAACTCTTTAATTTCTTTGGGTTTTATAAGGCTTAGGGAATTGGAAAGATCCTTCCTATCCTTCATATCCATCTCTTCCACCACTATTCCATGAGCCTGTCTAATACAGTGATCACAGATATGTCCATTTATTCCTGCAATAAGGACATTAGTATCCTTTTTCTCCCTTCCACAAAATGAACAGTTTAAATTCTCCTTCTTATTACTCATGCTAAATGCTTTCGTTCTGATTCACAAAAATAGAAAATCCGCTCCAGTATTATGAGGAGCGGATTTTTGGCCTATAAGATTTATCTATAATTTAAAATCTTGCGATTTATTTTCTTTTGGATTCAAGTACTTCATCAATCATTCCGTACGCTTTGGCTTCGGGCGAACTCATCCAATAGTCACGATCAGAATCTGCTTCAACTTTTTCAAATTCTTGACCAGAATGACTGGCAATAATATTATAAAGTTCCTTTTTCATTTTAAGCACTTCCTTCACTGCAATTTCCATATCACTAGCCTGTCCTTGAGCACCGCTCATAGGTTGATGAATCATCACTCTACTGTGTTTTAATGCAGATCTTTTTCCTGCTGCTCCAGCACATAATAAAACAGCTCCCATGGAGGCTGCCATACCAGTACAAATTGTAGCTACATCCGGATTAACCAGTTGCATAGTATCATAAATTCCCAGTCCAGCGTAAACAGATCCACCCGGACTATTGAGATAAATTTGGATGTCTTTTTTGGAATCAACTGATTCTAAAAATAATAATTGGGCTTGAACAATATTCGCAATTTGATCATTAATTCCTGTTCCTAGGAAAATTATTCTATCCATCATCAAACGAGAAAAGACATCCATTTGTGCAACGTTCAATTGTCTTTCCTCAATAATATAAGGGGTTAGAGAGGATTCGATATAATTCCCTACATGTAATGATGATATTCCTTTGTGCCCTACGGCATATTTTTCAAATTCTTTACTATAATCCATTGTCTAATTTTTTTTTGAATGTAACAAAAATGGCTCGACAAGTATCGAGCCATTCAAAATTTTATGACAAAAGTTCCGACTATTTTTTAGTAGCCAGTTTTATAAAGTCATCAAAAGAAACTTCCTTTTCGCTAAGCTTCACATTTTCTTTAAAGAATTTTACAATTTTTTCAGTGAACAATTGCTCAGACATTCTTTGTACTTCTTCTTGATTTTCCATTACATTTTCTGCAATAGAATCTAGGTCCATAGATTCAGGAAGAGGTCCGTACTGCGCCATTTGTCTTGTGATCATAGCCTTAGTGAAATCCTTCAATTCCTCTCTATTGATTTCAATTTTATGATCTTTAACTACTTTATTTTCAACAAGCTGCCATTTTAGGCCATCCTTCATATTTGGATATTCCTTCTCTACTTCCTCCTCACTAATTGGCTTTTCACCCGAAGTTTGCATCCATTTTTTAAGGAATTCATCAGGCAGATCAAATTTTGTTTTGTTTAATACTACTCCTCTTAGGTCCTCATAAAATTTTCTTTCACTTTCGCCAATAAACATATTTTCGGCATCCTCCTTAATACGTGCCAAAAATCCCTTTTCACCATCCACTGCACCTTCACCAAATACTTTATCAAAAAGTTCTTGGTTCATTTCAGCTGGCTCTAGTTTGCTAATTTCTTCAATCTTAAACCTGAATAAACCAGTACTTGCGGCCAACTCATCATCAGAAATTTTCAATAATCCAGAAACACTAAAGTCCTTGTTAAATGCTTTATTCACATCCAATACCACAAAAGAATCCTTCTTAGAACCTACAAGGGCCGAAATATTTTTCTTTCCAGTAATATTGTCCATAGTGAAGGTTCCTTCTAGGCTAATACCGTTTTCTTTGGCATTCTCATCCTTTTCAACTTCCACGATATAAGCTTTGATAATAGAATCTTCTTCCACTGATTCTGGATAAGACATTTTACCAAACCTCTTTGCATAATCAGAGGCATAGCGCTCCACCATCTCCTTATCGGCGGTAATCTTATAATACGGAACTTTGATTTTATTATCTACAGTTAAACTGAATTCAGGAGCTAATCCCAATTCAAAATCAAAAACAAATTCCGTTTGAGTATCCCAATCTATATCCGTTTGCGGAACAGGAAGCGGATTTCCAAGAATATCCATTTGATTTTCTTTCAAATGATCTTCTACGGCATGTTGAAGAATATGATTCACTTCTTCAATAAGAATTCCCTTACCATATTGCTTTCTGATTAAAGAAGCAGGAACATGCCCCGGTCTAAAACCTGGTATGCTCGCCTTTTTTCTGTAATCATTTATTTGCTTTTCTACCTTTGATTGGTAGTCCTCTGCCTTAATCTCGACGCTTAATACAGCACTTAATTCGCCTGTATCCTTAACTGTTACATTCATGAAAATCTAATTTCTATTGCCCCATTTTTTTGGGTGTGCAAACATAAATAAAATCCACCTTTTACCCAGTTATATATGCCACTTAATTGATTTGAAGTAAATCAAAGTCGGAAAATTCTTATTTTTCCCTACTTTTAAGGCCGGAATAAAATTTTAAACCCTAACCTAATTACTCAATTCTGAAAAACTTACGAATATGAGAATATCAATTATTACTCTATTTGCATTTGGATTATTTTCCTTCAATACCAATGCTCAAAGTAAAATTTCCGCTCACTTGAATACAGGATTACATGTGCCGCTGAATGATTTTACAGACAATAGCTTTCAGGGTGTAAAGCCAAATACTTTTGTTTCTGGAGGACTAGGTTATGTTTTAGCTGACAATTTTCGCCTTCGTGGAGACTTAGGTATGGGAATTTTAAATGGCGACAATAATGTCAACTTTTATGAGACTGTATTAATTGAAACCGCCCTTTTTGCTGAATACAATGTTTTACCTTTTATAGTACTTAGCAAGGATTTTGAATTTTATATAAATGCAGGTACTGGACTGGTATCCTATCAAACTAAACTATTCAATATCAATACTCGAGCCCGTATTACAGAATCACCTCTACCTGGATCGGCTAGTTATTCTATCAACCCTATGCTCTCTGGAGGTTTTAATGCTGTATATTCATTAACTCCCAATTTGGCAATAAACCTTGGTTACACTCAAAAAATCATGCTTTTTAATGATTATATGGATGGCTTTGAAAATGGTTCTGCTGGGGATTATTTTGGAAGTTTAAACGTAGGATTAATTGCTACCTTTAAAAAGGTAAGAGATAAATCTAAGGTGGAAATCGACAAGAAAAAATATAAAAATCTAATTTCTACTATCGACAGTTTAGACGAAGCTGCCAAAAGAGGTAATCCTGAAAAAATTGCGAAACTTGAAATGGAGGGCCAAGAAAAAGACTTGAAAATCAGAACTCTTGAAATGAAAGTGGATAGCCTTGAAACTCGTGTGGTAAGCATAGACAGTGAAAACCCAAATAAAGGAAGCAAACCCGATGCTGCAGCAATATTAGCTACAGCTCAATACCGAATTATTGTTGCTAGTATGCCAACTAGGGAAAGAGCCACCAGATGGATAAACAAATCAAGTTTAGACCAATCGGAAATGGTTGTTTTATATGTTGATGATATTGACACCTACCGGGTAATTTATAAATCATATTCCACTTATGCTGCGGCCAAGAAAGACCTTCCTGCTGTAAAATCCGTAGTGGCAGATGCTTGGATCATCAAGCTGTAAACAAAAATTCTTTAATCAACAATCAACTGCTTGTAAACGGTTGATTGTTGATTAATTCTATTTACATCACAATCATTGCAAGTTTAGCACCGTTATCTTTGGGATACATAATAATATCCCTCAATGAATATTACCTTTCTTAGCACCCAAATAACGGACACAGCTGGCGCAGTTGCGGAACCAGTTGCAAAAACATTAAGCATTATAGACCTCATTTTTGGAGGTGGACCTGGTGCTATACTCATAATGTCCGTTCTATTTTTACTATCCATAATAGCGGTTTACATTTTTGTAGAAAGATTTAATGCTATTAAAAAAGCAAATAAGGTTGATGATCAATTCATTCAAAATATAAAAGACCAAGTCTCAAAAGGTAATTTAGAGGGTGCCATGGCCCTTTGCAAAAACCAAAACAGCCCTATTTCTCGAATGATAGAAAAGGGAATAAGCAGAATTGGTAAGCCATTAAAAGACATCAATGCTGCTATTGAAAATACAGGAAAACTGGAGGTTAGCAAACTCGAGAAAAACATCCCAAGTCTTGCCACAATCGCCGGAGCTGCCCCAATGATAGGATTTCTAGGTACAGTAATTGGGATGATTTTGGCCTTCCACCAAATGGCAGCTGCAGGTGGCCAAATAGATATAGAATTGCTCGCTGAAGGAATCTACACTGCCATGACTACCACTGTAGGTGGTTTATCAGTAGGAATTGTAGCTTATGTAGGCTATAATTATTTAGTAAGCAGAGTGGATAAGGTTGTTTACAATATGGAAGCAAATGCTATGGAATTTTTAGATCTATTAAACGAACCTGCTTAGACATGGACTTAAAAAGAAGAAGCAAAATTAGCGCAGAGTTTAGCATGTCTAGTATGACGGATATTGTATTCCTATTACTAATCTTTTTTATGCTCGCCTCAACTTTAGTTACAAGTAGCGCATTGGATCTAACTCTACCTTCGAGTGCGGCCAAGGTTATTCAAAGAAAAGACGTTGTAGTACATGTCTCTTCGGATGAAAGATTTTCTGTGGAGAGTGAAATTGTTTCTGAAGCTGAATTGGAAATGGCCATCCTTAGAAAAGTAACAGATCCAAAAGAAGCCGTAATAATGTTACGAGCCGATAAGTCTGTTTCTTATGAAAAGATTGTTTTGGTGATGGATATCGCCTATAGGAATAAACTAAAGATGGTTGCCGCAACCGACCCAAAATAATACTATTATGAATTTAGAAAAAAATAAAAAGGACAGAAAGAATGCCATTATTATTACATCGGTAGTGCATTCCATATTACTTATTCTTTTTATTTTTTTTGGATTGGGATATGAAGAACCAAAACCCAGAAATGGTTATGTGATCAATTTCGGAAATTCTGAGGATGGATTTGGAGAACTTTTCGATGGAGCAAAATCTTCTCAGCAGCTAAGCCCACAACCACCGGTGCAAAGTGAAAAAGTGGAAAGCGAAAACCCAAATGATCAAACTGTTAGAACCCAGGATTTTACAGATGCTGCCGAGGTGAATTCACAATCGTCCCAAAAAATTGAAAGCAATAATGTTGACAAGCAAAAACCAGAAGATGTAAAACCAAAACCAAGCGATAACCTTACAAAACTCCTTGAAAATGTAGATGCCACAAAAGGAGGCCAAGGAGATAAGCAAGGTTCTGGTGACCAAGGCAGACCAGAAGGTGATCCCAATTCTTTAAGTCAAGTTGGAGATGGCGGTGCCGGACAAAATGGGGACGGAAATTATAGACTTGGAAACCGCAAGGTGATAAACAAAGGAGATAATAGCTACCCATGTGAAGATGAAGGACGGGTGGTAGTAAAAATATTAGTAGACCCTAAAGGCAAAGTAATTAGAGCCACACCAGGTGTAAAAAGCGACAATGGGGTTGCTAGTACAACAACAAGCGATTGTCTTTTCGATTTAGCCAGATCCAAGGCCATGAAGACTCTTTGGCAGGCAGATGGCGGAGCACCAGATCTACAAAAAGGCTATATCATTTACAATTTTTATAAAAGTTGATGAACTATGAGGAAACATTGGAATGGTTATTCAAACAACTACCAATGTATCAAAGGGATGGAAAATCTGCTTATAAAGCTGATTTAAACAACACTCATGCTCTTATGGAAATTCTAGAGCATCCCGAGCAAAAATTTAAAAGCGTCCATATTGGCGGCACTAATGGCAAGGGATCAGTAAGCCATATGCTAGCATCTCTTTTTCAAGCTGCCGGCTATAAAACGGGCTTATACACCTCTCCACATTTAAAAGACTTTAGAGAACGTATTCGGATAAATGGCCATAAAATTCCAGCCCAAAATGTGGTTGAATTTGTAGAGCAATACAAAAGTGATTTCCAAAAAATTGGACTTTCATTTTTTGAAATGACTGTAGGAATGGCCTTCGACTATTTCGCCAAAGAAAAGGTAGATATAGCCATAGTAGAAGTAGGAATGGGTGGCAGATTGGATAGCACAAATGTCCTAGATCCCGAACTCAGTATTATCACAAATATCAGCTTAGATCATACGGCCTTTTTAGGAGAAACGAAATCCAAAATAGCCTGGGAAAAAGCAGGTATAATTAAGCCAAATAAAGCCATTCTTATTGGGGAAAAAGACCCAGAAACGGAAGAAGTATTTAAAACCGTTGCCGCAGGAAACAATGCTCCCATTTCATTTGCTAATTGGACTGATCCTCTTCCAGATTGTGACCTTAAAGGACATTACCAGCAAAAGAACTTAAGCACCTTACTATCCGCTGTTAAGCTTCTTGAAAAAAGAAACTTTCCATTAATGAACCACCTAAATGCCCTAAAAAATGTTGGCAAAAACACCGGATTAAGAGGTCGATGGGAGACTATAGGTGAAATGCCAAAAGTTATTTGCGATACTGGTCACAACTTGGCGGGGCTCTCTTTTATTAGTCAACAGCTGCAAAGTGAAAAATATCATAAGTTAAGACTAGTTTGGGGAATGGTAAAGGATAAAGACATTCGAGAAATATTAAATGTATTACCCCAAGGAATTTATTATTTATGTCAACCAAATATCCCAAGAGCATTAGACAGTGAAACCATGCACAGAGCATTTCTTGAATACCGTCCAGACTTGGAAATTCATTTATTTAAAGGGGTGAAGTCAGCTTTTGAGAAGGCCATGTCTGACTCAAATCAAGACGATCTTGTCTTTGTTGGAGGTAGCACTTTTGTGGTAGCAGAAGTACTTTAAGGTCGGTTTATTGCCTCTTTAAGGAGTTAATATGATCTTGTAATTCCCTAATTCGTTCGTCTTTTTCTTTTACCAAATCTTGCAAAAGCCGAATTACTGTAGACTCAATATTCTTACTCGCAAAATCTCTAGGCAAATCATAACTTACTTCGGATTCACTAGCCTCTAGTCCAATTTCCAAGTTTTCGAAAAATAAATTGGGATGGACTTTTAGCAACTCACAAAAGGCAATCAGCTGACTTATTTGAATTGACTCTTTATTGAGAATTTTATGCAAGTTTTGTTCTGATGTTTCAAGGAGATAAGCAAAGTCTCTTTTGGTGAATCCTTTAGACTCAATGAGGTATCGTAATTTATTCCCTATATGCATTACAACAAGTTGTTCTAAAAAATTAGTTAAACGTATTGGACATACTATCCGCTATAGTTCATTTTGGTTGAGAAAAATATCACAATAGGCGTTACTCCTATTCTTCTTCTTCCTGTTGGTAATATCGGAAGATATCTTTATTTCCAAATACCAAGTTGTTAATACTACTAACAAAAATTTTAAACAAATTGATAAACAAGTATTTACAAATATTAATCAATCTCAAAATTCACAATTTCACCCATAAAAACACAGGAATTCTATAGAGTTTCGATCCATTAATATGCTTGAAAATTCAGTCCCACTAAACAAATGCATGGCTTTCACTCCTTTTCCCTCCCTAAACTAAATGTTTGCAAATAAAATAGCGATGTTAAAATATTAAAAAAAATAAAAATTTATAACAATTTCAGCGCAAAAAAATCTTAATTATTTGACAAACAAATTTTTACACTCGTTCAATTTCTACAATCTTCTCCATATTCAATTTCTAATACATCCCTAAATTTTGAAAACATTTTTCAACTTTAGATTCCATTAAAATAGGAAAATTATTGCTAGTAAAGTCATATTTAATAAGTTTACTCATACTTATTTGAAAATAATGGATAGACCAAAATCTGCAGAGGATTATATTTTATCTCAAACCCAATGGAGGGAAATTCTAAGCTACTTAAGAGAAATAATTCTCAATACAGAATTAAAAGAGACTATAAAGTGGGGCATTCCCACCTACACTATTAACAATAAAAATGTGGTTGGCCTTGCTGCTTTTAAGCCCTATGCCGGCCTTTGGTTTTTCAATGGAGTATATCTTAGGGATGAAAATAATTTTTTGGTTAACGCCCAAGAAGGGAGCACTAAAGCTCAACGCCAATGGAGATTTACGGATATTAAGAGTATTGACCCAGAACTGGTAAAGGCCTATCTGGAAGAGGCTATTCAAAATCAAAAAGATGGCAGGGAATTAAAACCTGAGAAAAAGAAAATTATAGAATCCAAAATCCTAAATGAAGCACTGAGCAAACAAGCTAAGCTGAAATTCAATTTTGAAAAATTTAGCACCGCTAAGCAGCAAGAATTTGTTCGCTATTTAAATGAAGCCAAGCGGGAGGAGACTAAATTAAAAAGATTAGAAAAAATAATCCCACTAATTCATAACCACACTGGGCTAAACGATCAATACAAACACTAGAAAGCACAAAAAATATCACACCTATAAATAAACTTCTATGAATTTGGAGGAAAGAAAAGCTAAATCAAAGACCTCCTTATTTAAGGCGGTATTTCCCAATACTACGAATCATTACGACACTCTTTTCGGAGGTACAGCCATGCAGCTAATGGACGAAGTAGCCTTTATTACTGCAACTAGATTTGCCCGCAAAAAGATGGTGACCATTTCGTCGGATAAAATCAATTTCAAATCCCCTATTCCTTCCGGTACCATCATTGAACTTGTTGGCGAAGTTTCCCGGATAGGAAACAGCAGCCTCGACATCAAGGTAAATATCTATATAGAACAAATGTATAGCCAGGAGAGACAGAAAGCGATAAGCGGTAATTTCACCTTTGTAGCCATAGATGAAAACAAATTACCATGCCCAATACTTGAGCCTAATTCCTAAGATCCCGAAAATATTTCATCTATCATTTTCAAATATCCATCGACAAATATTAGTTAAGCATCGAATTTGCTGAATCAAAAATGCTTTTAAAAATACTTTTGAGCCATAGTTTAAAACAAACCGCTTAAAACCATAAAGCATGAAAAGATTTTTCCTCATAATAAGCCTTTCTCTTTTATTTATTCAAGTTAAGGCTCAAAGCCAAAAGGCCCAAAACTTAGGACCGCAAACAGAATTGCAAGTTGAAAAAAGAAAATCCACAACCGATTCCCTTGTAGTTTTAGAAACAGAAATTAATAAAAATGAGCAGGAAATAAAGGAGAAACTAATAGCTTCTCTTTTTCCAAATCCTTGTCAAAATGAATTAAACATCCATTTGAATTTTAAAATAAGAGAAGCAAGAATTTCTATTTTCAATCAAAATGGTCAGCATTGCAAAACCTTTATGGTAAACCAGGTAGATAAGTTTAGTTTCGATCATAAACTTAAGCCTGGTTTCTATATTTTTTCTATTGTTACAGAACAAAATTCTGAACAATTTCATTTTAAAGTGAAATAAATCTGCCCTTTAAACTCGCCCTTACTCAAGAATAAAACATTGGATGATTAAATTTGTTATATTCAATCTTAATCATCCTATTATTCCAAAAATAGAGGATAGAAAACCTAAGAAGAGCAAATGTTAAAGTGGTCAGATATTGTCAAATTCACCAATCATTCCAATCCAAAACCTGATCAAAGGCTTGAAAAAAGTTTAGAGGAATGGAGGGAAATATTAAATCCCGAACAATTCCAAATTACAAGATTAAAAGGTACAGAAAGACCTAATAGTTCAGAATTATGTAGTCTTTTTGAGCCAGGGGTTTATCAATGTTTATGCTGTAAAACCGAACTATTCGACGCTCAGGAAAAATTCGAATCTGGCTCTGGTTGGCCTTCCTTTACCCAGCCAATTAAAATAAACCGAATAGCATACCATAAAGACATATCATTTGGCATGACACGAGTTGAGGCTCTTTGCAATACTTGCGACGCCCACCTTGGGCATGTTTTCCCTGATGGTCCAGAACCAAGTGGTTTAAGATATTGTATAAATGCAATTTCATTAGAAAAAGTTAAGGAGGCTTAAATCCAGCAATTTCAGATTTTAGGCATTGATTATATTTGGAAAAACTGAAAACATTCAAATGAAAAAAATAGCCCTTATATCTGGTTTAAGCCTATTTCTATTCGCTTGCTCCCAATCCGATGTAAAAACCCAGGAAGATGGCAATATTGTGGAATCTAGTAATAGCCCAAGTATTCCCGAAAAAAGTATTTTAGAATTTGATTCCCTTAGAGCCGCAAAATTAGGAGCCGACCCCTATGGAATGAGGAAGTATATTATGGCTTTTCTTAAAATTGGTCCAAAAAGGGCTTCCATAGATTCCGCCCAAGCCGTAGAATTACAAAGAGCACATATGGCTAATATTGGCAAAATGGCAAAAGAAGGTAAATTGGCTCTGGCCGGACCTTTTTATGGAAATGGAGATTTAAGAGGTATCTATGTTTTTGCAGTAGACAATTTAGAAGAAGCTGAAAAACTTACAGCTACAGATCCGGCAATAATTGCAGGCTCTTTGGAAATGGAATTAATCCCTTGGTATGGATCCGCAGCCTTAATGGAAGTGAATGAAATCCATAAAATGATTTCAAAGATTAAGATTTAGCAGGTAAAAATTATTCTACTCATTTTTAAAAAATTACGCTTTGCCAAATATTGAAGACCTAAATCGGGAATTTGAAAAGTGCAGAAGTCATCTCAAATCCTATCTATTAAGAATAACTACAAATGTTCAGGATACTGAAGATTTAGTTCAGGAAACCTATATAAAATCACATAAAAATGTAGGATCCTTTAGAGGAGAAAGCAGTCTGAAAACATGGATATTCACCATTGCCTCCAACCTTGCCAAAGATTTGATGAGATCTAAAAAACGCTGGCCTGAGAATGTTACAGACATATGCAAGGAAGCCGCCATGAACAATCCAGATTTTTTCCAAGAGGCCATGCAAATAAGGATGAGTTCCCCACAAGGGAATTTTGAAATTAAAGAACATATTAGCTTTTGTTTTACCTGTGTTTCTAAATCCCTTCCCCTTGAACATCAATTGGTATTATTATTAAAAGAAGTGCATGGATTTAAGGTTAAGGAAATCGCTGAAATTTGCCAGCTTACAGAAGCAATGGTGAAATATTTTCTAAGATCCGCAAGAGGGAAAATGCTAGAGATTTATGATCGTCGATGTTCTTTAATTTCTAAAAATGGTGCCTGTCACCAGTGCACGGAACTCAATGGTATTTTTAATCCAAAACAAAAAGCGGAGGAAGAGCTTAGAAAAATTGAAATGGTAAAACATGCAGAAAATCCCGACAAGGATCATTTGATGGACCTAAGAATAAAAATTGTTGAGGATTTAGACCCCTTTGGATCTGCAGCAGCAGAATTACAAATCCATCATTTAGAGCACAATAACGAGGTGATGAACAATTATTTGAAAAAAAAATAGGCTTTTACTGATCATTTTATCTTGCCCATTCGTCAAAAGATTAACAAACACAATTACAAAATGAAAAAAATCTTAATCTTAATCTTTATGACAGCCTCAATTTCTTCACATGCACAAGATGGAAAAGCGGAAACCATTAAAAAGACCTTTAGCCGTAGCACCAGTGTTAGTATAAAAATAGAGGCCGATAAAAGTATAATATGGACCCTCCTTAGCCAAGCTCACGATTTCCCAAGATGGAATTCAACCATACTAAGTATGGAAGGAAAAATTGAAGAAGGAGAAAAAATAAAATTAAAATCTACCCTAGATAGCAGTAGAACATTTTCCCTCAAAGTAAAATCAATGGATACTGAAAAGCAAATGATATGGTCTGATGGTTTTGCACCATTTTTTAAAGGGGTACGAACCTATAGCATAGTAGAAAATGTAGATGGAAGCTGTACTTTTACCATGCATGAAAAATTAAAGGGAATCACCTTTCCCATGGCCGCTAGCAGCATTCCTTCATTTGACCAATCCTTTGAACAATTCGCAGCTGATTTAAAATTAGAAGCCGAAAAAATTAAGGGGAAATCCTAAAGTATCAATCCTAAAAAAGTGAGGAATCTTATATCTCCTCACTTTCTACAGGGCCTTTATTTGTGAATAGTTCTAGCCTAAGAAAACCTAAAACACTTACCTTTGGGCGAGTTCTATGAGCGAAAAATCCATCTCTAAAAACATTAGCAGCGAAGTTTGCATTATTGGCGCAGGACCTTCTGGCATTGTAACGGCTTTGTTCTTAGCTAAAAAAGGAATTAGCTCCATAGTTTTAGATAAATTTCATTTTCCACGTCCCAAACCCTGTGCAGATTGTATTACAGGCAACACGCTTAGAATTTTAAAGGAAATCAATCCGCAGATTCTTGATCAATTGGTAAAGGAAGAAAAGATGAAGGCCATGCATGGTATTAATGCTTTTTCATCCAATACCAATAAAATAAAATTTGACTTTTTGGCTCTGGAAGCTGGCACTGATGAAGCTTCTTGTTACACTATTAAAAGGGAAGATTTTGATTATGCCATTTTTAAAGAAGCTCAAAAAAACAAACTCATCACACTTAGGGAAGGTTTTCATGTGAAAAATATTTTTTCCAGCAAGGAGGAAGCCTTTGTGGAGGAAAAGAATGGGGAGAAAATAATCGCAAAAGTTCTGGTAAATGCCAGTGGCTCTAATTCAAATTTGCAAAAGGAAAATTACAAATCCTATAATAAAGACAGTAATACGGCCATAGGAATTAGAGCTTATTTCGAAAATATTGAAATGAACAGCCCTGATTATTGTGAATTGTTTTTATCCAGAAGCCTTATGCCTGGGGGAATGTACATCAGCCCAATGACTCACAACCAGGCAAATGTGAATTTGGTTTTGCGGATAGACAAATTGAAGAAGCATGAAATAGATTTGAAGAAAATTTTTGATGATTTTTTAGAAAACCATCCTATCGTCAAAAACAAATTTAAAAATGCCATCCAGCTCGAAAAGTTTGCCGGCTCCCAATTGAGGCTGGGTACAGTAAAACGAAAAATTCATGGCGATCGATTTATTATGGTTGGCGATGCTGCCGGTTTAATAGACATCCTATCTGCCAATGGAATTCCACAGGCATTTATGAGCGGGAAAATTGCTGCAGAGCACCTTGCTGAAGCTTTTGCCAAAGGTGATTTTTCTTCAAAAGCGCTGCTTAAATATGAAAAGGCCATTTTTAAAGCCACAAAAAATTATTTGCGAATGGGAAGAATTGCATCTCCCTTTATGAAAAGTGAAAAGGTATTGGATCTTGTAGATCTTTTATTGAATAAATTCTCCAATCAATTGGAAAACAACAAGGCATTAGAAGCTTTAGTTTATAATAAAAAATACTCTTGGAATATTATCAATCCCAAATACTACCGTCGCTTCTTTTTCGGGATGAAAAATTAATCCCTATTTATTGGCCCAATAGAGAAAGCTAGGAAGCTTCTTTCTGAAAATCAAAATTATAATTTGTGAGCTTAAGGACAGGATTTTTTTCCTTTATTTTGCCACTGCACTGGGGGAAAAAAAATTCTCACAAAATATTCACACCCAAAGCAATTGCTGAGATTTGCGAATTGAAAAATCGGAGAGTTTTAAAATAAAATAACCAAACCCTTTTGGTAGACCAAAGTGCTTTTAGAAGAAGGATATTTTTTTATGAAATCATTTACGGACTTAAGTAAAAATAACAAGAAGGATAAAAGTAATTTGCCCAAGGTGAAATTGGCGATATTAGGACAAAGTGCTAGCCAGTTTTTAGGGGAAGCTATGAGTGGAATTGCTTATGATACGGGTCTAAATATTGAAATCTATGAAAGTGATTTCGGCCAAATAGAACAGGAAATTTACAATCCCGAATCTGAATTATATTCCTTTCAAGCCGATTGGATTTTAATCTTTCATGATTCCAACAGCCTTCAAAAAAAATTTTCTGAATTAAATAATGATGAGCGAAGAGCATTTTCGGATTCTCATATTGAAAATCTTGGAAACCTCTATAAAACCATAAAAAGCCGTCTCTCTTCAAAAATACTCTATTATAATTTGGCTGAATTCTCAGATGGAATATTTGGGAATTTTAGCAATAAGGTAGATATATCCTTCAACTATCAAATTAAAAAGCTCAATTTCAATTTAATGGACCTTTCAAGGGAGCTAAAAGATCTTTTTATAGTTGACTTAAATTCTGTTTCACAACTTATTGGAAGGAAGGAGTTTTTCAATTCTAGGCTATATTATCAAGCAAGTTTGGCCATCAGCTTAGATGCCTTACCCCTTGTTGCTAAGCAAACATTAGACAGTATTTTGGCGCTGAGGGGCCAGGTGAAGAAATGTTTGATTTTTGACCTGGACAACACCCTTTGGGGAGGAGTAATTGGGGATGATGGAATTGAAAAAATTGAGCTTGGAAACCTTGGAAATGGTAAGGCTCATTCAGAATTACAACGGTGGGGAAAGCAATTAAAGGAAAGGGGAATTATTCTTGCCGTGTGCAGTAAAAATGAAGAATATAACGCCAAAGATCCCTTTTTGAATCACCCGGAGATGATTCTGAAATTAGAGGATTTTGCCATTTTTGTAGCCAATTGGAACAATAAAGCAGATAATATCCGCGACATCCAGAAAGTTTTAAATATTGGTTTTGATTCCATGGTCTTTATTGATGACAATCCTTATGAAAGGAATTTGGTGAGAGAAAACCTACCAGAAGTATGCGTTCCCGAATTACCTGAAGACCCTGTAGATTATGTGGATTTTCTGAGGAATGAAAATATTTTTGAAACTGGATCCCATTCATTAAATGATGAAAAAAGAACAGAACAATATAGAGCTGAAGCTGAACGGATAGTTTTTCAAAAATCCTTTTCTGACCCTGGTGAGTATTTGGCCAGCCTTAAAATGAAGGCCAATATTCAGGAATTTGGAAAATTTAATATTCCTAGAGTAGCCCAGTTGGCAGAAAGATCTAACCAATTTAACCTTCGAACCATTCGCTATAGCGAGGCAGAAATCACCTCCATTTCTGAGGCGGAGAATAAAATTGGCCTTAGCTATAGCCTAGAAGATAAATATGGAGATTATGGAATTATTGCCGTAATCATTCTGGACATCAATAGTGATCACCTTTTTATCGACACTTGGATAATGAGTTGCCGAGTACTAAAAAGAGGTGTGGAGTGGTTTATTTTAAATGATCTTGCTGAACGCTGTAAGGACTTGGACAAGCCAAAATTAATTGGGGAGTATATTCCAACCAAAAAGAACAAACTCGTTAAAGATCACTACCAGTCCTTGGGTTTTGTTGAAGATGAAGGAAAATGGGTTTTGGAGCTAAAGGATTTTAAAGCTCTCGATAATAATATTTCTAAAGCATAGATTTATAAATGACCATACTGGAAGACATTATAGGAAGGGTTGAAGAATTAAATCCCCTCCATGCCAAAAAAATTAGAAAGAATATTGCTGGTCAAAATGAGGAGTTTACCGCAAAAGCAGAAAAATTCTTAAGCGATTATTTGGAATACCTTGCCAAACACAACAAGGATTTGGATCATGCTATAGAATGCTATTTAAAATTGATAGATGATATGCTTTATGAGACCATTCGTTTCATGACCAGTAAGGAATATTCCAATTCCTCCTTTGAAGATGTTAATGCCAGAATTTATAATAATCCAGAGGTAATGGAATATCATATGCAAGGATTATTATTGTCTCAGTTTTTATGGATCCAGCATTATAAAATTTTAGAATTTTTTATTGATCAAGCCCCAAGGATTAAAAAAGATGTAAAACAGTATTTGGAGGTGGGTGCTGGACATGGGATTTTTCTGAATAGCGCCATCGACTTTTTTCCAGAAGTAGAAACTTTTACCGCAGTGGATATTAGTGCAAGCTCCATTGAAATTGCTAAAAACTTTGTAGACAATCCAAACATTAGGTTTGTACATAGTGATATTCTAAAATTTCAAGAGGAAAATAAATTTGATTTTGTTACGATGGGAGAAGTTTTGGAACATGTTGAAGATCCCATTGAATTATTGAAAAAATTAAAGAGTTTATTAAAAAAGGATGGTGTTGCCTTTATTACAACTCCAACAAATGCCCCGGCCATTGATCATATTTACCTTTTTAGAAATGATAAAGAAATAAAAGAGGTAATCCATGCTGCGGGTTTTGAAATTCTAGAAGAAATTCAGGTTCCTTCTGAAGATCTGAAAGTTGATGAAGCACATGAAAAAGGCGTGAGTGTTATGTATGGCGCCTTTTTGAAATAAAAATTAAAATAAGATAAAATGAATAATGATGAAATCCTTCAAAAATTAAATGAAATTTTTGTTGATACTCTAGATAATGAAGACATTAAACTTAATCTTGAAACTACCGCCGCAGATATTGAAGAATGGGATAGTTTAAGACATATAATGCTCGTTGTAGAAATAGAGAAAAGATTAAAAATTAAATTTTCTTCCAAGGAAATCACAAAATTTAAAAATGTGGGAGATATGGTAAATAGCATTGCCTCCAAATTTTAAACAAGAGTAGGATGTTTCAATTTCATCATACTGGATTACTCGTTGAAGATCTAAATTCAACCATAGAGTTTTATAAAAAGAATTTAGGTTTTGATGAAATTTCCGAAACTTTTCATATTTCTAGCCAAAAGGTAAAAGTTTGCTTTATTAAAGTAGGGCCAGAATCTTATTTGGAGTTGGTAATGCCAGACTCTGAAAACAAGAGCCTCTACCAAATGTTAGAAAAAAAAATAAACTATTACCATATTGGCTACGCGGTAGATGATTTTGATTTGGCATTAGAAAAATTATCTGAAGATTGTATTTTACTTTCCACCTTTCATTCGGAGGCCTTTGGAGGAAAACGCTGTGCTTTTGTTTATAATAGATCTATGGAATTGATTGAATTAATAGAAAAATAATCCATGTTATTCAATTCGGTAGAATTTCCTTTTTTTTTAATTGTAGCATTTACTTGTTATTGGCTAATACCAAAAAGTAAGATCAAATGGCAAAATCTATTTGTACTTGCTGCAAGTTATTTTTTCTATGGATGGTGGGATTGGCGATTTCTAATCCTCATTTTTTTAAGCTCTGCGACAGACTATTTTGTGGCACTTCAACTTGAGAAAACGGAAAATGAAAAAAGAAAACAAAGCTTATTGGGCCTGAGCTTATTGGTGAATTTAGGTATCCTAGTATATTTTAAATATTTCAATTTTTTCATCGATTCCTTTGTGGATTTAATGTCGGTAGTTGGGATAGGGCTAAACTTCGATAGTTTAAATATTATCCTACCTGTAGGTATTAGTTTTTACACCTTCCAAACTCTTAGTTATACTATAGATGTTTACCGCGGTGATTTAAAAGCCAGCAAGGAACCTTTGTCCTTTTTTGCATATGTTAGTTTCTTTCCTCAATTAGTTGCGGGCCCTATTGAAAGGGCCAGTGATCTTTTACCCCAATTTAAAAAGCCACGAAGATTTGACACTATAAAATCGGCAGATGGCTTGAGGCAAATATTATGGGGTCTATTCAAAAAAATTCTCATTGCCGACAACCTCGCCCCCATTGTTCAAAATGTGTTTTCGGACTATGAATCCATGCCTCCAGTGGTACTTTTTATTGGCGTCTGCCTATTTTCCATTCAAATCTATTGTGATTTTTCAGGCTATTCGGATATTGCTATTGGAACTGCCCGATTGTTTGGCTTTGAATTAAACCAAAATTTCAGATTTCCCTTTTTCTCTAAAAATATCACCGAATTTTGGAGAAGGTGGCACATTTCACTGTCCAATTGGTTGAGAGATTATCTTTTTATTCCACTAAGCATTAAATTTAGAGGACTTGGCAGCAATGGAATTATTTTATCCATGATGCTTACCTTTATTCTATGTGGATTATGGCATGGCGCCCGATGGACATTTATCGTCTTTGGGTTTTTCCAAGGACTAGTTTTAACTTATGAATTTCTTTCTACCAAAAAGAGAATAAAAGTTAAAAAGAGGATGAACAAAAACCTTTACAATGCTATAAGTTTAATCCTGACCTTCCTTTTTTGGAAATTTTCTATGGTACTTTTTAGATCCGATGATTTACCACAGGCATTTCACTTTTTAGATTTAATGCTAAGCTTGGACCTATTTAGTTTTTCTGCTGGTGATTTACTCCTTCTTGCTGAAAAAATCGACCTTTTAAAACTTAGCATCTTTATTTTATTTATGCTAGGCATGGAAATATTACAAAGAGAAAAACTCCATGGCTTTGAAATTCACAATTACAAGTGGTATACTAAATTAGTTTTATATACTGCAATTGGTGTTTGTCTATTATTATTTGCACCAATAGGCTCCTCTGATTTTATTTATTTCCAATTCTAGTATGAGCATTAAAAAATTTGCACTTCGGTTTCTATTTTATTCCTCATTGCTATTACTAGTCAATTTTGGATTTGGATATTTATTTAAGTGGAATAGCGCAAAAAATAGTGAGCTTGGCATATTCTACCCTTCCAAGCGCTGGAATGAGTTTTATTCCATTCCCAAGGAGAGCCTTGATATAAGTTTTGTAGGATCATCATTATGCTATAGAGGAATAAACCCTGAGATTGTTGACAGCATCACAGATAAAAAAAGTTTCAACCTAGGGAGCTCAATTCAATCCATAAGCACCTCACATTATATTATAGAAGAGCTTTTGGAATATCAAAAGCCTAAAGTTATTTTTCTAGATATTCTTCCCCGAACCTTAAACTTAGAATCTCAACTAGAAAGCGTAAGGTATAATTATGAGTTTATGAATTCTGGAAAAGCTAAATCCGGATTATATGCTGAAGGTTTAAATTTTGGAGAAAAGGTTCAATTTTTATTTCCTGCTTATTATAAAAGGGATCAATTGAATTCTATCTTGAAGTATAGCCTAAAACCTATGGATCTGTCTAAGATTTCAGATCGATATTATAAGAATGGATTTGTGACCAGCAGTAAAAGAATGTCTGCCAAAACTCTTGAATTAAAATCAAAAAACCTCGAGAAATTCAATTGGAAGGAAACAGAAAGAACTGATTCTCACCTCGATCATCTTCAGCAGATAATTGATTTATGTAAATCCTATCAAATTGAATTAATTATAACCATCTCCCCTTTACCGCAAAAGTTCTATAAGAATATTGAACAGGAAGAATTTGAAAAATTAATAGCCAAGATCAGTCAAGAAAATAATCTCAAATTCTATAATTTCAATAAGTTGAACCTTCCCTTGATTGACACTCTTCATTTCAAGGATCAACACCTAAATGGATCGGGTGCAAAAATTTTAAGTACAGAAATTGCCACCATCATAAATGGTTTATAATAGTCCATTCCTTTCCTAGCCGGAAAATATTTCATTTTATTACATTTGAGGAACAAGTCAACCCAACTCTTTAAATATTTATAGAATGATTAAATATCTCCTTCAAAGTTTAGCTCTAGTTATTATTTTTTCGATAAATGTAAAAGGCCAGGTGCCTAGCTATGTCCCAAGTTCTAATCTCGAAGGATGGTGGGCTTTTGATGGAAATGCAAATGATGCCAGTGGGACTGGAAATCACTTTACCAATAATGGGGCAAGCTTGGTATCCGATAGGTTTTCCAATGCCAATTCTGCCTTCGACTTTAATGGATCTAACCAATATTTGCTTCTTTCCAACCCCAGTTTTTCCTTTGGTCAGGCAAGTAGCTTTTCTGTTTCTTTTTGGTTGCAAGCCAGCAGCAATGCTTATGGAGTAGCTTTAATGAATGGAAGTGGGGTAAATGGAAACTTTATCTGGAATTTTCAAATTGGAGCTACAGGAAACTTTCAATTTGGAACCAATAAGCAAGGATCTGCATGGTATTGGGCCGCGGATAGCTACACTCCACCCCTATGGGAACATTTTGTAGGTACTTACGATAATGGAACAATGATCCTTTATAAAAATGGAGTACAAGTAACAACAACAGTAAATATGCACACAGGTGTTGGTCAGGGAACTCACCCATTTTACATCGGAAGAGGTTTCAACGGAGCTTATTTTGATGGGATGATAGACGATATTGGAGTTTGGAGTCGTGTATTAACGGCCTCTGAGGTAAGCAGCCTTTACAATGGATGTTCTGTAATAAATGGCCAACCCAATGATCAAGGAGCAGCAATAGGAGCAAATTCAAAAATTGGAATTTCCGCCAGTAGTCCTGGTTCAACTTATCAATGGCAAATTGAGAATTCAGGGACCTTTCAAGATATCCTCAATACTGGGCAGTATAGTGGAGCAAATTCAGATAGCCTATTAATTTCAAACCTTAGCCTTGCAAATAATGGCTCCATTTTCCGTTGTATTATTGAAGGTGCTAGCCCTTGTGCAGATACTAGTCAGACTGCCCAATTATTTGTTTGCGACAAAATTAGCCAGCAGCCCAGAGACACAATTGTTTCCTCAAGCGCAACAGGCCAATTTTCGGTGCAGACAGGTGACCCAAATGCCACATATCAATGGCAATCCGATCTAGGAACAGGTTATTTTGACATTTTCAATGGTGGCCAATATGCCGGTGCAAATAGTTCTACCTTAACGGTTAGCAACCTCGTTATTGCCAATTCAGGACAACTTTTTAGATGTATTTTAAATCCTGGGATTTGTGCCGATACCAGTACTGTAGCAGAATTAACGGTAGCTTTTGTCGGACTGGAAGAGAATGGGGAGAATAAAAGCTTAATCTCAATTTACCCCAATCCTGCCTCAGATGTTTTGTTTTTAGATATTGATCCATCCATAGCAAAAGACAGCTATTGCATTTTAAACAATTCTGCCCAAATTATTAAAACTGGGAAGCTTGAAGATTTGCAATTGGGATTGGATTTAAGCAAATTTTCTGCAGGATATTATGTCCTTAAGGTTGCTGAGATCAGAAAACCATTTATAGTGAAGGACTAAAATCTAAAAAATTTAGGGATTTGGAGGAAATGGATCATTAGTTTTTGATGATTTTAGTTTTAAAAATCACCTTAGCATTTTCATCCCCTCCCCGAAGAATATAAATTCCTTTCGGCAAGGCATGAATAGCAATGCTTTGCTTTTGATCCCTTAGGCCTAGTTTTTCATAAACCAAAAGTCCAGACATATTGTAAATTCTAATATCATAAGCTTTTTTCAATTTCCATTTATGATATAAGATTAGTTCACCCTGGGTGGGATTTGGAAAAATCATTAATTCATTAGATTGTTCCGAAACCATTAATTCTGGTAAAGAAATATTAGCTGTTGAATCAATGGTATTAATGGTGGTATTGGTGAAAATAGCGGGGTTTTGATCAAAATATATCCGAGCCTTATTAAAGATTGGGGTAAATGCTGGAAGATTTGGCTTCATGTCAATTTTATAATTAAAAAAACCATGACTTTGAATTGCATTAGATCCACTATCTGGAAGCATTATCCCATTGAAATATACGGTCAATTCACCGCTATCCCCAATTTTAGAAATGAAGGAGTGGCTCGCAGAAACAGGTTTAAAAGTTGACCAATCTAAATTATCATCCAATTGATCTCTGATAATAACATTATTGCTTGTAGCACTACCTACATTTTGAAAACGCACCGTATATTCTAGAGTTTGATTTTTTGCCATTAAACCATAAGGCCCCTCACCCTTTGGTAAAACTATTTTATCATTTGGATTTTGGCTGCAACTTAAAATCTGTTTTAAAGTATCAACAATACTAAGATTGGGATTTGACTTTTCCCTGCAGATAAGGCTAGAAATTAAAGTATCGCCTAAATTCACATTTGAAGGCAGACTGGCTGTGATGAAAAAATCATTGCTTTGGCTTGGTTTCAGGCTGTTGTAATTCCAATAAACATTTTGGCCAATTACAGAATCAGGGACTACACTTGCATTTACAAAGCTTAGCCTATCATCCAATCGCAGCTGAACATAGGCATTTGAAATAGTAGTACCCACATTTTCAATGGATGACCAATAGTTAATTGTTGTAGAACAACTTGGAAATTCAGAAACCAAAACTGGTTTTATTTTTTGAATTAGTGTATCCGGAAAATATCCAAAATCCAAATCATTTACCACTGGGGTATCTGCTGAAAGTTTACAGTAATATCCATTAATTCCACTAGTTAAGTTCCAGAGCGAAGAAGGTTTTGATTGCACAAAATATTGAATAAGAGTATCTACTGCATAGGAGTAAAATCCAGAACTATTGGTAAAGCAAAATTTTGAAATCGGGGAAATTTCTATTGTTTTTCCCTTCAGCCAATAATCATTACCATCCTTAATCCCATTTTGATTATGATCGTAAAAGACACGTCCTGCAATTCGAAAAGGTCCAGGATAATAGTTTTCATACCAGGCTAGCTTATCATCTTCTTCGGAACCCGAAATAACATCATTATCTCCATCACCATCTAAATCTGAGAAGTATAAAGCTTTTGGAGCTTGAACATCATTACTTATTATTTCCTCGGGGCCAAATGTTTCTCCTATTAAATTTTCTCGCCAAGCGATATAGTCACTGCCCTCAGCTGCATAAACAATATCTTCAAGTCCATCTCCATTTATATCTGTAGTTCCTACTACACTAACTCCAGCTACATTAGCACCAAGGGTAGTTTGGTAAATTACTTTTTCACCATTATTAATATTAAAGGTGCCGGAGACATTTGGATACCAAACCACTTTATTATCAAAACTGGATGCTGAAATTAAATCAAGCTTATCATCCTCATTTAAATCTGCCAAAGCAACAGAGGAGGCCCCCAAAGCAGAATTGCTCACTATAATGGCCGATCCAAAAGAACCAGTCCCAATATTTTTGTAGCAACCTATTTTATCATTGCCAGATGAGGCAAAACAAATATCTATATATCCATCATCGTCAATATCATCAGAAACAATTGAAGAAACATTGCTCAGACTTGCTCCTGAGCCAACTTTAGTCCCAGCCGAAAAAACTCCATTTCCTAAATTTTCAAATAAATAAATGTAAAATCCTATAGAAGCAGTAATATCAATATCCCCATCATTATCATAGTCTTCCGCATTTACACTCCTTCCACCTAGAGACGTAATGATTGTTGGCGGACCAAAATTTGAAGCTCCCAGATTTTTACACCATACTATATCGTCATAATTTGTGGCAATAATATCTTTCAAACTATCTCCATCAAGATCCGCGGCATAAACGTGGCTAGGGTGCACTAGATCAAAGATTAGCATTTCGTCGCTAAAAATTCCACCACCAAGATTTTTATGCCAAGCGATTTTATCTTCCCAGTGCGATGCATATAGAATATCATTCTTTAAATCCCCATCTAAGTCGGCACTAAAAATAGAATTCGGTCGATTGGCATTTGTATTAATTAGCTTTTCAGGTCCTATGTTCGCATTTCCAAGGTTTTCATGCCAGGCTAGCTTATCATCCTGATCAGAAATGAAAATCACATCATCCAAACCATCATTATTCAAATCTCCACAAGTAACTGCGACTGGTCTTTCCATCCCCGCAATAATAGATTGCTTGGAACCAAATTGACCACCACCTAAATTTCGATACCATGAAATACCCTGATTGTTAGCCAAGAATGCTGAAAAACATACAACAATATCTTGTAGCCCGTCACCATCTACATCAGCAAAATCCAAGGAACAGATACTAACCAAACTTCCGGTATTTGGCAATGACTCTATAACAACCGAAGAAGACAGTCCAATGGAATCATATTTGGTTAAAACTATTTTTAATCTACTGGCATGTATTAGGTCCAAGTCAGCATCCAGATCTACATCATTAGCTTGGATTGTTACACTTCCAGGATTCAAGATACTATATGAACCCAAAGCTCCATTATTATTATAAAAAATAGCACCATCATTATTCTCTCCAGAAGCCATTAGATCCATATCTCCATCGGCATCAATATCTGCGGAGTTTAGGGTGTAATATCTTCGTTGGCCTGGCGTGGATGGAATAAGTAATACTCCAGGACCAAAATTTCTATTTCCATTATTTTCAAACCATAATATCTTTCGGATAATTGGGGAGCAAGCTGCAATATCTGGTTTCCCATCACCATTAAAATCAGCTATTGAAATATCTGAAACTCCATCTAAGGAATCAGAAACTATGGTTTCAATTGAGAAAACACCTGAACCAAAGTTTTCAAAAAATGACAATTTTCCATCAGCAGGTGAAGCTACAATCACTTCCAAATCTCCATCGCCATCTAAATCATAAGCCTTAGCGGATGAGCAAGAACCAGCATTTAGGCTTATGGTTTTCTGAGAACTAAACAAGCCATTTCCCAAATTTTCATACCAAGAAACCTTATTATCATTTTTCGATGTACATAGGACATCAAGGTCTCCATCATTATCTAAATCATAGCTTTTTACGCTAGATGGTGAACTTGTAGATTTAGAAATTAATTTCTGCTGACTGAATTGACCACTTGCATGATAACCAAGGCCAACTAAGATTAGAACAAAATAAAGAATTGTCAATTTTTGACCTGGGAACATGTTTTTCAAGACGAGTGGAGATTTTATTGAGCAAAGGTATGAAACTGGGGGGATGTTGATGTTGGAAAGTGAAAAGTGATAAGTGATAAGTGAAAAGTGAAAAGTGGAAAGTGAAAAGTGGAAAGTGGAAAGTGAAAAGTGAAAAGTGGAAAGTGAAAAGTTAAAAGTGGAAAGTGAAAAGTGAATAGTGGAAAGTGAAAAGTGGAAAGTGAAAAGTGAAAAGTGGGGAGTGGAAAGTGGGGAGTGGAAAGTGGGGAGTGAAAAGTGGAAAGTGGAAAGTGAATAAGGAAAAGTGTTAAGTGGAGAGTGGAGAGTGAATAGTGAATAGTGAATAGTGAATAGTGAATAGTGAATAGTGAATAGTGAATACTAAGGAGTGTGGAGTTGGGGTTGAGAGTTTTGGGTGTGAGTGGGGAGTTTGATAGTACTCATCACTCACACTCCTTTCTCTCAGGTGAGACATACTGGATTCGAACCAGTGACCCCTACCCTGTCAAGGTAATGCTCTGAACCAACTGAGCTAATGTCCCTGTTGAAGGTTCAAATCTAAGTCAAAAAGAGATACCAAAATTATGGAGCTTAATCGTAGAAATAAAAAATGGCTAGACGAGTTTTCAAATTTTCATTCTCAACAGGCTAGCCATTCATTACACCAATATCACTGTGCAAATATTCCAAGATTACTTTTTTGCACTTGTAGTTTTTGTTGAATTTAATTGTAAAATTTTCACCGGTGTTTATATTATCCCTTTTGTTGGCCATTAATAGAACTTGCAATTTGTGCCAGGCCTGAACTTATTTTCTCCATTTGATCCAAAACCATAGCCATTTTATCAGTACCTAATCCCCTCATTCTTTGTCCCTTTTCAAATATTTTTAGGATTTGCTCCTTCCTAACAGTTTCTTCATCATTGAGCTTGGAATACAATTCTTTAAACTTTAAAAAGTTGAATTCTGCACCTTGGGTTAAGGTTTGGGATTCATTTTCATAATGAGAAAGTATTAAGGTTTCCAACTCATCATCATTCATCATCGCACTTAGCTTTTCCACAATTTTATTCATATTCCTATAGGAACCTTGTAATTTAAAGCTAGGTTCAGTTCGATATTCGTCAGCCTGGCCAGCGGAATAAATATATTCTTGATTAACCTTTAATATAATATCACGAACCTTGGCAACCTTTGTCAAAACAGATAGATAATCTTTTATCTCTTCAGGGCTATGTGAATCTTCCAGACTGAGTTTTTCTTTACTTTGGTTTTGGGCCTCATTAATGAGAGTATAAATATCCTTCTGACTTTTATTCTTTAGTTGTTGAAGTAGATTGTTAGAGCTTAAGGCATTTTCTATATAGCTAAGTTCAAAGACCTTATCTTTACCTCCAATTATATCACCTAGGTTATAAATATCCGCCCTATTGGCAAGCATGTCGGGAATTTGAAATTTATCTCCACTCTCGGTATAGGGGTTTCCAGCCATAATTACCGCCACTTTTTTTCCTCTAAAATCATAGGTTTTACTCCTGCCTTTATAAACTCCTTCAATTTTTCTTTGTCCATCGCAAAGGGAAATAAATTTTTGCAAAAATTCCGCTGAGCAATGCTGGATATCATCTAAATAGATCATAACATTATCTCCCATCTCAAAGGCCAAATTCAATTTCTCTAATTCTTCTTTGGATGCCGAGTTAGTGGCGGAAGAAGGGTCAATTGACTTCACATCATGCCCAATAGCTGGCCCATTTATTTTCATAAAAATTAAGCCCAATCTACTTGCAACATATTCCATAAGGCTTGTTTTTCCATATCCTGGAGGTGAAATCAACAAAAGCATTCCCATTAAATCAGTTCTCTTTGAATCTCCAGCAGCACCTATTTGCTTAGCAAGATTATCTCCAATAAGGGGTAAATAAACCTCATCAATCAATTTATTCCGTACAAATGAACTCAATACACGAGGTTGAAACTCTTGAAGACGCAATTCCAACTTTGCCTTTTCCAAAAGTTCATTTTTTAGTTCCTTATACTTTGCAAATTTAACTAGGGAGTTTTTGCAGAAGTGATGTAACCTCCTGTGAAAAGAATTGTATTGAAGCCTATAATTACCTTCTTTAATTTGGGAATGGTCCCCTACAAATCCTTCAATTTTTATTTGAGTAGCAATTTTATGGTCGGAAATTCGGACTCCTGCTCCCATCATCAATAATACGGCAGCCTCTTTAATGACTTCATTCTCGAGCTTCAGATTTCTACTTTGAATAAAATTGTTCAGCCAATTACAACTGATCTCAAATTGCCTCAAAGGCTTCTCCCCATAGGCTTTTAAAGAATCATTATATTGTTTGAGGCTTTTAGATTTTTTGAGGTAAACCTGAATTTGATCCATCAATTGCCATGCTTCTTGTGAAAATATGAAGTCTTGATTTTGAAGCAATAAATGGTATAAAAACTCTGCGGCCTCATTTGCCAAAAAGTCTTTGTCTTGGAATTCAATTTCTGAATTTAAAATTTCCAGAGCCAATTCCCTCAAGCTCAAATCTGAAACCTGAATAGAATTAAAGGCTTGGGCTATTGACCTTAAAGCCCTAAACTCTGTTTCCCATAGCTCCTTTGTCTTTTCATCAACAAGTTTTTCCCACCATAACATGGCTATTACCCTCGCCTCTGGATCAAACCTTAAAAGGCCAATAGTTTTATATAATTGAAGCAAATGGCTAAGTATAAGAGTAGCATCATGGTCATGCACTCCTTTTATATAACCTTCCTCAAACCTTCCTTCCATTTTGGATTGAACAAATTCAAGTAGGTGTTTAAGATCTGATTTAGACAATTGATCTATAGATATTTCAGGATCTTCACCACCTTCCAACTCCCGAAAAATCTGAAATGCTAAAAATTCAGATCTATAAACTTCCTGGTTTTCTGAAATTAAATTTTGAGTCCAAACATCTCTGGTTTCAGCAAATTCCTTTTCGCCAACTTTTTCAAAAAAATTGGTCCCGGTGAGATGGTAATACATATCATCATCTCTTAAAACCATTGTAAGATCCAGGGATTGGGTATTAACATTAAAGTGGTGATTTCCAAACTTTATAATATCCTTTCCATCAACAAATAATTCCTTTTTATCCCTTAGCTGCCTTATAGCATCTTCATAAGCAAACTTTAATTTACTCAAAACATCATCAGACTTCACTGAGTCTCCTAGATCCAAAAGGCTATTTGCCAAATCTCTAACCTTGGAAACCATAATATCTGATGCATAATAGGCATTGATTTCTGAGTGGTCATTTAATGACAAAAGTCTTTTGCCAATCCCTGAAATAATCCTTTCTGCAGATTTCTGTAGGTTGTGGGTCTTTTTATTTCTAGATTCTAGAAGAGCTACTTTTTTACTTTCAAAAGCATTGAATATTTCTTCTCTTTTTTGGCCAGTTTTTTCCAAAAACTCATCAAACTCAACAAATTTCGCCTCCAATTCCTCTATTTGAACCATCAGCTTATTCAAATAATCATCACATTTATCCGGACTATCTGAGATATCCAAATAATTGCTCAAGCCTTGGTTTATCAATTTCATTTGAGAAGCAAACTCCGCCTGACCTTCCTTTCCTAAAAGGGTCTTTCTCTTTTTTCTTAATTTAGAAATAATCTGATTGAACTGAGCATAAATAGATGAAATGGATTCAATAATTTTCGTGCTATGCGTACTATCTTCAATTTTTAAATTACTTACAATTTCAATCAACATTTCCAAATCTCCGGATACTTTGAGAACTTCCTCTTCCAGCCTTTTGGCTTCCATAACTTTAGAGACTTCTTCCACTTGAGTTTGTAAGGAGCTCACCTTTTCCCTATATGGATTCAGGGCCTCACTTCTCAATAAAAACCGCACACAATGCTGGGATACTAAGGCTGATATTTCTTCCAATCTGGCCTCTAGATTATCCACAAGTTCTAGATCTATATAGCGCAAATCCTTCATAGACAAAACCTCCCCTTTGGCTATCCTTAATAAGCTTAGTCTCTCAATATATTCATGAATACTCCGCGCATTTCCACCTTGGGCTTTAGACATGGCCTCATTTGCCTTTTCCTCAACCACTTTAGACCTTTCCTTGGTATTGCGGCGGATTCTAACCACCTTTTCAAATTCCTCAATTGCCGAGGATGCCGATTCTTTTATTAAAAGCAATGGTTCTTCAACAAAATGAGCCTCCTCGTGAGAGAGCCAATGATAGCTATCCAAAACATCAGTTGCTTTTTTTACCAAATCCACATATAGATTGGCATAGGAATCCTCTTTAGAAATTAACTTTTGAATTTCATTGATTTCAGCCATTGCCCTGACTATATCCTTATTCCCAATTTTAAAAAGGAAGGATTGATTCTCTTTTATCAGGCTTTTATTGGGAGAGTGAAAGGGTGTTTGCCAGATTTGAATGAGGTGATGCTTTTTTTGCTCTTCTTCTGCTTTAAAATAGATTAGATCACCATTTTCAAAAATCGAATATCCATGACAAATAATAGGAGTTAATACTTCTTGTCCGATAAGATTATACGAAAGCAAAGCATAGGCCCCAGTATTTTTTTGGTAAAAGACATAGAGAAAATCTTCCCCATTTGGTGAAGCTAAACGCTTTTCAAAAACTGTATCTTCAAGTTGATTGTCGAATAGTTTAAACTCTCCAGTTTGGATATAATAGCCTTTAGCAAAAATAATCCCCTGGTTATCTGGCAACAGAACACAAGAATTCTCCAAGGCATCAATTCTCAAGGCATCTTGGATTTTTTCATTGTATAAAATATACCTGAACTTTTCCTCTTGGTAGGGTTTTATTTTTAGGATGATGAGATTTCCTAGTACTGCAAAATAGATCTCTGCATCATCTAGGGTTTGATCTTTATCTTCAACTTCTTCGCTGTATATTCCCCTTCCTATATTGGTATTATCTTCAACTTTTATGGTAAGATCACCATTTATGGTTTCTACAAAAAGCCTATCCTCAATAGAAATATGAGGATGTACACCAGACCGGTGCATATCTCTTACACATCTTTTCCAATCGAACTCATGCTGTTGTGGGAAAACAAACTCATGATCGCTTCGATTATCGACATATTTTAAAGCTCCTTTTAGCTTTGTCCATTTAAAAGTTTTAACATCCTCCACAGTTTTTCCGACTTGAAAAACCATAAAAACAAAAGGCCCAATTTCTGCGAATTTAATGAACTGCGTTCCTTTATAATACTTATAGAGATTGGCAAAATCGGTTTTAAAATTTTCATCATCTAAAAAACTACAATCCTCTTTTTGAAATAAATGATCTTTGGAATTATAGGCATAGCAACTGAACACATCCTCAACCTGGGTTTCTTTTTTCAATCCCATAAATACATTATAACCAAACAAGAAATGCTCTTCATTTATGGCGATAATATCTCTTGATAAACAGTTATTTTGAGTGCTGATTCTATCTGTTCCTACAAGTTTTGTTTCAATAGTTCCAAACACCTCCCTTCGAGCTTCATTTAAAGAAACTAATCGCTTTCGTAAATCTTCATTTTCCTTGCTCAGACGTTCACGAATAATTTCATAGGACCCTGCATCTAGTTGGGTTTCTTCAGCTTTATTTGGACTATTTTCTTCCCTCATAAAAAAAATGGAATTGACTTTTGATTTGATTGAAAAAGGGGCTCCATTCCAGCGGAATGGAGCATATTAACACCTTAGCTTAACAGACCTAAATCTGAGGCAGACTGAGACCCAATACCAGATGCTTTGGCAAGGTCTAACATTTGCTGAAGCATGCTTTTCTTTTCATCACTATCTGTACTTAGCATCAGTTTTGCCAAAAGGGCACTTACTGATATATTTTTCACATCCTCTGTTTTTAAATTGGAATCTTTGAAGATATCTCCGATTTGGTCCAGCAGGGTTCTTCCTTGAGGATGGTCTAAAAGCTGGTTTTTTACAGAGCTTACCACTTCGCTATTATCCACCATTCTGTCGATAGTTTTACCTTGTGTAATGGCGCCAATAATTTTATCGAAGAATACTGTTTCCCCACCTACAATATCAATTTTTGCAGATTTTAAGGCGTGGGAAAGAACTTCAGCCTGTGCATGAGCAATATCTTTTTGAATAGCAATTTGGGCTAATTCTACTGCTTTTTCTTTTTCGAGTTTAAGTTTAAATTCCTCATGATCTTTACCTACGCCATCTAAACGTTTCATGGCCTCTGCCTTTTTATTTATTCCTTCTGCCTCTGCATTCAGCTTTTCTAAATTCACAATGGCTTCTGCCAGTCCTTTTTCTTTTTCAGCATCAGCTTTTTTCAAAATCACATCGGCTTCAGCCAGTCCTTTGGCTTTGTCCACATTTGCCGCCGCATTACCAATTTTTAGATCAGCCTCAGATTGTGCATTTGATTTTGCTTCAATTCCCTTTGCTTCTGCTAAGGCTTGAGCTTCTAAAACATGGGCTTCAGCATCTCCTTGTTTTTCTCTAGCCTCGGCTTTAGCTTCCATCACTTGCGCTTCTGCCATTCCTGTTGCGGCAAATTTTGAGGCTTCCGCTTCTGCCATAACCTTAACGGCTTCTGCCTTTTGAATGGAAGACTGTTGCTCTGCATCAGCATCGATAATCAACTTTTTGGCAAGGTATTCTGCAGCTTGCTTAGCAGCCTCTGCACTTTTTATTTCAGCCACCAAGGCCTTTTCAGCATCTTCTTCAGCTTTGGTAATCGAAACTTTCTTTTCTCGCTCCGCAGATGCAAATGCACGTGTGTCCTTTATTTTCTCTTCTTCATCAACAACAGTTTTTTCAATAACTACTCTTTCTCGAATTACTTCTTGAATATTCTTTTTCTGTTCTTCAATGGATTTTTCCTTTTCAATCTCTGCAAGAGTTACTATTCTCTCCCTTTCATTTACTTCCAACAATCTATCTTTTTCAACTCTTTCAGATTCTACGGCAGCAGTTCGTTCCTTATTTTTTGCTGCTACAATAATCTGACGAAGTTTATTTTCCTCCGCAACAGAAACCTCCTCCTCAGTAGCTATTCTTGCTCTTTCGGATTTCAATCTTTCTTCCTGACTAACCTTTTCAGTTTCCGCTTCCTCCCTCGATTTTATGGTAGCAATTTCTCTCTTTTGCTTTTCCTCGGTTTCGGCTAGTTGTTTTTCCAAGACAAGAATAGCTTCCTTGGCTTCCACATCTTGCTGCTTTACGGTTTTCTCCTTATCCCTTTGAATAAGGTTTGCTTTTACGGCTTCACGAGCTGTAATTTCAGTTATCTTCTTAATTCCTTCAGCGTCTAGAATATTGTTGGGATCTAAAGAATCTAGTCGAGTTTGTTCTAAATAATCGATTGCTGCATCATCTAAAACATAGCCATTTAGATCGGTACCGATAATATTGATGATCTCCTTTCTAAATTCATCTCTTTTATTATAGAGATCTACAAATTCAAACTTCTTTCCAACAGTTTTTAAGGCTTCTGAAAACTTAGCATCAAATAATAAGCTAAGAGCCTCGATTGAAGATGCACGAGAACAACCAACAGATTGAGCTACCTTTTTAACATCTTCTACCATTTCATTTACCCGAACAAAAAAGGCTACTTTAATGTCAGCCCTCATATTGTCTTTACAAACCAGACCATCCTTACCGATTCGTTCAATTTGAATGGTTTTTAATGAGATGTCCATTATCTCCAATTTGTGAATTACTGGAACGATCATCATACTATTGAAGGAAACTTTTACGCCTCCAGCACCGGTCTTTACCAAAGCCTGCCCTTGGGATGCTTTGTGATAAAAACGTGAAACAAAAGCTATTACTCCTAGAAATATAAGCACTAGGGCGACTATGGCGGTAAGCCAAATATTCTCAAAAATTGTATCCATGAAAATTATTAGGTTTTATTTGATTAGGGTTATTTGATATGCAAATGGGGTTCTACGATAAAAGTAGTTCCATCTAAGGGTTTAATGAAGATTACTTCACTGCCCTTCGAAACTTCAATACCCTCTTCTGTGAGAATATAAAAGCTTAAAAAAGTTCCATTATAATTTGCTTCGGCCTGACCTTTACTAGTATGGCTGGCCGACAAGATCACTTTTCCTATTCTTCCCAAAACATCTTTCTCCTTGGTTTCTTCATTAATCCTATCGAAGACTTTCACCAATGGCCAGGTAAAAAACTTGGCAAGAAAAAGGCTAAGTAATAAACTTGGTATGAGGGTAAGAAGTCCAGGAATGAAGCTACTAAAGCCAAGGCTTTGGTTTAGAATCATAGTCATGATCCACAGGGGCAGGCTTAAAAAACTCAGCCAAATCATTAGAGGAATTCTACCTAAATTGAAAAACACCAAGGCTTTATTCAGCCAGGAGATTCCTGTTTCCGAACTTCCTTCAATATCGGAATCCAAATCAAGTTCGGAGTCAACATCAATATCGAAATCAAGGAAATCTGTTCCTACAAGGCCAAGGATTACAATAATCCAATAGAGAATAATAAACAATAGCAATCCTGTGGGGATAGCATTTGCCCCTGTAAATACTGCGTCAAGATAATTGCCCATTTTTAGGACTCAGAGTTGCTATCATCCTCTTTGCTAAGACCCATTTTCTTTTTCAATTCGGCTAATTGATCTGAGGCTTTTGCTCCTGCAGCACCTTCTAGAGCTTTGTCGATTTCATCGTCTACACTTTTACTTTCGTTGGCGATTTCACCATAACTTTCGGCAACAGCTTCTTGTTGAGCAACCTTCTCCTTCATCTTTTCAAGCATGGAAACGGTTCCACTAGAGTCTATCTGAGCCATTTGCTTATTGATGTTTTTAGTAGCAGAACTCACCTTTACCCTAGCTTTTAGGGTTTTTAACTCATTCTCATATTTGCTAATTTGGCTGCGTAAGGTTTTAATATTGCTGTCCATTTTAGCAATGCTATCATCAAACTTTTCCTTTTCAGCTTTGCTTCTATTCAAATGCTGTAGGTTCTCTTCCTTTTTAAGAAGGGCCTCTCCAGCCAAACGATCGGCATCAGCAGCGCTGATATCCCCTTTTTGACCTTGCTGTAAAAGCAACATGGCTTTTTGTTCATAGTCTTGGGCCTTATCACCAAAAGTTTGAATATCATTACGAGCTCTAATGGACAGTGCCTTAATTTCTGCCAAAGCTTGAAGGGCTGAATCAAGATCCTTTTTAAGATCTCGAATTCCTTGTTCGGTAAGTTTAATTGGATCTTCCAATTTATCAATTGCAGAATGTGCTTCTGCTTTACCCATGGTAAAAAGTCTTCTGAAAATATTCATATTAGTTTGATATTTAATGTTTTGAAAATTTTATTAATTCATCTGAATATTCACTCAACAAAAGGCTAAGTGAATTTATAGAGCCCTCTAATTCGTTTAAATCCAAGTTCTCTAATTGTAAAGTATCTCTAAAAATCACCTTCTTTCCTTCATCATCTAAAGCGAAGGCTCCATGAACAATATCTCTGTTTTTAATTAGAAGATTTTTAAGTATTTCAGCACTATCCTGCTTCAATTCAAATAGAAACTGCTCCATTATCAACAATGGATCAGCACAAGCAAGCACTAAATTTCTAATTCCCTCTGATTCATTTTCTACTACCAAAACACCCTCTTCTTCATTCATGTAAAAAATAGAATAATCAAGTTCAAGTAAGTAGGATTTTACCTTATTAAAATGGTCATTCATTATAAATTTTGATTTTATCGGTTAGCGATTAATAATTGTTTAATTAATTGATCGAAATGAGTTTAATTGGATCAATTTAAAAATCCAATATAATACATTATTGGAGGAGGAAGAGGTAGATTTGAAAAGTTAATTTTGTAGTTCATGTTAAAATTTTTAGCTTTACCACGCTAAAGTACTAAAAAAAATAGAATAGCCAATATTTTTAGTAAAAAAAATTAAACGCATGTCATATATAGGAAATAATATTCGAAAAATTAGAGGGGTTAAAAACCTTAACCAGAGTGACTTTGCGGAGTTGTTTAATCTAAAACGAGCGAGTGTTGGCGCTTATGAAGAAGGAAGAGCTGAACCAAAAATTAAAACAATAATTGATATTGCTAAATATTTTGGCATTAGTATTGACAATCTTCTTACCAAAGAACTTTCTGTTAATGATTTATTCAAATTCGACATTTTCAGAGAAGATTTATTAAAAGATTCCAAAAACAACCTCACCCCTTCCCAAGCTAGTATTGATCTAATTCCTATTCCCTTTATTCCTTCCAATCAGGAACAGAATTATCTTCACCATAGAAAGGAAAAGGGTTTTTTGGATCAATTTGAAAACTTACAGATCCCTCTAAGCAAGGGCAAAAATTACAGAGCCTTTGAACTAAAGGACGGCAGCATGAATGGAGAAGATGGCGGATTACAAAAAGGGGATATTGTAGTTTGTGAAAAAGCAAATCTCAAATCAATAAACCAATTGGAAATTGGAAAAATATACGGTTTCGAAAGCAAAAATGACTTTAGACTTAGAAGGCTAGACTCCTATAATAAAACTACTGTTTTCCTAAAACCAGATAATTCAAATTTTTATAGTGAAGAATTGGCCTGGAAGGATATTGAAGTCCTTTGGCAGGTAAAAACAAACATATCTAATAATATTAGCAATAACATCAACCTCAAGAAAAGAATCGAAGACTTAGAAAATATAATTAAAAGGCAAAAAGCTCAATAGTGCTAATTTTATGGACGAGAAATTTAAGAGCTTACTATTACAATTTGAAAAAAGTTTAGCCGACCATATACTTTCACGATCGGAAAAGAGGACTTTGAAAGTTGAGGCTAAGGATTTAGTTTTAACAGAAAGGGATAGGCAATTTTTAAAAAGTGAAATAAAAAAAATGGCCATTGCAAAAGCCTTTGGACAAAGCAATGCCCACATCATAGAATGGATGTATGAGGCCAATAAAATACTATCCTTGCCTGCTTCACCAAATAAAAGCCATATCCCCAGAGTGATATTCAGTCCTGGAGATGAATGCCGTGAGGCGATAATTTCTCATATACGATTTGCCAATCAAAGTATTCGAGTTTGTGTTTTCACCATAAGCGACGATAAAATTAGTCGTGAACTGATACATGCCCATCGCAGAGGAAAGAAGGTTCAAATTATTACAGACAATGAAAAGCAATTTGATATGGGCTCTGATATTGAAGAATTTAGGAAGGCTGGCATAGGGGTAATAATAGATCAAACTTCTGCCCACATGCATCACAAATTTGCCTTAATAGATCAGAGTATTACAATAACGGGAAGTTATAATTGGACTAGATCTGCAGCCACTTCAAATCACGAAAACATATTAATAAGCAAGGATCCAATAATTTATAAAGCTTATGCTAAGGAATTTGAATCTTTATGGAAAGAATTGAACTAATCTTTTTCCTTTCTCCAAACCATCCATTGCGAAAGTAGTTCTAACAGAACTTTTTATAAAACATCAAAAATCCTTGACCTGTAATTTCAGCCTTACTCAGAATCAAATAGAGCTTTTTCCATTTCACTCACATCAAAAATAGAGGAAGCCAGATCTCGCAATTCTGAATCTTGAAAAAGGGCTCGATATTCCGAATCCTTAACAAGCCCCTTCCACCTTTCTAAAACCTTAAGCTTAGAAGCTTGCTGATCAAACTTTTGTTTAGAAAAGGAACTTCCATGGCCGTAAATACTTATATCTTCCTTGCCGGCATCGGTAAATTTCAAGTCTAATCTTTGAGCCAATTTCTCTCTATAATCCTTATCCGTAAACCAACGATTATAATTAACGGGGATATTCCTCTCTCCATCAACCTCCTCTTCATTTTTTTGCCAATTGAGAAAGATTCGGGCATGATCCTTCCACATTTCAATGATCATCTTTCTATGCTCCAAATCTTCCCTGAAAAGGTTACCAAATTCGTCTTTCCAAACCCATCTGCTCGCCAACATATTATAGGGATCTCTCAAAATTAGCAGATTGAATTTCAGCTTTGCCTCTCCAAATTTTTCAGGGTCATATGCTTTAAAAGCATCTTTGGTCCACTTGTCTTCCAAACTCACAAAAAGATTGAATTTTGAAAGTCCTTTAATAATAATTTTTTTGATAATTGTATCCTCAGGAGGATGAAAGGGGCCCATATTGTTATTAAAACAGGTCGCTCCTGGTCGCTGTTTTATAATCCAATTTATGATAGCATGATTCCCACTACGCCGCATTCCCGAAATTCGGTAAAATGACTTATTATTCTTTGCCTTGATGTAAAAAAACCAGAATTTCGTTATTATATTTTTCAAGGAATTAGTAGGCATAGAGCTCAAGCAATTTGCTAGATGATCTGCTAATATTGAAAAAAAAAGACAATTAGAATTAAAAAATTATTTGGCAATTAGGGAGCTCTAATTTTATCCTTGCCATTTCCTCTTCGGAAAGATTATTGTCTTTTATTATCAGAGTTTTTAATTTTTTTAAGCTTTTCAATTCTTTGGGCAAATGGCTTAAATTATTATTAGATAAAATAAGGAGCTCCAAATTCTGAAGCTTTACAAACTTTGCTGGCAGTTCAGTTAGCTCATTATTCGTTAGAATTAAAACCTTCAGCTTTTTCAAGTTTTTAATTTCTTCTGGAATATTCTGAATTTTATTAAACTCCAAATTAAGCGTTTCCAAGTTTTCCAAGTCCGTCCAAGCCAATTGAAATTCTCGAAATTGATTGTAGGCTAAATTTAATTGTTTAAGCTTTTTTAAATTCCCGATGGTGTTTGGCAAAAACCTCAATTGATTGCTTTGCAGCTCTAAAACCTCCAAACTCTTGCAACCATCAATTTTTCCAGAAATATTTACTAAGTAGTTTTCAGAAAAATGCAAGTATTTCAATTTTTTTAAGCTTGTTAAAGCAACAGGAAATTCAGAGATATCGTTGCTAGCCATATCCAATCGAATCAAGCCTTTCAATTCATTAATGGCCTGAGGTATATGGCTTAGTTTATTGTCTTTTAAATTCAATACTTCCAATTCTTTTAATTCAAAAAGGGAAGAATCTAATTTTTCCAAATGGTTTTTCATTAAATTTAAAAAGATCAATTCCTTCAATTGGGAAAGACTATCATTTAGCTGAAAAATATGCTGTTCTCTGAGGTTTAACTGTAAAACCTCCTCGGCCTCCAAGGCCTTTTGGAGACTAGTGTAAACTGGGGTTTCCCTATTTGCATTTTGGCCTTGGATCATTCCCCATGACACAACTAGGAATAAAAGCATTTTGGATTTCATATTACAAAGCATAAAAGCCAAGAGCCTTGTAGGGCTCTTGGCTTGGAAAATTATTTTATCTGATCTACTATTTAACGAATTGAACTAATCTTCTAACTTCTTTTTCGTTAACGCTTATTTTTAGAATAATAGATTGTCTTTGACTAGAAATAGAGTTGAGATTAAGATCTAAATTCACATGAGATTCGCTAGCTTTAAAATCATAAATATTTGCTAGTTTTTTACCCATTAGGTCAAACGCTTCAACCTTAACTATTTCTCCTCCTTCCAATTCTAAATCAACCTTCAAATTACCTCTAGTTGGATTTGGATAAATTGTAATTTTTCTATCTAGGTCATGATTTAACAGACTGATATTATCTACAACTTCGATATATTGAGATTTTAACTCAATAGGGCCAGCTCCAGCTCTATTAGAACTAGTAAGGCTAACATCATAAAATCCTGGAGTATTGTAATAAACTACTGGCATTGAATCTGAAGAAACAGAAGGACTAGCACCTTGAAAAATCCAAGACCAAGAATCTGGATTATTGCTGCTTAAATCTGTGAATTGAACAGAATCTCCTATTACTATTTGAGTTTTATTTGCCATAAACTGAACACTTGGAGCAGGGGCAATTACTTCAATATAGGAAAGCAGCTCAAGTGAATCTGAACCAGCAGAATTAAATACTTTTAATTCTACAGGGTAAAACCCAGTAGCCGCATAAGTCACTGTTTCTTGTGCATTTACAGATGTTGCTGGTGTTCCTCCAGGGAAATTCCAAATTCTAGAACTAGGGTTATTATAACTTGTATCGGTAAAAGTAACGCTTGCTCCTACAACAACTAATTGTGTATCTGCTTCAAATGCCGCAATTGGCTTTTGAACACCTAACCACTCTGTTCTTGAAAATACTATGGTTGCAGATTTATCAAAGGCAATATTATTACCTGTTGCATCAAGCTGATTTCCATTAGCACCGCTAGGATGTTGGATAGAAATAAATCCAAATCTATAGTCGGGGGAAAAAGTCAAACCGCAAGGCTCAGAACCTGCTGGAGCAGACATAAACAATTCAACTTTCGGTACAGATTGGCTATGGTCTGGTCTTACTACCCAAACATAATTTCTTCCTCCATCTTGAAGCACCCAAAGATTACCTTGGTCATCAAAGCACAAATTATCATTTCCACCACCCCAAGGCTCTGTAAACACACCTTGATCGGAATTGATAACATAGGAAGTACCTCCTACAAAAGTTTCAAAATTAGAAATAGTAGAACCATTATCGGTAAAGCGATATATTCTACCATGCCCTTTAGAAGTAAAATACATTTTACCATCAACAGTACCTACTTCTATATCTTCTACTCCATTAAAATTGGTAGCTCCCAAAGAAATAGCTAAGGACCTTGTATTGTTTTGATCTATTTGGGTACTATTTGGAATTGTAATCCAAGTACCGGTTGCCATTGTTGGATCACCACCAGACAAAGGACCATCCAATTTTAATGCATATAAATCTCCAGAACCAAGGTCAGCTTTATTATTGGCAACAAATTTAAATACGGCACTAGACCCTCCATCTTCACCAGTGTACAGGGTAATGGAATCATTTAAAACAACGGCATTTTCATGAGAAACTCTTCCTGCTCCCCAGATCTTTTCTTGTTTATTGTTTCCATATTCAACAACTTTTGCTGTAATAGGATCAATTTCTACTAACCAACCCACATCGGTATAACCATCATTATTTACATCCCCGCTGTTTTGAGTTTCCTCTGCGGTAAGTATAGTTCCCCAAGGGGTTATTCCACCAGAACAGTTTCTAGCTGTTGTTACTAGATCAGAATTAGAAAAGTCAATAGCTTCTGAAGTATCTACAGACCATAATTTAGCTATTGGATCATAGTGCATATCCAAAAGGGTAAGACCTCCAGGGGTAGTTTCATGATTTATTCCTAAATGACCCAAAACACTACTTCCATTGGTTGGAACATAACCGGTAAAATCATTATTTCCAGGTACAGTTCCACCACCTTTGGAGTAATTATCTCCTTGCTTATTAAGCATTTGAAACCTGTGGGAGCTAGTAGGAATTAACATATTATTGGTTTGAGAAGTAGGAGCAATAGAAGTAAAGCAGGCAATATGCGCTTGATTTCCATTGGAACATCCTAAAGCAGGTGGGTTAATCACTGGAGCATCTTTAATATAAAGGTCAAATCCTAAATCTGAACTAAATACATCTCTATTATGAACCTGAACAGCAAGTTGGTTCCTCCCATTTCTAAAGGCTGTTTTCGGAATTAAAGTAGTATAATATGTACTTTCCGCGGATCCTGAAATTGTTAGCGGCGCAGTTGTAGTTGAAGTAATGGCTCCTGCAGGCAAATTATCGCGGATTATTTCAACACCATTTAAATACACAATGGCACCATCATCTCTTCTAAGTCCAAATTCAACAGTATCAGGAAGGTTTGACAAGTTTATGTCCAAATCTCTTCTAAAATAATAGGTGATATATTTATTATTAGGATCATTTCCAAAGGAGATGGTAGTGTTCATAACATCGCCATAGCCCAATGGGCCTTGTCCCCAATCCCAATTATCATCATTAAATAATGTGTCTTTCCATGCTACTGCATCTAGGCTAGCTCCATTATCCAAATAATGCCAATCCGAATTTTTAGCAAATGGATAAGTTGCTGGCTGAAGTGGAGGAAGTTCGTATTCTACATTCATGTCAAAACTTAAATCAGAACTCCCGGCTGTAGCTTGGTGTAATTCCACTGCAATCACATTCAATCCATTTTGCAATAGGTTCGCTGATTTAAACTGAAAATAACTTGTTTCATCAACACCTGAAACTGCTGAAAGAGCGAGTGTATCAAATCCAATACTTCCTGTTGGCATATTATCTCTAAAAGCCTCAACACCATTAACATAAACTACCACCCCATCATCGCGAAGGACATTAAAAATTAAGGAGTCGTATTGAGATGCATTATTTACCTGAAAAGTATGTCTTAAATAGGTGGTAATATTTTTATTGGTGGAACTAGAGCCAAAATCTAAAGTGCTTTGTTCATTTCCGTTTCCATACCCTAGAATAGCATTTCCAAAGGCCCAACTAGAATCATTATAGGAAAGGGATTTCCAATTTGCAGCTCCCAAATCCGTTCCGCTATCATCGTATTTCCATGCTGATGCAGCTGGAATAGGAAAGTTCCCTGTTTGAAAAACTGCTGGCGGGATATAAGAAACTACCAATTTTGGAGACAAATTGCTGGATCCATTATAAGATTCTGCTACTCTTTTTGATGTATTTCCAGTATAACCAGGAATACTTAAAGCCAAAGGATCTACCAAGCCCACCAATACTGAATTTCCATTTGCCCAACCTGCTCTATCTACCACCTCTTGAAGAAGGGCCGACAGATCTGGACTTTGCTGATCAGCACCATTTGCGCCTACAGTTCCCCAATCTGGAATATTATCCCAAATCACACTTGCTGTGGTGAAGTTTCTCGAAGAAAGATTTGCGGAAACTCCTGAAATGGCTGCTGCATTATCTACATCTTCCATTGCCATATAAGCATCTACATCACCACCAGTATTGGCCTCATCTACCGTAAATTGTATATAGGCGTTTTGAATTATAGATCCAGCAGGAATACTCACATTTTGGAATCGCATTCCTACAAGTTGAGAACTAGTTCCATCATTTGTAATTTCTAAATCCGAACTTGTCAAATCCATTCCTCCATTGGCAATATCTTCCTCTGCATCGTCATCTGAAGCTATGATATTAAAGGTAGTAGTAATACTAGGAGTATATTCAATAACAAGGATTGGTGCCAAACTAGAAGTACCATCAAATGATTCTGCAGTTCTCTCACCGGTACCATGAATAATAATATTCATAGCATTTCCACTTTTCCATCCTCCTCTATTGATTATCCCTTGAACAAGGATTGACAAATCAGGAGTTTGCTGATCTGCTCCAGCATCTCCAACATTTGTCCATTGTGGAATATTTGTCCATAAAACGCTATCATTAATTACCGTTCTACTGGAAATATTAAATGGAATATTGAGGAAAGTTGTAGCACTATCAACATCCTCTATCTTGAATACCTTTGTTCCCGCAACATTATCCAATTCATCAACACCAAACTGGATATAGGCATTATTAATTATGGAGCCAGAAGGAACACTTATGTTTTTAAAATGCAGCCCAATAAATTGATCTCCATCATTTCCATCCTTAGTCAATTCCAAGTCCGAACTGGTTAGGTCAATTAAACCAACACTGGATGTTGCGTTTGCACCCCTTTCCTCAGCATCATCGCTGGAGGAGTTAATTTGAATTTGCAGAGTTTGCGTTTGGCTTAATAAGGATCCTGAACCAAGGACCATTAAGCAAAACAATAGGCTCTGAGTAATTTTTTTCATTGCTGTGATTGTTTATTAGTTGAATGGCTAATTTCAATCACTGATGTAGCCTTAAAATTGATTTGAGATTACGATATCTTTAAGGAAATTTTTTCACCTTTCCAGCAGAGAATAAGGTAGAAGCCTCTACGGCAGTTGTTTGCAAGAATTTAAGAATTGAATACTCTTAACCTTATTCTAACTTAGGAATAAAAGAAAGATAAAACTTAGATAATCTAATTATGGGTGGCTAGGCTGACAAATAAATAGGGCTTGATACATTTAGTTAACCTATAAATTTTCTCCAGAACTGTTATCTGTTAATGAGTTCATAAAATGTATCAAAGCCTCCTTTTCTTGGGAATTTAATTTCAAGGAATCTGCCGCTAAGGTTTGATTTCTTATCTCTAATCCTATTCCATTTCCACCGCCGTGATTGTAAAAATCTAGCACCTCTTCCAGACTAGAAAATGCACCATTGTGAAAATAGGGGGCCGTAAGCTCCACATTTCTTACCGTTACTGTTTTAAAAGATTTTTCAAAAATCCAGGAATTCTCACTATGAATTTCATTCGCTATTCTTCCTCTATCCTCATCAAAACTTCTATTAAATCCAAAGGGTTTATTCAATACTCCTAATATCTCAGATTCATTTTTCATATACTGAGGTGGGACTAAGCCAGAAAAATTAGGTGCAAAATGACAAGTTCCACAGGCTGCTTTCCCCATAAACAAATTAAAACCAACTATTGCTTTTGGATCAATCTCTAGACTTTCCTTCCTCACAAATTTATCAAAGGGACTATTAAATGATTGCAAGGAAAGTACATATGAAGCCAAGGCTTTAGAAAAATACTCTCTATTTATCTTCGCATTTTTTACTTCTTTAAAGCTCTTATCATAGGATTTTATATTTTTTAATTTGAAAATAATTTCATCATAGGCAGTATTGTATTCTTTGGAATTAAAAATGACATGTTCTGCCTGTTGTTCCAATGAAAAAGCCCGTAAATCATAAAAATATCTATCGGCATAAACGGAATTTAATAGGCTAGGAGAATTTCTATGTACGGTTGATCTCCCGTTATTACTTAAAGATTTCACCTTCCCATCGGTGAATGCCAGCTTAGGATTGTGACAAGAGGCACAGCTTATTTTTCCGGATTCACTTAAGCGTTTATCATTAAATAACAACTTCCCTAATTGTCGTAATTCTTCGCTATCCTCTTCCCTTTTTAGCTCGGTATAATAATATGGATCTAAAAGATTAGGGTCAAATAGGTTTTTAGCATTGGGGTTTAAAGGGGATTTACTCCAAAGTTTATAGGATTTTGCATCCTCTGTTAGCCGCTCAAACAGGGGATTTAGAAAGTTCATTAAAAAGTAAAGGCGATCAAATTTTTCGAAATCCTGGTCTTGCTTCAAATAAATAAGCGACTTTTTACACAAGGATAATATTTCCTCAGCATGGGATTCTGAATTCAGAAATTCTGTGCTTACTTCCAAACTTTCAAAAACAGAAATTGCATCCGGTATAGCGTTTAAGGACCCTGGGGTATCAAAGCCTGTTAGACCAAGAGTGAAAAGTCTAATAATTTGAATTCTCATAGCCTCCGCCATCTGCAATTGAGAAATTTCTGTTGATTTCAATGCTTTGCAAAGAGGGCTTATCTGATTTTGAAGTTCCCCAATTACTAAATTAATATTCTGAATACATTCAAAAGGGTTCTCAGAAAAGATCAACTCATCCAATACTTGAAAACCTTGGGGTGGAACAACATAGGATCCCGTGCTATGTCGTTTACTTTTTAATAAAGGTGCCCCATTAATATGCTCCTCTACAAAACCTGGAAAAAAATATTCGAACAGGAACTCCAAAGCCTTATAATTTTTCCTAGTCTCAAGAAAATGATCTCGAAGCTCTTTAATCTCAACATCCTGCAACTCAAACTTTTTGGCATATTCGGCCATGTCATCAATTGATAATAATAGGTCTTCTACCTGATCATTTACATAATCCTTGGGTCCATCCTTAGGTGTATTTTCATAGGGTCGGAAGGAGAATAAGAGGATGATTCCCAGCAGAACAAGGATTCTTTTCATGTTAAGATAAAATAGGATAATAAGAGGCTAAAAGTCGGATTATGAATACAACTAAACTTTAAGGACAGGTTAATTTTTGATTACAAAATCAGAGTCCTCTCCATGGTAGTAAAGCCCTATTCCGATAATTTAATATTTAGAAAAAATACTAGACTGAAGCACCACTTTTGGATAGCAGCTATTTAGTTTCAAATTCAAATTGAAGTCCTACTACGAGACCAAAATAAAAATCGCCATGGCCATTTTTAGAATCTTGATAGTCTTCCAATAAATCGGATCCCCAATAGTCCGTTTCAAATTTTAGATAGTAAATAGTTCGTGGTAATATTTTCCGATTTGTATAGCTTAACAATAGGGAACCATTTAGACCTAATTCCAAGTTTTGTGTAAGGGAGACTCCTCCAAATCCTGAAATTTTTGTGGCTTCTGAAAATGAAATTAAATCCCCTCCAGTAAAAATATTTACTTGGAAATATTGCAAATTAAAATGGTCTTGAGAATCCTCGGTATATATTCTAGACCAATTAGAATACAAAACTTGGTTGCGACGAAAGTTTAAACCAAAGCCCAAATATTGTTTATCAAAAACAGCTGTGAAATTAATCTCACTTGCAAAACCGGGTTTCGAAAAAAAGTTTTTGTTAAAATCTGTATGCACACTTCCAGACCCTAGACCAAGAGTCAATAGCCATGCCGTGAAAAATTGGTTCATTTTGGTTTTTTGGTTTTAAAGAGTAGACTTATAAAATCCAAGACCTGTGCGACCAATATCCTAAAGAGGCTATTATTTAATTGTAAAACTGGTTGTGAAATTTGTAGCCAAAAATCTTTGAAACCTTGGCTATACAAAATGTTAAATGCAGGGCAATTTTAAAAAAAATCCTCAACCAAAATTTCAATTGAATTTCGGTTGAGGAAAAAGGATTCTTCTGAAACTAAGAACTATCATTTTACATAAACCGTCTTCCGATTTACAAATTCCATCATACCATCTTTGGAAAGCTCACGTCCATATCCTGATCTTTTACTACCTCCAAATGGTAATCTTGGGTCTGACTTCACCAATTCATTTACAAAAAAGGCTCCGTCAGACACCCTATCTGCCATGGATATTGCCTTTTCGGTATCTTTGGTACAAATGCTTACACCTAAGCCAAATGGGGATAATTCAGAAAGGTGAAAAGCCTCATCTATATCTTTAGCTTTAATCATGGCTGCTAGTGGTCCAAAGGTCTCTTCATCAAATGCTGCCATTCCGGGTTTTACATTTCCTAAAATAGTTGGTTGATGATAGCAATTATCTTGTTTCCCACCTAGTAAAAGCTCAGCACCTTTGGCGATGGAATTTTGAACTTGAGCTTGCAACTGATCTGCAAGATCCTTTCTCGCCAATGGTCCTATTTGAGTATCTTCAGCCAAAGGATCTCCGGGTTTTAATTGCTTTAGGGCCTCTGTGAATTTGCTAACAAACTCATCATAAACCGACTCTATAATAATAAATCGTTTGGCGGCAATACAGCTTTGACCACAGTTGAGCATTCTTGCTACCAGGGCAGTTTTCACGGCTGCATCAATATCTGCATCTTCCCAAATGATGAATGCATTATTACCTCCTAATTCTAGCAGTGATTTTTTAATATGCCTACCAGCTATTTCGGCAACTGCCGCTCCAGCCTTTTCACTTCCCGTTAAGGAAATTGCCCTTACTGATTCGTGAGCTATAATTTGTTCGGTTTTATTGTGATGGATTATTAAGTTTTGAAAAACACCTTTTGGAAAGCCCGCTTTTGTGAATACATCTTCAATCAATTCTGCAGATCCAAAAACATTTGGAGCATGTTTTAGCAGCCCAGCATTTCCGGCAATTAAGCTTGGTGCGGCAAATCTAAAAACCTGCCAGAATGGAAAATTCCAAGGCATAATGGCTAGGATAGTTCCTAGGGCATCGTGCCGTACAAAACTTCTTCCAGCCTCAGTTTTAATTTCTTCAGGTGCTAAAAAGTCCTCCGCCATTTCGGAATAATATTCACAAACCCAGGCACATTTATTTATTTCCCCACGAGATTCGCTGATAGGCTTCCCCATTTCTAAGCTAATCATTTGGGCATATTCCTCCAGGTTATCCCGTAAAACTTGAGCTGCACTGAGCATCAAATTACATCTTTCTTTCAAGCTTAGCTTTTGCCATTTTTTTTGGGCATTTTGGGCTAAAACCAACTTTTGGTTTAGCTCATCATCGCTAATACCTTTGTAGCTCCCTATCACCTTATTGGTATAGGGATTAATGCTATTAAATTCCATTTATTTCCTTTCTTATTTTGTCAAACTGCCCTTTAATTCTGGCTTTTTACGCTTATCCTCAATAATTTCTGAGGAGTATTTAGACTTTATGGATTTAATCCAATTTTTTGCTCTTGGAGTAAGTTTAAAATCATCGGTCATCATTCTTCCTCTAGAAACTAAAATCCCCATATCTGCACCTTCATATAAATAATCTCCCTTTTTACTAATTCTTAAGAAAAAGCCCTCCTTATCACTTTCTACTGCACGACGGTGAGTGTCCATCCTATCAAATTGGATATGGCCATTATCATACATTTTCCAGATTCCAGAGGCTGGTGCTTCGTGCACATATTCAATAGTATCTTTGCTATGTTTAATAACCATTTGGCTCCAGCTATCAATATTTTCTTGTCTTGCCCATCTTGTATTCAAAGCATTCACATTTAAACTGTATTCTACATTCATCCATTCTAAAATGTGAAAAATAAACAAGGGTGCATCTGCCAAAGCAAAAACTGCATGATTGGTTATAGAGCTGGCTCCGGTAACCCTAGGGTTTAATTCTCCAAGATAAATCTGACCATTATCCTGATCTATCAAAAAGTCCAATTCAAAATATCCTTTATAACCCTCCTCTCTCAATTGATCACCAAAAAGACGGGTATATCTTCTAGCTTTTTGACGTAAAGTTTTGGTAAATGCTTCTGGATAAATTTCATTTCCACACCAACCACCTTTATAGGGTGTTAGCTCTTTAAAACCTACCAATTCCGTCATTAATGGTGCTACCACAGTTCCATGTTTGGTTACACAAGCTTCAATTGCAGAACCTCTACAGTTGATACGTTTCATCACTTTTACTTCCTTTTCCTTTACAATTTCTTCCTCATGTTTCTTAAACTCCTCTTCATTGGAAATAAAAAAGGTGGTATGTCCAGAATCTCCAAAGGGGGTTTGAATCACCAAATCATTCCCAAGGGATTTTGATATTTCCCTAAGGTGCTCATAATTTTTTACTGGGCTAAGCACATTGGGAACACAGGGAACCCCTGCCTTTTCTGCAATGCGATTGGTATTCACCTTATTATCCATAAAGGTTCGCATTTTGGCACTTGGAAACATAATTTCCAATCCTTGCTGTTTAGCTAGCTTTTCTGTTTTTTCGTCAAACATCAGAAACATGGCTTTTCCAGCCTTTTTTCCGCTCGACCTAGTTTTTAAATAATCTTGAACCTCCGGATGTTGAAGCAGGTAATTATTAATATCCTCAATACCTTCAAAATCATCATGAGGAATCTCTGCGCTTGGAGAAAAAACATTGGGATGTAAACCATCAAAACACTCAATATGGCAAATAAATTTAAAACCCTTAATCCACTCATCAGCACCTAAAAGATTGAAATTAGTAGCGCTGATAAAATAAATAGGAGTTTCATTTTTATAGAAATATCTTCTGATGTCTGCTATTCCATTTAACTTTGGTTTTGCTGCTTTTTTAGTTGCCATTTTCTATTTTTTATTTGATTGTTTTTTCTGCATTGAAAGCCCCATTGCTCCAATTGAAGTAGATGTTTTTTGTCTATCCAAGACATTTTTAGTAAATACTCGTAGTCCTAAATCTGATCGATATCCATGTATTTCAGATACATCAAGGGCTAGTAGGAATTCTATAATTTCACTGCTCACCACCTGACCGGGAACCAAAACTGGAAATCCTGGTGGATAGGGAATAATAAAAGAGGAAGCTACCAATACTTTTCCGTCCTCCATGGCTGGTAAACATTGATCCAAGGGAAGGTATTCATAATTCTCTTCATTATAGGCCATAAAATAGGCCTCCCTAAGATTCCCTCCTGGCACTCCTGGTACTGCTTGAAATGAAGGGTGAAAAAAACTAAAATCTGGTAAGGGTGGTACTTCTTCGGTTAGGGAATAAATTCTTTTTTCCCTTATCTCCTTTTCCCTATTGTTTAAAGCCAAAATCTCACTATCCAACTCATCCGCAATTTTTAAAAGGGCGTTTATCAGATAGGTAACGCTACCTCTTGTGGTACCTATATTGGTCATAAATAATACAGTGTTCCGGGATGTTTTATTGATTTGGATATTAAATTTATCCATCAAATACTTATTCTTAAAAGTATCACCATCCACCCCAGTTCTTCCAATATGGAGAGTAACCTTTGTGGGATCTAGAACAAACTCATCCTTCTCCCAAGGCTTTTCCATTCTATTCCAGCCACCTTCGTCTTCATAGTATTCAGAAATTCCTGTTTCTCTATATTCATCAGGAATAAAGTCACTTACTGTAAGTACATCGAAATACTTACTCAATTGAGCTGTATTATTAACCTTGGCTCTTAAAATCATGGCTAGCTCCACACTTTTTTCCACTAGTTCAAATCCTTCAAATTGAACCTGTCTTCTACCTATATCCAGAGAAGCGAGCATTTGGTAATTGGGTGAGGTGGAGGTATGCGTCATATAAGCTTCTAGAAAAGTGCTCTCACTTTTTCTTCTAAAGTCTTCATCCCAAATATGAATCATTGAGCCCTGCCTAAAACTACTTAAAGTTTTGTGGGTACTTTGTGTAGAGTACACTCTAATTCTCACTTTACTAGGGTCAGGTAATTTTGAAACCTCATCGTCTTTCAATCCTTTAATATGCTCGGCGTATTCCCTGGCATAGCGCTTACTTTTGTATTTGCCAGCCAATTTCCGGGCAGCATACATTCCCGTTCTTTGTTTATAGGTATAGGTAAAACCAGCAAAGGCAAACCAGGCTTCATCCCATAGAAATATCATATCAGGTTTTATGGCCAAAACCTCTTCCATCACTTTTTGAACATTGTAAACCAATCCATCAAAAGTGCAATTCGTTAGGAGCAGCATTTTTACCTTAGAGAGTCTTCCAGCAGCCTTCAACTGCAATAATTTACTGGTGATCTGCTCTAGCGGCACCGCCCCGTACATGGAGTATTTTTCTATGGGGTAGGAATCCAAATAAACTGGATAAGCTCCGGACAGCACTATTCCATAATGATGTGATTTATGGCAATCTCTATCAATTAAGACCACATCCCCAGGACTTACTACAGCTTGCATCACAATTTTATTGGCCGTGGAAGTTCCATTAGTAACAAAGAATGTTTGTTGGGAACCATAGGTTTTACTGGCCATCTGTTGAGCCTTTTTTAAAGGGCCTGTAGGCTGAAGCAAGGAATCTAATCCACCAGTAGTTGCAGAGGTTTCTGCCAAAAACATATTTCGGCCATAAAACTCCCCAAAATCTTGAATCCATCTAGATTTAAAAACTGAATTTCCTCTAGAAATGGGCATAGCGTGAAACACACCTGTAGGCTTTTTGCTGTATTCTTTTAAAGCGGAAAAGAAAGGTGTTTCAAAGCGTTCGGAAATACCTCTTTGTATGCTGAGGTGAATTTCCATTAAATCCTCTCTTCTATAAAAAATTCTTTTGAAGGTTTTTACGGTTGAATCCTTTAAATCCGAAAGAGGTGTGTCGGTAACGTAATAGGTATCTATTTCTGGTCTGAATTGCTTTGTAAGCTTCCCCAATATAGGTCCCAATTCCACTTCAGACCTGGAAGACATATCTAGATCCAATGCATTTTGGATATAGGGTTTGATTAATGCCGGTACTCCTTTTGCCGAATATGGAGGGGTAGATCTTACTACTACCGCCTGAATATTAGGATTAAAAAGCAAGGCAATAAGGGCATCTTGAAAGGAATGTTGAACAATAAACCCATAGGTAAATTGCTCTTCATCATCCCTTAGGTCGAGGATTTTCTTTTTTAAGGCTTGTTCATCCTCATGGCTCATATCTTCCACAAAAAGGACTTCAAAATAATTTTTTCTTGAAGGGTTTGATAGCTCAACAGTTTCTAGATCCTCCTTACTCAGTCCTTCCTCTTGATCTAAAAATTTTGGATTGGAACGAAAACTATCACTCACCAATTGCTGAGTATTCTCCGCTACAATGTTTGCTAAAGCTCTATGCTCATGACGACGAAGGGATTCTTTTAAATTATCTAATTGCCAAATTCCTGGGTAAGCAAAATATTTTTCTACGCTGCCCAGATGTTTCAATAAATCTTTACATTCCTCAACAAGTCTTTTTTCATTTGAAGAACCATGATGACAACGAGCCAACTCCGCACTAGAATATTTTAATTGATTCCAATAAGTAACTCTTAATTGGCCAATATTATAAAATGGAGCGCTATTTTGTTTTTTCTTCACCATAGATTATTGATTTGAGTGTAAGGCCAATTTATTTCCTTCGGTATCAATAAATAATGAAAAATATCCTGAATCTCCGCCAATTTCTGTTTTTCCCATAATAACTCTACCACCACCTTCTTCTACTCTTTTCAACATTATCTCCATATTCTCCGTAGCATTTAAATACAATAAAACTCCAGATTCAGTAGGAACACAGCCTTGACCTTTTACTAGGGCTCCACCCACACCTGTAGACTCTGGAAATGGAGCCATGGCATAATCTGGAACCTCGCTAATTTCCAATTTCATTGAATATAAATAGTTAAAAAAGGAAACCGCTCTTTCCATATCTAAAACTGGAATTTCAAACCAATTTAAAAATTGTTTTGGCGTTTTTCGAATTCTTCTTGTAGTCATATTTCCCATGTCGCTATTTATTTTAATGATTGAAAATCCTCGCCTGTCTTACTCTACCAAACCTTTGGGCAGTTGAATTTTGCTTTCCATTTGTTTCAGCTCAGCTAATTGTTCCACTTTTTGAGGCTTTATTAGGGGTCCTAAGGATTCCAAATATTCCAAAGGTTGATCTTGATTATAAATACTAAAATCACCTATATGATCTCTAAAGCTTTTAAGCGGCTGACCTAATCTCATCACCCCTTTCTCTCTACTTTGTTTTACCCTTTCTAAATCTATTTCTATAGGAATAATTTCCTCTGTGCTACCCGCTTGGTACAATACCCTACCATCGGGCCCACAAATGGTGGAACGTCCAATACCGCCGGAGTCTAAGCCATTAATATCAAAGAAATAGCATTGGTTTACAGCGGCCATGGTTTGATCAATAGAATGTTCAATATCTCTATCCATGGTTCCTGTCATGGTAGGATGAAGAATCACTTCCGCACCCATTACCGCTAAGGTTCTAATAGTTTCAGGAAACCACATATCATAGCAAATAGAAACACCAAACCTCCCTACATTGGGAATATCGAAAATGCAAAATTCCGATCCTGGGGTTACACCTACTTCATAAGGGTAAAAGGGGAACATTTTACGATATCTGGAAATTACTTCACCCTGTGGATTAATCACAATTGCCGTATTGTAGATTTTATCATCCACTTTTTCAAAAATGGATCCGGGTACTAGCCAAACTTTGTGTTTTTTGGCCATGGCTTTCATTTCTTCCTCAAAATGGCCAGGCATTTCTTGGGCATAATAGGTTAATGGCCCATAGCCACACAATTCGCTAAACAATACTAAATCTACTGCTGGATATACATTCATACATATATCAAGCTTCAATTTCATCATTTCCAAATTAGAATGGGTTGCAGAAACCTTCATTTGAATTCCCGCAATGGTAAATGTCTTCATACTATGATATTGAATGTTTTTTTATTTGATGGATAAGTATATCTAAACCTTTGTGAAGCTCTTCATCACTAATTACTATTGGGGATAAAATACGAACTACATTTTTATGCATGCCTGCCGACAACATTATAAGGCCTTCTTCGGCACATCCTTTTACCACTTTACTACATAATTCAGAATCGGCCTGTCGGTAATCTGAATTTTTAATAAATTCAATTCCAATCATAGCCCCAACTCCTCTAATATCGCCAATGGCCGGGCAATCTTTCTGTACTTCAGCCATTCTTTCTTTTATAATATTTCCGATGTATTTGGCTCTTTCATTTAGATTTTGCTCCTTCATCAGTTTAATGGTTGCCAAAGCCGCAGCGCAACATACCGGACTACCAATATAGGTACCACCAATGCTTCCTGGTGCAGCGGCATCCATAACCTTAGCCTTTCCTACTACCGCTGCAATTGGTAGACCTGAACCTAAAGATTTTGCATAAGTGCTAATATCAGGTTGCACTCCATATTCTTGCCAACAGGCCCAATTTCCGGCTCTAGCAAATCCACTTTGAACCTCATCAATTATCAGCATAATATTATGCTTATCGCAGTAGTCTCTTAATCCTTGAAGGTATTTTTTTGGCACAGGGTTAAAGCCACCTTCACCTTGTACAGGTTCTAAAATAATCGCTGCCAAATTATTAGGATCAACAGTATTATTAGCACTTTCATGTAAATATCGCAATTGTTCCTCTACAAATTCATCCTCCGTTTTCCCTTGACCTAAATGGTAGAAATTTGGAAAAGGAATTCTATATACTTCTGGACTAAAGGGTCCACATCCCACCTTATAGGAAATCTTGCTTGTAAGAGTCATGGCCATCATAGTTCTTCCATGGTAGGCATCATTAAAGCACAATACTCCTTGTTTTCCAGTAGCTTGCCTGGCAATTTTCACAGCGTTTTCTACCGCTTCTGCTCCTGTACTTACTAGCATCACTTTGGTATTTTCACCATGTGGAAGCACTTCGGCAATTTGTTCGCAGAGCTCCACATAAGGTTCATAAGAAACCACATTAAAACTGGTATGCAAGTATTTTTCGGCTTGTTCCTGAATTGCCTTTACCACAGATGGCGGACAATGCCCAGCATTCACAACCCCAATTCCCCCCGCAAAATCTATCAATTCCCGTCCATCTTCGTCGGTAATAATAGCGCCCTTAGCATGACTTACCGTAGCTGTATTAAAAACACCAACTCCGTTTGCAACAATTTTGCTCCTTCTATCCAGAAGCTCTTGGGATTTACTCACTTCTTTAATCATTTTAAATTAATCAATATCAAGGTTTTTTTCTTTTGAGCCTTTTTAAAAGTCAATTGGGGTTATGAGCAATCTCTAGAATTCAAAAATTCTAAAAGAACTTCAAAAAGAAGCACTCAAAAAATAGAGAACCAACATTTAAATAGGACTTTAAATCATCTGTAGAATAAGCCAAATTAATTCGGGACTGGCTTATTGAATTGAATATAGCTAGTATAGGAATTTATTTGAAGTGAAGCTAATTTTTTTTTCACTTTTTTTAGGGCCGATGAAGAATGGGAATATCAATTTTCATTTCAACCTGAGTTCTTTTTTTTTTTTTGCAATTCAGCTTTTTATTTTTCAATTCTCAACATTTAATCTTGACTTATGAACTTATTGAAAATAAAGCTCCTGATAATTTTTAGTAAAAAAAGCCAGCTTTCAATGGCCGATGTGAACTGATTTATAAAACTTTATTCATTCCTAATTTTAACAATGAGGATATGGACATAAAAGGCTTTTCAATAAGCGCTGTATTGAAAAATGAGATTGACTGTAATATTCTACTTACACAAACCCCTTAGAAACCTTTTAAAATAAAAAACGAGACCTATTAGAGGCCTTAATAATTTTGGATTTTAATTTCAATAACCTTTTATTTACGCTTCCACACCCTTATCGAAAATAAAATGAAAAAAAAGTCATTCTTTGTTTTGGTCCTTCTGTTTGTAATTTCATCATCCTGCAAAAACCCAATAGATGATTTTAATGTTCATATAAATCCCGCTTTCTATGACTATGTTGTGGATATTGAACTTTCAGAAATAGGTGGGGATGAAATAATCTCAACAGAACCTTTTACCATTACAATTAGTGGGGAAGATGCACAATACGTCTATGCTAGCAACGGAACTAAAAATTATTCGGTTCAAAACAATTCTATTCAATTAATCTTGGAAAAAAATGCTGTACCACAGCCTAATGATCCCATAAACTTTGCTATTTCTTTGGAAAGTAATGTATATAAATCTAAAAACCTCAATATTTCCATTTTTGAGGAGGATTATTATTATACCGATTTCATTGAACTACTAAACACTAGTAAGCCCATTATTGGGACAAATGTAGCCTCAACCTCTCTTGACCTCAGCACTGGCTTTTTAACAAGTCCTCAAACCTTCAATGCACAAAGTGATGATGGAAGTAGCCAAATTTCCTTGGATATTGGGACAAACGTTGGTTTTTTGAATAGTGAAGGAATTGGGCTTTCGGGAAATTTAGACATCACCATTTTGAGTTTTAGTGATACATCTTCCATAAGCCAAGAAGCCTTGGAAGCCCTAACCCCATCTACAATACATTTGGATGGAACGACAGATGATCTTGAACAAGAATCTACCCCTACCTTTGAAATAAACATGACGGTAGGAGGTGAAAAAGTAACAAATTTTCAAAATGCTGGAATAAGCACAAGAATTTCGCTTCCTAATGATATGATTAATCCAAACACTTTAGTCCCCTTTTCATCTGGTGATTCTTTGGGATTAATAAGTTATACCGAAGGTGAATCTGATTGGAAATTTGAAAATGATCTAGAGGTGAAATCTGATGCCAACGGCTTATTTGTGGAACCAGAGATAAGCCACCTATCATTTTTTAAGTTGGTGAAAAATTTTAAAAAACGATTTAAGAAATTAAAAACATTCGAAATAACCTTTGCTTTTAAAATCGACACCGGTAAAGGAGGAGTAACAGAAAGAGGAACTTTCTTTCTTAGAGGATATAAAACAATCGATGGAGTTAAGGTGGGAAAGGAAAGAACTTGGAAAGGCGGTAGATTTAGAGCAAATGACCAAGAATGGAAAGAATCAAAAATTGTTTTGCGCAAAAAGGAAACTGATGATCGAAATCTCAGTTTTGTAGTAACAGAGTTAAAACTGATAATCCGAGGTAGTGGTCACCCCTTTACATTTCAAGGAAGCAGTAGAAGGTATGTTACTGGAAGAAAACGTCGTATTATGTTCTTCATATCCATTCCACCCCCCAATAAACTTCCATTGTATATAGGTTATGTGATCAAATGCGGGTCCAATTTGGTGAAACCACCAGCTGGTGTCAAATTATACAAACGCCTCTCTGGATCTGGAGATCGATGGGGAAATCCCTTTCTGGTTATAACTTCAAAAAACAGATCATTGCGGCAAATTGCAAGCCATGCTTTTGAAGAGGGGCTTAGTTATGATATCAGGGCTGTTTTTGCTGATGTTGATCACATTGAACCAAATATTATTGCTGTAAATAACAAAATATATGAAGTTTTGGTTCCTCCGGAAACCTGCGCAAGCCTGGGCCTCTAAGGAAATGAATTAATCAATTGAAAAATTAATAATAGAACCTTTCACACTGGTCGAACAAAAACCCTATACTACACAGATTTTTGCTTAAAATCTATTGGATATATTGAAAAAGAAACAAAGTATAGCCTCGATTTTCAAATATCCCTTAAAAGCTAATGAACCCGACCATTCTTTAATTTGTTGATTATACCCGATATCAATTCTGGGCCAGGAAAATCGATCATTAAAATACCTATTCTATTGGCGTAACCAGATCCTCCAAGTCTGCAGCTCGTAAGATTATTTGTGCCTTCAAAAGCAATTGTACAAAGGCTTCCAAGGCAATCCACTTTTGGGAAATCTTGATACTTATGAACGTGTTCCGCGGTTATCAGTCCCGTACTAAGTAATGGAGCTCCAGTTTTTGGGCTACTTTGGCCACTAGCTACAAAATAAGGAAAAGAACCTGTAGATGAAGACAGGTAATTAATATAAGAGGTTTCCATACTTCCCACTCTGTCAGCCTCATGAAGATGATTTTTCACCTCCAACCACTTATCATAGAGACTCCAATTTGATTTCAATTTATAGACATCTTGAATATTAAATGATTTTTTATACGAAATACCATATTCAATTGTACTTTCAAAGTCTTGAAGCAAAACAATTTTACCTCTAGTTTCCTTCAAACTTGGGTTTTGAGAAAATGATCCTCCCCTTTGCCTCCAAACATAATCCTTACAAGAACTAGCATTCCAGTATTTTTCAAAGGTCTCCTGAAAAGATGTTTTAGGATTTTTTGGACTATCTGTATACTCCTTTTTAACGCGCATGTAAATAGTTTCATTTTCTTGACCCTTTCCTTTAAGAAAACCAACCATTGTATTCAAAACATCATTAAAATAGGTCTTTTGAAAAATGGCGCCATGGTGTATGGCCAATGAACCATTGATTAGACGGCAACGAATGTCAAAGGCTCTAATTCCTGATTTCAATTGGTTCTCTAACGACATAGATTGAGTTTGAACCGCATCGCCACCATAAAAGGACATTGAATCATGAGTCCCTGGAATTGACAAATGACTAAGCTTGGTGTCATCTGGTAATTTAGACAGCCAATTTGGGTTACTAGTTTTCACGTATCCATCATGGGAATATCCATTTGGCCGGTGATAACTTCCAAGATTTATGGCTTCAGAAAGCTGAGGATTATTTTCAAAATTGTCAGGTGGGTTCATAATGCAAAATTTTAATTAAATAAGGGGGTTTAGGTTCAATCAAAAAGAATGGAATGTCATTTATTTGGGACTCTAAATTTTAGAATTCAAAAAATCTATAAGAGATTCGTTTTCAGGCAATTTTAATTTTTTCCTAATTCTATATCGCAAGCTTTTAATTGCCTTATCAGACCTTTGAAGAGCCCTTGCCACTTCTTCTTGAGAATATTTCATTACTATCATTAAACAATAGGTAATTTCCACCTTGTTTGAACCTGAAGGATGATCCTCTAAAAAGTCATATAGTTTCGGATAAACATTTTTTCCTTGTCTTCTAAGTTTCATCAGAGTATCCTCACTCGAGTAACTTTTCAACTTTCTTTGAATAATAATGGCCTTATTTTCTACAATTTTATTTTCCGAACTCGATCTAATCTCTTCCACCATTTCCATGAGCTCCAAATTTCGATTTTGTTGCATCATTAACTCATTAATATTGTCTCTTAATTGTTCTCTCTGAAATTCAAATTTATCCTGAACAAATTTCAATTGTTTGACCTCCTTATCTGCTTTTAATTCCAAAAATTCTTCTCGCTTTTTTGCTCTATCTCTAAGCAACAATAAAACTATTAACAAAGCCAAAAGGATTATTATAAATAAAGCGATAAACGATTTATAACTTTCATTTTTTTGCTCTAGCCTAATGTTCTTAGCCTCTTTTTCCACAAGCTCATATTTGGCTACCATTTCTTCCCTAGATGCTGCTTTTTCCCTATCATATTTATCCATTAGCAAGGAATCCCTTTTGATTAGGGTTAAATTGAAAGCTCGGTAATCATTCAACTCATAACTAATTCCTAGTTTTACTTTATACAAACTTCCCAATTCACCAGAATTCAAAGGCGCATTTTGCAGCAAGGAATCTATAATCGAAGCGGCTTTTTCGGGCTGATTCACCATCAGTAAGAATCTAGCATATTCGATAAATGTGCTATTTGTTACAGCGGGCCAAGGGTATTTCTTAGAGAGTTGGATCGATTTATTGAAATACAACTGAGCACTATCCAACAGGCCCAAGTCGCGAAAATCCATAGCTAAATTCCTGTAACTTACTGGAAGTTCATATTCTTGAACATTTGGAAGGTTAATTCCCTTTTTTCGATAATAAATTACACTATCTAAATTGTTTCCATTTACACTTTTGATGATCGCTAGTGTTTCATAAAAAACTGGTAGAAAGTTAATTCTACCTTCCTTTTTATTGGTCCTAATCCCTATTCTACAATATTCTTCTGCTCTTTCAAAATCAGGTATTTTAATATAAAAAGAACATAATTGTCTATAGCCATAAAGTTTAGCTACAATTTCCTCTTGTTGTTCGGAAAGATCCTTTAATTTTAAGGCATACCCTAAGGCTTCCTTTTCCTGCTGATTGTCATACAGCATTAACATTTGTAAGGAAGTAGCCTGTAAAAGCTTCCGACTCATACTGGGAATATTCTGAAATAAAACCAATGATTTTTCATTGTATTCCAAAGACTTATTCAAATCTCTATACATATTACCAAAAAGAACAGAGAATTTGGAATAGGTATTAGCCAATAAAACACTATCCCTAACTCCAATTACTCTTTCCACTATGGTTGGGATTAACCATGATAAGGAGTCTTCATCAGGGTTTAGGGTTCCTAAAGAATCCAATAAAAGACCTAAGTCTTCAGCACCTAAGCTATTATCTTGAAATGTTTTATTTGCTTTTGAATAATTATTTGGAAAGGCCTGAGATAAAGCATTATTCCTTGAGGATAAAATCAATATGCCCAGAAATAGCAGAGTTCTGAATGATTTTAATTTAGCCCTATATCTCATAAATTCTACCAGGTTTGATTATCTAAAATTTAAATACACTGGAAGGTAATATTTCCTTCAAAGTTTAAGTCGGTTCATTAATGGCATTCCAATTAGAAAAAGTATTTCATATTACTTAAAACAAATAAGGACCAAATTTTATTCTTAACCAAAAAATAATGGTCTCGATTTAGTCTCGAAAAATTTTAAAATTTTGATTAAGAGCTATTTAAGACTATACTTCGTTCTACATTCATGTAGTTCGTTTCACCAAGTTATTTTAAATTTTATAGCACACAACCATGAAGCTGGCAAGAAAAAGGCTAGGCTAGCATGTTTCATTAAATGCCATTAAACAATCCTCAAATCAATTAGCTGAACCAAATCCAAAAAAGTTTTTAAAATTTACTTCCACTAGAACCGGCAGCGGAGTAAAAAGAAACTGAAAACGAGTGTTAAGAGTCTATGGAGAAAGAAGGTCTTGTTTCAGAAATAAGCTAAAAATGAGGCTCCTACTTAAATCAAGCCGAGCTATAAAATATATCTTGGGATTTATGTTTTTCTAATTTTTCTTCCACCAACCAGTATCCAATTGAATTTAAACATACTTAAAATGGGATTCTCATTATGAATCAGGATCATAGGCTAAGCTTATATTTACTTTAAGTCCTTGATTATAGTTTTCGAAGAGTATGCTTCCATTATTGCGATGCACAATTTCCCTCACTAAATACAGACCCAATCCTGCGCCTACCTGACCATTTTTACCAAGCCTGCTCTCTACAGTTCCTCCTTTATTTAATTTATTTAGCACATCAAGATCCTGAATTCCTCCTCCATCATCCTCCACCGAAATATGGACTTGGTTTTGGGATACCTTGGCCTTTATTTCTATTTTACTATTGGCATATTTAATGGAGTTTTGAATGATATTATTTAAGATAATTTCCAAACCTCCTTTTTCAAATGGAAATTTACAGTCTTCCGAAATGGAAAAGTTGACCTTTAGATTTAGCTTTTCAAACTCTCCCCTTTTATTCAACAATAACCCCAGAACAATTTCTTCAAGATCCATAATTTCCTTTAATTCCACTAAAGGATTAATTTGACCTTCTATCCATTTAATAACACTACTTGCCGTTTCATAGGAAGATTCTGAACTCATATAAAGTTGGTTCAGTTCATTTTCAATATCCCTAAAATTGGTTTTAGCAACCTTGTCCTGAATCTCCGATACTATTTTTTTAAAAAAGCCTAGAGGTCCTCTTATATCGTGGGAAAAAACCGTGATCATTTTATCTCGAATTCTTATGGCTTTTTCCACATTTTTCTTACTCTCTGCTAGGGAGTTTGTTCTTTCTTGGATAATGCTTTCTAATTCAATTTCCCTCCGCCTTTCTCTTTTGGCACTTATAAAAAATAGCGAAAAAATTAGAGCGGCTATTGATAACAGCACAATAAGAATGAAAGATGGTGTAAGGTAAAATGGTGGACTAACTGAAAATTTAAAAAGACTTTGAATTTGATCTTCTGATGCTGCCACACCCGGTATATTTAATTGTAAAGAATAATTTCCCCAAGGCAATCGATCTATTCGTATAGGATCATCAGGATTAAAGGAATTCCAGTTTTGACTAATTTCTGGAATTCGATAAAACAATTTTGAATTGGAAGCTCTGCCATAAAAAGGGTGGGTAACTTTGGCATGCAAACTTTGAAAATTGTGAGGAAAATTCAATTCATTTGGAGAGCAGGTATCTTTTTTATCGAGGATTAGATATTCTAAATAGACTTCCTTGTTAATCCTTGGTGGCTGAAATTGTTTATTATCAAAAATTACAATACCATTTAAGTTTGGAAAAATAAGCTTATCATCCTCAGTATGTATGGATGCTATTTGAGAGCGTCCATTAAATTCATAAGAAAATAATCCGTCTTCTTTCCCAAAAGTATAGCCAGCAATTTTTTTATCATTATTTAGGCTATTCGCTATTACCTCCTTAATATAAAAAGAAAATAGGCCAGCATTGGTGGGGAGAAAAACTCTATTGTCTAGAAACCTAATTTCATGACAGTTTTTGAGCTCTGGAAATTGCTCTGGATTAAAAGAATGCCAGTTCCCGTCTTTTCTAATAAAAATACCCTGCCTGAAGGTAGTAATCCAATATTGCTCGTCGTAAATATTAACAGAGGTGATCTCAATACTATTAGGACCTAAAATGGTTTTATAGTTGTTTTGGTTAAGATTAATCTCCAATAATCCAAAAGAACCGGCCAAAACTAAAATACTGTCGGACAGGACTTTTAATTGATGGGTGCGCAAGTGATATATTTCTGGAATGCTCAGCACCTCTTTCACACTATCATTCTCCAAAACACATAATCCAATACTACTTAAGGTAAAATATATTTTGGATCTATGCTTAATGATTGTCTTGCAAGCACTTCTAGGAACATTAGGGATAATTGGAGGATCTCTTTCTTTCAATCTGGATTTGGAATAATAGGCGAGTCCTTTTTTCCCGGCACCATAAATACGTTCACTTTCTTCATCGTAAAACAAGGTCCTGGGCCGGAAGGCCTTATGAAACAGAAGCTCGCAGCTCGCCTTATTATTATGAAATAAAACACCAGAAGAATTCATAATTGAATCTTTTCCTATTTCCACCAAGGCATAAGTATCGAAATTTGATGGACAAAAATCCAGGATTGATATTTGTTTTATACTGGATTTACTTATTTGAATTAGCCCATTTCGCATCGTTCCCAAAAAAAGCATTTCAGAATCTTCAATATGCTCGGCCACTTGGTAATTATAGTTTGGAAGGTTCTTGGCAAAATATTTTATTTTGAATGCTCCATTTTCTAAGCTCAGTTTGTATAACATTCTATTATGGAAAAGAAAGGTGGCCTTAGAACCATAATTCCATATTACCTGACTAGGAAAGGATTCTTCAGCCTCAAAATTAAAATCTGGCAGTCTGAGGATTGTATCAATCTCATCGAGCTTGAATTCTAAAAAATAACCATCGCTTGTAAAATTGAAGACCCTATTTTGGATAGAAAAAGTTCTCAACACCCTAAGAGCAGGGGAACCTTCAGGGCATTTAATGGGCAATCTCTCATTACCCAATTTATAGTGTATATCAATATCATTTATTCCATAATAATAGCTACTATCACTGGTGGGTATTTTTGTAAAAAAATAGGTTTCAGATTCTTTTGTTCTTATAAATGAGCTACGGTTTCCTAGTTTGTATCTCCCCAAATTTGGACGAATTTTCAAACCCAGCCCTTGGCTATCAATTTGTAGAAATTGGCTTCTAGAGAAACCCAATATAGGAGCCTCTCCCTTTATATGATAAAACCAGGGGTATTTTAAGCTCGTAATTTTTTTTCCGTTTACACTTTCTATGGGTGAAAATTTTCTACCATCATATCGAACCAAACCAGCCCTTGTGGAAATCCATAGGAAATTAGTGCTGGTAAAATGTAAATCCATTATTTCATTTAATGGAAGACCATCTTCTGTATTTATTTTCTTAATATGATAATTGGGAAAGCTTAAACTAGTATCCAAGGAAATTTGAGAATATAAGGTGGAAGCATGAATTATCAGAAAAACACCCAGTATATTCCTAAAAACATTTTCGCAATAAAATTTTCCTTTGCTCATTTAGCCTAAAAATAAAAATTATCATTTGTTTATCGGAGCTATAGACTATTATTTTTTCTAGGCATTGAGTATCAGAACCATGGGTCTACAGCTATTAAATAAATAGCTATCAAAATAAAAAGGGGGCCAATAAAAATTAAGGAATTTTAGGAATTAATCAAGCCTATAAGCATAAAAATTGGTTATCCTATTCTTGGCTGAGTTAGCAGTAAAAATCTATTAGATTTTTAGTCTTTTGGGCTTGGAAGTAGTTTGTTTTTGACCATCAATAGGCCAATAAGAAATGAGGGTAGATTGATAAACTCACATCCGTCCTAAATAATTTTAGTCACGGAATTTTAGATTTGATATTCAGTCTTTTAACCAAATAAATTTGCCTTTGACAAATCTAAGCCATATTAATCGAGATTTTCCTTATTACATAAGTTTCAGA
>CAXBKQ010000002.1:0-195222 GCA_963976435.1 uncultured Cryomorphaceae bacterium | reverse complement strand
TTCCCTTTATTTTAGTATAAGTTCCTCTTTCCCTTTCACAAGAAAGAGGAATAAGCAAAACAATAGATAAAAAGTAGGTCATTGCCTTTTTTTTCATAAGCTAAGATTTTAGGATTCTTGTTTTATTAAATATCCTTTCTGCTTCGATCTGTGATTCTCTGTGTTTCCTTTTCAGAATTTTATAGCTTATGACTTGGCCAAATGTGAAGATGAATTGTATTATCCCCTAGTATTAATAGTGAATTGTAATTTCGGAGGTGTCTCTTGCAATTGTTTGCACGGTATAGGAATTTATACCAGTTAAATCATCTCTTTTATGTAAAAAACAATAAATGGTAATTTCAGAATTGCCCAAGGTTCTCCGAATTTTTTGCACACCTTCCCTTATATGAAAACCATACGATGAATTTGATCCTTCTATTCGATTTACCCAAGCAAAGTCATTACCCAAAGAGTTTACCGCATTTATTTTTAGCCAAGCAAAGGGAATAACTTCTAAATCTATGTGTTGATTTACACCTCTTAAAGCATGAGTTTCTGGTTCCGGAACATCGCTTGTAGCATTATGGCTAAAGTGCTGCTCGGTTTCTGCATAGACCAAAAGTTCATGATCGTCTGCTTCAGTATTTATTTCAAAAGAATAATTTCCATTATGATCTGACCTTACCGTATCCATAATATGCTCGATGACAGTAAATTTTCGGTATTGCAAGAAAACTAATTTAACCAGTGCATTTTCTACAATTTTGTCGCTATTATACTCCCTTACAGTTCCCTTTATTTTAGTATAAGTTCCTCTTTCCCTTTCACAAGAAAGAGGAATAAGTAAAACAATAGATAAAAAGTAGGTCATTGCCTTTTTATTCATAAGCTAAGATTTTAGGATTCTTATTTTTTTGGAAACATCCTTAGATTCTAAGAGAAGGAAATACAGCCCGGGCTTTAAAAAACTCAGGTTTATTTCATGACGGTTACCCAACCACATAAATTCTTCTTTTAAAATTTCCTTACCACTTAAATCGGTGATTCTCAGTTTTACCAATCCAGAAATTTCTGGTTCAACGAAAAGGGATAACTGGTCTATAACAGGTTGCGGATGGTAGTCGAAAACTTGGTTTTGGCTTAGCTTCCTTTCTGGGTTCCTAACTTGTCTTTTATAATTATAACCAGCAAAAGATTGCTGACATTGCTCCATTTCATAGATGAATCCTTCCTCCTTAATATCCCCTTGCTGGTAATCATTTTCTGCCCTGCAAACACAAGACCAATAGCCAGATCTTTGCTGTTGTTCATAGGTGTAAGTCCAATTATTATAATTGCCTAATTCTGTTAGTGCATCCGAATAAAACCCAGCTACTCGATAGCTGTGCACCATGTCTAGATGAAATTGAAAATTGCTTGGCATATCATTACTATCGGTAAGAGGATTTAACAAGTTGATTTTGGATTGAATCATTGAGATTAAATTGCTTAGCTCTTGGGGTTGACCTAGTTGGTTGCCAGTAGGGCGAATGAGCTTTTCATATTGGTAGGCATTATTTAAAGCATTAAATGCACCTTTGTAACAGGCATGTAAAATTCCTGAACTACTGGCATCTGCTTGAGAAATAGGTGATTCTAAAATATCTAAGAATTGATTGAGAGCTTCAAGGTCATTTCTTTCTTCCTCTACAATGCTTAAATGGTCAATAGCCTCCAATGCGGCGAGTTTTAAATCGGATGGCTCACTATTTCCATTAATATGGACCTTTCCACCGCTGCCCGGAAACTGCATTACTACCGGTCCTAAAGGATGAACATCGCTTAAGGTGCTGGGTGAATTACAATCGGCATTACTCAGATTATTGTTTATAATAATGTCATGGTAGGTTGGGATATTCCCATTATAGCTGAGAAAGAAAAAAAAGTTTTCAGGATGATTAAATGGATTATATAAATCAAATGAATTATTATCAGCATCAATATCAATATTGTTAGGCATAAAATCGGACTGAGGGAAGCCACCTGGGAAATAACCATCAATATGTCTAAAATATCGATTATACATATTATTATCTTTCTCAAAAATATTTTGTCCATCTTTCAAAAAGATGCCACTATTACTAGTATTTCCTGTTAATAATATACTTTGGGAAACATTTTGTTTGAAAATATTACCAGCATCTTCATTGATATACAATATCCCATCTTCTAGGTTGATGGCCACATCACTATTGTTAAATTCAGAGCAATCTGCCCTTAAATCAATACCTACTGCTCTAATGAAAGTGGAGTGATTTTTAAACACGCAATTGTCTAAACCCAATAGGCTTCCTTGTTGCCCTGTAACAAGAATGGATTTATTGGTAATTCCCAGGCCTGAATTATCAAAATCACTATAACGGATAATGGATTCTCCACTTAAGGCTTCGGCTTTTATATCCAGAATATTATTGTAAAAATCTACATTGCTACAATTGAAACTTCCGCCATTAATTTTTAAGCCTGTTTTATTATTGATGAATTTGCAATTATTAAAATTAAGACTGTTTGCTCCTGTAAAACCTTGTGCAAATACCCCTAAGTTTCCATTTTTTATGTCCGTGTTTCTAATGAGGTTATAGGAGCCATTATTCCAAATTCGAAATCCACCGTGTTTTTGAGAATCGCCGGAGCTTATAGTTGCATTGCTGATAAAGGTTTTTCCAAATGAAAAAAGCAGGGCACCATTATTTAATTTAATGGCTCCGTTTAGGATATCCACCTCCTCAAAAATGCCTCCGGATCCATCTTTAAAATAAAATGGCCTTCTGCATTCCATAAGGGTTTTGGACTTGTCCATGGGTGAATTGCCCATTAATTTAAACTTGGCACCAGAATCAATTTGCATGTAATTGGCTAGATCCAAATAAGGGTTTCCCTTATTATCTAATAGCCAAGGAATTTTTTGATCTAATATAAGTTTTCCCTGCCCTCTGAAAGTAAAGGTAGCATTGGATCTTACCACCAATTTCCCCTTAATGTGAATATTCGCATCATTATCCAATAGTCCAAAATCTGCATCTTTAAAATATTCTAATTCACCTCCATCTTCTACGATAATATTTCCAAATGATAATAGCTCTATACTAGCACCGGCTTTAATGGATAGCTTGGCTCCTTTGTCGATAATTAGCTTGGAACCTTCATGGATGAAAATATGTCCACCATTATTAACATTAACTATCGCTCCCTTTGCAATGTGAACTTCAGCTTGGTTATTTCCATCTATATTTTGAATATTATTATCACCTAATATCAACTTCCCACCATTATTAATATTCACGGTGTTGTTTGAATTACATGGATTTCCGATAATCACCTTTGCTATTCCTCCTTGAGGTGGGAAATTTTTGGCATATGGCTTTGGTGCTTCATCATATATAGGACGATTGGCATTAATATATAGGCTGCCGCCGGAATTTATTTCTAAGCCTCCGATATGTTTATTTTCTAGTGGGTTGTTCCAGGTTTTGACTAAGATTCCACCATTGTGATTTTCAAGTTTTTTCTCTCCTTTTCTCACTTGATCTAAAAACCAAGACATATTTTCATCACTTACTTCAACATGTTCTTCATTATTTGTAGCGGCTATATATCCTTCAAAATGAGTAATTCCGGATTTAAAGCAGGAATATTCTCCAACTTGTCCTTTAAGTTTGTAATCCCAATCATTATTGCTTAGAGCCAATGCGGAAACGACGGGAATAAAAGTTGCATTACTCCGTATTAAACTTGGATTGTGGTAGCATCCATAATTTGCAAGTGCTGCTATGAGACTTGCTTTCACTTCCGAAAAATCACTTCTGTACCCCCCAGGTGAATTATCTAATTTATGGGTGTTAAAGGTTTTATACCGTTTTTCCCACACCTCCTTAAATGGTATGGCCGTGTTTAGTTCAGAGATAATATTGTTGCCGGCTCCTTCTGCATAAAGTTTTGCTTTGTTTTTAAAACCAAAACAGGATTGATCGTAATTTATATACTGCTGGCCATTGCTAAAATCTCTTAATCCCAGATTATTCCCATTAGCAATTGCCACATTTCGACAGTTTTTTGGAAAATCTCCCATGTCTATATTTTCTTGGTAGAATTGGTCGAATAGGGAATGAGTAGCAAAGGTTTGTAGGTTGGGAAAGTTATAGCTGACATTCCATTTTTTCGTTCCAAAGAGGCTTTTTGTAGAAAAGTGATCGTCACATTCATCAATATGATATAATATCAGTTGTTTGCTTGCTGGCCTTCGTAAATCCTTCAATCTCCCTTGGGCAAGAGACTTATTGCCATCCTCTGCCATATATTTTAGAAAACTTTGTAAGGCCAATGGAATATGTGCACCTTTCCAGGGGCTATCAAAAGAACAAAATAGCCTTACACAGTGGTCCATTTCATTTTCTTCCATATAGTTTAATGCCCAACGTGTTACCTGTCCCCCCATACTTGCACCCAGAATTACAATTTGCTCTTCCCCAATTTTGTTCTGATTTATTCTATTGATCAACTCAATTAAAAGGAAGGCATTTCTTTGTATATAATCAGCTCCATCCCAGAAGTCAAGCATAATTATGTCATATCCTTCATTCAATAGAGAGTCTAAATAAGCTGGTGCTTTTTGAAATGGATATTTACTATCACAGCCCCAAAGAGTTGGCCAGCCTACATCTCCTAAACATTCACTATCCTGATATGGATTAAATTGAGTTTGAGAGTTCGAATTGAATTTTGAAAATGGTGGACTGAAGTCTATGCCTTCCACAAAAATCATCGGTTTATCAAATTGGGTATTATTTGCGGGGGCTGAATTTCTATATTTGATATAGGCCTTTCCCAAGGCCTTTTCACCCTTATAGGGAATGCTTGCTTCGATTAAATTATTAACACTGAGCGTTGTGCTTTGGTTGACATGAATTTGATTATTAATTATTGTAGTATAGGGATAGGTCATTATATGTCCTGGCCATGGAGCGTCATCTAGAGGGGGTTGGCAAGAATTTGTACTTGTGGTTTTCCATTTTAAAAATGCAAAGCTGTTGCTTCCTGAAGGATTGCTGAACTTTACTTTTACCAGCTTTTCAGTGCCTGGTTCATCATTGTATTGTACATCAATAATACTATCCCAGAATACGGTTCGATAACCTAAGCCATCGTCAAAATCAACGCTCATTTGGGTGAAGTTTTCAGAAGGAGACAAATTGTTGATGCTAAGAACCTCTGGAAAAACCACCCTGAATACTTCTTGATTAGGAACAAGGTCCGCTACACTTGAAATTTGCCATAAATATTGGGTATTCATTGGATTCTCACTTTTATTCGGCCCTATTACGAATTGACTATCTACTATGCTTATTAAAGCACTATCGAGGGCATGGCTTTTTATTTTCTGGTATTCTATGCTATAAGATGCTATGGGGAGGGCATTATGCGCTAGAACCTGGTTTTCATATTCTTCCAGAAATTGATCATAATTAAGAGGCAAGGGGTTTATAAAGGCTGAATGGATGTCTATATATGATTGATTAAAAATTTGTGAGTTGCTAGCTTCCGCATCATTAAATCCTTGAAAGCTTTCAAAATCAAAATTGGGATTAATCCTATCCCAAAGTACAGCGCTGCTTAATAAGGATGAGGTATCCATTTGCTGAAAGGGATGATCATTGAAAATGCTGTCTGGAACTTGAAATCCAATATGATTAAATTGTGAGAATAGTTGATTATTTATTAATAAAAGAAAAAGTAGAGGGCTGATTATTTTCAGGTGTTTCATGACTATTAATTTTTAAAAAGTTTGAATTAGGACTTTTTAATACTGGTGTAATTAATAGTAATTCCCAAGCTTAAGGAATGGAAGATCTCGGGTTTAGTTGGGGCCTATCTGAAATTTTAGGGGCCAATTGGAAGTAGAGGATTAGGTTGATTTTTTTTGTAATTGACTTCATCTTTTTCGAGTTTTCATTTCTGAAATTAGAAAAAATTCTAAAGTTTATTACTAGGGTTTGAAAATGTTACTTGGATTAAAATGGCATTATTTATAGGGAATTTTCTCTGTTGGATTTATTAAAAACAAACACAATCGTATAAGCGAAGGAGAGAGCTGCTAGATAAAAACTCATCCCTTTAAATTTGCTGTAAGGGGAAAAACATTGGCAATTTGAATGTTGAATCGCTCGGAAGTAATTTCTTTCTTAAGTGATTGATAAAGAGGGTGTATGCCTTTTCTTAACAAATAAAGGAATTGTTTCTATCTAACTAATTTGATAAAAAAATAATTTTAAAAGAATGGCCTAATAACAAGATGGAAAGTGATAAATAAAAGGGGCAATAAGGGTTTGTGAAATGGATTATCACAAATGAGGGAGCTGTTGGAGGATGAATGAATTTCCCTTGAATTTTGTAAACAATTTGTCTTAATCTAAATCCCAGGGATAAGGAAAAGGCTTGACGGAATTGTTTAAATAGCTGCAGATTAAATATGAAGCATATTCTTTATTTTTTGAAATCCACTTCTACTAATTGGAATTTTTGAGCCATCTTTTAGGAGGGCAATATGGCTATTTTTCTCGTAGGCTTCAATCCTTTCTAAAAAGGAGAGGTTTATTAAATGTGAGCGATGTATCCGGCAAAATAATTCTTTGGAAAGCCCATCTTCATAAAATTGTAGAGTTTTCTTTTTCAGATACTTTCCGGAAATGGAATATATTTTCACATAATCATCATCAGCTTCTAGATGAATGATGTCTTTTACGGGAATAATTTTAATTTTCCCCGCATCTTTTAGCACTATTCTATTCTGTTCCTTTTGTTGAAGCCCGAGATCAGCGATATATTTTGATTCCTTAAAATGGTTTGTTGGATTATTAAGGAACTTATCCACTGCGGTTTTAAATCTTACCTTATCATAGGGTTTCAATAAATAATCTACAGCATTCGCTTCAAAAGCTTTAATGGCATATTGGTCGAAAGCCGTGCTGAAGATAATCGCAGGTGGATTGTCCAAGATTTCTAACATTTCAAATCCATTAATCTTTGGCATTTGAACATCTAAAAACACCAAATCTGGTTGATTTTCCTGTATGGATTTTAAGCCATCAAAGCCATCATGACAAAAGCCTATTACTTTAACATCGACAAAATCCCCAAGGTATTCTTGAATGAGTTCACAAGCCAGTGGCTCATCATCTATAATAAGGACCCTAATCATAACTTCTTGGGATTTTTAAATACAAATTAAATTTTTGATTCTCCTTGCTTGTTTGTAGCAAATCTTGTCTTCCATAAATTAAATACAAACGCCTTTGGGCAGATTTTAATCCAAACCCAGTCCCTTTGGGTGCCTGAGTATCTTCATCATATGGATTTTGAATATGGAAGTGTAAATTTCCATTTACATTTTTGATATCTACGAAAATACTAATGTTTCCTACCGTTCCGTATAAACCAAATTTTATAGCATTTTCCAAAAGAGGTTGAAGTATTAGCGTAGGAACCTTAATTTCAAGAATTTCATCATCGTAATTGAATTCTACATTTAATCGATGTCCAAAACGAAATTGCTCTATATCTAAATACAATTTAAGGTATTCCAATTCATCTTTTAAAGGAACGATACTTTGATCGTTTCGATTTACAGTTCCTCTGAGAAAGTCGGATAATTGTTGGACCATCCTTCTTGCCACTTCAGGTCTACTCCCAATAAGTGAGTTTATGGAGTTTAAACTATTAAACAAGAAATGTGGCTGAAGTTGCTGTCTTAATTTAAATAATTCTGCATCCTTGGCCAGTGTAGCAACTTCCTCATTTCTTCGAATACTTTCTTGCTTTTCACCTAACTGATACCAAATTAAATTAATGATTGTACAGGCGAGCAGGATTAGAAACATCACTGTAAACCTGTAAAATTTACTGGATTCTACAAATTCTAAATAGCCTTCATCGGAAATAATACTTTCAATTAAAAACTGGCATATTTCTAAATTTAAATAAGATAAAATAGTTGGTGCTATTAAGCTCAGAGCAATTTTTCCGTTTCTAGGATGATAAAAGGAAAGAGTGTTGGTGATGAAGAAAATGATCAGTCCAATAAAAATCCAGTTTATGGAAGCATCAATGAGACTGAAAAATGAGTTTTGGTTGAGAAATTTTACACTTCCTGTTATTTGCAATGCCCCAGCAACAAAGAGTGCAAGGAGGAGGTAGGAGGTATTTCTTTTATAAATTAGTGGATTTACATTCAATATTCAAGGGCTATTTTATGCGAATGAAAAGCTACAAAAAATCTCAACCCAAAATCCGAATAGTATTCAGATAAATAGGTTGAGATCGGTTTGGTTTCTCTTTTTCTTAATAACTCACTATATCAATGCCGCCAAAAACAACAATTCCAGTGAGGATTAGAACTTTATTTTCTGGTAGAACCTGGATGGAGGAGGATCTTTTATCGTCGATACCAGCTAGGATATTTGTGGCTTCAATTCTTACATCCCAGTTTTGGGGTACAATAAGTTTTAATCCGCCAAATACAACAACTGCTTCAATCGTTATTGGTTTCTCAAAATCTGCTTGAAGTAGATTAATTTCTGTACCTCCAAAAACTGTTACCGTTTCTCCTCCTTTAAAATTTTTGGAAAAGATATTCTTTTTCGTTGCATTAAATAATGCCAAACCATCTAGCAAATTTCCCTTCTCAAATTCTTCTTCATCCTTCACCGTGGTACTGCCGTCGAAGTGGTTTTTAATTACCTTTTCCTTTTTGGGTCTAATTAGGATGATCAATCCAATTAGGATGACCATCATAGGCCAAAAATATTCGAATAAATTAAAGGGTATATACAGAATATCGCCAAGAGTAAAAGCAGTACCGATTCCAATTAGAATCCAAGTAACTGGTCTTCGGAACCCATCATTTAAGCCTGAGAAAATCCCTACTATTATTAAAATCATTGGCCAACGGAATAGCCAAGATGGGGCATAATATCCCATATTGTCCAACAGCCAAATAACACCTGCCACTAAGATGAGCAAGCCTGTAAACATTCCTTTTCTACTTCTTCTGGTTTTTATTTCCTCAGTCATCACTTATAGTTTGATTGTTAATTGATGATCCAAACATAGCACCAGTCTGTTGGGTTTGCAAGTAGAATTAGGTGAACGAAATAGTTGAAGTCGGTGAGCTGTATAAAATCGTAGGTAAGTAAAATTTCAATTTCCTAGCGGTACTGATTTTGATTGATTTCCGAGACTTCTCCTGTAAATATATTTACCTGAATAAATCGCTCTGCACCTTTATAGGAAGTGCGACCTAATATATATTCTTGGTTTTTGGTGATTTTGGTGGCAAATTTCACATTTCCCTTCTTATCTACCTTATCTGTAATATCAATTTCCATTTGATCCTGGGGTTTATACCATAATTTACTGCCAGGCGTAATTTTAAAGTTTACAATTACCTCCACCTTAGCTTGAAGGCCTATAGAACCATAGGTTACATGATATTCTGGTTTTTCCATATAAAAGGCTGAGCCTTGGTTGGCGGTGCTATTGAATATTTTACTTGGAATATTCTCCTTGTCTTTACCGCTCTTTAGGTTTTTGATATTATTGTGGATCTCATCTATTTGCGCTGCATTTTTTGCCACAAATGTATAGGTAGGGTTGGAGTCTGAACCTGTTTTTTTAAAATCTGAGCCTATAACAGAAACAATAGCGTTTTCAAGTTTCTGTTGATCCAACTCATTCGCCACATCCTGAAATGTATATACACATTTTACATTAACAAGTGTTTTTGAACTACTAGCACAAGATCCAATGGTAAAAATTAGAATGGCGAATAGAACTAGATTTTTGATTGAGGAAAAATTCATCTTAGGTCATCGTTGGATTAGAAGTGCTAAAATTAATAAAGAATGAAGTGTTTGATTTAGGAGGAAGAGGAGGTTTTAACGAAAGCTTTGTTAGAAAGTTTAGCAAAAAAATACCCTCAGCTTCTGTTTACAAGCTAAGGGTATTTTTACAAATCCAAGTTAACCTTTTTAATTTCAGTTAAACTTCTAAAGAAATAATACCAGATAGAATTTATCTGGTATTATAACATTTAGCTTTCCTTTTATTTATGCCGTACCCCTACAACATAAAATAAATAATTATCGCCCATCACATGAGAATAGATGTGCTGGTAAAGAAGACGATCAAAAGCGAAAATCGGTTGGGTGAATTCTCAATTTTTTTCAAAAAAAAAGATAAAAATCCATGAGCTTTTCATTAGAGCTTGGCTTCCAGTAATTTGAAAAAACTATTTTTCTAAATTTCCAGATTTCGGCAAAAAATAAATCGGTATTTAGCCTAAGAACCCTTGGATATTATTAGATGTTTAACCAAATAATTGGTTAATCGGTATGGTGTGGAATGTTTTTTTTACGGAAATTTAAACTTTAGAAGGTATAAAAACCAGATAGGGTTAGGAAACCCTACCTAGTATTATAACGTTTTTGTTTTCCCCTTTGATTTTGCGATTTTAAAATCAAAAAATAAAAATCCAACTTTTTAAAAAAGTTTCGATCTTATATAGGTAACGGAATGAAATTCAAAAGAGTTGGGTGTTACCCCAAAAAAAAATCTCGCTTAGCGAGATTTTTTTTTCTTTAATTTTTTAAAAGGCTGCTAATTTGATCAGCTAATTCTTCGCCTATCCTGTCTTGAGCTTCCATAGTTGCCGCTCCAATGTGTGGACTTAGACTTGTGTAGGGGCTCATCAAAATGCTGATTTTTGGATTTGGTTCATTTTCAAAAACATCCAATCCGGCATATTTAAGTTTGCCGTCTTCCAAAGCCTCTAAAAGGGCTTCTTCATTAACCACTCCACCTCTAGCGGTATTAATAATACCTGCATTGTCTTTCATCATGGCTATTTCTTTGGCGCCAATAAGGCTTTGGCCAGCTCCAGAAATATGAACTGTAATAAAATCTGAAGATTTTAATACTTCCTCCATTGAGGTTGGTTTTATTTGAGTTTTCAAACTTTGACCATCTGCAAATTCCATTTCTAAATCGAAGGGCTCTTTAAAATAGGCATCATGACCTGCAATATTCATCCCTAATCCATAGGCCATTTTTGCTACTTCTCTACCAATTCTTCCCAGGCCAATTATTCCTATTGTTTTACCTTTTAATTCGGAACCTCCTCCATAGTTTTTCTTCAATACTTTGAAATTGGTCTCTCCTTCCAATGGCATTTTTTGGTTGCTATCAAAAAGGAAACGAACCATTCCCATCAGGTGGGCAAATACAAGTTCTGCTACAGATCTAGAGCTTGCCGCTGGAGTATTGATTACGTGAATACCTTTAGATTTGGCATAATCCACATCAATATTATCCATTCCTACACCTCCTCTACCAATTAGTTTTAATTGACCTTCAAGGGCATCAATTAGATCTTGGCGAACTTTTGTAGCACTTCTCACCAAAATGGCTTCTACATTATGCTCTTTGCAATAAGATTCTAATTGATCTTGTGCTACTTTGGTCAGATCTACAGTGAATCCAGCCTCTTCAAGTTTATTCTTTCCAGATGGTGAAATACCATCATTTGCTAATATTCTCATAATTATTTATTTGCGATTAAGCATGTTTTTGGGCTAATTCGGACATCACATCAGTTAAAGCTTTTACACTTTCAAGAGGAAGGGCATTGTACAAACTCGCTCTATAACCTCCAACACTTCTATGTCCATTTATTCCACTTATTCCAGCCGCCTTCCACATACTGTCAAACTCTTCACTCAAACTTTCATCTTTCAATAAAAAGCAAACATTCATATTCGAACGGTCTTCTTTTTCGGCTGTTCCTTGGAATAAAGGGTTTTTATCGATTTCTGAATAAATTAGTTCCGCCTTTTGTTCGTTTCTTTCTTCTATCCAAGAAATTCCACCATTGGCTTTTAGCCATTCCAGAGTTAACATTGAAACATAGACTGAAAATACCGGTGGAGTATTGAACATCGAATCCTTATTGATATGGGTTTGATAGTCTAAATAAGCAGGAATATCTCTACCAGATTTACCAAGAATTTCATCTTTAACAATTACCAATGTTGCACCAGCAGGCCCCATGTTTTTCTGTGCCCCGGCATATATCAGGTCAAATTTGGAGACATCTACCTTACGGCTAAAAATATCAGAAGACATATCACAAACCATCAAACAATCTGGGTTTGGGAAGGATTTCATCTGGGTACCAAAAATGGTATTGTTAGAGGTACAATGAAAATAATCTACATCTGTAGGAATATCATATCCTTTTGGAATAAAGTTGAAATTGGATTCTTTGGAACTACCAACAATTTTAACTTCTCCAATCCTTTTAGCTTCTTTGATGGCATTTTTCGCCCAAGTTCCAGTCTCAGTATATGCAGCAACTCCTCCTTCATTTTTCATAAGGTTATAGGCCACCATAATAAACTCTAAACTTGCCCCTCCCTGTAAAAATAGAACAGAATATCCTTCAGGAACTTCTAATAATTCTTTTACAAGGCTCACTGCTCTGTCCATTACTGCCACAAAGTTTTTACTTCTATGGCTAATTTCAAGAAGTGATAAATCAAGGTTGTCAAAGTTTAAAACTGCATCGGATGCTTGTTTTAAAACCTCCGGTGCTAAAATACAAGGACCGGCAGAAAAGTTGTGTACTTTCATAGTTATGAGATAAGCTAACTTAATTTGCGCCAAAAATAGGAAAATTGAAAAGCCTAGACCCCTAATTTGATCTTAATATTCCTTTTCCAAGGTTAATTTAGGATTAAATTTTTCGCTGGATTCTAGCCCACTATTGGGAATTATTACTGCTTTATTTTTCCAAAAGCATTGTTTCGTGGGAACAATGACCTGCTTTCATTAAATCCATAAATCGCCTTTGATTAGTTTTTAAAACAAGTAATTTAGCAGCCAATCAAAAATTATATAATTAGCAATGACTAATACTACCCAAAAGAACCTTATTCAAGGGATTAATCCTTTGGATTTATGTGAGGAGTTTGGAACTCCAATTTATGTTTATGATTCTGTAAAAATGGAAAGTCAGTATAAACGATTAAAGGACGCTTTTAAGGGTAGTAAGATGAAGATAAACTATGCTTGTAAGGCGCTTACCAATATCAATGTGCTCAGATTTTTTAAATCTTTAGGCAGTGGTTTGGATACTGTTTCAATACAGGAGGTTCATATAGGTTTGAAGGCTGGTTTCTCCCCAGACGATATTATGTACACTCCAAATGGGGTTTCTATAGATGAGATTAAAGAGGCGGTAAAATTAGGAGTGAGAATTAATATCGATAATCTTAGCATCCTCGAACAATTCGGTACTGAATATGGAAATTCATATCCTGTTTGTATTCGGATGAATCCACATATTATGGCTGGAGGGAATATTAAGATTTCTACAGGCCATATTGATTCTAAATTTGGAATTAGTATCCACCAATTAAGACATTTAGAAAGATTGATTAAAGGCCTAAACATTAATGTGGAAGGTTTACATATGCATACCGGAAGTGATATTCTTGATGTTGATGTTTTCTTGAGAGGGGCGGAACTACTTTTAGACATAGCTCACGATTTTAAAAACCTAAAGTTTGTAGATTTTGGAAGTGGTTTTAAAGTAGCCTATAAACCCAATGATATATCTACTAACATTGAAGAATTAGGCTCCAAAATGTCTAAACTCTTTAAGAATTTTTGTAAAGAATATGGAAGGGAATTGGAAATTGAATTCGAACCCGGGAAATTTTTGGTGAGCGAATCTGGCTATTTTTTCACCAAGGTGAATGTGATTAAACAAACTACCGCTACCGTTTTTGCAGGTGTAGATACTGGTCTAAATCATATGATTCGCCCAATGTTTTACGATGCCTACCATCATATTGAAAACATTAGTAATCCTGAAGGAAGACAAAGGCTATATACAGTTGTAGGATATATCTGTGAGACGGATACTTTTGCAAATGACAGACAGATAGCAGAAATTAAAGAAGGGGATGTTCTGTGTTTTAAAAATGCAGGTGCCTATTGTTATACCATGAGCAATAATTATAATAGTCGATTTAAGCCTGCCGAAATTTTGATCCATAAATCCAAAGCACATTTAATCACTAAACGACAAGAGTTGGAGGACATCCTTCGAAATCAAATTGAAATAGATTTATGAGAGACTTTTTGATAAGAAAGGGCGAAGAGGGTGACATGGCTAGCCTTATGGAATTAATTCACGAACTAGCAGTTTATGAAAAAGCTCCAGAAATGGTTGTCAATACCCAGGAAAAGCTATTGGAAGACTGGAAATTACATAAGGCTTTTGATTTTATTGTTGCCGAAATGAATGGGGATGTTAAAGGAATTTCACTCTACTATCCAAGATATTCTACATGGCGTGGAAGGTGTTTTTATTTAGAAGACCTTTACGTAAGACCTGAAAATAGAGGACAAGGCTTAGGTTTAGCCTTGCTAGAGGAAACGGCAAAGATTGCCAAATCTCAAGGGGCTATAAGATTAGATTGGCAGGTGCTAGATTGGAATAGTCCTGCTGTGGAATTTTATGAAAACCAAGGCGCAATGATAGAAAAGGAATGGTGGAACTGTAAAATGACCTTGGAAAAGTTTTAAGCCTCCAAATAAATATTAATTAGGCAGTTCTATACAAAAGGAACTGCCTTTTTTATTTGGGATATAGGTTAAATTCCCTCGGTGGGCCAATAAAATATTTTTGCTTAAACTCAAACCGATACCACTTCCTTTTTCCTTGGTGCTGAAAAATGGCAGAAAAATATCAGCCCTAATTTCCTTATTTATACCACAGCCATTGTCGTGGATAGTTATTTTTGTTTGTTGGCCTTCCTTTTTAATTTCTATTTGAATTTCAGCCTCCTGTTTAATATCCTCAAAAGAATCTATGGCATTGTGAAGAAGGTTTAATAGAACCTGACTCAATAGATTAGGGTCTGCTTTTACCAATAAGCTAGAATAGCTGCAATTTATTTTCCAAACAATGTTTTTTTCTTTTAAGCTTGCCTTTAAAAGCTGTTCCAGTTCTCGGATACCAGGCAAAATATCAAATGATTCCAGTTTTGGTTTTGGGATTCTGGTAAGTTGAGAATACTCATCAATAAAGCTCATTAAACCTTCGCTTCTGTTTTGAATGGTTTCAACAATAATAAAACATCCTTAAACTTTTCTATTTCGATTTTTTGATAGCCTTCTTCAGAGTGCGAATTGTCTAACAACAATTTCAAGGTGGAACTTAAAGAAACAATTGGGCTAACAGAATTCATAATTTCATGGGTAAGAACTCTTATTAATTTTTGCCATGATTCAATTTCTTTTTTCTCTAATTCTTGATGGATATCCTGAAAAGAATAAAAATTATAGTCTAGCTGATTGATGTGAAAATGCCTCTTTGTAATTAGCAATTGTTGGGCCTTTGAATTATCATTCCTGAGGGTGATAATAATTTTTTCTTCACTTTTTAGTCCTTTTAAACATTCAGAAATCTTTGGGTTCCTTTTTGCGAATCTCTTCCAGTTTTGTTCTTCTGGAGTTTTAAGCATTTTCAAGATTGCTGGATTGCTCAAAATAATATGCTCTTCTTTATCTACAACCAATATACCCGTACTAAGATTTTGTATCATTCCCTGGAATAGCATTAGTTGGGCCTCCTTTTTTATTTTGGATTCTTTCAAAAGCTCAATCACTTGATTCATGGATTCATGAAGTTCGTCGAAACCACTTTTTTCTTTGGTTTTCGAAAAGCTGCTGCTAAATTCCTTTAATCGTACAGAACGAAAAAAGAGGCTCAATTTTTCATTGGTCTTTTTAATTTTTTTTAATAATTCAAGACTCAGGTAAAACCAAAATAAACAGAGGAGAAATGAAATTATCCACCAAGATTTTACTATCATACAATAGGCAATAAGGATCATACATATTTGAATGAATATGAACCTCAAGACTATTTGGCTAGAGAATTTTTTATAGACCATATTTTTCCATTTTACGGTAAAGGGTATTCCTATTTATATCTAACTCTCTAGCGGCCTTGCTAATATTGGACTTGTTTTTTTGTAAAGCCTCTCTAATACAATATTTTTCCACTTCTTCCAACTTTAGACTGGGAAGTGTTTTTTCTGCATCCTTGCTTTGGGATTTGCCATTGAAATCAAACGAGTATTCATTAATTTCCGCTGTGCTTAAAACTACAGCCCTCTCCATCCTGTGCATTAACTCACGAATATTTCCTGGCCAAGAATGGGATTTAATCTTTTGCAAGGCAGTAGGGTTTAAACTCATATTTGGCTTTCCATATTTTTGGGAATAATGGCTAATAAACTGCAAACTGAGCTTTTCAATATCTTCCATTCTTTCCCTTAATGGTGGAATTCTAAGTTCCACCGTATTTAGCCGGTAATATAAATCTTGCCTAAAACTTTGCTCCTTTATTTTATCGGGTAGCATTTCATTACTGGCACTTATTATCCTCACATCTATTTCAATTTCTTGGTTCGATCCCAGTGCTGTAATCCTACGGTTTTGTAACACGCTCAACAATTTATTCTGTCCAGGAAGTGGGAGGTTGGAAATTTCATCTAAAAATAAGGTGCCTTTATTGGCAATTTCAAATTTTCCTATCCTATCCATTTTTGCATCGGTAAAGCTCCCTTTTTTATGTCCAAATAATTCACTTTCCAATAGATTCATAGAAACAGCACCAAGGTCAACTTTAATAAATGGAGCTGATTTCCTTTCCGAATACTCATGGATGGCCTTGGCCAAAACTTCTTTGCCCGTTCCATTTTCACCATAAATTAAAATGCTGGCTTCTGTGCTGGCAATTTTCTTGGCCGTCTCTATAAGCTCCATCATTTTTGGCGATTGAGATTCAAACAATGGCTCACTTTGGTGCAATTGCTTGCTGAGCTGGCTGTTTAAACTTTTTAATCTTTTTATTTCAGATTTTGATTTTTGTAATTCTATGGAACGAATAAGTGTAGAAAGTAGTTTTTCATTTTTCCATGGTTTAAGAATAAAATCTGAGGCTCCCATTTTTAAGGCTTCAACCGCCAATTCCAAATTCCCATAGGCAGTAAGTAATATTACCGCAGTTTCTGGCCTAGTCTCTTTTATGAAATTTAACCAATACATTCCTTCCTTTCCATCATTTACACCTTTGCGAAAATTCATGTCTAATACAATACAACTAAATTCTCCCTGACCAATTTTTGAGGAAATTTCCTTAGGATCACTGCATGTTTCTACTCTAGAAAAATGATGCTTTAAATAAAGGGAAAGGGAAGTTAAAATATCCTTTTCATCATCTACGATTAATATAGCACCGTCAATTTTTTGCATAAAATCTTATTATGCCCTAAAGGTAAGAAGTGTTCGAATACGAACAGAGATCTGCTTAATTTTGGAACACTTTTTTGGGTTGGAATTTCTTTTTTATTTGCAACTAACTGATTTGCAAATACTTAAATATATCGGTACATTTTTTACCTCTAAGCAACAAAAGCGAATTCATCCTCATGGATAAAAAAATAGTAGGAGTTAAAAAGAACAAACGAAAAAAGAGATTGATAGGCATCACTATCATGCTTTTAGTTTTTGGTTTGTTTAATATTTTCCTTTTTAATGGTAGTGGCGGTACTCACCGATTAGACAGAGAAAGAATTCGAACTGCAAAGGTGCTTAAAGGGATTTTTGATGATGTTATTCCAATTCAAGGAAATGCAGAGCCTGTGGAAAGTTTTTTCTTAGATGCCATTGAAGGCGGAACAGTTCAAGAAGTATATGTGGAGGCGGGAGTAGAAGTGAAAAAGGGCGATTCTTTATTGAAATTAAGTAATACGAATTTGCTCTTAGACTTTATGAATCGAGAAACTCAGATTGTAGAACAAATTAATAATCTGAGGAATACCAGGATTCAAATGGAATTAAATGAAAGGAATATTAAAGAACAGGTGCTTGACATTGAACAGGAATTGTCGAGGATGGAAAGACAATTTAAAATAGATACAGCATTAATACGATCTGAAGCGATTTCTAAACAACAATATGAGGATAGTAGATCTAGATACGACTATCTAAAAAAGAAAAGAAAACTATTAGCAAGTAGCTACGAAAAAGATTTTCTATATAGACAGCAACAAGTGGGGAGAATTGATAAATCTATCGAAATGATGGAGAGAAATCTATTGGCTATAACCGACAATCTTAAAAACCTTACCGTTAGAGCTCCAATATCTGGCCAACTTACCTCCTTCGATGCTGAAATTGGGGAGAGTAAAAATCGTGGTGAAAATTTAGGAAGAATAGATGTTTTAGAAGCCTATCGTGTCTCCTCCAATATTGATGAACATTATTTGGGCAAGGTTAAAATAGGACAGAGGGGAAGCTTTAGTATGGCTGGTAACTCTTATAAATTGGAGGTGACCAAGGTTTTCCCAGAAGTTAGCAATAACCAGTTTGAGGTGGAGCTTGTTTTTATAGATACCATCCCAGCTGGAATTAGAAGAGGCCAGTCTTTAAATATTCGATTAGCCCTCAGTAATTCGGTCCCAGCATTGTTGCTTCCTCGTGGTGGGTTTTATAGTAATACCGCCGGAAAGTGGGTTTATGTATTAAATCAAGAATCGGGGAAGGCCTATAAACGGGAAATAGAACTTGGCAGGCAAAACCCAGATTATTTTGAGCTAAAAAACGGCTTGGATGAAGGTGAGGAGGTCATCATTTCCAGCTATGATAACTATTCTGATTTTGAAACAATTATTTTACAATAAAGAGATATGGAAAAATTAATAAGTACTAAAGACTTGAGTATGGTTTACAGAACTGATGAGGTGGAAACCACTGCTTTGGATAAAATAAGTCTCGAAATAAAGAAGGGAGAATTCGTGTCAATAATGGGCCCATCCGGATGCGGGAAGTCTACCCTACTTAACGTTTTGGGATTGTTGGATAAATGTAGTTCTGGTGGATATCAATTCATGGATTATGAAATTTCAAAAATGAATGAACGGCAAAGGGCTGATATCCGGAAGAATAATATCGGCTTTGTTTTTCAAAGTTTTAATCTCATTGATGAGCTTACAGTTTATGAAAATGTGGAATTGCCTTTGGTTTACCTAGGAAAGTCTGGCGCTGAAAAAAGAAAAACAACCCAAGAGCTTTTGGAAAGAATGGGAATAGAACACAGAAGTGGTCATTTCCCACAGCAATTATCAGGTGGGCAACAACAAAGAGTTGCGGTGGCAAGAGCTTTAGTAGCTAAACCAACTGTAATTTTTGCAGATGAGCCTACTGGGAATTTAGACAGTGCCCATGGAAATGAGGTGATGAATTTACTTACAGATCTAAATGAGTCAGGCACTACCATTGTAATGGTTACCCATTCATCTCATGATGCCTCCTATTCCAACAGAATCATCAAGCTGTTTGATGGAAAGTTGATTTCTGAAAATTCGGTGGAGTCTAATATTCTAACCTCATAAATCGAGCTTATGCTTAAAAGTTATTTTAAACTCGCCTGGCGCCATATTACCAAACATAAGGCCTATAGTTTTGTAAGTATTATTGGTTTGGCATTTGGCATTTGCTGCACTCTTTTTATAAGTCTTTATGTTCAAGATGAAGTTAGCTATGATCAGTTTCATGAAAAAAAGGACAGGATTTATAGAATTACTGAATTGCTAAATCACAATGGAGAAATCAATGCTGCTCTAACAAGTTTTCCTGTTGGTCCCACTTTTACCAATGATTATCCAGAAATTGAAAGTTTCGTTCGCTTTATGAGTATGGGCAACGAAATGACTATAAAATTGGACGACAAAATTTTTAGGGAAACAAATTTCTGGATGACAGATACTGGTTTGTTTGATGTGATGTCCTATCAATTACTTCAAGGAGATCCAAAAACGGCACTTTCCGCACCAAGGTCCATAGTATTATCAGAAGAATTGGCTATTAAATATTTCGATAGCCCTGAAAAGGCTTTGGGCGAAAAAATTCAAGTGGGTGTATCTGAATATGATGTGACGGGGGTAATAGAAAATAGCCCCTCCAACTCGGAAATTGTTTATAAAGCTTTTATTTCCCTTTCCACATTGCCACAAACTAGCAGGGATGCATTTAACCAAGATTGGTTTAGATTGGTTTGCTATACATTTTTGCTTTTTAACGAAAGCATAGAGCCAGATGATTTTCGGGAAAAGATGGATGATTTTTCTACTCGTTATGTGGAACCTTTCGTGGCAACATTTGGAGAGGGGAGTAGTGCTTCTTTCTATTTACAGCCCATGGAGGAATTGCATTTCGATAATTCAAGGGAATATGACCTGCCAAAAGGGAATATGAATTTCATCTATATTTTTGTGCTTCTGGCTGTTTTTATTTTGGCAATCGCCAGTATTAACTATATAAATCTCTCCCTTTCTCAATCTATAAAAAGAGCGAAAGAGGTTGGGGTTCGGAAAACACTGGGAGCCTATAAAAGTCAAATTTCAGGGCAGTTTCTGGGGGAGTCTTTACTCATCACTTTTATTGCCTTTGTTTTAGGATTAGCCATGGTGGAAATTATGCTGGGCTTTTTCAATGAAGTTACAGGAAAAGAATTTTCATTTTCCTCTGTTTTGGAGCCTGATATTTTAATCACTACCCTAGTGCTAATTTTTTTGGTAGGACTGCTTTCCGGTGTATATCCAGCTTTAGTATTGTCGCGATTCGAGCCTTCCAATGTTTTAAGGGGTAATCTTCCGAAAATTGGTCGCTTTGGAAATCTAAGAAGGGCCTTGATGTTAATGCAATTTATTTTTTCACTTTTTATGATAATTGGAACTATTTCCATTTACCAGCAGATGAAATATATGCAGGAAAAAGAATTGGGTTTCGACAAAGATCAAACGGTGGTAATTACTATTCCTCAAGATACAGCGGTATTTAATAAACTAGCTTATTTTAAATCCGAACTGTTGCAATATCCGGATATCAGCAAGATTACTGGAAGCGGGGGTATGCCTGGTCGTAATTTTGGTGAGCTGATGTTTAGAATTGAACAAGATGGACAGATGGTAGATAAAAACATAAAAGTTACCGCAATTGATGAAGATTATTTAGAAGTGTTAAATATTGGTCTGGTTGCTGGACGAGCCTTTTCGCAGGATATTCAAACGGATGTTCAGCAGGGTTTTATTATAAATGAGGAGGCTACAAGGAAATTTGGCTGGAATGAAGATGCTGTGGGGAAGAGAATGCAATGGGGGCTTTTGGGAAATGGCCAGGCACAGTTTGACGGGAAAGTTGTTGGAGTGATCAAAGATTTTCATTTTGCCTCTCTCCACAATCAATTAGAGCCATTGGTGATGTTGTTTAGACCCAATTTTTCAAGTTTCTTTTCGGTAAAGTTAAAAGGAGGGGCAGTAGAGGAATCTTTAGAAATTATGGAAGAGAAGTGGAAGGAATTTGCTGGAAACCACGATTTCCAATTTCAGTTTTTAGATGAACGAATTGAAGCACAATACAGCTCAGAAAAAATCCTGCTTAGCATATTTAGCTTTTTTGCCCTTATCAGCTTAATTATAGCAGCCTTGGGGTTATTCGCTCTCACTTCTTTTACTGTTGAACAAAGAATTAAGGAGATTAGTGTTCGGAAAATATTAGGGGCCAAACTCAAAGATTTAGCTTTGCTTATTTCCAAAGAATTCCTAATTCTACTGGCCATTGCTGTATTATTAATTTCGCCTGTAGCTTATTATGCTATTGACTATTGGCTTGGGGGGTTTGTTTATAAAATACCCATTCCTGTTTTTGGATTTTTATTAGCTGCTCTCCTTGCATTTTTCATTACCATGCTCACTATCAGCTATCATATTTTTATAGTTTCCAAAACCAATCCAGCGAGAACCTTAAGATCTGAGTAAGTTTGGATATTCTACTCCGCCATTAATTCAAAAAAAAAAGGCAGCCTTGTTGGGGCTGCCTTTTTTTTTTAGGGATGAAATTCTAGTCAACTTCCTTGGCGATTTTTTTCAAATCACCTTTGTCCAAATTATAAGAATTCACTTCATATTTTTGGAATAATAGGCTACCATTGCTATTATATACAGAATAGTATTTATCATCACCACATTGAACATATAATAAGACATAATCTCCTCCAGCTTCTGGGTCTAATAGTAAATTGTCTAAATCTTCAGTAAGCATTAGTTCCTTTTCAAAAGGATATTTTTCAAATAAATCTTCTTCAGTTTGGTCTGTAAGTTCCTTGCTCAACTCATCCTTGGTGGTAAGGATATAATCTGGGTAAAAAAGAATATTGCTGGATAAATCAGCTAATAATTCAGGATCTTCATAGTCTTCTTTATGAGGGAAACCCATTCCTTTGCTAAGCTTATCACTCATAAAAGTGAGGTAAAGTTTCAGAAACCCAGGGCTCCAGTTATAGGCTGTAGCAGTAGAGTATAAATAATCAATTTTTTCCTTTCTGTTTTTGAGTTTTATCAATACTTCTACATCCTTATGGCTTGTAAATAAATCCAATCGAGCAAAAGTCTTCTGCTCCTTACCTTTTTTGATCCAAAAGTTCAGAAATACTTTAATATCAGATTCAGTTTTGGTCCCCAAATTTGGATGAACCTTTGTTACAGTTTGGATATCAAGGCTAGCAAAGCTAAACCCTCTTTTTCTATCATAGGATTCCAAATTGGCTATATCATCCAAAATAATCGGGCAAAAGGTCCATGATTTTATGGCTTCTTTAAATCCTTCCAAATGGATGCTATCGCTATCCCCGTAAAATATCACAAGGGTGGTGCGTTTTATTTTTTTAAAATCGGGAGCTTTAAGTTCTCCATTTCCAGTTCTAGAGGTGGTGTATTTTTCGGAACCAATATTAATCTGTGCGCTAGATGAGTATCCAAGCAAAAGAATTAGGGCAAAAAAGGTAGTTTTAAATTTCATAAAAAGAGATGGCTTCATATTATTTGATGGATTGAGTTCGCATAGTTAACAAATAAATCATTCCTTACAAAAGTCTGAGATTGAACATCATTAAAACTTTAACCTCATTTTTTTGAAAAACAAATCCCAATTGGGAGCAATTTCTAAATTTGCTAAAAATAATTTTATGAAGGTCTTTAAATTTGGTGGGGCTTCGGTTAAAGACGCCAAAAGTGTAAGGAATGTATTTAAGGTCTTAGATCATTTTCGTAAGGATGACCTAGTTATTGTAGTATCAGCAATGGGTAAAACAACCAATGCTCTAGAAGAAATATTGCTTAGCTATTTAAATTCTTCACCGAATCTTTCAAATCAAATTACTGAGCTTAGAGATTTTCATTTTGATATTGTAAAGGAGTTATTTCCAGATGCTGAACATAGAATTTATAATGAGGTTGAAATAGCTTTAACCCAATTGGAAATTAGCACCCAATCTGAATTAGAGGATGATTACAATAGGCTTTATGATAAAATTGTTCCTTTTGGTGAAATAATCTCAACAAAAATTATTTCAGCCTATTTAGAAGATCAAGGCTATACTAATGAATGGTTAGATGCCAGAAAACTTGTTAGAACAGATAAGAATTATCGATTTGCCAGAGTGGATTGGGAGCAGACCATTGGCTTAATTTCGGATCGGGTAAAAGCTGGGAATAATTACCTTGTTCAAGGTTTTATAGGTGCAGATGCTGATCATGAATCTACAACCTTAGGAAGGGAAGGTTCGGATTATACTGCCTCCATTTTTGCCTATTCTTTAAATGCTGAAGAAGTTATTATTTGGAAGGATGTTCCAGGAATTCTAAACGGAGATCCAAAAGTTTTTAAGGATACAGAACTATTACACCAACTTAGCTTTAGGGAGGCTATTGAGCTAGCCTATTACGGAGCTTCTGTAATTCACCCAAAAACTATCCAGCCACTGAGAAAAAAAGGGATTCCCTTATTTGTAAGATCTTTTTTAAATCCTAAAGATTCTGGCACAAGGGTAGGTAATGGTTTGGATCTAGATCCATTTTTACCTTGTTTTATACGAAAGGAAAATCAAGCTCTTATTACTATTTCTACCAAAGATTTAGCCTTTATTGTGGAAGATCATTTGAGTATGATCTATAAAATTTTCCATGAATTTGGAGTAAGGGTAAATATGTCTCAAAACACCGCTGTGAGCTCCTCCTTTTGTATAAATAACGATCCCGTTATTTGTCCTAAAATATTAAAAGCTTTAAAATCGGAGTTTGTGACTTCCTTTAATACGGATGCCAATTTATTCACCGTAAGGCATTATGATGAGAAGTCTAAACAAATTGTAAAAGAAAGTGGTAAAGTGCTTTTGGAGCAGATTAGTAGAAATACCTACCAGGTGGTTACTATACCATTTGATTAATTTTTAGAAATAGATTTCCTGAGCAAGCCTAAATGTATTGGCATGAGCCTCTACTATATCGGATATTTTTTCAGAATATCCCCCGCCCATATTTACAGCTACAGGGATTTCTGAGTTTTTACAACTTTGCAAAACAAATCTATCTCTTTCCTTACAAGCTTCCATGCTTAGGGATAAACGCCCTAGTTTGTCTGTCTTTAAGATGTCTACCCCGCTTTGGTAAAAAATGAAATCAGGTTTTAATTGCCCTATAAGCCTAGGAAGAGTGTTTTTTAAAATCTGTAAATATTCATTGTCTTCCATTCCATCTGCTAAAGCAATGTCGAGGTTTGAATTTTCCTTGTGTAAGGGATAATTATTTTCTCCATGCATAGAAAATGTAAAAACACGATTTTCATTTTCCATAATCTTAGCAGTGCCATTTCCTTGATGCACATCTAGGTCTACAACTAATATTTGCCTGCAATTTTTTTTATCTAATAAATAATGGGAGGCAATAGCAATATCATTCAATAGGCAAAATCCCTCCCCACTATCTTTATAAGCATGATGAGTTCCACCAGCTATATTCATAGAAACTCCAAATTCTAAAGCGAAATTTGCTGTATCAATGGTACCTTGGCAAATTCTTATTTCCCTTTCTACTAGTTCAGGGCTTAAGGGAAAACCTGTTTTTCTCTCTTCTTTTTTGCTGAGTTTTTGATCCTTTAGCTTTTGCCAATAGTTTAGGCTATGTGTCCTTAGAATTTGATCCTCATCCAAAGCAAAAGGTTCAAAGAAATTTTGTGGCCCACAACTACCCTCATATAATAGTTGCTGAGGGAGCAAAGAATACTTCTCCATTGGAAAACGATGGCCCTGAGGCAAGGGGTGATGATAAATCGGGCTATAGGCGATTTTAAGCATTCTATAGAATCTATCCCTAGCGCAATTCTGCTTTAAGTTGATGTTGCAATGCTGAAATGATTTTATTCATCATTTTATCAATTTCCTTGTCATTTAGAGTTTTGCTATCATCTCTAAACTTGAAGCTTATCGCATAAGATTTTTTTCCACTAGGCAGATTTTTTCCCTCATATACATCAAACAAATTGATATCTCTAAGTAATTTTCTTTCCGCTCGGGAGGCAATATCTTTTATTTCAGAATAATTAATGCCAATATCTAGCAACAAGGCTAAATCCCTTCTTACTTCTGGAAACTTGGGTATTTCCTTGTACTGCACTTTTTGTTTTTTGGCTTTTGCACAAAGGTATTTCCAATTGAAATCCGCATAATAAACATCGTTTCTAATATCCATTTTGCCCAAAAGTGCAGGTTTTATCTGGCCTAGACTTACAACAACTTTTTTGTTTAAAATAAAATCCAATCCATTACTAAAAAAACTATGATCGTTTTGTTCCTTCTCCGAAATTTGACTTAAACCTAAACTATTGAGGATTTGATTGACTTCGGCTTTTAGACTAAAAAAGTTTGAAATGGATTTATTGTCATTATTCCAGCTTTCTGGCCTTTCTAAACCAGATAACCAGATTCCTAGTCTCGATTTTTCTGTAAAACCATTTTCTTCTTTTTGGTAGGTTTTCCCAAACTCATACATTTTAATGTCCGATCGCTGGCGGTTCATATTATAGGCCATAACTTCCAACCCTCCAAAGAGTAAATCCTGCCTCATCACTTCAAGATCTTGGCTTAATGGGTTTAGCATTTTAATAGATTGTTCATCATTAAAACCATTTCCATTATAATACTTTGGCTTGGTTAGCGAATTGTTCATGATTTCCGAAAATCCTCTACCACTAAGAGCGGTGCTGATTTTTTCTCTGTAACTAGTTTCGCTTTTCGCTTCCGTTTGAGCTACTGAAATATGCATTTTGTTGCCAAATTCAATGGCATTAAATCCATAAATTCTCAAAACCTCCTCAATTAGATCGGCCTCTCTTTGTACATCTGCTCTATAGGTAGGAACAGAAACCAGAAGGTGACGATCTGATTTGGAAATAAGCTTAATATCCAGGCTTTCTAATATTCCAATCACCATTTTTTCTTCAATCTCCTGACCAATCAATTTGTTCATTCGATCGAGATTTAATTGTACTTCTAGGGCTTCAATTTTATTGGGATAAATATCGAGGATGTCCATGGAAATTTCACCACCTGCAAGTTCTTGTATTAGCAATGCAGCTCTTTTTAGAGCATAAATACCCATATTGGGATCCACCCCTCTTTCATATCTAAATGAAGAGTCTGTATTTAGTCCATGTCGTTTGGCAGTTTTGCGAACGCTAACCGGGTTGAAATAAGCGCTTTCTAAAAATATGTTGCTGGTTTCTAAACTCACTCCAGATTCTAATCCTCCCATGGTTCCGGCTATCACCAATCCTTTTTTAGCATCACAAATCATCAGATCATTTTCGTCCAAAACTCTTTCCTTTTCATCTAGGCTTGTGAATTTTGTTCCCGATGGCAATTTTTTTACATAAATGCTTTTACCGTGAATTTTTTCGGCATCAAATGCATGCATCGGATGTCCAGTTTCATGTAAAACATAATTGGTTACGTCCACCACATTGTTAATAGGTTTTAGGCCAATCGCATTTAATCGGTTTTGTAACCATTCTGGAGACGGAGCTACTTTCACACCGCTGATTGAGGTTCCAGAGTATCGAGGGCATGCTTCAGAGTCCTCTATGGAAATACTAATAGGTAAATTTTGATTGTCTACTTTAAAACCCTGAACAGATGGTAGTTCGAGCGATACTTTTTCTTCTCCGAGGCGCAATAATGCTGCGCGAAGGTCTCTGGCCACTCCAAAATGGCACATAGCATCTGTTCTATTCGGAGTAAGGCCGATTTCAAAAACAAAATCAGATTCAATCTTAAAGTATTCAGCTGCGGGGGTTCCAACTTTTGCTTTTGGATCTAAAACCAAAATCCCATCATGGGAATCCCCTAAGTTCAGTTCATCCTCAGCGCAAATCATTCCTTCACTAAGCTCACCTCTTAGCTTACTCTTTTTTATTTCAAATTGATCATCTTCTCCGTAAATAATAGATCCAATAGTGGCTACTAAAACTTTTTGCCCAGCGGCTACATTTGCTGCACCACAAACGATGGATAGTAATTCTCCTGCTCCAATATCAACACTGGTTTTTTTCAAGCGATCAGCATTTGGATGCTGCTCACAGGTCATAACCTCGCCTACAACTATTCCTTTAAGGCCGCCTTTAATGGATTCTACCTCTTCAAGTCCTTCAACTTCAAGTCCAGTATCCGTTAAAAGTTCGGAAACCTTTTCTACATCTAGATCAATATCTATATATTCCTTAAGCCACTTATAAGAAATCTTCATTCGAATAAAATTTTTGGGACAGCAAATGTATTATTTATAATAATTGTGATGCCTGATTATGGCTGATATTCCAAATTTTAATATGACTTTATAGCTTCTAAAAGAAAATAGCCTTCATCTCACATCTAATTTTAATTTTGCCAATACTAAATGAGTATAACCATGACTAATTCCATTATAGCTAAAAATTTAAAATCCATTGTTTCTAGCCTTCCCAAGGATGTTCAATTGGTAGCGGTTTCCAAAACAAAGCCGAGTTCCTATATTCAGGAAGCTTATGATGCTGGACAGAGGGATTTTGGAGAAAACCGGATTCAAGAAATGGCGGAGAAATATGAGTTGTTACCGAAGGATATACGCTGGCATATGATTGGCCATGTACAAGGTAATAAGATGAAATATATGGCCCCATTTGTACATATGGTACATGGAATGGACAAAGAAAAGCGATTTAAGGAATTAAATAAAGAAGCCTTAAAAAACAATAGAATTATCAATTGTTTGGTTCAAATTCATATTGCACAGGAGGAAAGTAAATTTGGGTTCAGCTTTGAGGAGGCGGAAGAATTTTTAGAAAAAGATCTCAAAACAATTTATTCTAATTTAAATATATGTGGTCTTATGGGAATGGCTACTAACACTCAAGATGAGAAAGTGGTGGCAGAGGAATTTTCATCTTTAAATTCCTTTTTTCTGAAATGTCAAAAAAAATCGCCTTCTTCCCAATTTAATATTCTATCAATTGGAATGAGTGGCGATTATTTATTAGCTGTTGAGCAGGGTTCTAATATGGTGAGAATAGGATCTTCTATATTTGGTTCTAGAGGCTAGAGTTCATATTCCGTAGGTCCAATATTTATAGCTAATCGCAAGCCAAATAAAGGTCTAAACCCCGAGTAGGAAGGGACGAAAAATGAGTCGTTTTCAGTAGTGAAAGCATTGGGATCTATTTGTTTATGATAAGCTGCACCAATAAAAATATCGGTAGAAAACCTGCCATGGTAAAGTTCAAGGCCAATAGTAGCATCATATCCTAATCTAAAATTACTTTCCGAAAAATCTCTTTCCTCATAACTTAAAAAGGTATTTCCATCCTTTACAATTTCAAACCAATCTTCCCTGGAATAGTAATGCTGACTAAGATCACCTCTTAATCCATGTTTGAAATAAACCATATTATCTACAAAATCTCTACTGAGATATATTTTTTGGTAAGCTGCCATTTGCCAACCTCTATATCTTCGGTTTAAAAGGACTAGGGATTCCTCATCTCCCATATTATTTATAGGATAATTCTCAATTCTACTAATCCCGAAACCTATAACCTGATTGGCGTGATACCGATAATTAATATCTCCAGAAATTTGCTGTACAGCTAAATTGGATATAATGGATCCTACCTGCCAGCGGTGTCTTGTATAATTTCTTTTTTCTGAATTGCTATTTTCTGTTGTTGAAGTTTCAGAATTTTGAGCCAGAATATCACAAGAGAAAAATAAAATCAGACTTAAAAATATATAGTTTTTCATCTTTTCAATTTTTAGATTTCACTTAATAGGTTAAGGCTCCCATTTTTGTATCGATATTGCTTAATTCCTTCGGTAGAGCTAATAATCATTAAATCTCCAGAAGGAATAATGTCAACAGCAGGAATATCTTCTATAGCATTTATCAATTGTAGATTATTAGGATCCTTAACATTAAACACCTTAACTCCATTATCGCATATCAACAGGGTATCACCATATAGGCCTAGTCCTAGTGGCTTAATTAAAGGAAAGGAATTCACAATAAAGGGTTGGCTCAATTGCTCAATATTTACAATATCAAGTTGGTTTATATTTCTTGCGCAGAATTGATTATTTAAATCGGAATGAAGAGTAACATAGGCATATTTGCTATTGGCCACCACAGGATCACAACTTACAATATGACTATAAGAACTAATTAAATTAACATTTGGTGGATTAGAAATATCATAAATAAACATTCCACTTGTGGTTCCAATAAACGATGTTGCTGAATCTCGTGCAAAAATGGTTTCTACATTTACATTTAAATCACTGTTGCTTAGATAAACAGGGTTGCTAGGGTCATTAAGATTAAATAATTTCAGATTTTGACCATCTACAATATATAGGTAGTCTTTTACAACCACAAAACGAGCAAGACTTCCTCCTTGTCCTGTTAAGGTTCCATCCGTAGCAGAAACCCCTCCGGAGCCATCTGTGCAGGAATTAAGAAAAAAAGCAAGTGCGATAAATGATATAATTAGCTTTTTCATTTTAAAATCCATTTTACGATTACGGTATTTTCTGGTCTGTTTTCCTCTGTATATTGGGATGGAATTCCAAAAACATCTGGTGGCCTTAATTCGGGAAATACATTTTCATTTCTATCCAGAAGTTGGATTGAATTATTATTCACCACTCTAAATGCAACTAGATCTTTGGCATTGTCTGCATAAAAAATATCCTCTCTAATGGAGATGTCTATATTCCCCGGAATCGTAATAAATCCTTTAGCAATAGGGTTGCTAGGGTCGCTATTGTCATAAACATGAATGCCTTCAAATTTTTCATTTATAAAAAGATAATCTCCTTTTATATAAATTTTCCCTGTGCTCACAGGCTCTCTGGCATCTACCCATTTGATGGAATTTGCCAAATCAGACCTTTTCATTAGAATAGGTTGATAATCCGAATAGTAGTTGGTGTCGTACTCTCCATCATAAATGCAAGAATGAAAAATAAAGGGCAGGAGGAGAAGTAGGGAATTTAGGTTTTTCATAGCGGCAGGTTTATGCTTTAATTACGAGCTAATATTAAAAATGGTTGGTTCACAAGTATTTACTCGCCCATAAATTTTTGTTTAAATCTTGGGCAATGTATGTATTAGCCTAGGTAAAATTAAGTTTTTGAATTACACTAAAAATGATATTAAATTATTTGTTATCAATATTTTGAGTTTTAACATTTGCTTTGAAATTGATATTGAAAAAATAAGTCTCAGCTAAAATTGTACTTATATTTGCCGCGTGTATTGTGTTTTAGATATAGAATCTACAGGCGGCCCTTTTGGTAAAGAATCCATTATGGAAATAGCCCTGTTTAAGTTTGATGGTGTAGAAATTGTTGACCAATTAATCAGTTTGGTCCATCCGGATAGGGAGATTCAAAAATATGTTTCCAAAATTACGGGTATAACTTCCAAGATGTTGGTTCGTGCTCCAAGGTTTCACGAAATAGCAAAAAGGATTTTGGAATTAACAGAAGGCGCAGTATTAGTAGGACATAATGCCGAATTTGATTATAGGATGCTCAGGCAGGAGTTTGCCAGACTAGGATATCCTTTTGAAATGCAGACATTGGATACCATTCCTCTTGCCGAAAAATTAATTCCAGGACTAACATCCTATGGCTTGGATCGCGTTTGCGAAGAATTAGGGATTTTTAGAGGTCAAAAACACAGAGCAGAAGGAGATGCCAGGGCTACTTTGGAATTACTGATTATGCTGTTGGAAAAGGACCAGAAGAAGGATATCAGTATATTAAACCAAAGCATTCAGAATAATGATCCTATAAAGGATAAAATTCAGGATTTGAAGCGCTCTGTTAAGGCAAATCGAGGAATATTTTATTTGCACAATCAAAAGGGTGAGCTTCTTTATTTGGCAACTTCGGATAATATTAAGGGTTCTCTTAATAAACTATTTATTGCCGAAAACGATATTTCAAAAAAAATTGTAGATGAGGTTTACTCCGTTGAGGCTATTAGCACAGGAAACTGGTTGGTAGGGCAAATAAAGAAAATTGAGGAAGCTCAAAAAGCCAAACCTAAATATGTGAAAATTGCCAAACCTAAATTTGGTTTTGGATTGGTAGAGGATACTTCTGAAAATGATAAACTTCTGAGGCTTGTTTCTCTCGATAAAAAAATATCGGAACCGGTTTTAGTGGAAACTTCCTCATTGAAAGTGGGCTATAGAGCAATTAGAATGATGAGGCGCTCCATGAATGTGGAACAAAAAAACTCTCTTTTGAATCTTCTGAAGGATTTTCCTCAAAGGGCAATTTTTGTTGGAAAGGGAAGGTCAAATGCCGAAAAATGTGCATTTATTGTAGAAAATCAAAAATTGGTGGCCTACTATTATTTTAAATTAAATGGGCAAATTGACGATTTTGATAAGCTTTCTAAAAGTCAGGTGCCCATTGAAGATAAAGAGATTTTAACACATCTTTTAAAATTGGGAATCGTGAGCGGGGAGTATAAACAATTTCAAAAACAAGAGGTAAAAGCCTAGAATAATCGGTATCCAATACCAATTAAAAATTGGCTGGCTCTAGCATCGGTGGCGTAATCTTCACCATCTATCCTAATATTATCTGTGATTTTGCTAAATGCCCCTTCGTAGCGAATGTCCAAACTAATCTTTTTGATATCTAAGCCAATCCCCGCCTGATATCCCCAAGTGGCGTCCTTTATTCCTTTTTGGAATGCCTCTTTAGGTTCACTTATTGTAAAACTCATAACCGGTCCAGCATTTAGTCGAAGTGGTCCCAATTTTATTCCCGCTAATATCGGGAGGTCAAACCGGTTAAATTCAAAGTCGAAATTTTTCACCTCATTGGAAATGCTTGTGCTGCTTAGTTCATAGTTAATGTAGGTATAGAGAAATTCAGTTCGGATGTGAAATCCAGGGAGGTTAACATTGGCATATAATCCACCATGGAAACCCACCTTTTGATCTGTAGAATTTAATTCTTCGATGGTTTGCATGCCTTCAAATTCTTTTATTTCAAGTTCTTGAAGGTTGATTCCGGCCTTTAGCCCAAAATTTATCAGTTGTGCCTCGCAGGGTAGGGAAAATGCGATAGTCATTAGGGTAAGGCTAAACTTTACAATAATTGATTTCATAATAAATCTTTTAGTGCTTTTTCAGTACTCTTAAAGATACGATCTTCCAAATCAGAATCAATTTGGCTGTATTCAAATTTTTCTCCTGTAATACTTTCATATAATTCTATATAACGTTCACTAACGCTATTCACAAAATCTTCAGACATTTCAGGAATTTGCTGCCCTTCTTTACCCTGAAATCCATTTTCAATGAGCCATTGCCTTACAAATTCTTTAGAAAGCTGCCTTTGTGGTTTATTGGATTTAAAATTATCTTCATAATCTTCCAAATAAAAATAACGACTACTATCAGGAGTGTGGATTTCATCAATTAAAATGATATTTCCCTTTTTGTCTTTACCAAATTCATATTTGGTATCTACCAAAATTAGGCCTTGCTCCTTTGCAAATTCTTGCCCTCTGCTAAATAATTGATGAGTTATTCTTTCTAATTCTTCATAATCGGATTGGGATACTATCCCTTTTTCAAGGATTTCTTCACGGCTAATATCTTCATCATGTTGTCCTAAATCTGCCTTGGTAGTTGGAGTAATAATTGGATTCTCAAAAGCTTGATTTTCCTTCATCCCATCTGGCATTTCCACACCACAAATTTGCCTTTTCCCAGACTTATACTCCCTCCAAGCGTGGCCAGTTAAATATCCACGGATTACCATCTCCACCATAAAAGGTTGAGCTTTCTGACCAATAGTAACCATAGGATCCGGACAGCTAAGTTTCCAGTTGGGAACAATTTCTTGAGTAAGGTCTAAAAATTTATTGGCAATTTGATTTAACACCTGGCCTTTAAAGGGTATTCCTTTAGGAAGTACTACGTCAAAGGCAGAAATTCTGTCGCTGGCTACCATTACCAATAAATCCCCTTGTATGCTATACACATCTCTTACCTTTCCTTTGTAGAAATCACTTTGTCCACTAAGCTTAAAGTTGGTTTGTTTTAAGGCCTTATTTGTCATCTTCTTTGTCGTATGCTTTAATAATATTTTTCACCAATTGGTGTCGAATTACATCTCCTTCATTTAAATGAATAAAGGAAATACCTTTTATTTTGCTGAGAATTCGTTGGGCTTCACTTAGTCCGGATGCTTGTTTTCTAGGAAGGTCAATTTGGCTGGCATCGCCAGTTACCACAAATTTGGCATCCATCCCCATTCTTGTTAAGAACATTTTCATCTGACTTCGTGTGGTATTTTGGGCTTCATCCAGAATCACAAATGCCCCATCTAAAGTTCGACCCCTCATAAATGCTAATGGAGCAATTTGAATTACACCAGTTTCCAAGTAATAGGTTAATTTTTCAGATGGAATCATATCGCGAAGAGCGTCATATAGAGGCTGCATATAAGGATCCAATTTTTCCTTTAAATCTCCGGGTAGGAAGCCTAAATTTTCTCCAGCCTCCACAGCAGGTCTGGTAAGAATAATTTTTTTCACCTCCCTGTTTTTTAAGGCTTTTACGGCTAGAGCTACCCCTGTATAGGTTTTACCAGTTCCGGCTGGCCCAATGGCGAAAACCATGTCGTTACTTTCAATGGCTTTAACCATTTTACGTTGATTTACAGTTCTGGCTTTTATAGGTTGGCCATTGGAGCCAAATAAAATTACATTGCTCGAATTTTCACTTTCTTTGGCATCCATTTCACCCTTTAAAATTCTTTCCAGTTGGTTGATGGTTAGAGAATTGTATTTGTTGAGATGAGCAATAATTTCACCAATGCTATCTTCAAATTCTCCAATATCTTCCTCCCTACCGTTAATTTTTAGGGAGTGCCCTCGAGCGGTGATTTTTAATCCTTTGAAATGAGATTTTAAAAGATTTAGATATTTATTGTTAGCTCCATAAATATCACGCGGGTCTGCGTTTTCAATTAGAATGGTTTTTTCTATCAAGATGCTATTAATAACTATTTTGAGTACTGTAATCTAGCTGCAAATATTGATTACTTTTGGCCTCAAAAGTAAGGATTTTGAACCTCAAATCGTTAGATTTTTAAAATCTTAAAGATCCTAAGCGTGCCAGTAATAACACTCACATCTGATTATGGATTAACAGACCATCACTTGGCCTCTGTAAAGGGAACCTTGATTGGAGAAATGGAGGATTGCCATTTGGTGGATATTTCTCATGTTATTGAGCCAGGTAATTTTTTTGAAGCAGCTTTTATTCTCAGAAATTGCTATCATGATTTTCCAAAAGGTACCGTTCATTTAATTGCGGTGGAGGAATTGGCGGAAAATGGCCGACTCCTAGTTGCAGAAATTGATGAGCACTATTTTATCGCTGCTGATCAAGGGATTATAACACTTATAAACCCAGAGGTGAAAATTAGTAAGGTGATAGAAATTAACCTAAGGCAAGAGCTTACTTTGTTTCCTGCTAGGGATGTTATGACCAAAGCAGCCCTCCATATTTTAAGAGGAGGTTCTATCGATTTGTTAGGTAGAAAAATTGAAGATTATAAAGAAAGTACCATTATGAGGCCACGCTTAACTAATGATGGGTCTGTAATTTTGGGAAGTGTGGTTTATATTGATAATTATGGGAATTTAATTAGTAATATTTCTAAGAAAATTTTCATGGAAGCGGCGAGGGATCGTGAATTTGAAATTGTATTGCCGCGCAGACAAACCATTAAAAAAATTCAGGAGAATTATTATCCTTCCTCTTTAGGGAGTGTGATCGCTTTATTTAATTCCCAAAATTTATTGGAAATTGCGCTCAGCAGATCTAGGGGAAAAGATAGAAATGGGGCCAATACTCTTTTAGGAATTGAAGTTCAAGGAACAATAAGTGTAAATTTTAAATGATAGTAAGGATAGTGAAAATGACTTTTGAGCCTTCCAAAGTGGAGGAGTTTTTAAGGAATTTTGAAAATAATAAATTGGCCATTCGCGGGTTTGAAGGATGCCAAAAGTTAAGTTTGATGAAAAGTGCTCATTCGGATAATATGTTTTTCACCTATAGTTGGTGGGAAAGTGAAGCTGCATTGAATGAATATAGAAAATCCGATTTGTTTAAAGGGGTTTGGGCAAAAACCAAAGTCCTTTTTATTGAAAAACCAGAGGCTTGGAGCCTTGTAAACGCAATAGAATTATAATATGAGGGCATTAATGCTTAAGGAAATCCGCAGTTTCCTAAACTCAATAACTGGCTATTTGGTAATTATTGTTTACCTACTTATCAATAGCGTTTTCCTGTGGTTGTTTTCTTCTAATTTTAATTTGCTTGAAGGAAGCTATGCTAGTGTAGATAGTCTATTTATTATTTCTCCCTGGGTTTTTATGTTTTTGATACCCGCCATTACAATGAGGATGTTTGCCGATGAGAAAAAGGCAGGAACTATGGAACTTCTGCTTACCAAACCACTTTCGGATATGAGCATTATTTGGTCGAAATTTTCGGCAGGATTTATTTTAGTCCTTTTCTCTATTCTCCCAACCATGCTCTATTATTTTAGTATTTACAAATTGGGAAACCCAGTTGGAAATATTGATAGTGGTGGTGTTTTTGGATCCTATATAGGACTTTTGTTATTGGGCTCAAGCTATGTTGCTATTGGTGTTTTCTCATCATCATTAACGGATAACCAAATTATTTCATTTTTAATCTCATTATTCCTGTGCTTTTTCTTTTATATAGGCTTTGAAGAAATTTCCAGCCTTGATATTTTCAAAAATGCAGATCTAATTATAAAGGGATTGGGAATTAATGAACATTATAGCTCCATAAGTAGAGGTGTGGTAGATAGTAGGGATATTCTATATTTCCTCGGTTTAATATTCGTGTTTGCACAAGCAACAAGATTAGTCCTTCAAAGTAGAAAGTGGTAATGAAAAGTAGAAGATCAAAAGATTTTATTCGGTTTGTACTGGTCCTAGCCATTGTTATTTTGGTGAATATTATTGGATCCTTGAAATTTTTCCGTCTAGACCTTACAGCAGAAAAGCGATATAGCCTTTCCGATGCAACAAAAAATCTATTGGAGAGTTTTGATGAAATTCTCTATGTAAAAATTTATTTGGAAGGGGATTTTCCTGCAGGTTTTCAAAGACTTCAGCGAGAAACAAAACAGATGCTGGATGAGTTTAGAGCCTATAATCCAAGGATTGAATATGAATTTATTAATCCAGATGAAGGAGAGGATTTGGAAGTGAATGAAGATATTAAGGAACAACTTCAATTTAAAGGATTAAAGCCTTATCAGATAAAAGTAAATGATAAAGGTGGCTCCTCTACTTCAGATCTTTTTCCTGGGGCGATTATGAGTTTTGGCGATAGAGAAACTCCTGTCTTATTACTACTAGATCAGATTGGCGTAAGTCCAGAATCTCAAATAAATAGCTCCATACAAACCTTGGAATTTACTTTGGCAAATGCCATAAGGAGCTTGGTGGTCCAGGCCAGACCTACTGTAGGGTTTTTGCAGGGTCATGGCGAATTGGAACCTAGGTTTGTTGCAGACTTTGCTCGAACTCTTTATGAAAATTATGATGTGGATAAATTTGATATCCGAAAATTTAAAAGCGATAGCACTGGTGAGCAAGTAAGTATACTTGGGCAGCAAAGAAGGCTAAACCGATTTGATGCCTTAATAATTGCCAAGCCTAAAAGGCCTTTTAGTGATTTGGATAAATTTTTAATCGATCAATACGCTATGAACGGCGGTAAACTTATTTGGTTAATTGATGCTGTTCATGCCGAAATGGATAGTCTTACCAAAAGAGCACAATTTTTGGCCTATCCTACTATAGATCAGCTAAGGATATCTGATTTACTATTTAAATATGGGGTTCGCATAAATACAAATCTGGTTCAAGATGCTATTGCAGGAGGAGTCTCAGATCGAAAAAGTATTAATAAATGGGTCTATTTCCCATTGATTATGCCACAGGTAAAACATCCCATTACAAAGGATCTAAATGCTATTCATTTGAATTTTGCATCTACTGTAGATACTATTATTGCCAAGGGTATTAAAAAAACAATATTGATGAAAACATCTCCCTATTCGGCAATTTCACCAACCCCGCATATGGTGAATTTGGGAAAACTGTATAATGAACCTCCTCAAAGTTATTTTAATAAACAAAATTTACCTGTAGGAGTTTTATTGGAAGGGGAGTTTGAGTCCGCTTTCAAAAATCGACTTCTTCCTAAGGAAAATTCTGGGGAGGAAATTTATATAAAGGAAAAAGGAGATTTTACCCAAATGTTGGTAATTGGTGATGGAGATATTATTAGAAATCAACTAAGCATTGTAGATCCTAATATTGCAAAAGGTACCCCGTTGCCACTTGGTTATGATCAATTTACAGGACAGCAATATGGCAATAGAGATTTGCTGCTAAATGCCGTGGATTATATGTTGGATGATTCGGGATTGATAAGTATAAGGTCTAGAGAATTAAAATTGAGATTATTAAATCCCCAAAAGGTGAAAACTGAAAAAGGCTTTTGGAAGCTTCTGAATACCCTTGTACCCGTTTTGTTGATAGTGATAATAGGATTGATACTTACATATTTAAGAAAAAGAAAATACGCATAGAATGAATAAAAATTTGATTTATCTCCTCTTGTTTGTAGTCCTTTTAGGAATTGCAGGATGGCTAGTTTCTGAAAATAGTGGTTCTGGTACCATCAGCAGAAAAGGGAAGGAAGCCTACGCGTTTACCATAGCAGATACGGGCTCGGTAGACAAAATTATCATTAAAGATAAAACTCCAAATGAGGTGATTCTTAGCCGATCTAAAGGTGGATGGCTTGTGGATGGTGAACACCGTGCGAGGAAGGAGGCCGTGCGCACATTGCTAGAAACTTTAGCGAGGATGGAGATGCGAAGTTTTATTCAAGATAAAATGCAGCAAACGGTAATCAAGAGGATGGCTGTTTATGGAAAGGAAGTGAATATTTATAAAAACGGGGAGCTACATAAAATTTTATATGTAGGTACCGAAACCCCTGATGAAATGGGAACCTATATGATGTTAAAAGGCAGTGATCAGCCTTTCGCAGTGCATATTCCAGGGTTTAATGGCTATTTATCATCGAGGTTTTTCTCCCAAACACACCTTTGGAAAAGTAGAGACGTAATTAGCATCCAACCCAAGCATGTTAGAGAAATAGAAATGATCTATCCAGATTCGGTGGAAGCTTCATTTAAACTTAGCAGATATTCGGGGGATAGCCTTTATGTTACCAGATTAAGTGATGGGCAGGTTTTGCCAAAAAGAAATATTATAAATACCAACTTATTTTTAAGTGCCTTTAGAAATTTAAAATACGAAGGAGCTATTGTTCCAAGCGATAAAATTTATGCTAAACAGGATTCCCTTTTAGCGAGTACGGCAGTTTTTAAATTAAAAATAACAGATATTCAAGGCGATGTTACAGAATTAAGCGGTTACCATATCAAGGCACCATTGGAAAGCTATGATCCAGATGTTGCCTTAAAAGAATATGATCCTGACAGAATGTATGGATTTATTAATAACAAACAAATGGTGCTAATCCAATTTTATGGATTAAGACATGTACTAAAGGGAGTAGGCTATTTTTCAAACCCTTGATTTGTTGAAAATTACTTAAAAAAAGAAGGGCGTTAAAATGGTAATTCGCTCTATATTTGCTTTCCTTATATAAGATTATTGATTATGAAGTTTATAGTTTCGAGTGGTGCATTGCTAAAACAACTACAAGTTGTTGGTGGGGTTTTAAACAATAACAATACCCTAGCGATATTGGATAATTTTCTTTTTTCGCTAAATGAAAATGAACTGAGTATTTCCGCTTCGGATCTAGAAACTACCATTAGCTCTACCCTAGAGGTAGATAGTTCAGATCAAGGTTTGGCAGCTGTCCCCGCCAGATTATTATTAGATGGATTAAAAGCTTTACCCGAACAACCGGTAACCTTCATCTTTGATAGTTCCTCCAGTACGGTGGAAATGAGCTCCGATTATGGTAAATATTCTTTGGCCTTTGTAGAAGGTGATGAGTTTCCAAAGCTTCCAGAGATGGAGGATACTCATACAACAGTAATACCTGGAGATACCCTAGCGACTGCTATTAATAAAACCCTTTTCGCTGCAGGGAATGACGAATTAAGACCTGTAATGTCTGGAGTGTTTTTCCAATTTGCAAGCGATAGTTTAACTTTTGTAGCAACAGATGCTCATAAATTAGTAAGGTATAGAAGGACGGATTTGAAGAGCGATCATACGGTGGAGTTTATCATGCCAAGAAAGCCCTTAACAATTTTGAAGAGTACTTTAAGCTCTGGAGGGCAGGAAGTAAAGATTCATTATAATGATACAAATGCCCGTTTTGAATTTGAGAATATTATCCTTACCTGTAGATTAATTGACGGTAAGTATCCAAATTATGAGGCCGTAATCCCAAAAGAGAATCCTAATAAAATGGAAATTGATAGATCCACCTTTCACAGTTCTGTTAAAAGGGTAGCTATATTTTCAAATAAAACCACTCACCAAGTAAGATTAAAAATTGCAGGTTCAGAGCTAAATGTTTCTGCAGAAGATATCGACTTTTCCAATAAAGCCCATGAAAGATTGAGTTGTAACTATATGGGTGATGATATGGAAATCGGCTTTAATAGTCGTTTCCTAAATGAAATGTTGAGCAATCTAGAATCTGAAGCTATAAGCTTGGAAATGTCAGCTCCGAATAGAGCGGGTATTATTCTTCCAAATGATGGGCTTGAAGAAGGAGAGGATATTCTTATGTTAGTAATGCCAGTAATGCTGAATAGCTAGGGAGAAACAATATTCAATTCATGAATATTTTCGTAATTGGCGATGTCCACGGTTGCTATTTTACTTTTAAAAAACTAATTGCTAAAAACTGGGACCCTGAAAAGGAGTATTTGGTTCAATTAGGGGATCTAATTAATAAAGGTCCACATTCGGTGAAGTGTCTCAGCTATTTCCGAAAACTTCAAAAAAAATATCCAAATAGAGTGATTTTGCTTAGAGGAAATCACGAACAGATGTATTTGGACTATTTTCAAAAGGAAAAAAAGAACCGGTTTATAGCAAGTCTATTGGCAGAAATGCAGATCCTAGATCTTGATGAGCAAAAAATTTTCAAATGGCTAAGAAAAACACCTCTGAGCTGGGAGAATGATAAAGTTTTAATTTCTCATGCTGGAATAAGTCCTCAATGTAAAATACCTTTAAGGGAGGAGGATATTCGTGGAGTGCTGTACAATAGAGGTGGTTTAAAGAATATTGGAAAACTGCAAATAGCCGGACATAATATTGTGGAAGGAAATAAGCCGCATTTTAATCCCAAAGAAAATGCTTGGCATATAGATACTGGGGCTTGGTTGAAAAAACATTTAAGCGCCCTGAAAATTGATGCAGATGGAAATTCTGTAAAGGTGTTGAAGGAAAATCGCAGTAAAAAAGACGACAATTCCTAGAAATTAAAAGGCCACTTTCTTGGCTTAATTATATCCTCTTGTTCTTAAGTGTTAAAATGGCTTGGCTAAGGAATTAGTTTCCATTAATTTTGCCCTCCATAAATATTAAAACACGACATAATGAATAAAGGATTTTACAATGTACCATTGGCTATGAATGAGCCGGTATTAAGTTATGCTCCTGGAAGTCCGGAACGATTGGAACTTCAAGCAGCCTATGATAAAATGTGGTCAGAAAGCATTGATATTCCAATGGTAATTAATGGAGAAAAAGTTTCTACAGGAAATATGGGTCGTGTTATACCTCCCCATGATCACCAGCATAATGTTGGTTCTTACCACCTTGGCGATGCTTCACATGTAAATGCGGCCATTGAAGCCTCATTGGAAGCTAAGCAGGATTGGGAGAATATGAGTTGGGAAAACAGATCTACAATATTTTTGAAGGCGGCAGACTTACTAGCTGGTCCCTATAGAGCTAGAATTAATGCAGCAACTATGATTTCCCAAGGAAAAAATGCTTTCCAAGCAGAAATTGACGCTTCATGTGAAATGATAGACTTTTTGAGGTTTAATGTTCAATATGTAACAGATATTTATTCTGAACAACCAGAATCTGGAGATGGAGTATGGAATAGATTGGATTTTAGACCACTCGAAGGATTTACCTTTGCTATTACTCCTTTTAATTTCACAGCTATTGCCGGAAATCTTACCACTTGTATGGCAATGTTGGGAAATACAGTAGTATGGAAACCATCTTTTAGTCAAATTTATTCTGCCAAAGTTTTGATGGATGTTTTTGAAGAAGCAGGATTGCCAAAAGGTGTTATCAATATGATTTTTACAGATCCTGTGGAAACTTCAGATATCGTATTTAAGCACCCTGATTTTGCAGGCCTACATTTTACGGGTTCTACAGATGTTTTTAAAGGAATCTGGAATAAAATTGGAACAAATATCCATAAATACAAAACCTACCCAAGAATAGTTGGGGAAACTGGTGGAAAGGATTTTATTGTTGCTCATTCTAGTGCAAATCCAGAAGAAGTAGCAACTGGTTTAATGAGAGGAGCCTTTGAATATCAAGGTCAAAAATGTAGTGCCGCCTCTAGAGCCTATATTCCTACTTCTATGTGGCAACAAGTAAAATCCATTCTGCAAAAAGAAATGGCAAGCATGAAAATGGGAGGTCCTAGAGATTTTACCAATTATATTAATGCTGTAATTCACGAAGGTTCTTTTGATAAAATTGCCTCATTTATTGATGCAGCAAAAAAGGATGATGGAGTAGAAATTATTGCCGGAGGAGGACATGATAAATCCAAGGGGTATTTTATTGAACCTACGGTGATTGTGGTACAAGACCCCAAATACACTACTATGTGTACAGAATTGTTTGGTCCGGTATTAACTCTTTATGTTTATGATGATGACCAATTTGAAGAAACATTGGATTTGGTTAACGAAACTTCGGAATATGCATTAACCGGATCTATCTTTAGTAAGGACAGATATGCTGTTGAACTTGCTAATAAAAAATTAAAAGATGCTGCTGGTAATTTTTACATTAATGATAAACCTACTGGAGCTGTAGTTGGGCAACAGCCATTTGGAGGAGCTAGAGCTTCTGGAACAAATGATAAAGCAGGATCAATGTTAAACTTACTGAGATGGATTAGCCCTAGAACCATTAAAGAAACATTGGTAAGCCCAAGAGATTATAGATACCCATTTTTAGGGGAAGACTAATTCAAAAATTAAATTTTGTAAAAAAGCCAAGTATTGTACTTGGCTTTTTTTTTGAAATAAAAATGATTAACAATTTGATATTGAATCGTTTAATGATGAGGTGAAAGTTCAATGTTAACTTAATGTTAAGCGAAAGTTTATTTTGTGTAAATAATGTTTTATATTAGTGCCTCGAAATATAAAATATAGGATGATGAAAATGATAAAAATATGTAGTTTGTTGGTGGTTTTGGTTTTAGCATCCGCAAATCTTCAAGCGCAAGAAAAGCCAAAATATGAGAGAGAGGGAGATAAAATCCGAGTTACTTATTATCATGAGAATGGCGTAATTAAAGAAACTGGAACCTATTATAAAAGTGTATTGGATGGAAAGTGGACACAATACGATGATGATGGAAACATTTTGTTTGAGGCTTATTATGATAATGGCGATAAAGTAGGTAAATGGTTTAAATGGGATTTAGAAGAAAAGATCCTTTATGAAATGGTTTACGAGGATAATACCCTCCTTAGCGTTGATAAATGGAAACTAGAAAAAAGAAACTTATTAGCTGAGCGTTGAAAACTTTCAAACGATAAAAACTAAAGGCGATTTAATTTTAAATCGCCTTTTTTATTTTTGAAAAATGCAAATATTTATCTCCCCATCTAAAGCTCTGGATTTTGATACTGCCAAAAGTATTGGTGAAACTTCAATACCCTTTTTTCTAAAAGAGGCAGAAAAGATTAATGCCGGTATAAAAAGAAAGAGCAGGAAAGGCCTTGTATCTCTTCAAGGGATAAGTCCTCAATTGGCCAATCTAAATTATCATAGGAATCAAGATTGGAAATTGGAGAATACAGCCCAGGCTCAAGCTGCAATGGCATTTAAAGGGGATGTTTATCTTGGTATGCAAGCCGAGAATTGGTCTATGGAAGATATGAAATTCGCCAATCAACACCTATTTATTCTATCTGGCCTCTATGGTTTATTAAGGCCTGGGGATCTAATAAAACCTTATAGACTTGAAATGGGAACCCAATTAAAAATTGCCAGGCGAGAAAACCTCTATAAATTTTGGTTCGATAAATTCGCGAAATATTTTAGGCAGAATATTGATAAAGACGAAATATTTGTAAACTTAGCAAGTCAAGAATACTTTAAAGCAATTTCACAATCTAAACCTAAAAACAAGGTTGTACATATAGAGTTTAAAGATTTTTCGAATGGCAAGTACAAAGTGGTTGGATTTTTCGCAAAAAAAGCCAGAGGAATGATGGCAAACTATATAATTCAAAATCGTATAACTTCGCTGAAGGAAATTTCGGCCTTCAACTTAAATGGTTATTATTTTGACGATAGTTCGTCGAATGAATTTCATTATATATTTTTGCGAGATGCTCAATAAAACATTAAGAACCTTGGAATATGAATATTAGACTTATCGTCATTACTTTATTGTCGTTTTTTTCCATCCTAGGTTTTGGTCAATCTCGGCTAAAATATCAGGAATATGGATTTGGAATTGGAAGTCTAACTTCATCCAATGAAATAGCCACTACCTCAAATGTGGGTTCTGTTTTGCTCGAGCTTAGGCCACAAGCCAGGCTTTATGCTATGTATCATCCCAATGATTGGTTTGGTTTCGGAGCAGAGTTAAATTATGGTTGGATTTATGGAGAAGATGTAAATCATTCCAATGTAAATAGAGGTTTAGAATATTATTCTACCATTTCTCAAACTAATGTTTTTTTGGAATTTGATTTAATAAGATATGGGAAATTCCATCGCGAAACGAAATTCGGATTGTTTGTAAAGCTAGGAGGAGGCTTTTTATCCTATAATCCTAATATTACCTTTAAAAATCTTCAGCCCGAAAATGTGGAAGTCTATCCCGATTCCTATAATTCTTTCAACTACTATTTTAGTGGAGGGTTTAAATTTAGAACAGGATATAAATCTAGCTTAAGGCTAGAAGCTTATCTTCATAACTCTGGGGTAGACAACCTGGAAGGATTTGAATATGATTCCGGTTTTGTAAATTCTTCTAGTAATGATCTTTATGGCGGAATAATGCTTTCCTATAGCATTTTGGTTTTCTAAATAATTATGGAACTCGCTCTATAGCCCCTAAATCTGGATTATTTCTTGGGTTTCCTAATATATCCAAAGTAATTATATCTGTAAAATTACCCTGATCTACCGCTTGGGAGCTTGAATCAAGACCATAATTATTCGATAAAACATTTTTGAACCCGGGCTCAAGATTCACAAGTGGATTGATAAATTCTATGGAGTTTACATCAAAACCTCTTTCACTAAGATCTGTATTCAATTTAAATAGACCATGGTTGAAATTAAAAGTCAACTGTTCTCTATTATCCTCCAGAATACTGAGTTCCTGCTGATTATTTCCAAAGATTATACAGTTTCCAAAATAGGCAGATTGCAGAGGCCTCAACACTCTCAGCCCATTCCCATTATTATCTGTTAGATCTAAATAATTACTAAGCACAACGGAGGGAGTAGTTCTAGTAGAAAGACCCCAATAGTTCGCAAAAGTGCAGTGCACAAAGCGGTAGTTTCCTCCAAAGGCATAAAAACTATATAGCCCACTATTGGCAATAATTACGTTTTCGGCATTAATATTTCCAAATCCTCCATATATGGCGGTTCTACTACTATTAAGAATATAGGAGTTGGTTAGTGTCAATTGATCTGAAAATTGGGCCGTATCTAAACGGATAGAATTATTAGCATTCCGAATAACCGTTTTATTAATTACCGCCCGGGCGCTATCATCAATGAAAATTCCGCCAAAAATTCCACCCCATTGGCCAGGATTATTCTCAAAACCTGGTTCTAATCTATCTCCAGAAAAAACAACTGAATCTGGGAAATCTGCGGAAAATCCCTTAGCAATATTTAATACACCACCATTAAAAACCCAAAGCCCACTATTTTGATGGAAAAATACTTCCGTCCCTGGATCAATATTTAACTCACAACCCTCATTTATTAATGCATAGCCATAAATAACATGTCGTTTTGCACTAGTCCATGTTTCATCACAATTAATAATGGAATAGGGGATGACAAGGGTATTTGGACTTTCACCAAGAACAAAATAATCTGTAGGATAATGAAATTCTGCATCCCATACTAAGGTTACCAACTGGACAGACTGCTCTAGCCCCTTGTTGTTAAACAATATCTTATCCTCAAAAACAATTTCATTGGGTATGGCTCCACCTGGACTAATCTCAATAAAAATATATATGCTATCCTTGGGTAAAATCTGAACATTATTTAAAGAATTGGAAGCAATACCATTGATATTAATTCGGTAGTAGCCCGTATTTTTTTCAAGTCGGATATTGTCTATCTCAATAATTTCATCTTCAGGATTAAACACCTTAAGAGTATAAGTAGAAGATCCTACAGTTGCGAATACCGTATCTAGGTAAACAGTGTCGGAGGAAAACCTTAGGCTCACCCCACTATCTTTAATAACAGGATCCTTATGGCAGGCCGAAAAAATAACTATTGAAATAAAAATCAGAAGTCCTAAAATATTCTTCATAGGTGTAGTTAACGAGCAGAAATAAATTTAATTTTGAACTCTTAAATACTATTGCATAAAAGATTTGTCAAAAGTACAAGTTTTTATATCTTTGCAGCCCTTAAAAAGTTGGGCAAAAACCTAACTGTAAAGAAATTGATAATATGAAAAAAGGAATTCACCCAGATAATTACCGCACCGTTGTGTTCAAAGATATGAGCAACAATGAAACTGTGATTACAAAATCATGTGCTGAAACTAAAGATACTATTGAAATTGATGGTACAGAATACCCATTGATCAAAATGGAAATTTCAGCTACTAGTCACCCGTTCTACACTGGTAAAATGAAACTTGTTGATACTGCAGGACGTGTGGATAAATTCCGTAACCGTTACGCCAAGTTCAAGAAATAATATTTTTTAGAATATTTTATGAAGCCTCCTTATATTCGGGAGGCTTTTTTGTTTCTAGTCTAGTCGAACTAAAAAATTTCCTATATGACCATTATTCTCAACGATAATCAATCTCATTCGCATTTACTACCTCTTACCTATACTAAACCAGCATCGGAATTAAGAATCGGAATTCTTAGTATTCGAGAAAAATGGGAAAAGTGGATCAAGGGTAGTTACTATTGGAGTACTGAGGATTATTTATCCCAAAAATATTCGCCATCTAATGATCCAGATGCCTTAATCATAAATGCTTCTATTTGTCCTAATAAGGATCTAGTATCAGCAGTTAAGAATTTGAAAAAGGGAGAGCTTTTAATGGATGGAGATTTATTTATTGCCCAAATGGGAAATCCATCTAATGGAAATTTTAATGAAGAATTTTCGAAAACTGAAGTGAAGGCTAACTATCATAATATTGATAGACCATGGAAAATATTTAGTCTAAATTCCGAGGAATTAGAATCTGATTTTGACATGATAACAGCGGGGAGAAAATCTGCTCCTTTAAGTAAAACTAATACCATTATTGGAAATAGAATTTTTGCAGAAGAGGGAGCGAAGGCAGAATGTTCCATTTTCAATAGCAGCACTGGAGCCATTTATTTAGGCAAAGATTCCTTGGTAATGGAAGGATCGCTTATAAGAGGTGGATTGGCTTTATGTGAACATTCCCAATTAAAATTGGGGACTAAGATCTATGGTGCCACTACTGTTGGGCCTCATTCTAAAGTAGGTGGCGAGGTGAATAACTCTGTGATTACAGGATATAGTAATAAGGGGCATGACGGGTTCTTAGGAAATTCCGTAATCGGAGAATGGTGTAATTTGGGAGCAGATACCAATAATTCCAACCTTAAAAATAACTATGATGAGGTTAAACTATGGAGTTATCCAAAAGGTGGTTTTGAAAAAACTGGACTTCAATTTTGTGGTTTGATAATGGCTGACCATTCTAAATGTGGGATAAACACCATGTTCAACACTGGAACAGTGGTAGGGGTAAGTGCCAATATATTTGGTGCAGGATTTCCGAGAAACTTTATTCCCTCCTTCAGCTGGGGTGGGTCAGGAGGATTTACCAATTACAATTTCGATAAAGCCATGAAAACTGCAAGTCTAGTTTTCGCAAGAAGAGGTCTTGATTTGGATCAAATAGAAGTGGATATTTTACAATCTGTTTTTGATTTAAGTTCTTCTTTTAGACAGAAATAGTAACATTGAAAATGGCACAGCTCTTGACCCTATAGGGCTGTACAACTTAGAGCCTATGAAATGGTGTCATATTGGCTCAAAAACTCAAGGATGAATAAGAAAGATATTTTAAATATAGACAGCCTGTCATTAGATAATATTATTTACGAAGACGCAGAATTTATTCCCTTAATGACCAATGAGGATGAGGATAAAATGGAAAATGAAAATATTCCAGAAGAACTTCCCATCCTTCCTCTTCGAAATACTGTTTTATTTCCCGGTGTTGTGATTCCTATCACTGCCGGAAGGGATAAGTCTATCCAACTATTACAATTTGCAAATAAGTCCAATAAAACCGTTGGAGTAATAAGCCAAAAAGATCCTGAAAATGAAGATCCTGGCAAGGATGATATCCACCAAATAGGAACTGTAGCTCGTATTTTGAGAATGTTCAAAATGCCAGATGGAAATACTACGGTAATCATTCAGGGACAAAAGAGATTTGCTTTGAAAGAGGTGGTGTCTGAGCTGCCTTTTATGAAAGCTAGAATAGATATTTTAAAGGAAAGGCGGATAGAAGGGGAGGATTCTAAAATGAAGGTGTTAATGAGTACCATTAAGGAAATGGCCCTTCAGATTATTAAAGAATCTCCAGCAATACCAAGTGAGGCGGCATTTGCTTTAAAAAATATTGAAAGTGATAATTTCCTTCTAAACTTTATTTCATCCAATATGAATTTGGATGTAGAAAGAAAACAAGCCCTTTTAGAAATGGAAGGCATGCACCTTCGTGCTGATGAGGTTTTGAAACATTTGAATTTGGAACAGCAAATGCTTGCCATGAAGAATGAAATTCAGAGCAAGGTGAAGACTGAATTTGATCAGCAACAAAGGGAGTATTTTCTGCATCAACAAATGAAGCAAATCCAGGAAGAGCTTGGAGGATCATCCTCTGAGGTGGAGATTGAGGAAATGCGTAAAAAGGGTTCAGAAAAAAAATGGTCAAAAGAAATCCAAACAACTTTTGAGAAGGAGTTAAAAAAACTTCAAAGAATGAACCCCCAAGTACCAGAATTTGGGATTCAAAGAAATTATTTAGAATTTTTACTAGACCTTCCATGGAATGAATTTACCGAAGATAAATTTGATTTAAAGAAGGCTGAAAAGATTTTGGATCGAGACCATTATGGTTTGGATAAGGTAAAGGAGCGAATCATTGAACACCTAGCAGTATTGAAGTTAAAGGGAGATATGAAAGCGCCAATCTTGTGTTTATATGGCCCTCCAGGAGTGGGGAAAACCAGTCTCGGAAAAAGTATTAGCGAAGCTCTAGGAAGAAAATATATCCGAATGTCTTTAGGTGGTTTAAGAGATGAGGCTGAAATTAGAGGTCACCGTAAAACCTATATTGGTGCTATGGCAGGAAGGGTTGTTCAAAGTATTAAAAAAGCAGGTAGCTCAAATCCTGTTTTTGTATTGGATGAAATTGATAAGTTGGCCAGCGGTGGAGGACATGGAGATCCTTCTTCTGCCATGTTAGAAGTTTTGGATCCAGAACAAAATTCTGATTTCTACGACAACTATTTGGAGCTTGGATATGACCTTAGTAAAGTAATGTTTATTGCTACAGCAAATAACTTAAGGGCCATCCATCCCGCTTTAAGAGATAGGATGGAAATTATTGACATTACCGGTTATACTGTTGAAGAAAAGGTGGAAATCGGTAAAAGACATTTATTACCTAAGCAAATAAAGGAACATGGTTTGGAAAAAAATGCATTGGCATTGGATAAAAAAACCATGGAGTTTGTAGTTGAAAAATTCACCAGAGAATCTGGAGTACGAGGATTAGATAAGGTAATTGCCAAAATTGTAAGAAATGCGGCAAAATCTGTGGCCATGGAAAAAGACTATGACCCAAAGCCAAAATCTGAGAAAATATTAGAAATATTAGGACCTGAGCGCTTCAATAAAGATAGATATCAAGGAAATGAAATTGCAGGGGTAGTTACGGGCTTGGCTTGGACTCCTGTAGGGGGGGATATTTTATTTATCGAATCTGCCTTAAGTCCTGGAAAAGGAAAATTATCTGTAACTGGAAACTTAGGTTCGGTGATGAAAGAATCAGCAGCAATTGCAATGGCTTATTTGAGATCACATGCTGCAAAATTTAATATCCAACAAGAAATTTTCGAAAAATGGGATGTTCACCTTCATTTTCCTGAAGGGGCTACTCCTAAGGATGGGCCTTCAGCAGGTATTACCATTTTAACTGCTTTAGCATCATTGTTTTCACAAAGAAAAGTGAAAAGTAAATTGGCAATGACTGGTGAAATTACTTTAAGAGGAAAGGTTTTACCAGTAGGAGGAATAAAGGAAAAAATATTAGCCGCAAAAAGGGCCGATATCAAGGAGCTTATACTTTGTGTGGAAAATAGGAAGGACATTGAAGAAATCAGGGAAGATTATAGAAAGGGTTTAACTTTTCACTATGTAGAAAATATGATGGAAGTGATTGAAATTGCTCTCACAAAACAAAAGGTTAAAAACCCTATCAACGTAAAATAAGCTTTAGTAATTAATTCGTGCTTGGATCGTTATATATGATATTTTTGTTTCAATGAAGAAAATCTTAGCCCTATTAATTATTCCATTTTTTTCGGCCAATGCCCAAATTGGAGGGAATTCCATTTTCCAATTTTTGAATTTAGTGCCTTCCGCTAGAGTAGCTGCCCAGGGTAGTAATGCCATTGCAAATCCTGAGGAGGATATCAATTTCGCCATTTACAACCCTTCCTTATTAAATGAAAGTATGCATGGTCAGTTGAGTTTTAGCTTGGTGGACTATGTGGCTGGGATAAATCTTAGTGATGTAAATTATGCACACCATTTTGAGGATGTTGGAACTTTTTATGCTGGCCTTCGATATGTAGATTATGGTGATTTTGAAAGAGCTTCAATAATTGGAATTAGAGAGGGAACTTTTACTGCTGCAGACATGGCATTAAATTTCGGCTATGCTTATAAATTGGATTCTAATTGGAGTTTTGGTGCGAGTTTAAAGGTGATTAATTCTAACTATGAAACTTTTAATTCTTATGGTAGTGCGATGGATTTAGCGGCAACCTACCAGATTCCCTCCAAAAGGATTGTAATGGCTCTTGTAGCTAAAAATATGGGTTATCAATTTAGCCCATTCAATGAAGAAAGGGAGTCTTTGCCCTTTGAAATACAATTTGGTTTTTCCAATAGATTTGAGCATTTACCTCTGCGCTGGCAAATAACTCTCGAACAGCTGGAAACATGGGATTTAAGGTATAGGGATCCAGCGGATGTTAGTGTTAATCAATTTACTGGAGAGGTTGATGATAATTTTCCATCTGTTTGGAGTAATATATTTAGACATGTAGTTGTAGGGGCAGAATTTGCTCCAACTAAGGCATTAAATGTTCAATTTGGTTATAATTTCAGAAAAAGACAAGAGTTAAATCTGGATACGAGAAGAACTTCTGCTGGCTTTTCTTTTGGCTTAGGAATTAAAATTTCTAAGTTTAGACTGAATTATGGTCGGAACTTTTACCATGTATCCGGAACGGCCAATCATTTTACATTAAGAACGGATCTTCAAGATTTCAAAAGAAAGAAAAAGGAGCCAAAAACCTAAGTGATTTGACCAAACCATTAATCATTGCTATTGACGGATACTCTTCAACAGGAAAGAGTACCATGGCGAAGGAATTGGCCAAGAGGCTGGGATTGAGCTATGTTGATACCGGTGCTATGTATAGAGCTGTAGCCCTATATGCGCTTAGGAACAATCTTTTCAACTTGGAAAAGGGTATGGATATTCTTTTGAATTCTCTGGATAATATCAAGTTAGATTTTGTTTTCAATCCTCAAACGAAGAAGTCTGAAATTAGCCTAAATGGTGAAATTGTAGAGAATGAAATTCGAGGGATGGAAGTTTCAGGTAAGGTAAGTGAAATAGCAAAAATTCCGCAAATAAGAAAGAAGCTGGTTTCTGAACAACAACAAATGGGAAGCAGCAAAGGTCTTGTAATGGATGGTAGAGATATTGGTACGGTAGTTTTTCCCAATGCAGATTTAAAAATATTCATGACAGCTCGTGAGGATGTGAGGGTAGACCGTAGGTTTAAAGAACTGCAAGCATCTGGAAAATCGATTAGCAGAGAGGATATTGCCGAAAATATCGCCAAACGTGACTTCCAAGATTCAGATAGAGAAGATAGTCCTTTGAAGATGGCTGAAGACGCTAAAATTTTGGATAATTCAGATAAAGGACAAGAAGAACAATTACAAATGGCTTTGCAGTGGGTAAAGGAAATTAGCTAATATCTTCCTTAAAATTTTTGGGTAGTCTATTTTCTTCTTTGGTTAAGGCAATTAATTCCTTAATGGTATTAATGTATTTTTTTTGAGCTTCAGCTTTTGGCATTCCTACAAGCCTTTTCCAAGAATCATGTTTAAAGGTTTCAATAACATTAGAAGATTCCTGCGGCCTTTCTTTATCATTATCTCCATCAGTAGCCTGTTTGAAATAAGCATAAGCAATCAGCATATGATCTGCAGTTTGAGGTGGCATTGTTCTTCCAATCTCAAAGTGCTTCCAGAATTCTTTTTCTAAATCTTTATTATCCATTACTAGCCCTTCCTATTCGCTAATTACTCAAATTTACTTTAGTTCAGCTAAAATTTGCTGCCCTCCTTTAGTTTTATCTCCAATTTTTACTAACAAGTTGGAGTCAAGGGGAAGAATTAAATCTAACCTAGAAGCAAAGCCATTAAATCCACCTTTTATTCCTTGTAGAACATTCATCCCTTCTTTAGTATAAACAGCATAGTTCCTTCCCAAGGCTCCTGCAATTTGTCGATACATTATTTCTTGTGAGTTTTCATTTTCAATCACCACCACAGTTTGTTCATTTAAGGATCCGGCCTTTTTATGCCAAGCAAATAAAAAGGCACCAGGATGCTTCCTCGCATATTTTACTCTACCGCTAATGGGAAAGTAGGAACCTCTTGAACTTAATGGTGAGGAGTAAATGCTAATTTGTAGCTTCTTCTCCTTAAAATAAATTTGTTCATCAATTTCCTGTATGCCTATAATTTCTCCATCCACTGGAGCTACTACTTTTTGATTGTCAATTGCTAATAATCTCTTTGGTTTCCGGTAGTACAATAAAATTAGGACATAAACACATACCGATATAATAAGGGCTATATTTTGAAATTGTTCATTGAGCTCAAAAAAACTAAATGTGAGTTTAATCAATACCAAAATAACCAATGAGAATCCAAGTAAGGATTTGCCTTCTTTGTGAATTCTAAACATTATCCAATATTACTTAATAATGAAAGATAAAGATAGGCTAAGGGAAGTACAACAAGCAAGCTGTCAATTCGATCAAGTATTCCTCCATGGCCTGGAATAAAGCTGCCGCTATCTTTTACTTTAAAACTTCTTTTAATGGCAGATTCAAATAAATCTCCAAGGCTACCTGCTATTCCTACCAATAATGCCAAACCCATCCACTCTACAATGCTCATTATGCCCAGAGAATATTCTAATAATACAGCACTTCCAAGGGTAAAAACAAGTCCTCCAATAAAGCCTTCCCAGGTTTTTTTCGGTGATATTCTCTCAAAGAGTTTATTCTTTCCTAAAAACCTACCGCTCAAATAAGCAAAGGTGTCTGAAGACCATATTAAAATAAAGACCGAAAGTAAAAGCCATGGTTCTTCTTGCCCCAATGTCCATGGAAATTTTGCTATTAGGAGAAGGGCAGGGAAAATATAGATTAGTCCTAATGCATTATGGCTCAATACAGAAATGGCATCTTTTCTTTGGCTAAAACTTTGGATTAAGATAAAGCTGCAAAAAACAAGGCCTAATAAAAATTGTAATATTTGGGAAATTTGCTCTTCTAAGGTGAAAAGTGGGCTAAAAAGTAGAGCAAGAATTAGGAATAGAATAAGGCCGCTGAGGTAATTTTTAAATTCAAAATTTTGGGGGCGGAGAGATTGCCATTCAAAAATAGAAATGCTGGCAAAAAGTAACATTAAAAGGCTAGGACCATAGCTATGGCCAAGGCAAGCAAAAATTACTAATGCTACATAAATGGAGCCACTAAGGGCTCTGATCAGAAGGTTTTGCATTAGAGTTGATCTTCTATCAATAAAAGGTAAATATCCTTAACACAAGCAGTTTCAGAAGCCATTTCATTAGCTTCATCCCTGTGGTTTGGTCCTTTGATGGTAGTGATATTCGAAGGAATATTTCCTTTGTATTTTGCTCTAATTCCTGTTAATCCAGCTCTTAAATTTTCAACAATTTGGCTGGTTTTGGCAATTACAATAAAAACATCTGGCAGGTCTTTCAGCTTTTTACCATGAGTTTGATTTTCTGAAATCATGAGCCCACCATTAAAGGAGATGAGATATTCACAAGAACAGCAATAGGCATCCTCATTGGCATTACTTTCAGATTTAAAGCCTAGTCCCGCATTTTTTAAAATGGATTGTAAATTGGAGTCTTGGCAAATAATGCTTTCTACGGAAGCTTCAGACTGAATGTTCCTTAGAAACTCATAGGCTTCTTCTTCTTGCTCGCAATAGAGAAATTTACCCCCGGAATTGGTAAACCTTTTTACAAAAACTAAATCTACAGGTTCTTTCTCATCTGGAGCAAATTGACCAGCAGAATCAGGGGGACTGGAAGGTTTTCCGCTTAAAACAGAAAAGACTTTTCCAAATAACCCCTTTTTCTTTTTGGATTCCTCCATCATAAATTTTTTTATTCAGAGGAGAACCTTGGAAACTATTTTACTTCTTCCTCGGTATTTTCAAGTTTAGCTCTTTCTGCGGCCTCTTTTTCAGCCTTTTCAGATTCAATTACAGCTTCTTGAGTTTGCCAAGGGCGCTTCCCAAAAATTTCCTCTAAATTTTCTTTAAAAATAACCTCTTTCTCTAAAAGAAGTTTGGCCAAGGTAGATAGTTTTTCCTTGTGTAATGTTAATAATTCTTTAGCCCTAACATATTGAGCCTCTATTATTTTACTGATTTCCTCGTCTATTAGTTGAGCAGTTTTCTCGCTATAAGGTTTACTAAATCCATAGTCATTGTTATTTTGACTATCGTAATAAGTGATATTTCCAAGCTTATCATTTAAGCCATAAATAGTTACCATGGCTCTCGCTTGTTTGGTTACTTTCTCTAAATCACTTAATGCGCCAGTAGAAATTTTCCCAAAAATTATAGATTCAGCTGCTCTTCCTCCCAATGCCGCGCACATCTCATCTACAAGTTGTTCGGTGTTGGTAATTGATCTTTCTTCTGGTAAATACCAGGCTGCACCAAGAGATCTACCTCGCGGCACTATGGTTACTTTAACCAAAGGTGCGGCATGTTCTAACATCCAGCTCACCGTTGCATGTCCAGCTTCGTGGTAAGCGATTACCTCTTTTTCTGCTTTGGTGATGATTTTATTTTTCTTTTCTAATCCGCCAATAATCCTATCTACAGCATCAAGAAAATCTTGTTGTTCTATGGATTTCTTTTCCTTTCTTGCTGCGATTAGTGCAGCTTCATTGCAAACATTTGCGATATCTGCTCCAGAAAATCCGGGTGTTTGTCGAGCTAAAAATTCTGTATTTACCTCATCCGACATTTTCAATGGTTTTACATGAACTGTGAAAATCTCCTTCCTTTCATTTAGGTCTGGGAGATCCACATAAATCTGTCTATCAAATCTTCCCGCACGCATTAAAGCTCTATCTAACACATCTGCTCTATTGGTCGCAGCGATCACAATTACATGTTCATTGGTGGCAAAACCATCCATTTCGGTAAGTAATTGATTCAGGGTATTTTCTCTTTCATCATTTCCACCGCCAAAGGTGTTTTTTCCTCTTGCTCTTCCGATAGCGTCAATTTCGTCAATAAATATTATCGCAGGAGATTTTTCTTTGGCTTGCTTAAAAAGATCTCTTACCCTCGACGCTCCAACACCTACAAACATTTCTACGAAATCAGAACCTGAAAGAGAATAAAATGGAACTTTTGCCTCTCCGGCAACCGCTTTTGCTAATAATGTTTTCCCAGTTCCTGGAGGGCCTACAAGTAATGCTCCTTTAGGAATCTTTCCTCCCAAACTTGTGTATTTATCTGGATCTTTAAGGAAGGAGACAATTTCCTGAACCTCTTCTTTTGCTCCTTCTAATCCGGCAACATCTTTAAAAGTAATTTTTACATTGGTGTTTTTGTCGAAAAGTTGAGCCTTAGATTTACCAATATTAAATATTTGAGAACCGGCACCTCCTCCGCCAGCGCTCATTCTTCTCATAATGAAAATCCAAATGGCAATCATTAATAAGAAAGGGAATATCCAAGTGAGGATTCCACTCCAATAATCGGGTTCATCTTTATATTCGATGTCTATCTCATCTTTAAAATCGATACCATTATTTTCATAAAAGGATTCTAAATCTTCCCTAAATGCTTCATTTGGTCTTTTGAAAGTAAAATGAGGGCCTATATTTTTTTGGCCAGTAAGGCCTGTTTCTCTGAGGGACTTGTATTTTTCTTTGTCGGCAATGGACTCATCCTTAATAAAAATGCGAATTACCTCCTCATTAACTACAGTTACAGACTTCACATCTCCATCTAGAATCATTTGAGAGAATTCTCTGAAGTTAGTTTCTTTAGCTCCAGTGCCCATGCTGGTAATTACTTGTACCAATATAAATATTAGAAGAAGTATGGCATAAATCCAATAAAAATTGAATTTGCGGTTTGGGGGTCCTGACTTTTTATTGTTGCCAGGGTTTCCTTTTGAAAATTGTTCTTTCAATTTATCGAGTTGATTTTTATCTTTTTTTTCCATTAATAGCCAATGTCTAAAACTAAACAATTAAATAACAGTGATTTTTGCATCTCCCCAAAGGCTATCTAGATCGTAGAATTCCCTAGTTTGCTTTTGAAAAACATGTGCTACTGTGTTGACGTAATCCATCAAAACCCATTCTGAGTTTTCCCTACCTTCAATATGCCAAGGTTTATCGGACAATTCCTCCTGAACCATTTTTTCAATTGAATTGCTAATTGCTTTCACTTGAGTATTTGAGTTTCCATCACAAAGAACAAAATAACTGCACACTGAGTTTTCAATTTCAGTTAAGTCGAAAACAGTAATATTTTCTGCCTTTACTTCGGTCATTCCTAAAATGATTTTATCCACAAGGGGAGAAAACTTAACTTGATTCTTTTCTAGGTCCATAAATTGACATTAATTTTGGGCTGCAAAACTATAAATTAAATCACGGGATTTGTTTATTTCGCCTACCTTTTAGCGCATGGAAACCCTTTTTATCGGTCAGGAAAAAATATCCTTTGAAAATCTTGACTCAACAAATGCTTATTTAAAACAACTTTGCTCAGAAAAGGTTCAAGTCGAGGGGCTCACCATCACCGCTGAATATCAAACACTAGGCCGAGGCCAAATTGGCAATACCTGGGATTCTCCAAAAGGACAAAACCTATTGTTTAGTGTGCTTTTAAGGCCAAACTTCCTTTCGCCAGATCGTCAGTTTTATCTTAATATGTCAGTTTGTCTTGCCTTAAACGATACCTTAAATCAATTCTGCAGTGGATTTCAAATAAAATGGCCTAATGATATTTTATTTGATGGAAAAAAAGTTGCCGGTATTTTAATAGAAAACAGCATCTCCAAAAACAAAATCGAAAATTCCATCATCGGAATTGGAATAAATGTAAATCAAAAGGATTTTGGAGCTGAGTATGGACGAACTTCCTTATCCAAATTACTGGGCAATTCTGTAGATAGAGGATTTTTACTACAAAGGATTTGTGAAAAACTAGAGCCTAGATATCTCAGGCTCAAAAGTGGAAGCCAGGGCTTGTTTGCAGATTACTACTCTTCTTTATATGGATATAAGCAGGAGGTAGAAGCTCAGATCAATGGGCGTGTGATCGTATGTTCTATAGTGGGAGTAGAACCAAATGGCAGACTAATAACTGAAATAAAGGGGAAGAAGAAAAAATTTAATTTTAAGGAAATAAAATTCCTGTTTCCTAAATCTCTTTAAGTTTATCGGCGAGGTTTTCAATAAAATTGGTCAATGGCCTTTCCACCATCATTTTTAGCATCATATTAAAATTTGCCCGAAATTCAAACCTACCCCGGCAAGAGTTTTCATCTATAGCTTCTATGAGACAAGCAAGGGTAAAATCAAGTTTGGAGCTAGCAGATTTGAATTGAATAAGACCGGGCTCCTCAGATTTATCTAAAACCAAACGAACTTCGGGTATTCCCTTCATTTGAAAAAGAAATGAGCTTTCGTCAGCCTCGAACTTTTGAACAGAATCCGGCATCATAGGTCCAAAGTTTTGAAAGTTGATAAGCTGATTGTATAAATCTTTAGCAGATTTTGAGGCTATTACAGTTTTAGAATTTATTTCGGTCATGGGATATTATTCAAGTTTTTATTTTGAAGGTGCTTGCCAAGAAGCAGGATCTTCCCTCCAGCTTTTTAATGTTTTAAGGGTATCTTCTTTCAAATATCCTGTAGAATTTACCTGCTCTAAAAGGTGCTCGTAATCGCTTAAAGTAATAAGCTCACATTTTGAGTTTTCAAAATTCTCCTTGGAAACAGGGAAGCCATAGGTGAATAAGGCTACCATTCCCAAAACATTAGCCTTTGCTTCTTTCAAAGCGTCGAAAGCTTTTAAACTGCTTCCTCCAGTACTTATTAGATCTTCCACAATTACTACATTCTGTCCGGGCTCCAGGTGACCTTCAATTTTATTTTGGCGGCCATGCTTTTTGGCTTCTGGGCGGATATAGATAAATGGCAATCCCATTTCTTGCGCTACCAAAACACCAATAGCTATTGCACCAGTAGCTACGCCGGCAATGGCATTTGGAGTTCCGTAGTGACTGCGTATAGCCTCCACTAATTGCTGCCTTAAAAAGTTTCTCACTTTTGGGTAGCTTAGGGTAATTCTATTGTCACAATAAATTGGAGATTTCCACCCACTTGCCCAAGTAAAAGGCTCTTCAGGTTGTAATTTTATTGCTTTTATTTGCAAAAGCTGTTCGGCCGTAGAACGGGCTATTTCTTTGTCAAAAATCATGGCTCAAATGTATAAAGTTTTCATCAACGAATCTTCACTTAGCTTCATTAATTCGGGATTGAGATCCTCTAATGAAGAACTAAATTATTTGTCGAATTTTAATTTTGAAAGTTTAATTGCAAAATTAGAGTCTGCAAGCTCTCCGCAACATCTTTCAATTGTTCACCCTGAACCGGAAATTGCTTGGAAGGATTTTTTAAACTATTTTAAAATTATTGAGGCAGCTGGAGGTTTGGTACAAAACCGAAAGGGTGAAATTCTTCTCATTTATAGATTGGGATTTTGGGATCTTCCGAAAGGGAAAATCGAAAAAAATGAAGCTAAGGAAGATGCCGCAATTAGAGAAGTAGAAGAAGAGTGTGGAATTGAGGATTTACAGATTTTGAGGAGATTGAAAAATTCCTACCATATATACACCCACAATGGTTTAAGGGTTTTAAAACCTACCTATTGGTATGAAATGAAAACTAGTTTTTCCGGCCAGCTAATCCCACAATTAGAAGAGGATATTACCAAAGCAAAATGGATTGATAAAAATGATTTGAAAAATTATATTTCCAAAACTTATGCAAGTATTGCGGAGCTAATAAATTCTTATCTAAATCTAAACTAGCACAAAATCAGGCACAAATTGTTGATAATCGCCATTGTTTAGTATCACATCCCTAACAATGCTAGAGCTGATAAAGGAATGTTCAGGAGCTGTAAGTAAAAATATTGTTTCAATATTTGAATTTAGTTTGGCATTAGCCTGAGCAATGGATTTTTCAAATTCTAAATCCAGGGAATTTCGGATGCCCCGGATAATATAATTGGCATTTTTAGATTGGCAATAATCCACCGTTAATCCTTCAAAAATGTCTACCTCTATTTTCTTTTCTTCCTCAAAACTTTTCTCAATCCACTCCCTTCGTTTTTCGAGACTAAACATGTATTTTTTGGAGCTATTGTTTCCAATAGCAATAATAATTTTGTCGAATAAGGGCAAAGCCCTTTCTATCAAATTTACATGTCCAATGGTTATGGGATCAAAGCTTCCAGGAAAAACGGCTATTTTCATTTTATTTTAATTTCAAGGCATTCTCCACAACACTGTCGAATAAAGTGGAAAGTGGAATATTGGCATATGCCGCCTGTTTGGGGATAAAACTTTCATCACTTAAACCAGGTACAGTATTTACTTCAATCATAAAGGGAACCCCGTTTTTGGTAACAATATAATCAACCCGGCATATTCCATTGAGGTTTAATGATTCAAATATGAATTCTGACTCCTCCATTATTTGCAAATAACTGTCTTCTGGAATTCTCGCCGGAGTTATTTCTTCGGATTGTCCGCTGTATTTAGACTCATAATCAAAGAATTCATTTTTGGGTACTACGTCTGTAATAGCAATAGCCTTAATGGAACCAGTATGATTGCTAACTCCACAAGCCACTTCCGTTCCTTGTACCATAGATTCGATAATGATTTGGCTATCAATTTCAAAGGCCTTTTCTATAGCTGGGGATAACTGATCAATTTGGCTAACCTTGCTAATACCAATGCTGGAACCGCTTCTATTTGGTTTAACAAAACAAGGAAGCCCTACATGACTGGCAATATCTTCAATATTATATTCTTCATGTCTGGCCAAATAAAAAGCTTCAGCAATATTTACCCCTATACTTTTTAGAAGTAAGCTGCATTCGGCTTTATTAAAGGTAAGTGCCGATTCAAATTGTCCGGAGCCTGTATGGGGCATAGAAATTAAATCAAAATATCCGGCAAGTGGACCATCTTCACCTGGGGCACCATGGATAGCATTAAAAACGGCATCAAACTTTATTTTTTCACCATTTTCCAAAAAGGAGAAATCATTTTTGTCAATTGGATAAGAAGCATCCGCAGTTTCTACCGTCCAGGATTCTCGTTTTATCAAAACTTTATAAATATTAAACTTGTCTTTACTCAAGTTTTCACACACAACTCTGGCGGATTCTAAAGAGACTTCAAATTCGGCGGAAAAACCACCCATTACCACGGCAATATTGTATTTCATATTTATTTACTAAGGCCTACAAATTTAAGCTTATTTGTGATTATATCGAATGTCACCTGAGCTACCATTTGAAGAAAAATATTTTTTTTATTTCGCAATTAATGAGGCTTTCATTTCTGCTTGTATAGATTTGTAGGGAATTCGATTTTCAATAATATAGAACAATTACAGATGAGCGATAGTTATTATAATCCTAAAGACTTAAAAAAATTTACTAACATAGCGGAATATGAACCAGAATTAGCGAAGGATTTTTTTAATTGGTATGGAAAAGTATTTGAAGATGGTGCGCTCTCAAAAAAAGAAAAAGCCCTCATAGCATTGGCAGTAAGCCATGCCGTTCAATGTCCATATTGTATTGATGCCTATACTTCGGATACTCTTAAAATGGGAGTTAGCGAAGCACAAATGATGGAAGCAGTTCACGTGGCCGGTGCTATAAAAGGAGGTGCAACCCTTGTTCATGGAGTGCAAATGATGAATAAAGTGAAAAAGCTTTCGATGTAAAATAATTTTATGATTAAATCCCTAAAGGCAAGAGACCATAAACTTGCACAAATAGAAGAGCAATTAAAAGTTCTATCCGGTGGTGATTTTGCCAATGGCGATCTTCCCACCTTCAAGGATAAAATGCAAGAGATTGGTCAATATCCACTGAAACCAACTGCCATAGAAATTTTACAGGTAAATCTTGGTTATATGTGTAATCAGGTTTGCCAACATTGTCATGTTGATGCTGGACCTGATCGAAAGGAGATTATGACTAAGGAGTATATGGAAATCATACTTTCAATCCTTAGGGAAAATGATATTCAAACTTTGGATCTTACCGGTGGTGCACCAGAGATGAATCCGGAATTCCGTTGGTTTGTTTCTGAAGCAAGAAAAACTTCGGTAAAGGAAATTATTGTAAGGTCTAACCTCACCATAATAAGAGCCAATAAAAAATATTATGACCTTCCAGAGTTTTTCAGGGATAACAATATTCATGTAATCTCTTCCCTTCCATTTTATAGCAAAGACAAAACGGATAAACAAAGGGGAGATGGTGTTTTTAATAAATCTATTGAGGCCCTAAAAATGTTGAATGAAGTAGGCTATGGTATTGAAGGATCTGGTTTTATTATGGATTTGGTTTACAATCCTAATGGGGCTTATTTACCCGCAGATCAATCTATGCTGGAGGCCGACTTTAAAAGAGAATTGGATAAGTTTTTTGGAATAAAATTCAATCAACTTTTCGCAATTACCAATATTCCTATTTCTAGATTTTTGGATTATTTGGTGGCTAGTGATAATTATGAAGATTATATGGACACCCTAGTAAGTGCCTTTAATCCAGCTGCCGCTAAGGGTGTTATGTGTAGAAATACGGTATCTGTAGACTACGATGGATATATGTATGACTGTGATTTCAACCAAATGTTGGATATGAAAGTAGCTCCAAAAAGCAGTCAGCATATCAAGGATTTTAATTTAGACAAGCTAAATAATAGAGCCATATTTGTGCATCAACATTGTTATGGATGTACGGCTGGGGCTGGATCAAGTTGTCAAGGGGTGGTGGCTTAATATCCTTAGTCTAATTCTCCAAATACATTTTGCAAAATGGAGTTTACACGGGCAATCGGATTTTCTCTAATATCCTTTTCTTCCTCTCCAATTTTCAGGAATAATCCATCCAATCCTTTTTGAGTAGCATAGGCGGATAAATCGGTTTGTGAAACCGTTTGCATATTGGTTAAACTACCTATTGTTCCAAAAATTCCTACTGTTGTGTTTAGCATGTCATTATAGCTATTTACAAAATCCTCGTAGCTGTCTACTACACTGCTATTTCCAATTTTTACACTGGTTAATGCCTGATCTATTTTAGGCTCATAGTTGGCAAAAAGACTACTTGATGTTTCCTGCTCCAAATAGCTCGTTGCTGCTGTATTATCACCTCCAAACAAAATATTTGTAGCGTCGCTAATACTTATTCCCGTAATGGCCTCCCTAAATATGGGTGTGGCAGTGGCTGCTGCTTGTTCTGCAGCTGTATTTATTCCCACAACTAGTTGATCCTCCTTGGAGCTGAGTCCGGGAATGTTTATCCCTAAAAGACTATTGGAATAGCCGTCATAGAGCTGTTGTCCTGTAAGGTTAACTCCTAAAACGGTAAATGATTTAGTTTGGAAGGTGCTAATACTTTGTCTGATGTTTTCAGGTAGTAAGATTTTTACTGCTTGGTCATTGAAATAACCACCGGAAGCAGAAAGTAAGGAAGTTGATGTGTCGGTACCAACAATGAGGGCCTCCTTTAAACCTTGGATTATTTCTTCTTGGCTGAGGTCGCTGTCATTTACAAAATTTCCAATATCATCTTTGGAACAAGCGCTAGCCAATAATAAAAGGGAGCTTAAAAGGCTTAGGGTGATAGATTTAATCATGATAGTATTTTCTTGTTTTTATGCCAATTTCGTACCAAAGCTATTAGAAATTTATAGTCAGTTGAACATATTCCTCAGCATAGTCTGTTTCCAGTTTTGAAATTCCTATTCCTATTAATCGCAAAGGTTTTTGAATTGGAGAACCTTGCAGAAGGCCTATGGCTTTATTTAGAATGTCCACTTTTTTATTGGTGTAATGGGCAAAGGAAGAACTTCTTGTTTGTTGTTCAAAATCAAAATATTTTAATTTAAGGGTAAGTGTTTTTCCTTTTGCTTCGGTTTTGTTAATTCGGTTTTGGAGGGAGTCTACAAGTTCATGAAGGATAGCTTCAATTTCCAAGGGGTTTTTTACATCTTTAGAAAAGGTTCTTTCTACGCTAATGGACTTTCTAAGTCTATCTGGTTTTACCACACTTTCTTGAATTCCTCGTACTATATTATAATAATGATTTCCACTTTTACCAAATTCTCTATTTAATAGAACCTTATCCCATTGTTTTAAATCTTCACCTTTAAAAATTCCAAGTCTTTTCATTTTTTCCGCAGTTTTAGCGCCTACTCCAAAAAATTTATGAATGGGAAGCTGCTCCAAAAAAGGGATTACCTGATCGGGCATTATTGTTTTTTGACCATTGGGTTTGTTTATATCAGAAGCTACTTTTGCTAAAAATTTATTGATGGATATTCCAGCGGAAGCAGTTAATTGAGTTTTTTCAAATATTTGCTGTCTAATCTTTTTGGCAATTTTTGTGGCTGTATCCATAGCTTTTTTATTTTCGGTAACATCTAAAAAAGCTTCATCTAGAGAAAGGGGTTCAACAAGGTTTGTGTATTCAAAAAAAACAGCTCTAATAGTTTCGGATACGGCTTTATATTTTTCAAAATTTGGTTTTACAAAAATCAAATCGGGGCATTTTCTAAGGGCAATAGCGGAGGGCATGGCAGATTTCACCCCAAAACGTCGAGCTTCATAACTTGCCGCAGCTACAACACCTCTGTTTTTTGACCCTCCTACTGCCACAGGTTTACCTTTTAATTCAGGATTGTCCCTTTGTTCTACAGAAGCGTAAAAGGCATCCATATCAATATGAATAATTTTCCGGATATACTGCTCAGGAATGTTCATGGAAATTCAAATAATCGCCAAAAGGCCTTCACAAAGATCAGCTAAAATAATGGTTTGAAATAATTGATTCTGAATGAAGAAAAGACATTTATACTCCCTAAATTAGCCAATTCATATGCTGTCGAAAAAAAGTAAATATGCTATTAATGCCTTAGTCTTTTTGGCTAGAAAGTATAAGGAGGATCCTTTGCAAAAGGTGCAAGTATCGGAAATTGCTAGTGAAAAAAATATTCCCAAAAAATTTTTAGAAAGCATATTGTTGACCCTAAAAAAGAATGGTATCCTTGGAAGTAAAATGGGAAGAGGAGGAGGATACTACCTTCGTAGAAATCCGGTAGATGTTGATTTGGCCGAAGTATATCGAATTTTTGATGGTGCTATTGGGCTTCTCCCTTGTGTAACTTACAATTATTACGAGAAGTGTGAAGAATGTGAGGATGAGGAAACATGTGGCATCAGACAAGCTATTCTCGAAGTAAGGAACCAAACTGTAGAAATATTAAAGCGAAATACTCTTGAAGAAATAATTCGCCTGGAGGAAGCTGCTCAGTAAATTAATTTTTCTTTAGGATTCGGCAAACATTACCCTCTTCATCTTTGATGATATATAAGCCTTGCATTTCTTCACTTAAATCGATGCTATTTACATTCACCTTGTCTAAGATTAATTTTCCTACACTATTGAAAACCTTATAATTTCCATATTGTTCTAAATTGAAATTTCCTGTACTGGGATTTGGAAAGGCCTTCAGAAATTGTGCATCTTTTTCTTCTAATCCTATACCTTGACCAATTTCGTATATGGAAAATGTTCCACTAACTTCATTGGCCACAATGAGCAAGGCAATCCCTGTAGGGCTTTGAAAGGAGGGGACGAAAACTATAGACTCCAGGCCTAAATCACCAGCACCAGAACTATTGGCTTGTTTGCTAAAATCCCGATTTAATTCATAAAGTTCAAATTGGGGATTTGTAGGATCGCTAATATCATAAACCATAAAACCCCCCATTCTTTCCATGCCAATAAAGGCATATCTTGTTCCATCTACTTCTCCTATGGTTAATGCTGTTGGTTCTGGTCCTCGATTGTCGCTTCTGGATTTAAAGCTATTATTATCATCATTGTCGGAATTAAACTGGAGCGGAAAAGCCATGGCTATTATTTGTTCAAACTCATCACCACTATCCCAAATCAATTGAAATTTATCATCCCAAATACTAAATGACCTTGTTCCGAAGGTAAATAAGGAGTCTTTTAAACCATCACCATTATTATCCCCTAATCTTGAATTTACTTCAAGTCTACCCAAGTTATTGTCATTAATCAAACTTCCTACATTGGTAAATTTACCTGGATCTATAGGTGTAGAATTTAATCTAGAAACATCGCTAAAATTGGAAGTGACAATAGGCTCTCCTTCATTCGCTGATGCGATATAAGTACTGCCATTGAATTCAAATGAAACAATTGCATCGGGTTGAAAGATTCCAAACAGCCTGTTAAAGGTCTTTATGTCTATAGCTGTATTTAGATCCGAGGCATCCAAACCATTTCCGGCTATTCCCCTATCCAAATAGCCCAATCCAATTACCGTATCTATACTGGCAGATTGAATGTCGATGATCATCATTGCATTATTCTCCTGTAGGGAAACATAGGCCTTTGTGGCATTGCTATTAGCTGTAATATGCTCAGGCTCTAAATCTTGCGAGACCAATTGCTGGTCATTATTCCCATAATGCAAAACTAGTGGGTTTATAGCCTGGCTATCCAATGGGGTAAATGAAACAGTATTTACGCTAGCCTGACTTAAATTATTCACCCCTACACTTACATTAATAATACTCACGGATCCAGCTGGATCTGAACTGTAGTCGTTGGTAGGAGATCCCTCATTTGCGATAAGCAGAATGTTTCCTCCTGGAGCAAAATCAACCATATCAGGCAGCGGTCCTACACTAAACTGATTTTCAAAATTCCCATCATTATCAAAAAACAAAACCTTACCACTACTTTGGGCAGAAGAACCTATTCCCACAACAGCGATAATTCCATTAAAGGCAGCAATGCTCTTTGGTGCTGAAATATAACTAGAAAGATCCACCAATTTCATGCGAAATGGCTTTGTAATATCCGCCATATCATACACCTCCAAACGATTCAAACTTTCATTGATGGAAAATAATCGTTTGCTATTCCTATCCCAAGCAATATCCTTGGTCCCACCATCATTAAAAATGTTGGTTTCATAGGTTCTAGCCTTAACAAGTGGAAGATTTTGAGCTTCCAAACTAGAGCCTGAAATAATAATAATGAGAAGGAGAATTATTCTTTTTGTCATGGAGAATTTTTTCAATCTGTAAATCTATAAAATTGCAGGAATTAAAAGGATGGGAATGAGGGATTGAATAAAATGATGCCCCGCAATAGACAATGATTGCTGAAGACTTTGAATCTATATTGGAACTTTGAAAAGCTTGCTCAATCTGAATTCTAACAGAACCCCTCTAGGTGGACAAAAAAAGCTTTTTTGGCCTAAAGCAAATATCAAGGATGGCTAAGGAAAACCTTGGGGCTAAAAGCTTCATACTCTTCACCATTGGTAAATTTAATATGCAATTTATATTGGAAGGTTTTAATAAATTCCATATCACCAAACTCCGCCATTTTTAGAAAAGGGTAGGGGCCCATCGCCGCTAAATCTAAATTATTACCATAGTAGTATGGACTGGGGTTTTGGGGTCCGCCGAGACTTAAATCCACTATTTCACTAATGGTATCATTTGCCTTATAATCTTGATTGTAATCGAAGAGGGTAATGATACTTATTTTTTCAAATCTTTCGGTTTTAGAACCTGCTGAACCGGGAGGCGCTGGTGAACAGGCATAGGCCGAATTTCCAAAAGTTAAAAAGGAGCTTGGATTTGGCCTTTGGAATGAAAAATAGACCATTTGAAAGTCGAAATAGATTTGAAGATCCGTAGATTTTAAAGTATCACCTTCCTTATGTCTTTCGAATCTAGAGGAAAAAATAGCTGCATTCATTCCTTGCACATTAAAATAGGAGGGGTCGATACTTTCTCCGCAACAACTGTCTGTGCAAAACCATTTTTCACAGCTAATGTTTAATCCCAAAAAGAAGAGAATTGTTAATATCTGAGTTTTCTGTTTCATAAAACAATTAAACCATTTTAAAATTAGGCTTAATTTTTATTTTCTAAGGTGAAAATTAGTTTTAGGTGAAATTATTCCCCAATTACTTTCATCTTGTTGATCATGCTTATTGGATATTCTAGTCCTTCTGGAAATTCTTGGCTAGCTGGCATTTTAGCCCTTCCATTTATATCCTGTTCAATTTCCCCATCGAGTATCCAACCACTTTTTCTATCTACCTTAAGTTTAGATTCCATTTTACCATTAAGGGTGAAATCCATCTCTACACCCTGGTTTTCTAATTTGCTATTTTCTGGGCTATCAATTTTTGAAAGACCCCTAATAATATAGTAATCATCATTTACTTCCTCCAAAGTATATTGGCTTATTACATTGGCTTTTACTGAGGATTCCATAGTGGTTTTAATTTCCCAACTATCTCCTAAAGCCACCGCTTTGTTTGGGAAAATAGAAGCCACCATTTCTATATTTCCTCGAAAGGCCTTTTCTCCATAGGAGTCCATTAATTGTAATTTTATTTGTTGAGCTGTATATGGGTCAATTTCTGGAAATACTTTAAAAAGGGAATTAAACATTTCATCAAGATGGCTAACCGAAATGATTTTACCTTTTTTGGAAATTTTAACGTCAAAGCTTTTGCCTATCATTTCTGATAACAGGGCTGAAAATATATCTTCTTGGGAAGGTGAATTTGAACTGTAGTTGATATCTCCCGAAGGAAATTTCATAGACATATTGAGATCTTTATAACTTACATTTAGATCAAAATCATCTTCATTTACCCCAGCAACATGATAGTTCATTTTGCCATTGATTTCCATTTTAAATTCAATTTCTTGGCCATCAATAGTTTGGTTTATATGACCATTCAAATTTGTTTCTTGGATATAATCTTTACCTAATTCTAAATTTAAATCCAATTCATATTGCTCAGAACAAGACAGGAATATGCAAAAGATAGGGCCGAGTAAAAATATTTTTTTCATTTTTATAGAATAAGCTGATTTTGATTAGTTCTCAATTGGGCCAAAACTACGATTTCAAGCCAATTGGGATTCATATAAATAGCACAAATAATGAAGAAAAAATACGGTAAACTTTTTCTTATTGTTCTCATTTCTATCCTCAGTCTGGATGTAAAGGCACAAGAAATTAAGACTAGCCCTGCCTTCCTTTCGGATATAACCGAACTTGAATTACCCCTTTCCCTTTCCGGATTAGTAGGGCCAAAAGAAGGGCTGAAATTTTTGGATAAACAGGAAAGAGAGTTTCTTCAATTGAGAGCTTTGTTTTCCAAACCAGAACTTTTAAATGATAGATTTTGGATTGTTGCTAAGCCTGTCATATCAAACAAATATCACAGTCTTCTTATAGCCTTTTATAAATCAGACAATAGCATAGAGCGTCATATTGTAAATTATGATAAGGATTGGAAATCTATTTCTGCATTAAGGTTAAGCTCCTTTATGGATAGCTTGAATTTTGAAACTTCCCTGATAGAAAAAGATATGCTGGTAGTGAAATTTCACAAGGGAAATCGTATCCACTTTCAAAGGTTTTTATATCCATCTAATGGAGACTTTATGCCCTTTATTTATCCTTCCGTGGGATCCTTGATAAAATCAAATAAATTATTGGGAATTAGAGCGGTAAAGGCTAGAAATGGTTTGTATTATAGAGATGATAATGGGGAGGTTTTAGGTAAAATGGATTTAGGAAAACCATTATTAATCCAATCGTACTCTAAAGATAGTATGGAAATAAGACTGGGCGAAAAGACCCTAAAAACTAGAAAGGCCAGAATAGTATTAAATTTTGATGACTTCGCTAAACATTGTACACTGGAGGAAATGGATTATCCTTACGCTTATGTACCCGAGTATTACCTTTTCAAAAATTGGTTTGATGATTCCAAATATGGTGAGGAATATTATTATAGCCATCCTGAAGAAATGGGGAAATTGGAGTATTACGAGCACGATTTCTGCTTGGCTAGTGATGATGGGTATATTGAGGCTGATATTAATCTTTTAGAATTATTTGATATCACTAGGATAGAAAGGAAGGATTTTGAGGAGGAGATTATTCTAAACCAAAAATTTAATTTTGAGGATTCTTATAAAAAAAGGAATAATAGTTTTGAGATTATATTCCAGAACGGAGATAAAAGGAGATTTAAGGATAGTATTTATTCCAATTCAGAATATTCTCCAGAAAGTCATTTTGAGAGATTTCCCTGTGAAAAAGTCCCAAATTCAACTCTAATTTTTAATTCATTTTTTGAGGGTAGTTGGTTTGTATTGCTAAATATGATGAATGGAGATACCTTGGCTTATTTTGATGGCTATCCCTTTTATTCACCAAATTCAAATTGGGTAATTAGTTTTCATTCCCCTTTAGATTATGAAGACCAAAGTTCCTTATTACAATTGAGTTATACTCAAAATAGAAAGGCTAAAACCCTAGCGAGGATAAATTTTTTGAATTGGAATTTAGAAGATGAAATTGAAGTTTTTTGGATTTCAGATAATGAGTTTTTTATCAAAGTTTGGCAAGAGAAGGAAAAGGAAAATTCATCCCCAAAAAACTATTTCTATTTAAAATTTAAGATATTGATTGAAGCTTAATCTAAATAATCTCTAGAATGAGGTTTTAGCCAGCTTACCCCAATTCCAAGGAACCATTGATATTGGTTTTGATTATTGCTGTCATAACCGCCTGAAAAATCAATTTGACAATTTCTGTTTTGTAAAAAAGAAAATCCAGCATCCCATTTTCCATCATAGCTTCCTGCTTGGTAGTTGGCATAATATTCTGCGAAGCATGACCAATTCCGTCCTAAGCTATAGCTAATATTAATAATTTGAAAATAGTTTTGTTCGGTTTCAATACCATCCCAAAGCATCCCAAAATTAAAAACAGCTGTTATCCTTTCCGAGACGTAAAATTCTGAGCTAAGGGTAAATTTTGGGGAAAAATATGTATTGTTGCTAACTTCATTTAATATAGGAACTCCTAAATCAAACTCATAAGCTAAGGCTTTAAAACGGTTAGATTTAAAAAGAATATTATTTCTAAATTTTAGGGAGAGCCTTGAAATACCTCTATTTAAAAATACAGAATCGTCAACTTCAGATTGGCTACTCAAAACTTGCAGGCCCAAACCAAATTCTCCTCTTGGACTAAATCCATATCGTATTACATTATCCCAAAGGGTGGAAGCATATTGAGAGTTATCACTTAAGGTGTTTCTCCAATTTTGAAATTCCGCACCTGTTGCATATTGCCAATTATCTGGGCTTAAAATACGTGCAGAAATTGCTTGCCCAGGACGATCTGTGGTACTTGAAACCTGGGCTTTAGCTCCAAATGAAAAGGCCAATAGCCCAAAAGCTAGAAAAATTATTTTTCTCATTCCCTGTTTTTATTTTAGGAAAGATAGCATTTTACATTTCTGAAATTACCTTTTCACAGGCAATTAGTGTTTTATCAATATCATCATAGCTCAAAGCATTAGATAAAAACCAACTTTCGTAAGCAGAAGGCGGAAGATAAATCCCTTCATTTAACATCCCATGGAAGAATTTTTTAAAGGAATCATTATTTCCTTTCCCAGCCGTTTCAAAGTTGATAACAGGTTCATCTGTAAAGTGTAAACTGATCATCGAGCCAATACGATTTAATTGAAAGGCTTTTTTGGATTTCTCCATTATTTCTCGAATACCTTTTTCCAATTTAGCACATTTATCATCCAATTCAGAATATACTTCCGGGTGGTTTTTTAGGTAGGATAAAAGGCTAAAACCGGCCGCCATGGCTATGGGGTTTCCAGAGAGGGTTCCGGCTTGGTATACAGGACCAGTAGGGGCAACGCAAGACAGTATTTCCTTTTTGCCACCGTAGGCACCCACAGGCATTCCAGCACCAATTACTTTTCCATAAGTCACCAAATCTGCCTGCACTCCCATACATTCTTGAGCACCTCCAAATCCTAATCGAAAGCCAGACATCACTTCGTCAAATATCAATACTATTTTTTCTCGATCGCAAATATCTCTTAGTCCTTGTAAAAAGCCCTTTTGTGGAATTATACAACCCATATTACCAGGAATAGGTTCTATTATTAAAGCTGCTATTTCATCTTTATTGGCCTTCACCAATTTTTCTACAGATTCTAAATCATTATAGTCTGCTAATATAGTGTCTTGTGCCGTTCCTGGAGTAACACCTGGGCTATCTGGAAATCCAAGGGTAACAGCTCCACTTCCTGCTTTTATCAAAAAGGAATCTCCATGTCCGTGATAATTACCGATGAATTTTATGAATTTACTTTTGCCAGTATAACCTCTTGCAACTCTTATGGCACTCATGGTGGCTTCGGTTCCAGAATTCACCATTCTTATAAGATCTACCGAGGGGATATTATCGCAAATAATTTTTGCAACATCAATTTCCAGTTCAGTAGGAGCTCCAAAGGAAGTGGAGTCCACCACCTTTTCTTGTATAGCTTTAATTACTGGTTCAAATGCATGCCCCATAATCATTGGACCCCAAGAAGCAATATAATCGATGTATTTATTATCATCAGCATCATAGAGATAGGCACCTTTGGCCTTTTTAATAAAAAGGGGAGTTCCACCAACGGATTTAAAGGCTCTTACTGGGGAATTTACTCCTCCAGGTATATAATTGGAGGCTTCATTAAAAAGTTTCTCACTTTTGGAAATATTCATAATTGGAGTATAAATTCGTTTACAATAATAAAAGGAAGCCATGAATTACCATTAAACTAATCCCTTGAGTCGATGGATTTGGCATTGCTCCTTTATATGGATCGATAAATTAATTTCAGTGTAAAGCGGTTTTAGAAAACATTGATGCTACACTAAAAATTTTACTTATCAGACTTTAAATGGTTGACAATATCTTTTACAAAATAAGTGGCTATTAAATCCGCTCCTGCTCTTTTTATGGAAGTTAAAACTTCTAGCATAGCCTCTTTTTCATTAAGCCAGCCCTTTTCTGCGGCTGCTTTAATCATGGAGTATTCTCCACTAACATGATAAGCTGCTACTGGCACCGGAGAATTTTCTTTAATATTTTGGATTATATCCAAATAAGAAAGGGCGGGTTTTACCATTAAAATATCCGCTCCTTCCTGAATGTCAAGTTGGGCTTCCTTTACTCCTTCAATAGAATTTGCGGGATTCATCTGATAGGTTTTTTTATCTCCAAACCCAGGCTGGGAATCTAAAGCTTGTCGGAATGGACCATAAAAACAGGAGGCATATTTGGCACTATAAGCCATAATACCGGTATTTATAAACCCAGCGGTGTCCAAGGCTATTCGGATGGCGCCAATACGTCCATCCATCATATCACTTGGAGCGAGCATATCCGCTCCAGCTTGAGCATGGCTAATGGCCATTTCTGTAAGCACTTCTACTGTTTCGTCATTTAATATCTCATCATGGTAAACAATACCGTCATGACCAAAGCTCGAATAAGGGTCGAGTGCAATATCGGTCATTAAACAAATTTCAGGACAAGCCTCTTTTATAGCTCTTATCCCTCTTTGCATAAGGCCATTTGGATTTACTGCCTCTTTGCCTTCATTGTCTTTTAATTCATCTTCTACCTTGGCAAAAAGTAAAACGGAACAAACGCCCATTTCCCATAATTCAATGACTTCCTTTTGCAATAGATCCAAACTATATCTAAAATAATTTGGCATTGAAGGAATTTCCTCTTTGCGATTTTCTCCTTCAATTAAAAAAAGCGGGGCAATAAAGTTGGAAGGGTGAAGGCGGGTTTCTGTAGCCATTTCTCTTATGGCCTTGTTTACCCTTAATCTTCTTGGTCTTATATTCATTAGATCCACTCTTTAGGTTCTACTAATACTTTCAACAGTTTGGCTTCTTCCGTTTTTTCTTCAGCTTGATGGTTATAGTCCCATCTCACTCTTGGCGGAAGGCTCATCAATATGCTTTCTATTCTTCCATTGGTTTTTAAACCAAACAAGGTTCCTCTGTCATGAACTAAATTAAACTCAACATATCTTCCTCTTCGGATTTCTTGCCAATATCTATTTTCTTCCGTCCAAGGGAGGTTTTTTCTTTTTTCTGCAATTGGGATATAGGAAGGGATAAATGCTTTTCCCATATCCATATTAAATTTCATCCAATCTTCGGCGCTTCTTTTTCCATCCTCCTTAAGGTAATCGTAAAAGGTTCCACCAACTCCTCTGGCTTCATTTCTGTGGTGATTTCGGAAATAATCATCACATTGTTTTTTGAATTTTGGATAAAGATCCTCGCCATAACTATCGGCCACTTTCTTTTGTGATTTATGAAAATGCTCAGCATCTTCCTCAAAAAGGTAATAAGGAGTAAGATCCGATCCACCACCGAACCAACAATCTATTTTTTGAAGATTGTCATCATACATCTCAAAATATCGGTAATTCGCATGAACCGTTGGGACAAAAGGATTTTCGGGGTGAAGCACTAGGGACAATCCACAAGCGAAAAAGTGGCTACCTTTTGTTTTCATGTTTTTTTGTAATGCTTCAGGCATTTCACCATGAACAGTAGAAATATTTACTCCACCTTTTTCAAAAACATTTCCTCCATTTATAACACGAGTTCTTCCACCTCCACCACCAGGTCTTTCCCATTTATCTTCCACAAAAGAAGCTTTGCCATCAAGATTTTCTACTGCTTGGCAAATATCGTTTTGTAGGTCTTGAATAAAACGGGTAAAAATCTCCTTCATTTAGCTATAATTCTTAATAGCATTTATAAATGCTTTAGCATGATCAACAGGGATATTGGGAAGGATACCATGGCCTAAATTGGCGATGTATTTAAAGCTTCCAAAATCATCTACCATCTGCTTGGCCAATCTTTCAATTTCCGGTATTGGGGACAATAAGCGGGCAGGATCAAAATTTCCTTGTAATGTAACCTTATAGTTGGTGAATTCTCTTGCCAAATGTGGACTTATGGTCCAATCGACTCCTAAAGCGCTTACCGGCATTTGAGACATTTCTTCAAGGGCATGCCAGCAGCCTTTTGCAAAGGCGATTACTGGAGCATGACTATGAACTTCATTCACAATTCTACGGATGTATTTTAGGGAAAACAATTCATAGTCCTGTGGGGAAAGTAATCCTCCCCAGGAGTCAAATATTTGTAAGACATCAGCTCCATTTGCTGCTTTTTCTTTAAGGTAGGCAATGGTGGCATTGGTTATTTTTTTTAATAACAAATGAGCGGCTTCGGGCTGAGTATAACAAAAGGCTTTTGCCTGATCAAAAGTTTTACTTCCCCTTCCTTCCACCATATAGCAGAAAACTGTCCAGGGAGAGCCGGCGAAACCAATTAAAGGCACTTCATTGTTCAAGGCTTTTTTGGTCATTTGTAGTGCTTGATAAACATAGCTCAACCTATCCTTAACATCAATATCCGGAATGGCCTGCACTTGTTCCATTGATCGAATCGGATTTGGAATTACTGGTCCTGTTCCAGGGATCATCTGAACTTCAACATCTAGGGCTTGAGGGATGACAAGGATATCCGAAAAAATTATTGCCGCATCTACTCCTACCTGGTTTACAGGCATTATGGTGATTTCTGTGGCTAATTCGGGAGTTTCACATCTTTCAAAAAAGCTGTGTTTTTCCCGTAATTTTCTGAAGTCTGGAAGAAATCTACCTGCTTGTCTCATCATCCAAACAGGAGGACGTTCTACTTTTTCACCTCTTAAAGCTCTTAATAGGAGGTCGTTTTTAATTTGGCTCATTTGTAAAATGTTCAATAACCTTATCTACCACAGATTCAATAGACGGTTCATTCGCAATAATTCTTTGGTTATCACATCGAAAATGAACGGCCTCTGAGGTAGTGGCTCCTATGCAGAATGCAGGAACATTGGGTTTTAATTTATTTTTTTTAAAAAAGCTGTAAACAGCGGTTGGGGAGAGGAAAATTACACCGTTAAAGGCTTCAGTTTCCACTATATGGTGAACCAGTTCAGTTTTATAAACGATTTCTTTATGTACTTCAATACCCTTACTTTCTAGGTATTCTGGTAAATCGTCGAGTGATTTATTTCCACAGAAAAAATCTACTGATTTCACATCTTTGTTTCTGGCAATAATTTGGGCAAGGCTGATGGCATTTCCAGCTTTGGCATTTGTTTTAATTCCAATTTCATCCAGCATTTCCGTGGCTTTTAGTCCAACGGTAAAATTCTTTTTGCTTTGGAGATCTATCTTTCTAGCCTTTAAAAGCATTTGTAGGCTAAACACGGCATTTTTGCTGGTAAATATCCTTGCTTGAGCATCTGGATTGTTGATTCTTTTGGCAAAACTTTCTTCTTCAAAATCTAGATTTACATTAATAAAGTCCTTTTCACTAAAGGTAAACCCTGCATTGTGAAGCCTAGAGCTCAAGTCTTTTGGTAAAATTTTAGAGGAAAAAATTGTTGGATTTGTATTCAAATCAGCCGTTTTTTATGGATTCCATTATTTCCTTTCCGCCGTCATTTAAAACTTCTATTGCAGCATCCTTGCCTGCATTTCTCCAAGAATCGACGGGAAATTTCCCTTCAAATATAACCTTCCTTTCACCATTTAAAGCGAATACCCCTGCCTTAAATTTGATCTCATCTTTTTCTATTTTAGCCAAAGCTCCTACAGGGGCCGAACACCCTCCTTCAATTTTATTCAAAAAGCTTCTTTCTATAAAGGCCTCTTTAAAAGTTTTGTTGTGATTTAATTTTTCTAAAATTTCACTAAGCTTTGTGTTGTTTTTTAAACAGGTAATTCCAATTACTCCTTGTGCAGGTGCAGGAATCATCCAATCTAAAACCTCATGTTTTGTAGGTAAAATTTCCACTCTTTCCAAACCAGCCTTGGCGAAAATTGCTCCTTGCCATGGACTGTCTTCTAATTTTTTTAACCTGGTTTGAACATTCCCTCGTAAAGGCAGCATTTTGTGGTTTGGAAATTTACTTTTCCATTGTGCAATGCGGCGAATGCTACCTGTTGCAATTTGTGCTTCTTCGTTTTTTTGTAGAAAACTTAAACTCTCTTTGTAAACTATAATATCCTCATGCGAGCCTCTTTCCAGAACCGCAGGAATATGAATCCCATCGGGAGGAAGAGTAGGGTAGTCTTTTAAGGAATGTACGGCTAAGTCTATTTCCCCTTGCAAAAGAGCATTGTCTAAAACTTTTGTAAATATTCCCGTCCCACCAAATTGATGCAAAGGAGTTTTTAAGTCGGTATCCGCTGGAGATTTTAGAAATACCAATTCTGAACTATGACCCAATGTAAGCAGAAGAGATTGAACTTTTCGGGCTTGCCAAACGGCTAATTTACTGTCTCGGGTTCCTATTCGCATGAAGGCTAAGTTCAGGGTTCTTTAATCTCAAAAATATGATGAATTGTCCTCAGATCATTATTTACATTAGATCCAGATTTTAATTTTTTAGCAAACTGACCCGTAATTTTATTGAGAATTTGATTGGCCAGTAATTCAGCATGTTGGGAATTTAATTCTGGATGCTTTTTTAATATATTTTGAATTTCCTTACTCTTCCAGCCCTCCATCTTTTCTCTAAGCGCTTGTAAAGTTGGTGCAACCTTTCGGCTTTCTAGCCAAATATAAAACTCAGAAGTCATCTCCTCGATTATTGCTTCTGCAGCCGGAATTTCATTTTTTCTTTTTTCGATACTTTCCGATGTGAGCTCCGAAAGTTGATCTACATCAATTACTTTTATTCCCCCTATACTCCGAACGTCATCATGAACATTTCGGGGAACACTCAAATCCAAAATAAGCCTTTCTTTTTGGGAAGTGAAATGCTCCATTATAACAGTTGGATTATCAGCACCTGTAGCAACAAGTATAATATCTGATTCATCAAGGCTATTCTGCAATTGACTAAAATCTCTATACTTTACACCAAAACGATTCGCCAGCCTTTCTGCTTTTATTTCCGTTCGGTTTATCAGGGTAATATCTCCTAATCCCGTTTGATTCACTAAGTTTTCGCAGGTTGTTGTCCCGATTTTACCTGTTCCAAGTAAGAGAACTTTTGGACTAATATCCCTTTTTTGAATATATTTTTTTAATTGTTGAACTGCGGCAAAAGCTACGGATGAGGCTCCTGTGCTAAGTTCCGTTTGGTTTTTTACTTTCTTGGAGGTTTGAATAGCACTGTTTACCAACCTTTCTAAAAAGCTATTTTGAAAGCCTTGTTCTTTGGCGAAGGTGAAGGATTTTTTTACTTGTCCAATTATTTCAAAATCACCTAAAATTTTCGACTCTAAGCCCGATCCAACTCGGTATAGATGTTCAATTGCCTCTCTATTCTGCTTTATGTTTTGGTACTGATAATACAGATCAATAGAATTACCAGTGTATTTACAAAATAAGCCTACGATATCCCTGGGGCAGTTTCCAAATGCGTAAATTTCCGTACGGTTGCAGGTGGATAGAATCATCATTCCATCACCGCCAATCATTTTATAATCGTACATAAGATGGCTAGCCTGCTGCTCATTTAGACTAAATTTTTCTCTTAGTTCTACATCCGCAGACTTATGGTTGATACCCACAAGGAAAAAATTGGAAAATGTACTTACTTGAAAATCTTTCATAATCAAATGCGGGGCAAAAATATCCCAATTAGTAATGTACCCATACCCCAAAAGGAACAATTAATAACCCGATTATTTGTTTAAGTTTATTTAGAGGCATTCTAATTAACCTTTAACTTAATTTTGCTTCTTCTCTTGTTACTTATGGTTTTTAGCCCTGATTAAAAAAAAAAATTTAGCAGTATCTAAAATGGAATTGAATTTTGAAATTGAATCACCTGAAAAAAATACCCCAAAAGGTAAAGTTGAAAATACCCGAATAAGTGACGGTATTTTTATGGTAAAGGTTGTGAATGAGGGCGAAAACCAATTTCAACTAAAAAGGGAAATCGACCAAAGCTTGATCCAGTTCTACTTTGCTCCGGAGGGAGGTGCTGAATTTCATTTCAATGAGGGTCGTTATAGTTTGAGCCTTAAAAAGGACAGATGCCTATTATTTTACAATCCCTTGATGGCTCTTCCCCTAAATATTGAGGTCAAGGTTAAATCTAAATTATTGTTTTTATATATCACGGTAGAGAATTTACATAAACTGTTTGTTCAAGGTAGCGAGGAGATAGCTTTTATCAACAAAGAGAATATTAATAAGAAATTTTACAGCGAACAAGCTGTAGAACCTCTTGTTACTCTTAGTCTAAACCAGCTTTTTCAAAATAAAATGAACGGTCCAGCGAAGGAGGTTTTTGATAAGGCAAAAGCCTATGAAATCTTGGCCATTTTCTTAAATAAGGAAGAAGGTTTGGATGCAGAGAATTGTCCTTTCTTAAATGATGAACAAAATGTAGAAAAAATACGTTTGGCCAAGAGTATATTAATTGAAAAAATGTCAAATCCTCTTACCCTTAAAGAATTATCAAGAGAAATTGGGCTCAATGAATATAAATTAAAGGAAGGCTTTAAAAATATATATGGCAAAACTGTTTTTCAATATTTGAATGACTATCGGCTAGATGTTTCACGACAGTTTTTGGATAGCCAAGGGATGAAAGTAAATGACGCAGCTTACCATATTGGCTATACAAATCCCAGCCATTTTATAGCTGCTTTTAAAAAGAAATTTGGGCTTACTCCAAAAAAGTATCTCACAGGAAAATTATCAAAACATGGCTAAAAGAGCTGTATTGTTGGTGAATTTAGGATCTCCAGATTCGCCAAATGTACCCGATGTAAAAAAGTATCTAGACGAATTTCTAATGGATGGAAGGGTAATCGATGCACCCTACCTACTAAGAGCCTTTTTGGTGAAGGGAATAATTTTAAACACACGCCCTAAAAAATCAGCAGAAGCCTACAAAAGTATTTGGTGGGAAGAAGGCTCTCCATTAATAGTTTTGAGTGAAAGGCTTCAACAAAAAGTAAGTGAATATTCTGAATTACCGGTGGGAATGGCTATGCGATATGGTAATCCTTCCATTGAAGCAGGGATTAAAAGCTTAGCTGAGGAGAATTCGGATTTAGAAGAATTACTCTTAGTTCCCCTCTATCCACATTACGCTATGAGCAGCTACGAAACAGTGGTGGAAAAGGCTAAAGATGTTTTAAAGAAAAAATTTCCCAAGCTTAAACTTAAGGTCAAAAAGCATTTCTTCGATAATGAAGATTATTTAGACATCCTGGCGGATTCCATAAAAAGTGGTCTGCCAGATGAATATGATCATTTGCTGTTTAGCTATCATGGAATTCCGGAAAGACATGTACGCAAATCGGATATTACTAAAGGGCATTGCCTAGGTGCTAATGATTGCTGTTCAAGCTCTTCTCCAGCACATGAATTTTGCTATCGCCATCAAGTTTTTGAAACCACAAAATCTGTGGTAAAAAGATTAGGTATTCCCCAAGAAAAACATAGTAGTAGTTTTCAAAGTCGATTGGGTAGAGATCCCTGGTTGCAACCCTTTACGGATATGCTGATCAATGATTTTCCTGCGAAGGGTATAAAAAAATTGGTGGTGGTTTGTCCAGCTTTTGTATCCGACTGTTTAGAAACAATTGAAGAGATAGGAATAGAAGCTAGAGAAGAATTTTTAAAACATGGAGGGGAAGAATTTACCTTAATACCTTGTTTAAATGAAAATGACTCCTGGGCCAAGCTTTTGGCCACTTGGGGAGAAAGTGAGTTTAAAAAATAGCCCTATTCTTTTTTGATAGCGCTAAATTTGAAAGGTGATTTATTTCTATTTATTTACAATAGGCGCAATAGCCTTTTCCATTAGCACTCTTACTGCGGGTGGTGGTGCAATGATGATATTGCCCCTTCTATCCCTTTTAATAGGTGCGAATAATGTTGCCCCTGTTCTAAATCTTGGAAATTTTATTGGTCGCCCGATTCGGCTTTATCTTTTTTGGAAAAATATAAAATGGGAAGTTGTTAAATATTATGTGCCACCCTCAATAATTGGTGCATGGCTCGGGGCAAGATTTTTGGCAAGTGTGGATAGTGCCTTAATGGAACTGCTGATTGGTTTGTTTTTAGTATCTACAATATTTCAATACCAGTTTGGAAAAAAGAAGAGAAGTTTTATCATGAAGCTTCCCTATTTTATCCCATTAGGATTAATTGTTCCTTTTATCACCACCATAACAGGAGCTTTAGGACCACTGTTAAATCCCTTTTTACTCAATTACAATTTGACTAAGGAAGAATTAATCGCCACTAAAACTGCCAGTTCATTTTTTACTGGCATCGTTCAGATTGGTAGTTATTCATTTTTTGGTCTTATGGACAATAATATGTGGATTTGGGGACTTGTTTTGGGATTGGGTATTGCCCTTGGAAACTGGATAGGTAAGGTTTTGTTGAAGAAAATTTCTGAAAAATCATTCCGTCAATTTGCTGTTTTATTTATGGTGATAAGTGGAATTTTACTCATTTACCAGAGTTTTCAATAATGAGATTTAACAATTGAAAACCAAAAAAAAAACCTTTGGCACAATAGGCAAAAGGGATTTTTATATTTTTCAATATTGCTCTAATTTGTTTTGGAGTTTATTCTGAAGCCCAGGATGAATCCTGGATACATTATAATTCGGGTATCATCGGAATAAGTTTTATCAAAGAAATTCCAAGGTATAATTTGAGATGTATTGTCGTCCTGGATAACAATATTATTCTTTCTTACAAAAACATTAAAATTCGGTCCTAAATAAAAATCAATTGATTTTGACAATGGGTAGGAGAAGCTGAGGTTTAGTTTATTCAATGAGTTGAGGTGATCTGTAAAGGCTTCATCCTCATTCACATGATAGGAAACTAATTCAATTTGCAAGGCCGACTTTTTACCAATTTGAAATGAAGAACCAATTCCATATCCAAAACCCCAGAAAATTTTGTTATTGTTAATACTGGCACCAGCGGAAATAATATTGTAAAACTTTCTATGTCCTGTTTTATAACTTAAGCTAGAGTAAAAAGATTCATTTCCGCCAAATTCAAATTGTCGATATCCATCTTTAACAATACTTATCAATCCTATAGGGATACCATTTTTTATGGTTTTTGAATAGTTGATTATACCGATTTGAAAACCATTAACATCAGTTGCAAAATTTAGAAAACCGGAAATTTGTCCTCCTTTAATAGAGCCTGTGTTAAAATTGGCAAACCCGGAGGCTTGCAAACCCTTAAATTCTCCAAAATTAAAATTTGAAAAACCACTTAGCTGTGCGCCAGTGAAGCCTCTGCTTAAATTTCCAAATCCTGCAGCTTGCATTCCTAATGTTTTGCCATTTACGATATTCATAAATCCTGCGGTCTGTAAAATTTTGGCGTCGGCACCAACAATATTTAAAAACCCACTAGCCTGAATTCCGCCATTAAATTCTTTTATTGAAAAATTCGCGAAACCAGCAAATTGCCCTCCTTGAGATTGACCTAAATTCGCGTTTAAGAATCCAGCTGCCTGAACCCCGTTTAGATCTGCCTTTAAAACATTGGCAAAACCTCCAAGTTCTACACCCTTTAGACTACCATTATAGCCGGCGAAAATGTTTATGGAAAACTGATTGCAAATATTGGGAGCATCAACCCCATTAGTACCCATAGGAGTAATGAAGCTTATTTGAAAGGGCTTTATACTGTCTTGAGCCTGTACACTTAAACAGGCTGCAATAGCCAAAAAGTATAGAAATATCTTTTTCATAAGTTTTAAATTTATTTTTTCTTGATGCTAGAGGATCCTGATAGATCTTGACTTTTGATATTTCCATTTCCTTTGTAATAGAATGTACTGGCACCAGAAGCATCTATATACATATTTCCGTCTACCCTCAGCTTACTCGAACTGGCGCCGCTTAGCTCTGCTCTAATTTGTTCAGAAATGCTAAATCCATAATCTTCAATGGAACTTGCTCCGGAGAGGTCAAAATTTAAATTTTTGCTTTCACCCTGTATTTCAAAGTCTGAAGAGCCACTCCCTTCAATTTCCAAATTATCCAGGAATAAGTTTCCATTAAAGCTACTTGCTCCTGAAAGGTCGAGGTCCAAACTTGTGGCTATAAAATCATTTTCAAAATAAATAGCAGAAGCTCCAGATGCTTCAATTACAGAAAGGTCTGTAGTAGTGATGTAGGCTCTAAGTCTAGATTTTCCAGAAATACTGGTATTTCTTTTAAGCCGTATTTCCAGTTCAGTCCCCCTTTGATTTACAACTATATAATCATGAAGGTTATCATTGGCTTCTATCAAAAGTTTTTCATCTGTATCAGAGAAGCGGATAAATACTTCAAAGGCATTGGAGACATCAATTTTGGAAAAGCTTGAAATTGAGTGGGCTTTACTGCTTAATGTAGCTGATGGCTCTACTCTATTTCTTGAGCAGCTGCTAAGAAAAATACTAAGGCTGCAAATAGTTAGAATTAACTTGTTCATTTTTTTGGTTTAAAGTTTATGATTCCTTTATACCCTATAGACAAGCTAGTTTTAGTTTACCCCTATTGATGCTTAGCTTTTTGTTTAAAAAAGTTGAATACCCGCATGAAGTCCAATCCAGGCCTGGTAATTATTGCTGGAGTTTAGATTACCTTCCAGAAGAGGTTTTTCCAAATAAGGGGCTAATATTCCTTCTTCATCGGTGAAAATTATGCCTAAGTTTAGGCTAGGTCCAATATTCAATCTGAGGCTTTTGTACAGTTGATAGGAAATCAATGGTTTTAATTTTAATAGGTTTCCATCTACAGAACGACTGGTTTTATTGGAATAAAACATGGCGCTGGAGGCTTCCAAATTTAAATTCCACCTATCCCTTTTCAATAGTCTAGTACCTAATCCATAACCAAGCTCATAATTATTGGAGGATCTGGCGAAATTGAAAATATTGTAGAAACTGTGTACCCCTGTTCGGAAGCTGATATTAACAGGGAAAAGTTCATTTGCTGAATATTCTAAGCTATGGACACCAGTTTTTACAAGGCTAATAAAGCCGAGAGGTAATCCATCATCTGCTTTTTCACTAGCGTTGATAAAACCCAGTTGTAGCCCTTGTAATTCTCTGCTAAAATTGAAAAAACCACTAATTTGTGCTCCCTTAATTTTTCCAAAACAAATATTACTAAAACCTGCTATTTGATATTGGCTTTCTTTAAAAGAAATATTTCCAAACCCACTTAGTTGAAATAAGCTTTTGCTTAGACCAATATTGGAGAATCCAGAAATTTGAAAATTTGAATTTCCTCTAGCGATATTTGCAAAACCTGCTGCTTGGATGCTTTCTACATTTCCATTGGCTAGGTTCATAAATCCAGCAATTTGAAAGCCTTTTACATTATAGCTAAAATTGGAAAACCCTGAAACTTGTGCTAGTTCTACATCTCCAATAGCTACATTACTAAAGCCTGCAACCTGCAATCCATCTACATTTGCGGTGGTAAGATTGGAAAATCCAGCTAATTGAATTCCGTTCATTTTTCCCTTTAAGGTATTTGCAAAACCGGCTACTTGAATTCCATTTATGTCGCCCAGTAAAATATTGCTAAAACCACCAATCTGCCCGCCTTTAAAATCACCACCATTATAATTAAAGAAGCCAGCAATTTGGGCTCCTTCTGTGCTTTGGCCTACAATGTTTCCAAATCCAGCTATTTGGGTTCCATACACGTTTTCACGAATGATATTTAAAAATCCCCCCAATTCAAATCCATTTAAACCTTGGCTATATCCCGAAAAAAGATTGAAAGAAAGATTATTGCTAATACTACCGCTAAGTGTTCCATTGGTACCAACGAGAGGTAAAATGGAAATTTGCCCGATATTGTTTTCAAAGAGTTGGAGGTTTTTGCTGCTATTTATTTGTTCTTGAGGAACAATCCATTGTACTAATTTCCTTTCTTCAACACCTTGAATTTCTGTATTGAATTCTTTTGGATTTAGCTTACTTGTTTTTTGTGGAAGAGGCACCAAGTAAATATTTTGAGCTTGGCTCTTTTGGTCCGGCACAAAAATCACACTGTCTTGGTAGCCAAATTTAGAAAAACTTAAACCTATAGATTCTTTGGAGTTATCTACTGTAATTTCATAATATCCATCAACATTGCTGGAAGCGGTGATACTATTTTTAGGCTCGAAAACGGTAGCGTTTTTAATTTTGGCACCACTTCGAGCATCCACTATATAGCCTTGAATTTTTAGGGGTGGACTTTTTTTAGTGACCTTGGAAAAAAGCACTAAATGCCTGCCAATGGATTTAAAACCAAATTTATTTTCATCAAAAATTCGAATTAAAACACTTGAAACCTTTTCGTTTTCAACTTTGATATTGATCAAGCTGTCTAGGTTTATTAACTCAGCATTGTAGCACAATCCAAAATCCCCTTGCCTTTCAATTTCGGCAAGAACTTTTTCCAGTTTGCTGTTTTCAAATTGAAAAGTGAGCCTTTTGTTGAGGTGATTTTTTTGACCTAAAATGCTAAAGGGCAAAAGCCCTATAATCAAACAAAAAAGGATTTTAAATATTTTCTGCCGGACAATCCGGATCATTGGCTAGAACTTTTATTTGGTTGGCCTTAGATTTTTCAATTTCGAAGTTAAAAGTGGTGCTGATTACCTCAATTATCGTTTCAATATTATCGTTCTCAAATTTGGCACTTAGCTTACAATTGGAGATTAAACGATCATCAAACTCAATTTCTATATTATATTTTTCCCTAAGAATAGAAAACACTTCGCTTAGCGGGGTTTTATTGAAATCTAATTTTTGGTTAAGCCAAAACAGAGCTGCAGGATCTTTATTTTCGAATTTATATAATTCTCCATTTTGGTAGTTAATAATTCCTTTGCTTCCAGCTTCCAAGAAAATTGAATTAGTGTCCTTATTGTCCTTTGATAGGCTAAATAGTTGTACTAGTCCGGTTTCTACATGGACTTCAAAATTGGAATTGTCATGTGCCCGCACATTAAATGAGGTTCCCAGCACTTTAATGTTTCCAATGGAAGATTTTATGATAAAGGGCTTTTTGGTATCTCTTTTAATATCAAAAAAAGCCTCGCCTTGTAAAACAACCGTCCTGTTTTCTTTATTGAAATCCTCGAGATAAGATAGTTGGCTGGCTTCATTAAGGGAGATTTTACTGCCATCTGTTAGGGTTTGTGAAATTGGTGTTTCCTGGCTAACAATTAAGGTAGGAGGTGGAGTTTCCTTTATAAAGAGAAGCTGGGAAATAAAAAGAGCGACAATCAAAACAGCTGCTATTGCTGAAATATAATAAATAGTCTTTTTGCTTTTTTTGCTTTTCACCTCATACTTAGGGGAGACTTTATGCTGGTCTTGTTTTGGGATGAGTTTTTCTTCAACTTTCTTCCAAGCTTCATTAGAATTAAAAACAGGACTTTTTTGGTTTTTTGCGCTTAATATCCAGGTAATTTCAAGCTCATTGTAATAGTTTTGGTTTTCTTCTGTCTCATTAAGCCATAGATTAACCTGGCTCACTTCTTCTTCGGAGCCTTGGCCGGTGATAACCTTTACCAGAATATGATCTTCTATGTGCCTATGGTGTTTATCCATTTCCTTGATATGACAGTTCAGCTTTCATTTACCCTTATCCTTAAAATAAATTTTTCCAATTACTTAAAACGCAAAGCAGAAAAATGGGTAAATAGTCCGCAAGTTCATCCCTCAAAAATTTAAGAGCTTTTCCCATTTGGTTTTCTACAGTTTTGATGGAGATTCCCAATTTTTCTGCTATTTCTCTATATTTTAAATCTTCAAATCTGCTCATTCTAAAGATCTTTTGTCTTTCAGGAGCAAGTCTAGAAATCAATCCTTCAATTTTATCTTCTAATTCCTTAGTCTCCATTTCTTGCCCGGCATTACTTTCTTGTCCATCCCTTGTTTCCTTGTTAATATGCTTGTAATTCTCCCTTATTTCAATATGTTTAATCACATTCAAACAGCGATTTTTAGTGGATTGAAAAAGATAAGACCTGATGGAGCTGCTTATTTTTAAATCATCTTTTTTAGCCCATAGCTTAACAAAAAGATCCTGAACTATTTCTTCAGAGGCGGGATGGTCTTTTAAAAAATGGAAGGCATAGGAACAAAGTTCGGAGTAGTGGGCATGGAATAGGGTTTCGAAACTCCTTTTATCGGAGATCAACACTCTTGTAGGTGCTTCTTTTTCCTTTATTTCCAAATTTCTGGGAGCAAATTATCAATGGCAAATGTAAAAAAGGATTTTAGGGCTTTGGGGAAATTCTTTTTTAATTGTTAGTGTCTGAAAAAAGACAAGCTAAAATGAACTATCTCTTTATACTTGTGTTAGATATTTTTAGAATAGAATAATTCCAATGCAAATAGAAGAGTGGAAGGGTAAAATAGAAGAAGTTGATAGGCACTTGTGTTTATTCTATCAAGTTCAGAGAATATAAATATTGGAATGGACGTTTTGTTTTCTCATAAGTAATAGTTGAGATTTGGTTTGGTTGAAAGAGCCTGGTTCTGATTTCGGAATTGGGCTCTTTTTCATTTTAGAAGACTAGGTAAATCTTAATTAAACAAAAAGTTTTATTCCAATTAATAAGTCTACCTTTGCCGCCATTTTTAGATAAGGCATACTTATGAACCTCAGAAACATAGCTATTATAGCTCACGTAGATCACGGAAAAACCACCTTAGTAGATAAAATGCTATTGGCGGGTAAATTATTTAGTGATCATGAAACACCAGGAGAACTAATCTTGGACTCCAATGATCTTGAAAGAGAGCGTGGAATAACAATTTTAGCGAAGAACGTTTCGGTAAAATACAAGGATTATAAAATCAATATTTTGGATACTCCTGGTCACAGTGACTTTGGTGGAGAGGTAGAGCGTGTTTTAAACATGGCTGATGGTGTGGTATTGTTAGTAGACGCATTTGAAGGTCCGATGCCACAAACGAGATTTGTTTTATCCAAGGCCATCGAGTTAGGTCTAAAGCCTATTGTTGTAATAAATAAGGTAGATAAGCCAAATTGTACTCCAGATGATGTTCATGAGATGGTTTTTGAATTGATGTTTAACCTTGAAGCTACTGAAGATCAATTAGACTTTGAAACTGTTTACGGTAGTGCTAAACAAGGTTGGATGGGACCAGATTGGAAAAATCCAACAGATAATATTACTCACCTTTTGGATACTATTATTAAAGTTATTCCAGAACCAGATAGTAATCAAGGTACAAGCCAATTGCTGATTACCAGTTTAGATTATTCTTCATTCATTGGAAGGATTGCTATTGGTAGGGTTCATAGAGGAAGCTTAAAGACTAACCAACCTATTACCTTGGTAAAAAGAGATGGGAGCAAAATAAAATCCAGAATTAAGGAGCTTTTTGTTTTTGAAGGTTTTGGAAAAACAAAGGTTGAAGAAGTTCTATCAGGTGAAATTTGTGCTATTACTGGTATTGAAGGATTTGAAATTGGTGATACCATTGCAGATTTTGAAAACCCAGAGGCCTTGCCAACTATAAAAATTGACGAGCCTACCATGAGTATGACTTTTACCATTAACGATTCACCGTTTTTTGGAAAAGAAGGAAAATATGTTACTTCTAGGCATATAAAGGACAGACTGGCAAAGGAAACGGAAAAGAATCTTGCTCTAAGAGTTGAGGAAACAGACTCTGCAGATACTTTCAGGGTATTTGGAAGAGGGGTGTTACACCTTTCTGTTCTTATTGAAACCATGAGAAGGGAAGGATATGAACTACAGATTGGACAACCTCAAGTTATCATTAGAGAAATTGACGGAGTAAAGCATGAGCCAGTTGAAGAAATCACGATCAATTTACCAGAAGAAGTAAGTGGGAAGGCTATTGAAGCCATCACTATGAGAAAAGGAGAGATGCTAAGTATGGTTCCAAAAGGAGATCGTATGCACCTCGAATTTGAAGTGCCTTCAAGGGGAATTATTGGTTTGAGGAATTATTTGCTAACCGCCACAGCCGGTGAAGCGATAATGGCCCATAGGTTCAAAGAATTTCAAACCTATAAAGGAGAAATTCCAAGTCGCCAAAATGGATCTTTGATAGCATTAGAAACAGGTACTTCTATTCCATTTTCTTTAAGTAATTTACAGGATAGGGGTAAATTTTTCATTTTCCCAAATGAACCAGTTTATGAAGGTCAGGTAATAGGAGAGAATAACAGGGCAGGGGATTTGGTTGTAAATGTTACCAAAACCAAGAAAATGTCGAACATGCGTTCTAGTGGTGCAGATGATAAAGTTAAAATTGCCCCACCAATTGTTTTTTCACTGGAGGAATCTTTGGAATATATCCAGGCAGATGAATATGTTGAGGTTACTCCAAAATCCATCAGACTGAGGAAAATCTTACTTAAAGAACACGAAAGAAAAAGAGCTGGAAAATAAGAATTTGAACAAGTATTAGCAATTAAGTGAAAGCCTCGGATTTATCTGAGGTTTTTTTAATTCGCTACTATTCAAGGGGTTAAATAATTAATAGTAGTTTTGTGTCACCTTGAAATTCTTAAATCCGTATACCTATCAAGGATGCTTAAATATCCCTCCAATCAAATATCAATTAAAATTAAAAACATGAAAAAATTAATTACAACAAGTTTATTATCTCTGCTCATGGTGGCAGGAGCTTATGCTCAGAACTGTTTTGCGCAGTTTTCCTATTCAAACTCTCCCGCAAACCCCTTAATGGTTCAGTTTACAAATTCCTCTACCACTTCTAATTTACCTACTCATACTACAATATATGATTGGTATTTTGGTGATGGAAACTCCTCTACAGTGATGAGCCCAACTCATACTTATTCTGCAGCTGGAACTTATATGGTTTGTATGATAGTTGCAGAAGTGGATTCTAATGGCCAGTGGTCTTGTTATGACTCTACTTGCGTGAATCTAACAGTAACAGGATCAGTTCCAAACCCATTAAGTTGTAATGCTTCATTTTGGGTAGATTCAAATACCACCAATGCATCAGGTATTAATATTTATAATAATTCTACTCCAGTGGCTAGTGCTACTGCTATGGTAGCTTATGCATGGGATTTTGGTGATGGAAATACTTCTTCACTTCAATATCCAAGTCATCAGTATGCAAGTTCTGGCTTGTATAATGTTTGCCTAACCATCGCCGTTAGCGACTCGGGTCGCACATGTACCGATACCTATTGCATGTTAATGGGCGTGGATAGTACTGGAAATGTGTTTTACAAAAATGGTCCAGGGTTTAAACTAAATGTTTTTGACCCAGCCACAGTAGGAATGAATGAAAATGTACTAAACCAAGTTTCATTTTTCCCAAACCCAGCTTCAGATAAAGTGAGCATTGATCTAGGAGCATCTATTGATGGTGAAGTAAACTGGTCAATTTTTGATTTAAAAGGCGCTAAATTAGGAGAAGGCGAAATTTCTGAGGTTCGCTCTGATATTAGTTTAGCCAACTTAAATAATGGAATTTATGTATTGAGAATTGAAAGCGGAGCTTCTGTTTCAAATCATAAATTGCAAATAGTAAAATAGTCTAAGCCCTATTTTCCCTACTAAAAGGAAGGCCAATGATGGATATTCATTGGCCTTTTTTTATGGATTTGAAAATACTTAAAATAAAATTGCAGATTTGTGTCTTGTATGTATTCCTTTCATCGTATAGATAGTGTAAACGATTAAATTCAATTAAATCAAATTCGAAATGAAAAAATTAATTATCTCTACAATTTTCTCCTTGCTGTTCACAGCTGGAGCAATGGCCCAAAACTGTTTGTCTAGCTATACATCCTCAATTAATGGATCGGCTGTAAGCTTTACCAATACATCAACCACAACTACAACTCCAGGTGGATCTGTATATTATTATTGGAATTTTGATGATGGAAATACAAGTACAGCAACAAATCCAAATCATACATATAATGCCGCAGGAACCTATGTAGTTTGCTTAAACGTATACTTTGCAGATTCTGCAGCCAACCTTTTTTGTTCTGATAATTATTGTGATACCATAGTAATTGCTGGAGGAGGAAACCCAGTGAGCTGTTCCGCGAATTTTTACTCTTGGTTAGATACTAGCGCAGCTCCATTAACCATGACCTTTGGTGCATATCAACAAGGAACAGCTAGCGCAACAACAACATATAGCTGGGATTATGGTGATGGTAATAATTCAGTAACTAGCAATTTTTGGCATCAATACACCTATTCTCAACCTGGAACTTATGTAGCATGTTTAACTATTTCTGTTGTAAACCCTGGAGGACAAGCTTGTACTGATTCCTATTGTGATACTGTTTATGTTCCAAATAATAATCCGGTGATTCCAAGTTGGTGTAATGCCTCTTTTTATGTGGATTCTTCAGCCACAAATTCTACAGGATTTTTCATTTACAATAATTCAAGCCCATTAACTTCAAGTTCTATTTCTACATCATACTATTGGGATTTTGGTGATGGAAATTCATCTACTCAAGCCTATCCAGTTCACCAATATGCTAGTTCTGGAATTTATAACCTATGCTTAACTATAGTTTCTGTAGATTATAGTACTCTTGATACCTGCATGGATACCTATTGCCATACCATTGGAGTTGATAGCCTAGGTAATGTTTATTATAAAACTAATGGCCCAGGTTTTGTCCTTAACGTATTGGATCCTGCAACAATTGGTCTAAATGAAAATATATTGTCTAATCTAGACCTGTATCCAAATCCTAGTAATGGTGAAATAAACCTAGACTTAGGAACCAAGTTTGAAGGTGAATTAGAATGGTCCGTTTTTGACCTTAAAGGAATGGAATTGGCAAATGGTCAAATTTCTCAAGCTTCTTCTAAACTTGATTTATCCGAATTAAATACTGGTATTTACTTAATCAATCTTAGTGATGGAGAAAAGGTATACCAACATAAACTTCAGATAATTAAATAATTTTCTCTCGGTAATTAATTACCAATTTAAGAAAGGTGCTTCTTTTTTTTAGAAGCACCTTTTTTTTTTGCTTATACTATATTTTCAAAAAATTATAGAGAAAATATTGTCCTAAACTACTTGCGAGTTTCGTATAATCATTGAAAAGCTATCTTGTAATTATGAAAAAAATATTTTTTACAGTTTTAGTATTGTGCTGTTTTGGATTTACGTCTAATGCTCAAAACTGTACAGCTAGCTTTAATTTCAGTAACAGTCCTGTTAATTCATTTCTTTACCAATTCACGAATACCTCAAGCACAGGTATTTCCAATTTCGATTCTATTAAATATTTCTGGTCTTTTGGTGACGGGAATTTTTCCAATCAAATGAACCCCAGTCATGTGTATAATTCACCGGGTAGTTATTTGGTTTGTTTGCAAATGGATGTCACAAATAGCCAAGGAGCTAGTCTTTGTTTTGATTCTATTTGTGCAACAATAAATATTTCTTTTCCAACAAGCTGCGTTTCCGATTTCACTTGGTCAGCTTCTGCTAGCAATCCTAATGCTGTTTTATTTTTGGATTCCAGTTTTGTACAAAATGCAAGCCCTGGCAATAGCATAGTTAGGACTTGGGATTTCGGTGATGGAAGCAGTAGCAGCTCCTCCCCAATGGGATCTTTTACACATATATATAATGGCCCTGGAACCTTTATGGTTTGTTTAACCATTAGCCTTGTAGGCCCAGGTGGTAGCCAAATTTGTTCAGATACATATTGCGATACGGTTATTATAAACTCTATTCCAGTTACTTGTCAGGCAGACTTTTCATGGGATATTGATAGTAGTGCTAGTCGAGCGATAACCTTTAATGATAGTAGTAATTTTAATCCTAGAAGTTCCAATTATACAGATTCCATTGTTTGGGATTTTGGTGATGGAAGTTTTGGTTTTGGGGATACACTTAGTCATACCTATTCTTTTAGTGGAAATTATACGGTTTGTCAATTTTTATATGTCTTAGATCAGGGCATTTTGGTTTGTAGCGATTCTATTTGCAAGCAAGTAAGAGTTTCTGGACCAACAGATTTTTGTCAAATTGAATTTATCATTGACAGTGTAAATTCTTATGCAGGGGTTGTATATGTTTGGAATTTAGGAGATTCTTTAAATAAGAATAGCAATAATTCCTATTTCTGGGATTTTGGTGACGGAAACTCATCCAGCCAGGCCTACCCTAGCCATCAATATAGTAGCCATGGGAATTATGAGCTTTGCTTAAGTATTAGGTCTATAAATTCTTTTGGAGATACTTGTATTCAAACCTATTGCGATTCCCTTATTGTACGGGCCAATGGAAGTCTAGGAAAATATAATACAGGTTTTGTATTGAATATTTTAAATCCATTAAGCATTGGAATTGAAGAGTTCGCCAAAGAGTCTTTAGAGATTTTTCCAAACCCAGCAAATGATTTTGTGAAAGTATTATGTAAAGGCCATCAAAATGAAGATTTAAGCTGGGAGGTATTTGATATCAGGGGAAATTTGGTTTTGAAAGGCGGTATAGATAAAGAAACTATAGGCGGGGAGATTATAGATGTTTCCAGCCTTAAAAATGGTATTTATTTGATCTCTATTAATAGTAATAGTTCAGTTTTTAATTCAAAACTGAAGATAAGTAGGTGGTAGGTTTAGGGGGCAAAGCTCTTTTGTTTTTAAGCATTGAGCTTTGTCCGCTAATTACCCATAAAATTGATGATTATTTGAGAGAAGACTATTAGTGAACGAAATTATTGAAGTAATAAACGGGTGTTTAAAAAACGATCGGAAAGCACAATTTCGATTGTACGAGTATTGCTTTGACCATATGATGGGGATTTGTATCCGTTATGAAAAGGATCAAGATTCAGCATTGGAAATTTTAAATCTCTCATTTATTAAAGTTTTAAAAAAGTTGGACACCTATAACCCCGAATATTCCTTTACTCCCTGGTTTAAAAGAATTACCGTAAACGAGGCTATCGATGCTTATCGAAAAAAACGTAGGCATTCTGAAGTCTTCAATAGGGATGCGGATGAAATAGAAAACTTAACAGTAGTTCACAATGGTGCGGAAAGCACAGACTGGATTGAAAATGAATATTTAGAACACCTAATGGAATCTTTGAAAGAAGATGAAAAGGCGGTTTTTAATTTATATGCCATAGACGGATATGCCCATAAAGAAATTGCAGAAAGCCTGGGCATTTCGGAGAGAACATCAATACGACATTTAGCCTCAGCTCGTAAAAAGCTACAGGCTCAATTATCTACTAATGAATTTGGAATGAAAAAGGCGTGAATTGGATAGACGATAAATACAAAGATAAATTGGGGAATAAAAAATTCCCCAGCAGCCTGAAGGAAGCAGGTTGGGAAAAGGCTCAGCCATTGTTGGATAAGGAGTTTCCTTTGGCAAAAACGAAAGCTGGCTTCGGAGCTAGTAAATTACTATTTATGGCTTTAGCACTGCTGATTATTCCAGCAAGCATTTGGTATTTTAATAATTCTGCTGAACTTCCTGCAGCGGAAAATTTTAATACCAATGGTCAAAATCCAATAATTGAAAATAAAGAGGAATTTCAAAACACAGAAAACTCAAAGATTGAAAAATCAATTCCTGTGAATATGAATTCCCTAATATCTAATGAAAATACGGCTAGCTCTAGCGGGGAATCTAAAGATTACGAAACTTCAGGTCACAATGAGGATGATGCAAAAGTTGAGCAAGATAGACAAGCTGATAAAGAAGTAGAAAAAGCGGGACTTATTGCAACAATACCGGAGCAGGTCAAAACTAATTCATTCAGCAAACCTGAAATAAACGAAAATGCTTCGGTTGAAAATTCTACGGAAGATAAAAATGACGATGAACCCGTAGAAAATAGACCAAATGAAGAAATTAAGCCTAATATAGGGGATGGTGAGAATGTGGATGTTTCAAATGATGGGGATAATCAAGGAGATGAGACTAATAATAGGGATAAAATGAATGTTCCATCTAAAGATACAGAGACTGAGCCTAAGACAGATGTGCCTCCAAGCCCTCCCAGTTCTACTCAAAATTCCCCAAACCAAACTCAAACTCCCCCTGAAAATCAAGATATTCTCCTTCCCTCCGAATCGGAAACTCCTTCTGACTCTGATCCAGATTCCGAATCTTCAAATACAGGGATGAAGAAGAGTAATTTGAGGAAGGAGCATTTTGCCTTTTTAGAAAATGAATTGGATAATAGTATATCAGATTATCAACTATTTTCCAGAGAGAGGTTTTCAATTTCCCTTTGGGCTGCTTATTCCTATGTGGATAAATTTTTATTGGCAGAAAATGGGGATTATTTAGAAAAAAGGAATAATGAGGAAAAGTCCATTTGGACCAGTGCAAGTGGTTTTAAAATTGATTATTTTCTAGATAATCACTGGACATTCGGATTTGGACTTGCTAGGGCTGAATATGGTGAGGAATTGGATTATAACATTAGTAGTAGAGACACCATGAGAATTGACGGAAGAAATTCATCCCCGGCTGAGTTTAATAATATAGTAGGCTTAGATTCAGTGAGGATCATTACCGGAATTAATCAGGGCCATTGGAATTATACTGTTATTACTGAGGACGGTGATAGTTCAGTTCTGCAGAATAATGGTAAGACCAATTGGCAGTATTTGGAAATACCCTTCACGGTTGGATATAGATTCGGCGCGGGAAGAATCAAACCTTGGCTGAAAACAGGACTTTCATTGGGAATTCCTATTAATACAAATTTCAGATATCTCAATGAGCAAGCAACCAATTTAAGTGATGTGCGTCTATCTAATAGTGATTGGGTAGCACCTCTCCAATATAATTACCTATTTGAAGCTGGGATAGATTGCTTTATTACAAGAAGCTTTAGTGTTAGGGCAAATGCTATTAGTAGCTTTCAGTTGAATTCGAGTTTTGAGCAGAATTCTAGTATCCGTCAAAGGTATTATCGATTAGGAATGAGTATTGGTTTGGCTTATAACTTTTAACACAAGAAAAAGCAAAATCTGCCTAACGAAAATTAGAATTAAAATCTCGGATTTATTTCCGAGATTTTTTTTTGAACTAAACAATTGCCAGACTTAAATGTTGTAAAAGAAAGCACTTAAGTTGATAGAAATTAAGAAACATTCTGGAATTTACAGGATGGAGGTTGAACAGGAATTGGAAATAGGATTGGAAGAAGCTTGGGAATTTTTTTCCTCTCCTAAAAACCTTGAAAAAATCACTCCAAAAGAAATGGGTTTTCAAATCACCGGTAAAGATCCTGAGCCAATGTATTCCGGACAAATCATATCTTATTCGGTAGGAATATTTCCCGGAATTCGAACGAATTGGATTAGCGAAATTTGCCATGTTGATCATCTAAAAATGTTCGTCGATGAACAAAGGTTTGGACCTTATGCTATGTGGCATCATGAACACCATTTTACTCTCCGTGAAGGAAGTGTAGTAATGAAGGATATTGTTTCCTATAAACTACCCTTAGGATGGATGGGTCGGATTCTTCACCCAGTGTTAGTGGCTCCAAAATTGAATAAAATTTTTTCGCATCGGAAATTAGTATTGGATAGAATCTTTAAATAGAATATTTATGTTTGGATTTGGAAAAAAATCAGAAGTTGAAAAACTTGAAATGAAGTATAAAAAATTACTAGACGAGTCCTATGCCTTAAGTCATACAAATCGTTCAGCCTCAGATATAAAAGCGGCGGAGGCCAATGCCATAATGGATGAGATTATGAAATTAAAAGAGAAAGAATTGTAATCTTGTAATTCAATAATTGTAAGATGAAAAAAATCTATCACCTAGCTAGCTGTTCCACTTGCCAACGAATAATTAAGGAAATAAATCCAGGAAGTGAAATTGTTCTTCAAGATATTAAATCAGAAGCTATTAGCGAGCAAGAGCTTGATGAAATGGCAAAAATGGCCGGGAGCTATGAAGCGCTATTTAGTAGGCGAGCTATGAAATATCGTTCATTGGGATTAAATGAAAGGGAACTTTCTGAGGATGAATATCGAAAGTGGATTTTGGAAGAGTATACTTTTCTAAAAAGACCAGTGATTATTTCGGAGAATCAAATTTTTATTGGCAATTCTAAAAAAATAGTGAAGGCAGCTTCAGAACATCTTGGAAAATAATTCTTAACTAAATTTTAGCATCACAAATCTTTTACTACATTTGTAAGTGATTACTCACTAATTTATGTCGCTTAAAAAAGAAAAAATTCTAAAATCAGCCATTCAGTTATTTTCTGAATTGGGATATTCTTCCACCAGCACTTCCAAAATAGCTAAATCGGCAGGAGTATCTGAAGGCTTAATTTTTAGGCATTTTGGAAATAAGGAAGGATTGCTAAATGCTTTAATTGAACAGATAAAGGAAAAAACATTTCATAGTTATGCTCCAATTCTGGCCAAGTCTGAACCTAAGGAATTTATTTTGGGAATTCTCTCCTTGCCCTTTGGGTTGGAAGAGGAAGATTATCACGCCTGGCGTTTGATTTATTCGCTGAAATGGCAAACGGAATCTTATGATAGAAGTATCTCAGATCCTATAAGACATGAACTTCAAAAGGCTTTTGCACAATTAAATTACAAGGACCCAGAAGCAGAAGCAGAAGGTCTGATGATTATTATTGACGGTATTGCCACGGCTGTTTTATTGCGGAAGCCAAAAAATTTGACAGCAATAAAACAGTCCATTTTAAGTAAATATAATTTGTAAAGTTTTTTTGAAATAAATAATAAGTAAGTACTCACTTTAAAAATATTATATGAATATCGACAAAAAGAAGCCTGTAATGGTAACTGGTGCAACAGGTTATGTAGCAGGATGGTTAATTAAGCAATTACTAGAGGATGGAATTCAAGTTCACGCTGCAGTTCGGAATCCTGAAAACAAAAAGAAAATTCAGCACTTAGAAGACATGGCCGAGGCAAATTCTGGCTCCTTAAAATTTTTTAAGTCGGACCTTCTAGTGGATGGATCCTATGAGGAGGCCATGCAGGGCTGTGAATTGGTTTTTCATACAGCATCTCCTTTTATATTAAATGTGAAGGATAAGCAAAAGGATTTAATAGAACCCGCATTAAAAGGAACCCAAAATGTTCTCAATTCTGTAAATAAGACCAAGTCTGTAAAGAGGGTAGTGCTCACCAGTAGTTGTGCAGCTATCTATGGAGATGCCATTGATCTAAAGGATACACCCAATGGTGAGTTTAGCGAAGAAATTTGGAATAATAGCTCAGATGAAAATCATCAGGCCTATTCCTATTCCAAACTTTTAGCGGAAAAGGAAGCTTGGAAAATGCAAAAAGCCCAAAACCGTTGGGATTTAATCTGTGTAAATCCTTCTTTGATAATTGGCCCAGGAACCAATCCTAAGGCTACATCTGCGAGTTTTGATATTATTAAGCAAATGGGCACAGGAACCATGAAATTTGGAGCCCCCGAAATGAATATTGGAGGCGTAGATGTAAGAGATGTTGCTAATGCTCATTTTCAAGCAGCCTATACTCCTAGTGCAAATGGCAGGTATATTTGTTCAAATGAAAGTATACAGTTTTTGGACCTAGCAGATATGTTGCGCGATAATTATGGCGACAATTATCCACTTCCAAAGAAAAATTTGCCAAAGTGGTTTTTATGGATAATTGGTCCAGCTGCCGGAATGAGCAGAAAGGAGGTAAGCCGAAATATAGGCTATCCCTGGAAAGCGAATAATTCAAAGGGAAAAAGGGAATTAGGCTTAACTTATAGACCTTTAAAACTTGCGGTAAATGAAATGTTTCAACAATTGATTGATTCAAAACAAATCAAATGAAAAGGGTAATTCTAGCCGGTGCTTCAGGAATGATTGGCGGTTTAATTTTAAATAAATGTCTGGAAAGTGAATTTGTCCACAAGGTAAATGTGGTAGTACGGAAGTCTTTGGGAATTAAACACCCAAAATTGAATGAATATCTGGTCCAAGATTTTAAGGATTTATCTGGAGTTAAGGAGGCTTTTGAAAACATTGACATCTCCTTTTTTTGCATTGGAGTTTATACCGGTGCAGTTTCTCGTGAGAAATTTAGGGAGATAACGGTAGACTACCCTCTCCATTTTGCGAAAATGATTTCTCCAAATAATAAGGATCATCGATTTTGTCTCTTGAGTGGGGCAGGAGCCGATAGGAGCGAAAAAAGTAAAATGATGTTTGCCAAGGATAAAGGAAGGGCAGAAAACTTACTTCAAAAGTTGGAATTAGGGGAGTTTATTAGTTTTCGACCAGCCTATATTTATCCAGTTGCTGCCAGAAAAGAACCAAATTTCACGTATAGGCTGTCCAGATTTTTATACAAACCCTTGATTTCTAAACTAGGAAAAAACATGAGTATTAAATCCACATCTTTAGCTGATTCAATGTTTAAGGTAGGGCTTAATGGTTCAGAAAAAGGGATTTTAGAAAACAAGGATATTTTAGAAATCTTGGAAAAAGCTTAATCCTTTAATTTTCTCTTTAGAAATTCTAGTGCCCAATCATAATGACTTGAAGTGGAGGAAACAAAATAAGCTCCGGCAGAGGTGGAACCAGTCCATTTAAAGACTTTCTTTTGAAATAATGATTCATCAGAATAGTCCCTTATAGTTTTCAGGATTTCTAAATGACTATTAGCGAATAAATCTTGGGCTTCCCTTAAGCTAAATGCCATTCCATCCTTCTGGATTTTTTTATTTAGATCTGGCAATGTACGCCAGGTATAACCTTCAGCAGGAATGCTAGGCTTGAGATTGTCCTTTGAAGCTTTATTCCATTCGAGTGTCATTTTGTGCCAAATATGTAAATGGTATAAAACATCCCTAATATTTCTATTCAAACTAGCTCCTTTAAAGTCTTCAAGCCTTTTTTGCTCATTTAGCTTATCTATTAAAGACCATAGCTTTTGATAATTTATTTCGGCTAATTCAATTAAGTCTTTTTTGTTTGTGGGTCTGGCCATTTGGTAAATTTATTTTTTCCATTCCTTTTGCAGGATGGCGTACATCATATCATCCACCCAATTTCCATTTAGGAAAAGGCTCTCCTTAAAAAGAGCTTCTTTTCGGAATCCTAGTTTTTCCATCATTTTTTGGGAGGCAATGTTTCTTGGATCTATGGATGCAAATACTCTATGGAAATTTAATTCCTTAAAAAGTGAATTGATAACAGCGTTCAAGGCTTCTGTAGCATAGCCTTGAGATTGAAATTCTTTATTTATAGTACAACCAATCTCCGCCTGTCGGGAACCTTCTTCTAAAAAATGAACTCCTAAATCACCAATAATTTGGTTTGTGGAATTTTCCAATATTACAAATTGAAACCAAGAATTTGGGCTATTATAAATTGGGGAAACCTTAGCAATAAATGCAGAAACATCTTCAATTCTTTCAGGAATCCACCCTTGAAATTGATTGCTAACTTTATCAGAACGATATTCAAAAATGGCCTCTCTATCAGAATCTGAAATGGCTCTTAGAACTAATCTTTCAGTTTTAAGGAGCTTCTCTTCTTTCTTCAACTTCATGATGACAAAGTAAATTTTCTCAAGCTGATTTACAAGGGGTGAAGCTGGGAGGGGCATTGTCAATTTCTTTTTAATGGAAGAAAAGTTGTCACAAGCAATATTCTATCTGCAATTTTGATTAAATGAAAAAATATATTCGGTAGACATTAAATGTTAGATTCAACAAAAATTGATAGGGAAAAGGATTTAATAGATATGAATGGAAATTAACTGTGTTTTATTCAATTCCCCAATTTGCTAGCATAGGTCTTTAAAATTGTAAGATTAAGTTTTTTTAAGTTTATTTATTAATAATTTCAATTTAAAAATATGATTTTAACAATAAACGACATTAGCTTTAATGAGTTAATAATAATCCTTTTTATAACTAGCATATTAGTTATACGTTTTTTAGGAGCTTGGATGCTGAGAGTAAATGAGATAATTAAATTACAGAAAAACCAATTGGCAGTTTCTAAGGAAATTCTTAAAGAATTGAAAAAAGAAAAGTCATAGATAGAATTGATTATTCACATTGAATTAAACCGGATCTAAAAATTGGTCAAACAAAAGCTTAGGCTTGATTTGTCCATGCTGGACACCCTATGATATTTATTGATAGTAAGCTGGAAGGAGCCATTTCGAAATTAAAAATTTTGGAGGCTCAAGGTTAATTGGAAGGGATGGTAGTTTTATATATGGTGATTTTAGGCGCCTTCCTTTTGCTTTCTCTTTTCATGTACTATTTTTATAGTTGAAGAGGGAGGAAAGGAAACAAAAACAAACCTATTAGAATTCATTTGTGTTGTCTAAAAACCGTAAAACCTAAAAGATAAACTGTTTATCTATAGTGTTTTAAACCTGAAAATAGTGGAGCTGGCGGGATTCGAACCCGCGTCCAAACAAGGAAAGCGATAACTTTCTACATGCTTATTCTTTTATTAGGTTTTCGAAACTAAGCTGGGAAAAGACACCCGACCTAGAGCTTATCTGCATAGAGTTTCGATAGTATTGAGCAGAACAATACTAGCTAGTCCGGATTTAATGACACCTCTTATTCTAACCCAACCAGACTTAGGGTTTGAGAGATGGCTTACTCTGGCATCTAATGCTCAGATTAGCGCTAATCTGCATTCCGCGAGATTAGGCGGCAAGCGCGAAGTTATTTTCGCCAATTATGATTTGAAGCATCTTTTTACAGGCGACATCTTCATAGCCCGACATGCTTACTACCGGTTTCATCTTGCTGTCAAAACCAGTCAGCCCCGAAAAAAAAGAACGTTTAGAAGTCTAAATTCTAATTCAATACAAAGGTAGCTATATTTGCCTTCATTAATAGAAATAGCCTATGAAATTCGGTATTATTCGAGAAGGGAAAAATCCTCCCGATAAAAGGGTGCCATTAAGCCCAAGCCAATGTCAACAACTTTTAAAGCAATATCCGGATCTGAAAATTGCTATCCAACCGAGCCCCATTCGGGCCTTTAAAGATGAGGAATATTCGGATTTGGGATTACAACTGCAAGAAGATTTGTCGGATTGTGAGGTGCTTTTTGGGGTTAAAGAGGTTCCTACCGATATGCTAATACCAAATAAGACCTATTTGTTTTTTTCCCATACTTATAAACTTCAACCTTATAACCGTGGACTTCTACAAGCCATTCTTCAAAAGAAAATCAGGCTAATAGATTATGAGATGCTTAAGGATAAAAATGATATAAGGATACTAGGTTTTGGAAAATACGCCGGAATTGTAGGCGCTTATAATGCCTTTAGGGCTTGGGGAGAAATGACAAATGAGTTTAAACTTAAGCCTGCACATCTATGCCATGATAGAAAGGAGATGGAAAGCGAATTGGCCAAGCTTAAATTCTCAAAAGCCAGAAAAATTGTCCTAACAGGCTCCGGGAGAGTAGGCGGTGGAGCAGAGGAAATTATGAAGCTTTTAAATTTCACTAAAGTAGAACCTCAGGATTTTCTAAATAGAACTTACGACTCACATGTTTATTGCCAATTGGAGGTTAGCGATTATTTTAAAAGAGTAGATGCTAAGGAATTTAAGAATGAAGATTTTTATTCGAATCCTGTGGGCTATGAATCCAACTTTAGAAAATATGCCAAACAAGCAGATATTTATATATCCTGTCATTTTTGGAGTGAAAAATCGCCATATATTTTTAGTCGAGAAGATGCCAAATCCGAGGATTTTAATATTCGTTTAGTATCGGATATTAGTTGTGATATTGACGGACCAGTGGCAAGTACTTTAAGTCCCAGTACCATAGAAAATCCCTTTTATGGTTATGATCCAATAAAAGAGGCAATAGTAGACTTCGGTGCAAAGGGATCGATTGGAGTTTCGGCAGTGGATAATTTACCTTGTGAATTGCCTAGAGATGCATCTCAAGATTTTGGAAATGAATTGATAAAAAATGTAATCCCCCATTTTTTTAATGGTGATAAGGACAAAATATTAGAAAGGGCATCCGAAACAGATTTACATGGAAAGCTGAGTTCATATTTCTCCTATTTGCAAGACTATGTGCAAGGCTAGCAAGTTTGTTTATTGTAAATTTGCACTTTCAAAAACTGAAAATCATTTTGCCCGATTTTCAAATCAATTCATGGATTGAAGAAAAAGGAAAAATACATTGATATAGCTAAGATTTTGGAGAGCAAGAATCCAGGATTAAAAAAGTGGTTACCGGGATTTGTGGTTTCCTATATCAAGAGAATTGTTCATGAAAAGGATATTAACAAAATAATGTCCGAAATTGGTCATTTAGAAGGTTTGGATTTTGTTCGGGAAGGCCTGAATAATTTAAATACAACCATTAAAACTGAAGGCCTGGAAAATATTCCTAAGGAAGGAGGAGTTATTTTGGCGGCAAATCATCCTCTTGGAGGATTGGATGGAATCGCCTTTATGAAAGCTGTAGGTGAGGTGAGAACAGACCAAAAGTTTTTGGTGAATGATATTTTGTTGAGCATTGAAAATTTAAAACCTCTATTTTTAGGCGTTAACAAACATGGGTCAAACCCCAGAGAGGCAAGTAGAGTTATAGAAGAAGGATATGCATCAGACCAAGCCATATTGGTGTTTCCTGCAGGGTTAGTATCTCGAAAGTTAGAAGATGGAATAGGGGATTTAGAATGGAAAAAGAGTTTTATTTCAAAAGCAATCCGATATAAAAGGGAAATAATTCCAGTTTATATTGAAGGTAGAAATTCAAATTTCTTTTATAATTTATCCCGATTTAGAACAAAAATGGGCATTAAAGCAAACCTTGAGATGTTTTATCTTGCCAATGAAATGTTCAAACAAAGAAACAAGACAATTACTATAAGATTTGGCAAACCTATTTCTTATACTAAATTTGACAAAACCAAAACTTTGGTAGAGTGGGCAAAAGATGTTAGAACCAGAGTATATGCACTAGCGAATGGATAAGCTTATTGAAGATGTAATTCCCGAAGTTGATAGGGATTTATTATTATCAGAACTTACGGAAGATAAGTTTTTGAGGCATAGCGGAAAGGGTGGGAACCATTTGTATTTGGTAAACCATAAAAACTCCCCCAATGTTGTGCGCGAAATTGGTAGACTTCGGGAAATAACTTTCCGCGAAGCTGGTGGTGGTACAGGGAAATCTATGGATATTGACTCTTATGATACTTCCGATGTTCCCTACATGCAACTTATTTCCTGGGATCCCGAAGAAAAAGAAATTATCGCTGGTTACCGCCTCCTAAAATGTATTCATGCCAATAAGGATGATAATGGTCAAATAATTACAGCTACTTCTCATCTTTTTCATCTTTCTGATAAATTTAATGAGGAGTATTTATCCGCAACCTTAGAATTGGGAAGATCTTTTGTACAACCTAAATACCAAAGTAAAAACCCTAAAGGAATTTTTTCCTTGGATAATCTTTGGGATGGACTAGGAGCGGTTTCTAGGTTAAACCCAGATATTAAATACTATTTGGGCAAGGTAACCATGTACCCAGATTATAATAGGGAAGCAAGAAATTTGATTCTTTCCTTTGTTAGTCAATTTTTTCCGGATGATATTGGTATTGGTACGCCCCTCTATCCATTAATTAAAGGAGAGGAGATTGCGAAACTAGACCTTCTAAAACCACTTTGGATAGGAAAAAGCTATAAAGAAGGGCATACGATTTTAAACAAAAAAGTGAGAGAGCTAGGAGAAAATATTCCACCTCTTATCAATTCCTATATGAACCTTACGGATACTATGAAGACCTTTGGAACTTCCATAAATCCAAACTTTGGCGATGTGGAAGAAACAGGGATTTTAGTGACTATTGAGGATTTACATCCGTCCAAAAAACAAAGGTATTTTGATTCTTACGAAGCATTTAAAGACTTCAAAAGGTAGACTTTAAGCTTTTTTCAATTCGCTTATGGTTTCACTGGGATTGGAAGATTTAAAAACAAAGGATCCAGCTACCAAAACATCTGCACCGGCTTCAATTAATTTTCGAGCATTAGAACTACTAACTCCACCATCAATTTCAATTTGAGTGGAAGCATTTGCCTTATTAATAATCTCTTTGAGCTCCCTTACCTTGTCATAGGTCTTTTCAATAAATTTTTGTCCTCCAAAGCCTGGGTTTACACTCATTAAACAAACGAGATCAATATCTTCAATTACATCTTTGAGTAAGGAAACTGGGCTATGTGGGTTTAAAGCTACACCTGCCTTCATTCCAGCATCCTTAATGGCCTGAAGTGTACGATGCAAATGAGTAGATGCCTCGTAATGTACCGTGAGAATATCAGCTCCAATAGCTTTAAATTCTTGAATATATCGCTCCGGTTGAACAATCATTAGGTGAACATCCAAAGTTTTTTTTGCATGTTTATTTATGGCGGAAATGACGGGCATTCCAAAAGAAATATTGGGGACAAACACACCATCCATCACATCGATGTGAAACCAATCTGCTTCACTCTGATTTACCATTTCACAATCCTTTTGGAGGTTTGCAAAATCTGCTGCTAAAATGGAAGGTGCTATGATGGCCATAATTCTGTTTTTGGCAAAAGTAGAGAGATTTTGGAATTTAAAGGAAAGGATTGGGAGGAATATTTTTAGGCATAAAAAAACCCCGATCAAATCGGGGTTTATAATTTATCCTAAATAGGTTTTTAGAATCTTGCTTCTCGAAGTGTGTTTTAATCTTCGAATTGCTTTTTCTTTAATCTGACGAACTCTTTCACGAGTAAGGTCAAACTTTTCACCTATTTCCTCAAGGGTCATTGGGTGTTGCCCTCCAAGTCCAAAATACAAGCGAACAACATCACCTTCTCTTGGGGTTAAAGTTGCCAATGATCTTTCAATTTCTGTACGAAGAGAATCCTGCATCAAATCATCATCTGGATTTGGGCTTTCTCCTGTATTTAGTACATCATAAAGATTACTGTCTTCACCTTCAACAAGTGGAGCATCCATAGAGATGTGGCGACCACTGTTACGCATACTTTCTTTTACATCATTCTCTCCCATCTCTAGGTTGGAAGCGATTTCATGAGCAGAAGGAGCACGTTCATGCTCTTGCTCTAAAGTAGCATATGCTTTGTTGATTTTATTAATGGATCCAATTTTATTCAATGGCAAACGAACAATTCTTGATTGCTCAGCTAATGCTTGAAGAATACTTTGACGAATCCACCAAACGGCATAAGAAATGAATTTAAAACCACGGGTTTCATCAAAACGTTGAGCGGCTTTAATTAATCCTAAATTACCCTCATTAATAAGGTCAGGTAGGGTTAGTCCCTGATTTTGATATTGTTTTGCAACCGAAACAACAAATCTTAAGTTTGCCTTGGTCAACTTTTCTAAAGCGGCTTGATCACCAGCTTTAATACGTTGAGCCAACTCTACTTCCATCTCTGCAGTAATCAATTCCACCTTACCAATTTCCTGTAGATATTTATCTAAGGAAGCAGTTTCTCTATTGGTAACCTGCTTGGTTATCTTAAGCTGTCTCATATTATTTTTAAACTATACTCTTTAAAACTTATCCTAAATAAATGAACGCACATTAGGTCCAAATAGTTCGTCCAATCCTAGTCTTTCGACTCTGGTTTTGGCAATAAAGCTTTTCTTGAAAGCTTTAATTTACCTCTCTCATCTTTGGCAATTAACTTCACTTCAATTTTTTGCCCTTCTTTTAATTCTTCTTCAACCTTTTGTAGGCGACGATGAGCAATTTCTGAAATATGAAGTAGGCCGTCTGTACCGGATCCTATTTCTACAAAGGCACCATAAGCTTGGATAGATTTCACCGTACCTAAAAATGTGGCACCAACCTCGGGAACAAAGGCTACAGCTTTAATTCTCTTTTTGGCTTCATCAATTTTTTCTCTATTGGTACCGCTAATTTCAATTTTACCTTGCTCATCAACCTCTTCAATGGTGATGATAGTATCAGTATCCAATTGAAGTTTTTGGATGTTCTTTCCTCCAGGTCCGATAATAGCTCCAATAAACTCCTTAGGAATGCTTAATAATTCAATTTTTGGAGCATTAGGTTTAAGGTCAGAACGAGTTTCAGGAAGAGTTTTAAGCATCTCTCCTAAAATATGCATTCTACCTTCTTTTGCCTGATTTAAGGCCTTCTCCAAAATCTCATAAGACAAACCTTTGATTTTAATATCCATCTGGCAGGCAGTTATACCTTTTTCTGTACCAGTAACTTTAAAATCCATATCACCTAGGTGATCTTCATCACCCAATATATCCGATAAGATGGCGTATTTTCCACTATCAGGATCTGTAATTAATCCCATGGCGATTCCAGAAACTGGGCGTTTGATGGGTATACCTGCGTCCATAAGACCTAGAGTACCTGCACAAACTGTGGCCATGGATGATGATCCATTAGACTCGAGAATATCGGAAACAATACGTATTGTATACACACTTTCCTCCGGTAAAACCATTTTTAATGCTCTTTGAGCAAGGTTTCCATGACCAATTTCTCTTCGGCTAGTTCCTCTTATAGGACGAGCTTCACCAGTAGAAAATGGTGGAAAATTATAGTGTAAATAGAATTTTTCAGAACCAGAATAGGTTACTCCATCTTTTCTATTTTCATCTAAACGCGAACCTAGAGTTACAGTAGTTAATGATTGAGTTTCCCCTCTTGTAAATACAGCAGAACCATGTGCTCCTGGCAAATAATCAACTTCTGACCAAATCCCACGTACTTCATTTAGTGCACGACCATCTAATCTTTGATTATCTAATAAAACCATATCTCGCATGGCTTTATATTCTACATCGTGATAATATTTATTGATCAGGTCACCCTTTTCTTCAATTAATTCTTCGCTTTGTTCAGCAATATAATTTTCAAGAACCTCTTTAAATTTTGCTGAGCGCTCATGTTTAGGCAATCCCAATTTAGCAACTTCATAAACAGAATCATAAGTGGCTTTTAAAATATCTGCAGCTAATTCTTCATCATTATTCTCGTGGTTGTATTCACGTTTGCTAGCAGCTTTTTCTACCTTAGAAGCTAATTCTAATTGAGCGGTAATTTGATCCTTAATAGCTTCATGTGCAAAAGCAATTGCTTCTACCATTTCCTTTTCGGAAATCTCATCCATTTCTCCTTCAACCATCACTACACTATCCATAGTGGCTCCAATCATCATATCGATATCGGCTTTCTCTAGGTCGGCAGGAGACGGGTTAATGCTTAGTTCACCATCGATTCTAGCTACTCTTACTTCAGACATAGGCCCGTTGAATGGCAAATCGGAAACGGCGATGGCTGCAGAAGCTGCCAATCCAGCTAAACAATCTGCTGCTACTTCAGGATCATAAGAAACGAGGCTGATCATCAATTGAGTTTCAGCGTGGTAATCTTTTGGGAAAAGAGGTCTTAAAACTCTGTCTACAAGACGCATTACTAATATTTCATCATCAGTAGGTCTTGCTTCTCTCTTCATAAAACCACCAGGAACACGTCCTGCGGCTGCAAACTTTTCGCGGTAGTCAACTGTAAGAGGTAAGAAATCAATTCCTTCTTTAGCTTCTGGGCTTGAAACTATAGTTGCTAAAAGCATAGTTCCTCCCATTTTCACCATTACAGAACCATCCGCTTGTTTGGCTAATTTGCCAGTTTCAATGGTAATAGTTCTTCCGTCTGCTAATTTTATTTCTTGCGTAATTGCGCTTGGAATCATCTAATATTTTTCAAATAATTATTTCTAAATAGTAAAAGAAGGCAATTGAAAAATTGCCTTCTTTATTAAAGTGTTTGCTAATTATTTTCTGATACCAAGATCAGCAATAATTGCACGATATCTGTTGATATCCTTTTTCTTAAGATAGTTTAGAAGGTTTCTTCTTTTACCTACCATTAATACCAATGAGCGCTCAGTGCTAAAATCCTTACGGTTTCTTTTAAGGTGCTCTGTTAAGTGATTAATTCTTTCGGTAAATAAGGCGATTTGCCCTTCTGGAGTTCCTGTATCGGATTCTGATTTTCCGTACTTCTTAAAAATCTCCTTCTTTCTTTCTGTTGTTAAATACATTCCAAAATCGTTTAGATCGATGTTATGCTAAAAAAATTCGAGGGGCAAAAGTACAAAAAAATTATTTCTTAGCGTCCGTTTCTAATTCATTTTCAGGTTCAACCATCGAAATGAACTGAGAAATTATCTCTTTTAAATTTTTTCGGTTTACGATAAAATCTAAAAATCCATGTTCTTGTAAAAATTCACTGGTTTGAAATCCATCAGGAAGATCTTTTCCAATAGTTTCTTTTACAATTCTAGGCCCAGCAAAACCGATCAATGCTCCGGGTTCAGCAATATTGATATCTCCTAACATAGCAAAGGAAGCTGTTACTCCTCCTGTAGTAGGGTCGGTAAGTAAGGATATATATGGAATTCCCTCCTTACCCAATAATGCCAATTTCGCACTTGTTTTAGCCATTTGCATTAATGAAAATGCGGCTTCCATCATTCGTGCACCACCTGATTTGGAAATTATTAATAGGGGTTTTTTATATTTTAAACTATGATCTATAGCTCTCCCAATTTTTTCCCCAACAACGGAGCCCATCGAGCCACCAATAAAATTGAAATTCATGGCCGCAATGGTAATGTCTTTACCGTCTAATTTTCCATATGCAGTACTTACTGCTTCTTTTAATCCAGTTTTAGAAACTGCTCCAGCATAGCGATCTGTATATTTCTTGGTGTCTTCAAATTTTAGTGGGTCTCCAGAAGACATTTTCTTGTCCATCTCCGTAAACTTCCCATCATCAAACAGCATCTTAAAATATTCGGCGGCATTTATTCTACCATGATGCTCACAATTGTGGCAAGTCCAAACATTTTTTTCATGATCTTCAACAGATACAATAACCTTGCACTTCGAGCATTTATGCCACAAACCTTCAGGGGTTTCCTTTTTGTCTGCGGTACTTGTGGTAATACCTTCCTTATTTCGTTTAAACCAACCCATATTCTCTTACATTCAATTATTTAAATCAAATCTACGGAATGCTGTGAAACCGAAATTCTATTTTTTTTCTTAAGCAATTGTTACACCTTTATCAAGGTAAACATCCTGAATAGAATTCAATAATTCTACACCACCAGCAATTGGTTTTTGAAATGCTTTTCTTCCGGAGATTAATCCCTGGCCACCAGCTCTTTTATTAATTACAGCTGTTTTAACTGCCTGTGCTAAATCCGACTCAGAGCTTCCTGTAGATGCTCCTCCGGAATTTATTAGTCCTTGACGACCCATATAGCAGTTTGCAACTTGGTATCTACAAAGATCAATGGGATTGTCTGAGCTGAGTTCAGAATATACCTTATCGTGGGTTTTCCCAAAATTAACAGCCGTATAACCACCATTGTTTTCAGCTAATTTTTGTTTGATAATATCGGCCTGAATGGTAACTCCTAAATGATTTGCTTGTCCGGTAAGGTCTGCAGCAACGTGGTAATCTTTACCATCAACCTTAAAAGCAGAATTTCTGGTATAGCACCAAAGAATAGTTGCCATTCCTAATTCATGTGCATATTCAAAAGCATCGGCTACTTCCTGAATTTGGCGATTACTTCCTTCAGAACCAAAATAAATGGTTGCTCCCACTGCTGTAGCTCCTAAATTCCAGGCTTCTTTAATACTTCCAAACATGATTTGATCAAAAGAAGCTGGATGGCTTAAGAACTCATTGTGATTAATTTTTACGATAAATGGAATCTTATGCGCGTATTTTCTTGATACACTTCCTAAAACTCCAAAGGTTGAAGCTACGGCATTACATCCACCTTCTATGGCTAATTTTACAATATTTTCACCATCAAAATAAATAGGGTTTGGGGCAAATGATGCTCCAGCACTATGCTCAATACCTTGATCTACAGGCAATATAGAAAGGTAACCTGTGTTCGCTAATCTTCCAGTACCATATAAGGATTGAAGACTTTTAAGAACTTGAGGACTTCTATTACTCATAGAAAAAGCTCGGTCAACAAAATCAGCACCTGGTAGGTGAAGACTTTCCTTACTAATGGTTTTACTTGTATGGTTTAATAAACTATCGGCATCATTTCCCAGAAGCTCAGCAATTCTGTTCAGGTTCATATTTTTCGGTTTTTGAATATTTTTGAATTGGCAAATTTAAAATTTTTTCTAGGCGAAATTTAGAAAGGATAACCTAATGCAAAATTAAAAGTGTTATTTTGAAAAGGTCTATTGTCTAAAACCCAAGGATCGCCCAATTCAATTCTACCTGGATCTCTTACTTTTATTCCCAAATCAAAGCGAACCACGAAATAATCAAAATCCATTCTTAGCCCAAAGCCAGTGCCTATTGCAAATTGATTGAGCACATCTCCAATTATAAAATCTGTATCCTCATTTTCCAATCCTCCATTTAGCCAAATATTCCCTGCATCTACAAATATGGCTCCCTGAAAAAATGAAAATAATGGAAATCGAAATTCTGAATTTAAAAGAATCTTGATAGTACCTATTGCAAAATTATTGTCCTGATTTCCCTCATCGTCGTAATTAGTTCCATTTGTGGTACCAGCTCCTAATCGATAGGAAGTCCATGCTCTTAAGTCATTGGCTCCACCAATAAAAAGATATTTCTGAAAGGGCGCTTCCCTTTTCTCTATTCCATCTTCTACAGCTATGCTATTTCCATATGGACGAATAGTTGCAGCATAGAATCTATTTACCCAAGAAATACCTGGAACAAAATTCCAATAATAACGGTAGTCGGTTTCAATTTTCACATATTGATAGTAAGGTACTCCACCAATTAAATTTACTCCTCTATCATTTTCAGTAGGTTCGGAAAAATTACTTTCAAAGAAAGAAAGTGAAGTTCCCGCCATTTCAAATACTCCCTTGAAGAAATTGTGATTTTTTTTACTTTGATCTGCCTGCTGATTATAAGTGAAATTTAAACGAAATGCTGTAATCAAGGCTGGGCTAAAAGCACTTTGCTGGAAGGTGTCTAGACTGGCAATAAAATCATTGTCTTTTTCAAATAGCTGAGAATAACTGATATCATAAAAATCAACCGAATACTTCTTTTTAGAGGATTCCCTCCAGTTATAGGTTAGCCTCCCTCCAAAGGTTTCTCTATCAAACTCAAATCTTAAAACACGACTAAAATATAAAGATACCCTAGAGTTGGGTAACATCCTTTTAGGTAGTAGTCCTTCTGTATTAAATGGCAATAAAAACCTAGGAAATTTTAAGCCTAATTCTCCCCCGATTTCATAGGTTTGACTCCTTCCGGCATCTACAATTCCAGTTTGAAATTCTATACCACCATTAAAGTTTAAATCAAATTCTTCACCACCTTTAAATAGATTTCTTGTTCTCCATCCAACCTTTAGATTTAAACCATAATTACCACTTGAAGTTGAGGCTTCTGTAGAGGTGATAACCGATCTTTTGGTTTCAGGACTCATCCTGATGAAAGTGTTTAAATATTGACCTGTGCTATCATCCTCTTTTAATTTGAAATCTATTTCCGTTAATACAAAGCCACCATAACTATTTATGTGTGAGTAGGTTTGTTTTACATCCTTGCTTTTAAAAAGATCTCCTTTTTTGAAATGTATAGCATCAGTAATATACCTTGGCTTATAATTCAAACTGTCGTGAATGAGGATATAGTTTTGATGAATTACCGTATCTGAACTGGAACTTGGGTTCAGATAATCATAATCCGTTTGAATATAAATATTAGCGATTCTATACTGTTGATGTTTTTTATAAAGGATAGAATCTTTCCCTTGAATGGCAATAGGAGAAATTATCATTTTGAGTTTTACAGCATTTCCTAAACCGTTGGTATCTGCAGAATAATTGATAAACTTTTTGCTGAATGAATAATAGCCATTGTTTTTAAAAATAGTGCTTAGTCGATCCATTTCTTTTTCAAGAAGTGAAGCGTCATAAGGATCTCCAACCTTAATTAGGCTTGCCTCCACAGATTCTTTATAAAGTTTATTTAAGGTGCTATTTGGTATTTCTGTTTGATATTCACTTATAAAATAACGTTGCCCCTTATCTACATAATACTCAACATAAACTCGTTTATTTTTTCTGCTGGTTTTTGTGGCATACCTGCTTGTAGCATTGAAATATCCTTTATTAAAAAAGTAATTTTGTAATTGTTCAGCCCCTCGCTTTGCCTTTTGCTCATCATATATTACAGGTGCTTCACCAATTTTGGTGAAAAAGCTACTATCTGTCCCGTTTCCCCAATTGTAAATAATTAGGTTCATGGCTACTAGATTTAAAAACTTCCCTACAGGTCTTTGTTTTAGAATACTGTAAGCCGCATTTGGAGCTTTTCCCTCATCCAATTTTATCTCATTATCCCATAAAATTTTAGAACCCTCGGGTACATGACGAGTATAGCTACACGAGCTCAATAAAGTTATTAGAATAAAAATGTAGAATATGTAAAGCTTTTTTGGCAAGTTTGCTTTTCTTAATGTTCAGCAAATGTAATATTATGATATCTAATAATACTGAAAAACTCCTACGTAAACTTCGATCTAAAAAGTATCGATGGTCTTTGGAAATGTTTATTGCGGAGGGCCCAAAGGTGGTGTCTGAGCTTTTGGAATTGGGTATGAAACCAGTACATTTATTTAGTAATCAGGATTCATGGAGGAAAAAAGCTGCCTTAATATTAGATTCAACTCAGTTTAAAACGATCAGCCAGCTGGAAACATCAAATGAGGTTTTGGCAGTATTTGAATTTCCAAAATTTGAAAGAGATACTATTTCCAAAGTCAGTCTAGTTTTGGATTCCATAAACGACCCAGGAAATTTGGGAACCATAATCCGAACCGCGGATTGGTTTGGCCTAAAACAGGTCTATTGTACCCATGGCAGTACCGATGTTTTTAATGCGAAATGTGTACAGAGCACCATGGGAAGCATTGCAAGGGTGCAAGTGATTTATGATAGTGAAGAAAATATATTTGAAAGACTTAAATCCAGCGAAATTTATGTGGCAGAAATGAATGGTGAAAATATTTTTGATTTTAATGCAGGGAATTCAAATATAAGCCTTGTTATGGGTAGTGAGTCTCATGGTCCTTCGGATTTTTGGAAGAAAAATTCAAAAGCTTTAACTATTCCCAAGCGGGGTGATTCCAATATTGAAAGTTTAAATGTTGCCCAGGCTTGTGCTATATTATTGAGTAGGATGTCCTAGACCTTTTGCCTTCTTTTTTGTTTGGCCAATCTGCTTTTATAAAGGATATTGCTGAGTACGCCCAATAATACTAGAGCTATTCCTAGAAGTGCAAAGGAACTGTAAACCACTTCAAAAAGTAGGAGATCAAAGCCAAGGGCCAAAATAATTCCCAGGTATTTGAAACTTATTACCTCGTTTATCTCAGCTGTTTGCAAAGCTTTAGTCATAAAAACTTGAGCAATTTGTGTTAAAATACCCATGGCCAAAAGAAGCAGCCACTCTATACCCATGGGTTGAATCCAATTAAAAGCAGATAGTAAACCCATCACTGGAGTGGCGATTAGAGGAAAGTAAAACACTACCACCAGTGGGTGATCGGAGTCTTTAACCTTTCGAATGCAGTTGTAGGCCAATCCTGAAAATAAGGCCGAACAAATACCCATTAGCAATAAGCCGGGAGTAACATTAGGATCAAATCCCTTTACCATTGCTATTCCCAAAAAGGCCATGCTAAAAAATATCCATTGAATATTTTTCACCTTTTCTTTTAAAAGAAATATTCCAAAAAATGTGGTAAATATTGGAGAAAGATACTGGATGGTAATAGCTGAGCCTAGCGGAAGTTTTTGGAGGGTATAAAAAAACATGGATAGTGCTGTAACCCCAAAAACACCCCTGAGAATTAAAAACAATTTTTGATTTCCCCAGGGGTTTATATTTCTTCTTTTAAAAGCGATTAAACAAAGGCTTAAAGAAATTATGGATCTAAAAAATACAAGTTCTGTGGCTGGAATTCTTTGTAAATATTTTACGCTTAGGTTCATCAATGAAAAGCCTAAAACGGAAATTAACATAAAGCCTATGGCCTTATTGCCCTTGGATTTCAAACTTGGTTTGTATTGAAGGTTTTCAGCATTTTTGAAATGGCTTCTGCACATCTTTCACCGTCAATTCCGGCAGATACTATACCACCAGCATAGCCTGCACCTTCACCACATGGAAAGAGGTTTTTTATTTGCGGATGATGTAGACTCTTTGGATCACGAGGTATTTTTACTGGTGAGGATGTACGACTTTCAATAGCAATTACATTTGCTTTATCGGAATAATAGCCCCTCATTTTATCTCCAAATTTCATAAAGCCTTTTCGCAACCTATCGGATATTGGCTTTGGTAATATTTCATGAAGAGCTACACTTTTTAATCCGGGCATATAAGAACTTGGATTTAAATCTGTAGAAATTCTACCTTTTACAAAATCGGTAAGTTTTTGAGCAGGTGCCGTTTGATCTTCACCACCATTTTTCCAAACCTTTTCTTCCAGTTCTTGCTGATATTTTAAACCAGCTAATGGTCCGTATTTTTTATACTCCTCTAAATCTTCCAATTCAATGGCTACCACAATACCGGAATTAGCAAATTTATTGTCCCTTTTACTTGGCGACATTCCGTTTACCACAAGTTCTTCGCTACCTGTTGCTGCTGGTACAATAAAACCACCTGGGCACATGCAAAAAGAATAAACTCCACGATTTTCTACCTGTTCTACCAATTTATAGGATGCTGCTGGTAAAACCTCTCCGCGTTCAAACCCATGATATTGGATTTTGTCAATTAGCTCTTGAGGATGTTCTACCCTTACACCCATAGCAAAGGGTTTAGCCTCAATTTTTATTTTTTTATGGTATAATAATTCAAAAACATCACGAGCACTATGACCAGTTGCTAAAATCAAGCCTTCTGCTTGGTGAAATTTTTGGTTTTGATCAATAATTCCGGTAATCAGATTATTTTCAATTTGCAAATCCACCATTTTGGTATTGAAATGAATTTCACCTCCAAATTCCAATATTCTTTCCCGCATGGCTTGCACCACTTTGGGTAATTTATTGGTGCCAATATGAGGATGTGCATCTATAAGAATTTCCCTTGTGGCTCCATGCTGAACCAAAATATCCAATATTCGATTTACGCTTCCTCTTTTTTTACTTCTTGTATAGAGCTTTCCATCCGAATAGGTTCCAGCTCCTCCTTCTCCAAAACAATAATTCGATTCTGGATTTACCTTATGATCTCTATTAATGGATTTTAGATCACGTCGTCTATCTTTTACATTTTTGCCTCTTTCAATAATTATTGGTTTCAAACCCAATTCTATACATCGCAAAGCGGCAAACATTCCAGCTGGCCCACAGCCAATTATTAATATTCTTTTTTGATCCTCAACATTTTTATAATCGAGATTAAGAAGCTCGGGTAGGGAAGGTTCTTCATCTAAAAACAACCTAATCCGCAAATTTATTTTCACAGGGTTCTTCCGTGCATCTATAGAACGACGTAGGATAAAATGCCCCCTATAGCTAGAAGCTTGGGTGGAAGATTTTGCGAAGGCAATAGCTAATAGAAGATCATCATTTGAAGCTTCTTCAGGACTGCAAATTAAATCAAGATCGACCTGCATTAAAGGTTTATTCGAATGTGAAATTCAAAAGAATGGCTCTTGTCTCAAGGCGTTCTATCCCTTCTACATAAAAGGTTCCATCTTGTACCAAAAGATTATTTACACCAAAGGTGGCTTTTATTTGTGGAGAGAACTTAAAAAACTCAAAATACATATCAATCCCGAATCCCAATTCATATCCCAAATCATTACCTCTGATTTTAAAAAGCCGATCATCTTCGACATTTTCGTTGGAAGAAAGATCTAGATTATACTTAAAGCCTGTGGTAACATATAATCCATAATTGTCTACTCTTTTCGATCGGTATTTCAATTCAAATGGAAATTCAAAGAAGCTACTTACGATTTCCCTTTTAACAATTTGCCTTTCCTGACTAAGCGGTTCTATAACGTCAAACTCAATTAGCCTATTAGTACTGGCAAAGCCGGGTAGAAATCTAAAATCTAAATATTCTGCTAGTCTAAAATTGGTTACAATATTTACATTATATCCAGGATTTACTATTCCTTCGGCTCTGTAATAACCCGAAACATCTGCTAAGTTTTCTATTTGCTGAATATTAAAATTGTAAAAATTAAGACCAATGCTAAATCCGAAATGCAATTTTTTGTTGTTGTAATTCGGGAGGTTTTTCAGTCTTTTTTGCGCACTGAGGTCATTAGCCGCAAGTAGCAAAAGGGAAAATATTATGAGAGCAATTTTTTTCACGGAATTCAAACGATTTTTAGGCATTCATTATTTTGTTGCATCATAAATCATCGCCACACCCAAAGTTACTTCTTTGTAGCTAGAATTTTTAAATCCCAGTTTATTTAAAATATTGATGAATCTATCACCATAGGGAAAGGCATCAACGGATTCGGGAAGATAGGTGTAGGCACTGCTGTCCTTACTGAGCATTTTACCCAATCCAGGAAGTATATTCTTGAAATAAAATTTATACAATTGTTTGAATGGGAAAGATGAAGGTTGAGAAAATTCTAAGACTAAAAGTTTTCCATCCTTACGGAGTACTCTTTGAATTTCTGCCAATCCTTTTTCAAGATTTTCAAAATTTCTTACACCAAAGGCAACGGTTACAACATCAAAACTTTCATCTTCAAAAGGTAAATTTTCAGAATCTGCCTGAGTAAGGGTAATAACTTTATCCAGACTACGAGCTTCAATTTTTTTCTGTCCTACAGCCAGCATTCCGGCAGAGATATCAATTCCTGTAATTTTTTTAGGCCTAGCCTTTGTTAGAGCGATAGCCAAATCTGCTGTTCCTGTAGCAACATCTAATATTTGATCAGGATTTTGCTCCGTAACTGTTTTTACCACCTTTCGTCTCCAACCTTTATCAATATTCAATGATAAAAAATGGTTCAGGAAATCATATCGATGCGAAATATTATCGAACATTTCGGCAACTTGTTCCTTCTTACTTCCTTCTGCCTTATAGGGTTTAACTTGTTCGCTCATATCTTTTAAGTGGCTGCAAAGGTAGCTTTTAGTCCTTAACCAACCATTATATTGGTTTTAGGATATTTATATTCCACTTTTCTTTTCTTTTTACCAATGGCAAAGGCTAAGGAGAGAGTTCCTACTTTTCCCAAAAACATACTTAGCATAATTATAATTCTTCCTGCCTTACTCAATTCACTAGTAATTCCCGTACTTAAACCAACGGTGCAATAGGCCGAAACTTCTTCAAAAGAAAGGTTCATTAGATCCATATCTGGTTCCGCTATGGCCAGTCCAAAAATCCCAAAAGAGATAAAGGCAATAGAAAAAAGAAAAATTAAAAATGCTTTATTTAATACATCAAATGGAATGGTATTTCTAAAAATCTCCAATCTTTCCCTGCCTGTTGTTGTAGTCCATGCTCCGAGCAGTACCATAACAAAGGTATTGGTTTTTATACCCCCACCTGTGGATCCAGGGGATGCCCCAATAAACATTAAAAAGATTACAAATATTAATGCAGGAGCGGCTAGGCCACCAATATCAACTGTATTAAAGCCTGCGGTTCGTGCGGATATGGATTGGAAAAATGAGCTGGTAATTTTTCCAAAGGTGGTTTGTCCTTCAAGGGTATTATTTCCTTCAAAAAAGTAAAAAATCATAAAACCTGAAAGTAAAAGAACTCCTGTGCTTAGCAAGGCTATTTTGGAATTTGCTTGTAATGTTTTCCAAAAGGACTTTCCCTTTTTGAGTTTTGATTTCACGTTTAATACATCTGTAATTACGGCGAATCCAATTCCACCCAAAATAATGAGGATGCCGATAATCCAATGAAAACCATAAAAATCTCGAATCTCTTCAAGGTAAAGGCCATTTTCAAAAAGTGAAAAACCGGCATTGTTAAATGCTGAAATACTATGGAAAATGGAGAAGAATAATTTTTGGCGAAGAGATTCAAATTCATAAGCATTCCAACTAAAAAATATTAATAAGGCGCCAATGATTTCAATAATAAGACTGAATTTAAAAACCTTTCTAAACAATTTTGAACCATCATTTAAGGACTCAACATTTAGGCTGTCCTGAATTATAGTTTGGTGTTTTAAGCCTATTGATTTTCCGGCGAAAAGTGCGAAAATGGAAGCAAAGGAAATAATATTTAATCCGCCCATTTGAATCAGCATCATAATTAATGCTTGTCCTTTTGGGCTAAAGTAAGTAGCGGTTTCTACCACCGTTAAACCCGTAACACAACTCGCCGAAATGGAGGTGAAAAGAGCGTCGTCGAAAGACATGGAAACACCGGTAGAAGTTACTTGAGGCAAGAGCAAAAGCCCTGTTCCTACGGAAATTAAAAGTATAAATGATGAAATTAAAAGAACGGGTGGTGAAAGTTTGAAATTATCAATAATATTTCCGGCTCTTCCTATTTCATTTATTAAAATCACAAAGAAATAGCCTTGGATAACAAGTGCAAAAAAGCGCTGCAAATTGTCAATACCAAATAAATTCCCTATTCCATGAACCATTTGAATACCAAAAAGGCGATCGAAGAGAAAGTTTAAAATTACAATGAGGATAAGCACCCCCTCAGGGATGGATTTTTTAATGTCTTCAAGAGGGCTAAAGCTTAATATCAATCTGGCGATATACTTGAAAATATAAAAACCAAGCCCACATTTGATAATAAGAGTGATCACTTCTCTTTCGCCAGCACTAATAAAAAATCCGTGATAGTATATTAAGCTAGCCATAACTATAGAAGCTACGGTTACACTAGATACCCTCAAAAACTTTTGCACGGTACCTTTGATCCGGTAAATTTTAATATTTAGATATTCCCGAATCTCCTTAAGCGTCATTGGAATTTTTCTTCAAAGCCAAATTAATTTTTTCCATCACCCTATTGGGACTTATTTCTTCTAGGCAGGCATAATCACCTCTAAAACACTCTTTATTTCCAAATACAGAACAAGGTCTGCATTCCAATTGTTCTGGCTCTATTTCCACTTTTAATTCATGGTTTTCTCCAAGGGGTCCAAAGCCAGCATCACTATGGGTTGCTCCCCAGATGCTTACTACAGGAATATTTACCATGCTTGCCAAATGCATATTGCTGCTGTCCATAGCAACAAAGACATGTAGTTTTTTCATGAAGTTCAATTCTTCCAATAAATTCCCTTTTCCCACTAAATTTACAACTTGATCCGAAATTGAGGATAGCCTGTTTAAGGCTTCAAAATCAGCAGTGCCGCCAAATAAATATACTTGTCTTCCATCTTTTATCAGTTTTTGGATGAGAATTTTCATGGATCTCAAGGGCCAACTTTTTCCCTTGTGCTGAGCCATTGGAGCGATTCCAACATTTATGTCGTCATCCTTTATGCCACATTCTAAATCTGATCTAGAGTTTAATTTTAGTCCTTGGAATGTTTCTGTCTTAAAGTTAATTGGATATCCTGCTTCTTGGAATACATCGGCGTATCTAAGGCTGCTGTGTTTTAAGGTTTTACGGATCTTATTATCCCTCCTTGTAAGAGCTTTTTTTTCAGCTCTACCTTTATTAATGCTAAAGACTTTGATGGCGGAAAGACCAAAAAAGAAGTTCAAAATTTTACTTCGCAATACCTGATGTAAGTCAATTACCAAATCAGGATTTATCTCCTTTTTTATTTTTCGTGAAAGTTTGAAAAGGCCAAATATTCCCTTGTGTTTTGATTTTAGATCAATATCCACAAATTTCACATCACAGGAGGAAACTAGGCTTTTTGCAAAAGGTTTGGAAAGGTAAAATAGCTCAAGGTTGGGATATTGTTCGTTGAGTTGTTGAAGAATAGGTAAACTCAAAGTGATATCTCCCAAGGCCGAAAATCGAACTATTAAAACCCTCACCTTAGGATTTATTTTGGGCGTATAATACAGGATTTAATTCTGGGTCATTATACATTTTCATTTGGCGATAAATTTTCATTATTCGCTTACCCTTTTGTAAATCCTCAAGTAATTGATCTATAGCGGTGCTAAGATCTTCCAATTGGGTCATTAAAACCCTCAGTTTAAACTTATTCTTATCTAGAAGCTCTTTGGCCAAATCAGTTCTATTGGCTTCCACTTCCATATGGTAAATTTTTAAGGCTAGTATAGAAAGTCTGTCAATCGCCCAGGCTGGACTTTCGGTGTTTATCCTTGTATTTTTTTCTACTTCAACATCCCTAAAGGCTTCTAAATAATGATCGTCAATTTTCTCCACCAAATCGGTTCTATCTTGATTGCTGGCATCAATTCTCCTTTTAATTTTTAGAGCGTTTTCGGGATCAATTTTAGGATCTCGAATAATATCCTCCAAATGCCATTGTACAGTATCGATCCAATTCTTTTGATAAAGAAGCTGATCATAACTATTAACTTCAAAAGGATTTTTAATAGGAAAATCAATATTATCCTCAAGGTGATAATCTGAGATGCTCCGTTTAAAAACTTGATACATTTCTGAGGCAGTCTTCATTTAGCTAAGTTTTTCTATGGCTCTTTTAATTCTTTCTAGGGCTTCAATTAAATTTTCCTCGCTTGCTGCATAGGAAATTCGAATATAATCTGGACTGCCAAATGCTTCACCTGGAACCAGTCCTACATGCCCTTCTTCCAGCAAATACATACAAAGGTCAGTAGAATTTTTAATGGTCCATTTCCCAAAACTTTTTCCGAAAAGACTATTTACCTTCGGAAAGAAATAGAAAGCTCCTTTGGGTGTGTTTATTTCAATGCCCGAAATTTTTTCAAGGCCTTTTTGCATGAGATTCCTTCTTTTTAAAAAGGCATCTTTCATATAATCTACCACACTAGGGTCTGCATCAACAGCTGCAATGGCTGCTCTTTGGCTAATGCTTGAAGTAGCAGAAGTAAACTGCCCTTGCATTTTGTCGCAAGCCTTTGCAATTTCTAATGGAGCGCCTATATACCCAAGTCTCCATCCCGTCATAGAAAAACCCTTTGAAACTCCATTTACGGTTACCACACGATTGTATATTGAATCGAAAGAGGCTAAAGAACTATGCTTGCCTTCAAAATTAATTAACTCATAAATTTCATCACTTACAGCGACTATATTTTCATGTTTTTCAAGAGTGTTGGCCAAGTCTGCTAATTCACTTTCGTTATATAAACTTCCAGTAGGATTGCATGGAGAACTAAAGATCAACATTTTTGTTTTTGGGCTGATGTATTTTTCCAAAGTGGCGCCATCCACTTTAAAATCAGTTTTAATACTAGTAGGTATAATAACCGGCACGCCTTCTGCTAATTTTATGGCTTCCATATAAGAAACCCAATATGGAGCTGGCAGCAAAACTTCATCACCTGGATTAATTAGGGTAAGCATCAAATTTGCAATACACTGTTTGGCTCCAGTAGAAACAACAATCTGTTCTGCGCTATATTTTAGATTATTATCACGAAGGAATTTTCGGCTTATAGCTTCACGTAAATCTTTGTACCCAGCAACTGGAGGGTAGTGGGTGAAGTTTTGGTCTATTCCTTCTTTTGCCGCCTCTTTGATAAAATCTGGGGTGTTAAAATCAGGCTCTCCTAAGGAAAGACTAATTACATCAATACCACTTTCTTTCATTTCTCTACTTCTTTTGCTCATTGCAATAGTTTGAGATTCAGAAAGGTTAAGGGTTCTTGAAGAAATAAATTGCTTCATATATTTTACTTAAGTGGACAAAACTACGAATTTCACTATTCCTTGGTTTGTGTTTTTTACGATATTTGAAAATTCTAACCTTGAATCCTTTAGATGGAAATCATTATTGAAATTTTAAAATATTCATTGCCCTCTTTATTTTTATTACTCCTTTGTTATATGATGCTAACAAATTTTATGGAGAATGAAGAAAAGAGACGTTCCTATTTTTTAAAAAAAGAAACCCAAAAGAGTTCTCTGCCAATAAGGTTGCAAGCTTATGAAAGGATTTCCATGTTTTTAGAAAGAATAACTCCAGAAAGATTGTTGCTTCGTGTTTCTTCGCAAGGACTAACCGTTCAAGAGTATAGAAAGTTATTGGTGAGCAATATTAGACAAGAGTTTGAGCACAATTTATCTCAGCAAATATACCTTAGTGAAGATGCCTGGAAGTTGGTGGTAAACTCTAAATCTGCAACGGTTGGGATTATCAACAATGTTGCCGGCGAAATGGACCCAAAAGCAGAAGGTGTGCAATTGAGTAAAACCCTTCTTAATAAAGCCATGGAAATGGAAAGTTTCCCAACCAAAAAAGCATTGGCTTATTTAAAAGGAGAGGTGAGAAGAGATTTCTAAGCCACATTAACCCATATATCAAATTCCCTACACATGCGATTTTCCTGATTTCTAGAATAGTGGGCAAATGGAAAAAACATCAATAAACCTAATGCAAAACTTAAAAAATCCTCTGAGCTAATTTTGTCTTGCTGCAAGTGAAAATCTGTCTGCTTTATCGCCAATGATGGGAGAAATAAATTGATAAAACTATCTTTTTAATAAGATAAATGGTCTGGATTAATCCCAAATGATTTTCATTCAGAGATAAATTTATCTTTTTAGTAATATGCAACTCATAATTTCCTGCTATTTTTGAACAATCTTAATCCTTGTTCCTGCTAACCCTATTTATTTAACAAAATCTTTGTCGCAAATGTTTTCTAAGAAAGTCTATCATTTAACTTTTATTAGCCTATTATTTCTTTTTACCGCCTCAAGTCTTAAGGCACAATTAATTCGGGATCTCAATAATTTCAAGGGAATAAAATCTCAAGGGGAAATTCCTATAGATTTTAGAGAAAAATGGTTTGATCGCTGGCATGAAATTGTTGAGGATGAGGATTTGGAGTTTGAAAATCGGAAAGAAAAAGAACTTTTCGGAGATTTCTGGGCAACTTCTAGTTATGAAATAAGCACTATTTTACAAAGTGGTATTGTAAGCTTTGGAGATCCAGTTAGCATTTACCTTAATAAAATTAAAGATGAGGTTTTAAAGGATGATCCTGATTTGGCAAAAAGGGTGAAAATCTATTTGGTGAAATCGCCAATTGTAAATGCCTTTGCAAGTCAACAAGGAATTATTTTTGTAAATGCTGGTCTGGTAGCCAGAGCTAAAACAGAAGCGGATTTGGCATTTGTCCTTTGCCATGAAATCATACATTTTAGAGATGATCATGTTTTAGAATCATTTTACAGTAGAGATTCAATTGATGAAAAAAAGGGAGATTATAGAAAATTATATTCTCTTGAACAGATTGATATAAAACTTAGTAAAAGCAAAAAAAATGAGTTTAATGCCGATCGCTTGGGACTGGAGCTTTTCCTTAAATCACCCTACAACAGCAAAGGCATTTCCAATACCTTAAATCTATTACACCATAATTATATTCCTTGGAAGGAGGAGAAACTAGGTGATGACTTTCTGCAAGTGTCTGGAAAAAAAATCCCAAGTTTCTTTTTTAAAACCAAGCTTGATCCTATTGATAAGGATGAAAATTATTTTGATGAAACACATAGCCATCCCAATATCTATAAAAGAAGAAAAATTCTTGATTCATTAATCATTCAGGAAGGAGTTGATAGCAGTAAATCTCTATTTGTTTTTGGTGAAGCTTATTTCCACGAAATTAGAACTCTCTGTCAATTTGAAACGCTAGATCAGGAGATTAGAAGAAGATTTTTTGGGGATGCCCTGTACAATATTTCAATTTTAAAAAAAGAATTTCCAAATAATCCCTTTTTAGATAGAGCGCTGGCAAAAGCTCTTTATGGACTTTCTATTTATAAGCTTTACGACAATTTCCCGGCAGTTGGTAGATCCTATACCAAAACAGAAGGGGAATCCCAGCAAGTTCATTATTTATTAAGGCAATTAAGCGCCAAGCAATTTTCCAGTTTGGCCTTAGCCCATATTTATTCATTTTCCAAAAAATACCCAGATCAAGAGGCGTATTCCAATATGTTGGAAGAATTAACCGAGGCTATGGTGATAAGAACCAATTTGGAAAGCAAGGATTTTCTAGCTGAAGGAAAACTAAAAAAGTTCAAAAAGCAGGAACCGGATTTTGAATCGAAAAATGAGTGGATAAGAGCTGGGCAGATGCATTATAAGGATTTCTATAAATATGTATTACAAGATGCGATTTCTGATAATTGGCTGAGCTCTAGTTTTAATGATCACCTCTATTTGAGAGATAGTATCTCAGAAGATCACAACATGAAAGCTAGGCTAAAACGAAAGAGGGAAAGAAAGAAAAGGTGGAATATTATTAGGCATGGTGCAGGATTAAATCTTGATAAAATAATTTTAGTAGACCCGATTTATGTTGCTCCAAGAGATCAATCGGTTAGCGATTTTGAAAGGACGGAGAAACGCAGAAAAAGGTGGACAAAGAAAATCAATAAAACCGCGGAGAAGGCAAAGGTTGATCTGGAGTATTTGGATGTTCATGAGTTTGAAGAAAAAGATGTAGATCATTTTAATCACTTAGCGAGTATCATCCAATATTTAGTAGAATCTCAACCCTATAGATCCTCGGAATTAAGTTTGGCAGAGCCAGAGACTTATTATGAGGAAAATCCAAATGTGGAAAATAGATATGTTGCCATTATTCAAATAGAAGATTCAAAATCACTTTACTCTTCAAAGAAATATTATTTTAATTTGATCGATCTCAAAACAGGGGAAATTGTTTATCAAAATTCGGATAGAAAGTGGTTTATTTTAAATAAGTATAGGATTAAGTTAGAATTGAAAAAGGATTTGAAAAGGATTTCTAAGACTTGGTAAAAAATATAATGATGATGAAATATTATAAATATATTCTTGGTTTTGTGCTGCTGTTTTTTTGTGTTAATGTAATTAATGCTCAAAAACTAAAAGTGAAGTGGGGAAATTATGGGGAAACAGACTTGAGAGCCTATGTTCCTAAAATTTTTGGTGAGGATTCTGACTTTCTATATGCCTATGATGTCCACAAAAAATATATTGTTCTCGAGCAAATCGATAAAAAGAAAATGAAATCCCTCTATTATCGGAAACTTGAAATCCCAAGTAGAAAAAGAAGAAAATTTGAAATAGAAGAAATTCGATTGCAAGATGGAGTGATTCAGGTTTTCGCAAGCTATTATACTAGGTGGAAACGAACAGTTTCATTAGAATGTATCGAATTTGATGCTGGTAGCTCAAAATATTTGGGTAAAAAGGAAATTATTAAAAAAGACGTAGATAAAAGACTAAGGCAAGGGCATATTAATGTTAGAGTTTCCGACAATAACGAGTTTGTTTTTGTTCACTTTTCAGCCTATTACAAAAAACTAGATCATGTAAAAGAAGAGTTTCATTTGTATGACTCCAAATTGGAATCCTTGATCATTAAAAAAAGGGTTTTAGAAAATTATAACAAACCCCCGGTATTCAACTATTTATTAGACAATGAGGGGACGGTCTATTTCACTAGGGGATCTGAAATAGTGATTTTGGATAGGAATATTGATTATGAATATTGGTCACAAATCATTTATCACAAAGATATGCCATTAGGAGGATTTCTTGGTGACCTTTCCTTAACCTTAACCCCTTCAAATGAGATTGTAATTTTTGGTTCTTATTTCGGAACAGATTATTATGAAGATGAAAAAGGCAAGAATTCGAAATTGGTAAAGAATGGGGATACCCAAGCTGAAGGTGCTTTTTTCATGAAAATGAATGGGTTTTCAAAGGAGATAGTGGTTTCAGAAATTAGCCGATTTGATCAAAGCTTTATAGACCAGTTTAAAACTGAGAAGGATATAAAGAAAAATCGGGAATTAGAATTGAATAGCATTGCTGGCCAATCAAGATTTTACCCAAAATCCGATGGAGGAATGGTGGTGATTACTGAAACGTACGATCTGTCCGGTTTCGCTCTAGGAGGCTATTTGGCTGGAGCATGGTTTTATCACAAAGATTTACTCGTTTATAATTTCGATCCAAAGGGAAAAATGCTTTGGAGCAAAAGGGTTCCTAAAAAACAGGTGCAGATGGAAATTGCCTCCTTATTTCCACCATTTGTGTTATTTACCCGTAATGGCGTGAAAACTTGGTGGACTGTAGAAAGCTCTAGATTAAAACTTTCTTATGTGGCCGGACTTTCCGACGATAGAATTTATATTGTTTTTAATGATCATTCCAAAAACAAATCCAGGGTTCATGATTTTGAGGACCTAAAATCTATGGGTAATATTAGAAAATCAGTACCTACCGTAGTTTCAATAGATTTAAAGACAGGAGCTAAAACCAAAAGATCGGATTATGGTTTTGCCAGCGGTGATGCAAAGATTCAATATACTATGGCTCGTCAGAAACAACAAGGCGACACCCTCTTTCTATTTGCTGCAAAAAGGAAAAAATACAAATACGGTTTTGTGGATTTAAATAATGACCGGATGAAAGCTCCAACTTTAGAGGAGGAAAAGAAATTGATGGATGATTATTTGGCCAAGGAGGAAAGGAAGAAAGACAAAAAAAGAAAAGATACGAATGGAAGGAAACCTTAACTATTTCTAAGGGACTCATTTAAGGTTTTAAAAACTGATTAACTTCTTAGGACCTCATTCACCGCAGCACTAACGCTTATCGTTTGATTTAGGATGTCCTCTTTCATCTTTTTAATGAGAGAGGCATTCTTGTTTTTAAAATCATTTAATATCTTCTCCTGAAGAAAATTTTCAAACCAATCTAAATTTTGATTTTGCCGATTGTCCGTAAAATGGCCTAGTAATTTTTGTTGGTTTTCAAATTCCTCAATATCTCTCCAAATTGAATCGATTCCCTTTTGCTCCAAAGCAGAGGCAATTTGAACTCTGGGTATCCATTCATTTTCATTTGGAGGGAAAAGGTGAAGAGCTCTTTTATATTCGCTACTCGCAAGTTTAGATCGGCGTATATTGTCGCCATCAGATTTGTTAATTACCAGCAAATCTGCCATCTCCATAATTCCTCGCTTTATGCCCTGTAATTCATCACCTGCTCCAGCAAGCATTAGCAACATAAAGAAATCTACCATGGATTTTACCGTGGTTTCAGATTGTCCAACGCCTACCGTCTCAACAATAATTACATCAAATCCAGCAGCCTCACAAAGCAGGATGGCTTCACGGGTTTTGTGGGCAACTCCTCCTAATGAACCTGAAGAAGGTGAAGGTCTAATAAATGCATTTGGGTTTGTAGAAAGCTTTTCCATTCTTGTTTTGTCGCCAAGGATGCTACCTCCTGTTTTGGTACTTGTTGGATCTATAGCCAAGACAGCTAGTTTTTTTCCAATGCCGCTTATATATTCCCCAAAAGCCTCAATAAAGGTGCTTTTACCAACACCTGGCACTCCAGTAATCCCAATGCGAATAGAATTTCCAGAAAAAGGTAGTGCCAAATGAATGAGTTCATCCCCAAGTTTTCTGTGCTTTTCAGACTTGCTTTCAATTAAAGTTAAGGCCTGACTCAAAGCAGCTCTGTCTTGATTTTGAATTTTTGACAAGAGAAGGCTAGGTTGCAGTACTTTTGGTTTGAACCTCGAAAATTGTTCTTTATTTGGATTGATAAAATCGCCCAATTTATTTAAAAAGTTTATCCATTCCAGGCATGTTCATCATTCCAGAAGCGGCTCCTTTCATTTCTGCTTCATTAACAGAGTCGGCCTCTTCTAAGGCTTTGTTCAATAGGATAACTATCTTGTCTGCCAACTCTTCTGGGTCCTCCAACAAATCTCTGTCGATTTTTAAATCTTTAATTCTTCTAGCTGCAGTTATATCTACCTCAATTTTTCCATCATTGGATTTTTCACTTATAATTATGTGATTTAAGCGCTCTTTGGTTTCTTCAATCTGTCTTTTGGCATCTTGAATACTTCCCATCATATCTCCAAATTTTCCAAACATAGTTTTAGTCTTTACGTAAATCAATCATTATTTTTAAAATTTTGGCTGCCGCCTCAGGAATTACTGTCCCTGGTCCAAATACACCAACAACTCCCAAATCAAATAGAAATTGATAGTCGTTTTGTGGAATTACACCTCCAGCAATCACCATAATATCCTCACGACCAAGTTTTTTTAGCTCATTTATTACTTGTGGAACCAAGGTTTTATGTCCAGCGGCAAGTGAAGAGACTCCTAAAATATGGACATCATTTTCAATGGCCTGCTGAGCAGCTTCTTGTGGTGTTTGGAATAGTGGACCGATATCCACATCAAATCCCAAATCGGCAAAGGATGTTGCCACCACTTTAGCTCCTCTATCATGTCCATCTTGCCCCATTTTAGCTACCATAATTCGCGGCCTTCTGCCTTCCAAGACTTCAAATTCGTTGGCTAAGTTTTTGGCATTTTCAAACTTTTCATCCTTTTTCATTTCTTTAGAATATACTCCTGAAATTGATCTAATAGTTGCAGTGTATCGGCCATAAACCTTTTCCATAGCCATGCTAATTTCACCTAAGGTCGCTCTTAATCGTGCAGCATTAACTGCCAATTCCAATAAATTCCCTTCCTTACTTTTACAAGCTTCGCTTATTTGGTTCAAAGCCTTTTCTACCTGGCTTTCATCTCTTTCCTTTTTAATTTTTTCAAGTCTCTGGATTTGGCTTAGCCTAACCTTTTCATTATCTACCTCCAAAAGTTCTATAGGCTCATCCTTTTCATTTTTATAGGCATTCACTCCAATAATCCATTCCTTACCAGAATCTATTCTCGCTTGTTTTTTTGCTGCAGCCTCTTCTATCCTCATTTTTGGTATTCCTGTTTCAATAGCTTTTGCCATTCCTCCAAGCTCCTCCACTTCTTCAATTAAAGCCCAAGCTTTATTTACCAATTGATCGGTTAAATATTCAACATAATAGGAACCTCCCCAAGGATCTACAGTTTTAGTAATTCCCAATTCCTCCTGAATAATTAATTGGGTATTTCTGGCAATTCTGGCGGAAAAGTCAGTAGGCAAGGCAATAGCCTCATCTAAGGAATTTGTATGCAGGGATTGGGTGCCACCAAAAGCTGCGGCCATAGCCTCAATAGTGGTTCTCGCAACATTATTAAAGGGATCTTGCTCTGTTAAACTATAGCCACTGGTTTGGCAATGAGTTCTCAAGGCCATAGACTTTGGGTTTTTAGGATTAAACTGTTTAACAATTTTTGCCCATAATAATCTTCCGGCCCTCATTTTGGCAATTTCCATAAAATGATTCATCCCAATAGCCCAGAAAAAGGATAGCCTAGGAGCAAAATCATCAATCTTTAAACCCGATTTAAGACCTGTTCGAATATACTCTAATCCATCTGCTAGGGTATATGCGAGTTCAATATCTGCAGTTGCTCCAGCTTCCTGCATATGGTATCCAGAAATGGAAATACTATTGAAACGTGGCATTTTATGGCTAGTAAATTCAAAAATATCAGATATAATCCGCATGGAAGCTAATGGAGGATAGATATAGGTATTCCTTACCATAAACTCCTTTAGAATATCATTTTGTATGGTTCCAGATAATTGCTCGGGCTTTACACCCTGCTCTTCCGCAGCTACAATATAAAAGGCCATAATGGGTATTACAGCTCCGTTCATAGTCATAGAAACCGACATTTGATCTAGCGGAATTTGATCGAATAATATTTTCATATCCTCCACAGAATCAATCGCTACACCAGCTTTACCAACATCTCCTTGAACACGAGCATGATCGGAGTCATAACCACGATGTGTGGCAAGATCAAATGCCACAGATAGTCCTTTTTGCCCAGCTGCCAAATTCCGCCTATAAAATGCATTGGATTCTTCTGCGGTTGAAAATCCAGCATATTGACGGATGGTCCAAGGTCTGCTTACATACATGGTGGAATAGGGTCCTCTTAAAAAAGGTGGGATTCCAGCTGCGAATTCCGTGTGATTCAGTTTTTCATAATCTTGGGCCCTAAAATCTTTGGGTACATTTATCCCTTCCGGACTCTGCCAGCTTTCTGACTCTTGGTGTTTTGGATTAGAATTAGATCCTTTATACCTCGTATTTTGAAAATTATGTCTTTCCATCATTTCTCTAATTCTTCAGATAGTCTTTTTACTTTAACAGGCTCAACTATTTTCTCACTACTAGCTTCCTTATAAAACAAGCCGGTGTCAATTTTATCTTTTATATCTTCTGTTTTATTCTGATGTTTATTAGCGCCAATTAGAATTTTGTTCTGGTCATCAAATTGTTGCTGTTCCTGTTTGGATACCTCTTCAATTTGGGATTGCAGCCAGCCACTTTTTAATGCAGCAAGATAGCCTCCTTGACTTTCAATTAACTTAAAATATTCCCAGGCTTTATTCGCTAAATCTTCAGTATAGGATTCTATATAATGGGAGCCTTTGGCTATATCATTAACAGCAGAGAAATGGCTTTCATGTTCTAAAATTGATTGTTGATTTTTAGCAATTCTCTCACTAAATTCATTGGCTTCACTATAGGCCATATTATAGCCTTTAATAGAAAGTTCGTCACAGCCACCAATGACGGCTGCCATTGCTTCGGTAGTGGTCCTTATTAGATTGTTATGAGCATCTAAAATAGTTTTGTTACGGCTGCTATTTTCCGTATAAATATGGGCTGGATGGGGATCCAAACTAAGCTCTTCTTGAAGTTGGGACCATAATCTTCTAAATGCTCTAAGTTTAGAAATTTCCGCGAAAAAATCAGAACCAATTCCAAAGTTGAACCAAAATCCAGAACCATTGGATAATTTTAGATGTTGAATATATTCATAGGCTATAGCTAAAGTAAAACCTAATTCCTGAACATGATTGGCACCTGCATTGGAGAATAAATTGGCATTAACACAAAGGGTTTTAATATTGGGAAATTTTGATTTTTGAAGCCCTTGGAGCTCAGAAAAATCCTCCATTTCGGATTTAAACCAATTTCCAGTTCTGCTTAGATTTTCAAGACAGTCGATATTAATACTTCCATTCAGTTCCTCAGCATTTATACCCCTTTTGCTTGCTAGATTTTCAAGAGCTTTCAAAAGCTCCAAGCCCTTTCCCTCAGTAACAAAATGGACATTAATAAATTGAATTTGGATATTATCTAAAAGTTGATCCAGGTCCAAAGGTGCTGCCAAATAAAACAGTAGGCTAGAGGCTCCTTTATTTAAATGAATAAGTGCCTGCTTATTAGCCTCTTTATTGTCCATCACCAAAATTTCCTGTACGATTTTCCACTCGGCATTTTGTTTAAAATCTTGTGCTTTGGGAGTGGATTCTTGATGGTAAATGGGTTTAACTGTAATACCATCTTTAGAAATACTAAGAAGATTCTTAAAGTCCTTTCCTTTGAGATCTTTTTCTATTTGAAGCAACCAGTCTTCGGTGCTTACATTTTGAAATTCATTGAATAGATTTTGTTCTGGCATATTTCCCATTCTACAATTTGCACAAATCTCCGAAATTAATGTGAATTGAGCTTTAGACTATATGGAATAAGAATTCAGGAGAATCTGCAGAAATTGGAATTATTTGCTCAAACTCAATCGGAATATTTAGCCTTTAGATTTGAGTTTGTCCTCCCTATGTCCACTGATTTTGATTTAGAATTTAAGGAAGTTGAAAAAAGAAGATTTAAAAATTTAGAGCTCAATTTTCTGGTACTAAAATAGATAATTGGATTTATGAAGAAAAACAAAGAAGCACTAATGTTTTTTGTTTTCCATAATGCTGCAAAATGATTTCATGAAATTAAATTTATAGGTCTAACATATAAACATTTGAAATATGAGAAAGTTAACCTTAGCAATGACCTTGCTTTTTTCAGTTCTATGGATTTCGGAATCCTATGCTGCAAAGCCTTTAAAAATTACTCGAAGAGGTTCTGCAAATGGCAAAACCTACGACTATGTAAAGCAGGATCCAGGATTTTTTGTAAACAAACTCAAATGCCTTAAACCCGGAAATATTACTTGTGCATGGGTAAGTACAGGATCTTCTGAAGATGAGAAAATCTCACAAACTTGCTCAGAACTTCATGATTTGGTAAGTGCAAATATTTTAGCAGGAGGCGGTAGCGGTACAATTTCTGGCGATGGGTATACAGCTACTTGGACAGGTTCGATAAATGAATATGGCTTTGCAGACTATGAAATAAATGTTCAGTTTGATTATTAGTTTCTGCATTGAAAAAAAATCTGCTATTAAGGCATGTAGTGGAATTATCCTCTGCATGCTACTTTTTTTCAATGCAAAGGGGCAGAAGATTGGAAATTACTTTACTCCAAGCTTGGTTCAGCATATTGAATTAAAAAATATTAGCTATGAAGATTATAGTCTTGTAAATATTCAAAATGATCAAGACCGGCTTATCTATTTTTTCTACAATTCGCTAAACTCCAATATAAGTTGTATTACAATTGATAAAGATTGGCAGCTTGATAGTTTGAGTTTTAAAACTGAGCTTTTTGAGGAACCTTTTGATATTCAGATATACCAAAATCAAATTTTAATTCTGGAAGGTTCTAAACTGTTATTATTTAATAGGGATGGGAGTTTTGAAAGGGCTATTGATTTGAAACGGAAATATGAGGAGATAATAATTCATGGGAATGAATTTTTATTAGCCAATTCCTATAATTACCTGAATACCGATAGTACTTTTTATATTTCTTCTCTAAAAATAGAAGAAGAGTTGATTGAGGATGTTCTAATCTTGGCAGATTGGGACGGCATGGAATTTTCCCATTTTTTTCATGATTGGATTTGTATAAACTCAAATGGACTGTTCATAGCTAAGGCTAACCAATTGGGTTTTTCCTATTATAACTGGAAGTATAAATGGGTTTCAGATTTTAGTTTTAAAGGAGAATATAATAGGGCAGATCCTGATAGTTTAAAAGAAATTTACAACAATCTCCCTCCCGAACAACTTAAAAAAACCATACTTGAACTTCAGGAATATTCTGCCAATATCGATTATATAGAAAGGATATTTCATATAAAGGATACTGTATTTGTAAGTTTAAAAACAAGAGGAGCTAGTGATTTATATCGGCTAGTTTTAGGCTTCTATGAAAAGGACGGGAATTTTAAACATTATTCAACGGATAGTCTGTTTTTAGAAATGTTTAGTCCCGAATGGTCTGCTTCCAATGCTGGTCTATATGATTATTCGAATTTCCCTTTCCATCTCCATTTAGCTCGTGATTTCCAATATTTTGAAAATTATTTATTTACGGCATTAGAAATGTCTTATTTCCCCAAGCAGAAAATGGACTCCACAGCCTATTTAGAGGGAATGGAGGAATATTTCGAAAAAAATTCTATTAACTACTCCATTCTTATTTATGAATTATAAGCTTTGGGTATTATTTATTTTGATTTCAAATTTTAATGGTGCTAAAATATTGGCTCAAGAGATTCCCACTTATTCGTTGGTAGATACCATTGGGCTAGAAATTGTGAATAGAATGGGGCAAAGGGAAATTCCAGATTCATGCACCACTTTTATTATTGTAGATGGAAATACTTGCGAAAAGTGTTTAAATAATAGCCTTTTGAATCTGAACGATAAGACCTGCTTTTTAAGTTTTGAGAACAATAATATTAAGCGGATGGGTATATTTAAAAACCTTTCTTCCAGATTTCAAAGGCCAGTATATTTTAGTTTAAACAAGAAGCTGGAATTTAAGGAGGGAAGTTTTGAATTTGGCAAAGATATTGGGCCTGTAATTGTAAAAATTCGATAGAAAGTAGTCAAGGGAAATAATTTGGGAAGGAAAAAATCTCATTCTTCAATAAGGAAAATTTCCTCTCCTGGTTTCTTCATCCAATATTGCTCTCTTGCAAATTTTTCAAGTTTATCGGGTTCAGAATTCAATTCTTCCAGTTGTTTTTTATCCTTAGTAATTTCTGAATTATAGTATTTTATACTTTCTTCCAATTCCTCAATCTCCTGATCGAGCTCATGATGGATTAGGTAAGAATTCACATCTAAGAAAAACATCCAAACAATAAAGCCCACAGTGGTTAGAAGAAATTTATTGCTCAAAATTATAAACCATCGGCTAGACCGAATATTTTGCCATAATTTTTTCACACTATAAATTTAATATCCTAAGGTGTACCCTCTCAAAAAATAAAAATTCTTGTGAACATAAAGTTGTGAAAAGTGAAATTTAGCTTACAAATTGGAGTTCACTTAGATTCCTGTACAATCCTCCATCTATTTTCACCAATTCATCGTGGCTACCTACTTCTTTTACTTCTCCTTCTTCCATCACTACTATCTTATTTGCCTTGCGCACTGTAGCCAAGCGATGGGCTATAACTATTGAGGTTCTTCCTTCCATGAGTTTTTCTAGAGCAGACTGAACCAAGCTTTCAGATTCTGCATCTAAGGCGGAGGTGGCTTCGTCTAAAATTAAAATTTTTGGATTTTTTAACACAGCTCTAGCAATGGCAACTCTTTGCCTTTGTCCACCAGAAAGTTGAACTCCTCTTTCTCCAACAAGGGTATCTAGCCCATCTGGGAATTTACTTATATATTCCCAGGCATTTGCCTGTTTTACTGCTTCAATTATTTCCTCATCACTGGCATTTGGATTTCCATAAAGGATATTTTCCCGAATACTTCCTCCAAATAAAAAAACATCTTGAGGAACAATGGCCATCTCATTTCGCAAAGCACTCAGGCCATATTCCTCGGCATTTTTATCATCAAAAAACAAAGCGCCAGATTCAATTTTATATAGTCGTAATAAAAGGGCAACTAAAGTCGATTTTCCAGAGCCACTTGGTCCAACAATCGCCACCTGCTCCCCTGGATTGGCTATTAAATTCACCTTTTTTAGTACTTCAGTTTCTGGTCTGCTAGGATAGCTGAAGCTTAAATTTTTAATTTCTAGCTTGCCTTTAAATCCACTTATTTTACTTTGACTTTCTTTTTCATTAAGATTTTCTATAGGTTCGTCAAATATTTCCAATAGTTCTTCGGTTGCGCCAATTGCCTTTTGCAAGCTAGAGTAAACATTTGCCAGTCCGCCAATAGAACCTCCTATAAATCCAGAATATAATAGAAAGCTAATAAGTTCACCAACGGGTAATTCTCCCTCGGCCATTAGGTTTGCTCCTCGCCATAAAACAGCTACTATAGTTCCGAAAATTCCCAACACTATAAAAGAGCTAAAAGCTGCTCTATAGGTGCCTCCTTTCATTCCAACCTTGGCTACATCATTGGTTTTATTGCTGTATCTAATAATTTCTAGAAATTCGTGGGTATAGGCTTTTACATTAAAAATACCTTGTAATGTTTCTTCAACTATTGTATTAGAATCTGCCACGTTTTTTTGTACATCCTTAGAAAACCTTCTAATAAATCTCCCAAAAACTACCGCAATTATTACTACCAATGGCACTACTGAAAGCATAAATAGGGTTAATTGAGGAGATTGAAATAGCAAAATGCTTATCCCACCGAAAATTATTATTATTTGCCTAATGAATTCCGCAACGGTGATAGTAAATGTTTCTTGTAGTATAGAAATGTCGGAAGAAATTCTACTATTTAATTCACCCACTCTTTTTACATTAAAAAAACTAATTGGTAGTTTTATGAGATGAGAGTAGGTGGCCTGCCTTAAACTTGCTAAAGACTTTTCGGTAACATTCACAAAAATTTTAACCCTAAAGAAGGAGGCGATGGCCTGCGCTATTAGAACGGCTATTAAAATTAAACTAGCATTTTGAATATTATCCTTTATTAGTTCAGGGTCCGCATCTCCTGCTGCATCCACCAAGTCGCCAAGATATTTTGGAAATGCAAGGCTGGCTGCGCTGGAGAAAACTAAGAATATTAGTCCAAGAAAAAATAGGCCACGGTACGGTTTGATATACTTATAAAGTCGCATAGACTTCTTAAGAGCACCCTTTGTAATTTTAGGTTTTTTTTCTTTTTCGTTGGCAGATGTTGTACTCATAAAAACTAAATAAAAACTTAGAGGTCGCAAACATACCCACTTTAATTCACTGCTACTATTCTATAATTTTTATATTTGAGCATTATCGAAAAAAAATAAATCCATATTACTAAATAATGAGTACAAATAAAGATGCCTGGGGTTCCAGGGTAGGATTGATTTTGGCAATGGCAGGAAATGCTGTAGGGCTGGGTAATTTCCTTAGATTTCCGGTTCAAGCAATTCAAAATGGTGGAGGAGCTTTTATTATCCCCTATTTGGTTTGCTTCCTTTTAATGGGAATCCCCCTGCTGTGGATAGAATGGTCTATGGGAAGGTTCGGTGGAAAATTCGGTCACCACTCCACTCCATTTATTTTGGATAGTATGGATAAAAGGAAGTTTTGGAAATACTTCGGTGTTTTTGGAATTTTCACAAATGTAGCAGTAGCTTGTTATTATTTATATATAGAATCCTGGACCTTATCTTATGTTTTTGAATCCGTAAAGGGAACTTTTAGGGATAAATCCCCAGAATGGGTAAGTGACTTTTTTAATAATTATTTGAATTTAGAATTGGGAATTGGGGCTTTGGTCTTCTTCCTAGTTTGTTTAGTCATTAACACCTTTATTCTTTCCAAGGGATTAAGTGGAGTAGAAAAAGCTGCAAAAATTGGAGTACCCATGCTCCTAATTTTTGGTGTTTTACTAGCTATTAAGAGTGCAACTTTAGGAGATTCAGGAGCAACACCTGATTATCCAGATGCTAATGCTTGGGATGGATTTAACTTTTTATGGACCATACCCTCAGATATAGGCTCAATTATGAATTTCAAAGTTTGGCTTGCCGCGGCAGGTCAAATATTCTTTACACTATCAGTAGGTATGGGTACAATACAATGTTATTCTGCCTATTTAAAATCTAAAGATGATGTGGCCTTAAATGCTGTATCAGCTGGTTTTACCAACGAATTCGTGGAGATAGTTTTAGGAAGTTTTATTGTAATTCCAATCGCAGCAGGATATTTAGGAATTGATTGGGTAAAAGATAATGCTAGTTTTGGTATGGCTTTTCAAACGATGCCATTCCTCTTCGAAAATTGGGGAGCAACATTAGCCACTTTCGCAGGTGTTTTTTGGTTTGGTTTATTGTTTTTCGCAGGAATTACATCCTCTCTAGCCATGGGTACACCATGGATGGGTTTTATGCAAGATGAATTTAATTTTAGCAAGAATAAAGCAGCCCTTACTTTTGGATTGTTGATTCTTGTTTTTGGATTGCCAACGGTTTTACTTTATCAAGTAGATGTAAGCGGAGTTGTAGACACAGTTGTGTTTAATGAATATGATTATTGGGCCGGAACAGTGTCTCTGGTGGTATTCGCTTTAGCAGAAGCCATTTTGTTTGCCTGGATTTTTGGTATGAAAAAAGGCTGGGCAGAAATCACTTCTGGTGCTGATATTAAAGTTCCTATTATTTTTAAATATATTATCACCTATGTTACACCTTTAATGTTGCTAGTTGTATTTATTGGAGCATTTTTAACACCAATGGATAATGATTGGGCAGAGGCTATGTCGAGCCTTTTAAATGGTGATGGATGGACCTTTGGAAACGGATCCTTAGTAAGGATGCTAACCAATTCTGGCTTGAAGGCAGATATGGCTGCCGCAACAGATCCAATAGTGATAGAGGGATTGAAAACTAAAATAATGTTGACCAATGTTGCTAGAGGATTATTATTAGCATTGTTTATTGGATTATCATCCCTAGTTTATATAGCATATAGAAAAAGACAAAAAGAAGGACAAGCATGAAAACAGGAGCATTAATTTTTATGATACTCGTTCAAGGAACAGTATTAGGTTTAACGGCATATTTTTTCAGAAAGGTATTGAAAACACCACCCAATCCAGAACCAGACAGTTATACTGAAAACGACGACGTTCCTCGATAGTTAATAAATATGTGGAAAGGTCCAAAGGAATTTTTCACTTACACCAAAAATCAACGCAATGGCATTGTCCTATTATTGGGCTTGGTCATTGCGTTTTTTGCTATTCAGCTCTTTTGGGATTTTCGCCAAGAGGAGGAGTTTTTAGATACCAGAGAATTTGAAAAGCAAATTGTAGAATGGGAAACTGCCAATGCCCAAATGGCAAAGAAGGAGTTTCAGGAAAATTTATTTTCTTTTGATCCAAATACTGTCAGTAGATCCGATTTAAAAAAATTGGGGATGGCATCCCATCAGATTGCAGTTCTCATAAATTTTCGCAGCAAAGGCGGAGTTTTTAAAAATCCTGATGATTTATTTAAGATTTATGGTATTGATTCCAACTGGGTTTATTCGGTAAAAGAATTTGTACACATCCAAAAGCAATTGCCAAAAAACCATTACCCACAACTATCTCTAAGTCCTTTTAACCCCAATACGGTTTTAAAAGATCAATTGCTGGAAATGGGTTTTAGTCACTCCCAAGCAAAAGGTTTTTTAGCCTATAGGAAAGGGCTCGGAAAATTTAAAAGTGTTAGTGATATTTATAAGGTATATAGTCTAGATTCTTCCTTCGTTCAGAACATAAAGAGTTATTTAATTTTTGAGGAGAAGGATAGTTTGGACCTAAAGGAAGTAGTTCAAAAGAAAAATCTCAATGAATTGGATACGTTGCAGATTTATAAAATCCAAGGTATACCCACATTTTTATTAAAAAGAATAATCAAGTATAGAAATCAATTAGGTGGTTATTATAGTTTAGATCAGTTATGGGAAATATATGGTATGGATGATAAGATCTATCAAAGCTTAATTGAACAAGTTTATGTAGATCAAGGTTTTATAGTGCCCATGAATGTGAATGAGCTAGGTTTTAAGGAACTTTTGAAACATCCTTATTTAAATTTCGAACAGGTAAAAAGTATAGTAAACTTCAGGAAAAAGGTAAGGCCTTTTAATTCTATAGACGAACTAAATGAACTAGAGTTGATAAATGACAGTTTATTCACTAAAATTGCAAATTACTTGGAGGTCGGGAAAAAATAATTAAGCTTCAAGATTTAATAGATAAGATTATGGAATTAACTGCATCTGAGACGGGATTGAATTTCGGCAAATCGGAGACTCAAAAAATGATTTCCGATATGGTTCGGGATTTTAGCGAGCAACATATTCGTCCAAATATTATGAAATGGGATGAAGCTCAAACTTTCCCAGTTGAGGTTTTTAAAAAACTTGGCGAATTAGGTCTGATGGGCGTATTTGTGCCTGAAACCTATGGCGGTTCTGGATTTGGATATTACGAATATGTAACAGCTATTACAGAAATCTCAAGAGTTGATCCTTCTATAGGATTATCTGTTGCGGCCCACAATTCACTTTGTACAGGACATATTTTAGCCTTTGGAAATGAAGAGCAAAAACAAAAATATTTACCAAAATTAGCTACAGCAGAATATATAGGAGCATGGGGTTTAACGGAAGTAGGAACAGGTTCTGATGCAGGTGGAATGGCCACTACAGCTGTTAGGGATGGTGATGAATGGGTTTTGAATGGTTCTAAAAACTTCATCACCCATGCTATAAGCGGAGATGTTGCAGTAGTAATTGCTCGCACAGGTGAAAAAGGTGATTCCCATGGTATGTCGGCATTTATTGTGGATAGAGATACAAGGGGTTTTTCGGGAGGAAGAAAAGAGGATAAATTAGGAATGCGAGCCTCCGAAACTGCCGAATTGATATTTGATAATTGTAGAATTCCTGCCGGAAACATTTTGGGTAAGGAAGGAGATGGGTTTATTCAGGCCATGAAAGTCTTGGATGGTGGAAGAATTTCTATTGCTGCATTATCATTAGGAACAGCTCATGGCGCTTTAGATGCGGCAATTAAGTATTCAAAAGAAAGAGAGCAGTTTGGAAAACCTATTTCAAGTTTTCAGGGTATTTCCTTTAAAATTGCTGATATGGCCACCGAATTAGAAGCTGCAGAATTGCTTACTTATAAGGCCGCTTATCTAAAAAATAAAGGAGAAAAGGTTACCCAAGCAGGAGCCATGGCAAAACTATATGCTTCAGAAGTGGCGGTAAGAATTTGCAATGATGCTGTACAAATTTTTGGTGGCTATGGTTTTACTAAGGATTTCCCGGTTGAGAAATTTTACAGAGATGTAAAACTTTGCACTATAGGAGAAGGAACTTCGGAAATTCAAAAAGTGGTGATTTCCAAAAATTTAATGAAAGAAAATTAATTTGCAGATTTTTAAAATTAATTGAAAAGTAGGCTTTGCTACTAACTAAATTAATTTATACATTTGCAGCCCTTAAAAATAAAATAAAGTAATGCTAGTAATTTCTGTAAAAGAAGGAGAATCTATAGATCGCGCTTTAAAACGCTACAAGAGAAAATATGACCGTACAGGTGTTTCTCGTGAACTACGTGGACGTCAGCAATTCATTAAGCCATCTGTATTGCGTAGAAAGGAAGTTTTAAAAGCGGCTTATATTCAGAATAAAAGACAAGCAGAAGAGTAAGAAGCTCTTTCTTGTTCACAATATATAAAGCAAGGTTTGTATCTTTACAAGCCTTGCTTTTTTATGTATATACCTAGCTTCTTAGATTATTTAAAATTTCAAAAGCGCTTTTCAGATCATACTGTAAAGGCTTATGAAAACGATCTTGTCAGTTTTGAAAAATTCATTTTTGAAGAAAATGATATTCAATATTGGAAGGAAGTAAATCACCATCATATTAGACAATGGATAGTTGAGCTTTCAGAAAATGGAATTAAACCAAGAAGCATCAATAGAAAAATATCCAGTTTAAAAACCTATTATAAATTTCTTATTCGCGAAGGACAGGTTGAGCTTAACCCAATGTCGAAAGTTATAGCGCCTAAACAAAGCAAACAGTTGTTGAGGGTGGTTTCGGAAAAGGAAATTCAAATTTTATTAGAAGATATTGAATTTCCAGAAGGCTTTTTGGGCTTGCTCCATAAGACGGTTATTAGCTCTTTCTACTTCACAGGGATGAGGTTAAGTGAATTAATCAATTTAAAAGATTCGGATGTTGATCTAAACAATAAACGACTTCGAGTTTTGGGTAAGCGAAATAAGGAGAGGTTTTTACCCATCACTGTAAATTTTCAGGAAGAATTAAATTATTATAGAGAAAAACGCAAAGAGATTTCTACTGTAGAAGGGGATGCATGGTTTTTTGTAAATGCCAAGGGTAAAAAGCTCTATCCAAAGCTTGTTTATGATTTTGTAAATCGATACCTTAGTTCTGTTTCTTCTATAGAAAAAAAGAGTCCACATGTGTTAAGGCATTCATTTGCTACACATATGTTAAACAGGGGGGCGGATTTAAATTCGATCAAGGAATTACTCGGGCATTCAAATTTGTCCGCTACTCAAGTTTACACTCATAATTCAGTAGATCAACTCAAGAAAACATATAACCAAGCCCACCCGAGAGGCGAAAAAAAATAGTTTTTATGAAAGTAAATGTTCAATCCGTAAATTTTTCTGCCGACCAAAAATTAATTGCACATATCCAAAAGCGATTGGATAAGTTAGAGCAATTTCATGATCGAATTGTAGATGGGGAAGTGTTTTTGAAGGTGGATAACAACCATACCAAACAGAACAAAGTAACTGAGATTAAGCTAAATATACCTGGTCAAGACCTTGTGGTTAGGAAACAATGTAAGTCCTTTGAAGAGGCTACAGATTTATCTACAGACGCCTTAAAAAGGCAGCTTAAAAAGCACAAAGAGAAGAGTCGAATGATGGCTTGAAAAAAATATTTTTTACAACGTTTGTACCAATCCAAATTCTTTTTACATTTGCAGTCCGTTTTGAAAAACGGACTGTTCTTTTTTATAACTGAAAAGCCGATGTAGCTCAGCTGGCTAGAGCAGCTGATTTGTAATCAGCAGGTCGTGGGTTCGAGTCCCTCCATCGGCTCATTTTCTCTTGGAAAGGAAAATGTAAATTCAGTAATAAACGACATACAATGGGGAGATACTCAAGCGGCCAACGAGGACAGACTGTAAATCTGTTGGTTTTACCTTCGCAGGTTCGAATCCTGCTCTCCCCACTGATTAAGCCAGAGGAAATTATTTTCGAATAATTTTCTTTAAAAAAGCGGGAGTAGCTCAGCTGGCTAGAGCATCAGCCTTCCAAGCTGAGGGTCGCCGGTTCGAATCCGGTTTCCCGCTCAAATATTCCACTAGAGATTTCTTCATTTATTGAAGAGATCTTTTTTTGGATATTAATAAAAAGAGGTAGCCCTCTAAATGTTATTAAGTGGGTTATCCCTTTTGGAAAAAGGAATTTGCTTGATAACTGTGCTGCCGATGTAGCTCAGGGGTAGAGCGTTTCCTTGGTAAGGAAGAGGTCAGGGGTTCAATTCCCCTCATTGGCTCTAAGTGAAAGACCACGGTGGTCTCGCTTTTATATAAATTGAATTAATTAAGTTTAAAACCATGGCTAAAGAAACATTCAACAGGGATAAACCCCACTTGAACATTGGTACCATCGGACACGTTGACCACGGTAAGACCACTTTGACAGCGGCAATTACCACCGTATTGGCTAACGCTGGTCTTTCTGAGTTGCGTTCCTTCGATTCTATCGATAATGCTCCAGAAGAAAAAGAAAGAGGTATCACAATTAACACTTCTCACGTAGAGTATCAAACTGCTAACCGTCACTACGCACACGTTGACTGTCCAGGTCACGCGGATTACGTAAAGAACATGGTTACTGGTGCTGCTCAAATGGACGGTGCTATCTTAGTAGTTGCTGCTACTGATGGTCCTATGCCACAAACTCGTGAGCACATCCTTCTTGGTCGTCAGGTAGGTATTCCACGTATCGTTGTTTTTATGAACAAAGTGGATATGGTTGATGATGAAGAATTATTAGAATTAGTAGAAATGGAAGTAAGAGAATTGCTTTCTTTCTATGAGTATGATGGTGATGAGTCTCCAGTTATACAAGGTTCAGCTCTAGGTGCACTTAACGGTGAGCAAAAATGGGTTGATACTGTAATGGAATTAATGGCAGCAGTTGATGCTTGGATTGAAGAGCCTGTTCGTGATAACGAAAAGCCATTCCTAATGCCAATCGAAGATGTTTTCTCAATTACTGGTCGTGGTACTGTTGCTACTGGTCGTATTGAAACAGGTGTTGCTAATACTGGTGATCCTGTAGAAATTATCGGATTTGGTGATGAGAAATTAACTTCTACAATTACTGGAGTAGAGATGTTCCGTAAGATTTTGGATAGAGGTGAAGCTGGTGATAACGTAGGTATCTTATTAAGAGGTATTGAAAAGTCTGACATCAGAAGAGGAATGGTAATCTGCAAGCCAGGTTCTATTACTCCTCATACTTCTTTCAATGCTGAGGTTTATATCCTTAAGAAAGAAGAAGGTGGACGTCACACTCCATTCCATAACAAATACCGTCCACAGTTTTACTTACGTACAACTGATGTAACAGGTGAAATCGTTCTTCCAGCAGGAACTGAAATGGTTATGCCTGGAGATAATATTTCTATTAGAGTTGACCTAATTGCTCCTGTAGCAATTAACCAAGGTCTACGTTTCGCTATCCGTGAAGGTGGTAGAACAGTAGGTGCTGGTCAGGTTACTGAGATAGTAGACTAGTATTGTAAAGATAAGTCCTTTATTGGGATTTATTTAAATAAAATAAGGTAAGAAAAGGTGTTCCTGAACAAGGAACACCTTTCTGCCTAAATACGGGCGTAGCTCAGCTGGTAGAGCAGTGGTCTCCAAAACCGAAGGTCGTGAGTTCGATTCTTACCGCCCGTGCAACAGAAGATATTGATATTATGAGTAAAATACAGACTTATTTCAAAGAATCCTACGAGGAGCTCGTGAATAAAACCACGTGGCCTACTTGGGCAGAGTTGCAAAAATCTTCAGTTTTGGTTGCTGTTGCCTCAGTTGTTATTGCTTTGATAATTGCATTAATGGATGTAAGCATCTCTAAAGTTTTGGAAGGTTTTTACGATTTATTTGTTTAATACCGAGAAATAAAACAATGAGTGATTCTGGAAAGAAATGGTTTGTGGTAAGAGCAATTTCCGGTCAAGAGAATAAGATTAAATCTTATATCGAAGACGAAATTGAATATGCCGGACTTAATGCTCACTTAGGACAAGTTTTAGTTCCTACTGAGAAAGTATATCAAATAAGAAACGGAAAAAAAATTAGCAAAGAGCGAAATTATTTTCCTGGTTATATAATGGTAGAAGCAGAGCTCGTTGGTGAGTTAGTGCATACTATTAAAAGTGTTACAGGTGTAATTGGTTTCCTTGGTGAAACCAAAGGCGGGGATCCAGTGCCATTAAGAATGGCCGAAGTAAATAGAATGTTAGGTAAGGTTGATGAATTGACTGAAACCAATGAACAAATTAATATTCCATTTATCCTTGGAGAAACTGTAAAAGTAATCGATGGGCCATTTAATGGTTTCAACGGTACGATTGAAAAGATTAATGAAGAAAAGCGCAAGCTTGAAGTAATGGTGAAAATTTTCGGTCGTAAAACTCCTCTTGAATTGTCTTATATGCAAGTAGAGAAGGAGTCTTAAAATTTTGAAATGAGTTGTGAGCTCAATTAATAAAGACCTGAGAAGCTTCCACCTTAGGCAAGAGTTTTAGAAATAAATAAAACAATAAAAAGAAAATGGCTAAAGAAATAAGCGCTTTAATTAAGCTTCAAGTAAGAGGTGGCGCAGCCAATCCTTCACCACCAGTAGGTCCTGCATTAGGTGCCAAAGGTGTGAATATAATGGAATTCTGTAAGCAGTTTAATGCTCGTACACAGGATAAGCAAGGGAAAGTATTACCAGTTGTGATTACGGTTTATGCCGATAAATCATTCGACTTTGTTGTAAAAACTCCTCCTGCTGCTGTTCAATTGATGGAAGCCGCTAAACTTAAAAAGGGATCTCCGCAATCAAACCTTCAAAAGGTAGGAAAAGTAACTTGGGAACAAGTGAAAGTTATTGCTGAGGATAAAATGCCTGATTTAAATGCATTCACCATTGAGTCAGCTATGTCTATGGTTGCAGGTACTGCCAGAAGTATGGGATTGACTGTAACTGGTCCTAAACCATTTTAATCTTTAAAAAAATACAGAAAGAAATGGCGACAATTAGTAAAAATAGAAAAGAGGTTTTAGCAAAACTGGAAAAGAATAAAGTTTATTCTATTGAAGAAGCTAGCACCTTAGTGAAAGAAACAACAACAACAAAGTTCGACGCATCTGTTGATTTGGCTATTCGTTTGGGTGTTGACCCACGTAAAGCTAACCAAATGGTGAGAGGAGTTGTTACTCTTCCTCATGGAACAGGTAAGGATATCAAAGTTTTGGCTCTTGTTACTCCAGATAAGGAGCAAGATGCTAAAGATGCTGGTGCCGACTATGTTGGTTTGGATGAATACATTGATAAAATCAAAGGTGGTTGGACTGATGTAGATGTAATCGTAACCATGCCTAGTGTAATGGGTAAGATTGGACCATTAGGTAGAGTATTAGGACCAAGAGGTCTTATGCCAAACCCAAAAACTGGTACAGTTACTATGGATGTTGCAAAGGCAGTATCTGAAGTAAAAGCTGGTAAAATTGATTTTAAGGTAGATCGTTACGGAATCGTTCACGCTGCTGTAGGAAAAGCTTCCTTTGATGCTGCGAAGATTAAAGAAAACGCTGAAGAGTTGATTAGAACTTTGGTTCGTATGAAACCATCTGCTTCTAAGGGTACTTATATAAAGAGCATTTGTTTAAGCTCTACTATGGGTCCTGGAATAGCAGTAGATGCAAAATCCGTATAAAATTTTTGAAAGATGACCAAAGAAGAAAAAAACATTCAGATAAATAACCTTACTGAGGTACTAGAAGGAACAGATGTTGTTTATCTTGCGGATATCGCAGGATTAGATGCTCTACAAACTAGTAACCTTAGAAGACTTTGCCACAAAAATGGTATTCAACTTAATGTGGTAAAAAATACCCTCCTTAGAAAAGCAATGGAACGCAGCGGAAAAGGCTTCGATGAATTGTTCCCAGTTTTGAAAGGAAATACTAGTATTCTAGTTTCGGATACGGGAAATGCACCAGCAAAATTAATTAAGGAATTTAGAAAGAAATCTAAAAAACCTTTATTAAAAGGAGCATTCGTAGAAGAATCTGTATACCTAGGTGATGAGCAATTAGACGCCTTAGTTTCTCTTAAATCCAAAGAAGAACTTATCGGCGATGTTATTGCCCTGCTTCAATCTCCAGCCAAAAATGTTATTTCTGCTCTACAAAGTGGAAAGAATACAATTGGCGGCTTAATCAAAGCTTTAGAAGAGAGAGGAGCAGCATAAAACGTGTACGCACACTATGCTTCCAATAGATCGTAATTAAATTTTAAACAAAAAAGAAGACCCAAAGATGGCAGATATCAAAGAATTAGGAGATCAGCTTGTAAACCTTACAGTAAAAGAGGTAAACGAATTAGCAGATTACTTGAAAGAAACTCACGGTATTGAACCAGCTGCTGCTGCAGTTGCAATGGCTGCACCTGGTGCAGGCGGTGGTGCTGATGATGCAGCTGATGCTCAAACTGAATTTGACGTAATCCTTAAAGCTGCTGGTGGTTCTAAACTAGCTGTAGTTAAACTTGTAAAAGAACTTACAGGTCAAGGACTTAAAGAAGCTAAAGGTTTAGTAGACGGCGCTCCAAGTACACTTAAAGAAGGTGTAGCAAAAGACGAAGCAGAAGCTCTTAAAGCTCAGTTAGAAGAAGCTGGAGCTGAGGTTGAGATTAAGTAATCTCTCCCGCTTACTGCTTTTTATAAGCATTCGGTTTAGGTCATTACGTTTTACGTAATTGACCTAAACCCTTTTGTGTTTAGTTTAACTTTATTTTCATTTCCGTAATGGCCAACGAAACGGTAACCACAAAGTATCCAAAGAGAATTGACTTCGCGTCGATTAAGAGATTTAAATATCCCGATTTTTTGGATATCCAGTTGAAATCCTTCCAAGATTTCTTCCAACTCGACACTAAACCAGGGGATAGATCCGATGAAGGTTTGTATAAAACTTTCAGCGAAAATTTCCCTATAACTGATTCAAGAAATCAATTTGTTCTTGAATTTTTGGACTACTTCGTAGATCCACCACGCTATAGTGAAGAAGAGTGTATTGAAAGAGGACTCACTTTTAGCGTACCCCTTAAAGCAAGATTGAAATTATATTGTACTGATCCTGAACATGAGGATTTTGAAACCATCGTTCAAGATGTGTATTTAGGTACAATCCCATATATGACTCCTAGAGGTACCTTTATTGTTAATGGTGCTGAAAGAGTAATTGTTTCCCAATTACACCGTTCACCTGGTGTATTTTTTGGACAAAGCTACCACGCCAATGGTACCAAGCTTTATTCTGCCAGAATTATTCCTTTTAAAGGTAGCTGGATTGAATTCGCAACGGATATCAATAGCGTAATGTATGCTTATATTGATCGTAAGAAAAAATTACCTCTTACCACTTTGCTTCGTGCAATTGGTTATGAAAGAGATAAGGATATTTTAGAGATCTTTAACTTGGCTGAGGAAGTGAAAGTTTCTAAAACAGGTTTAAAGAAAACTCTAGGGCGTAAATTAGCCGCTCGTGTTCTTAAATCTTGGATTGAAGATTTCGTGGATGAAGATACTGGTGAAGTTGTATCCATCGAAAGAAATGAAGTGGTATTAGATCGTGATACCCTTATCGAAAAAGAGCATATTGAAGAAATTCTTGAAGCTGATGTTCAGAGTATCCTTCTTCATAAAGAAGATATTGAATCCTCAGAATATGCTATTATTCACAATACTCTTCAAAAAGATCCAACTAACTCAGAAAAAGAAGCTGTAGAGCATATCTACAGACAATTGAGAAACGCTGAACCACCCGATGAGGAAACTGCTCGTGGAATTATTGACAAATTGTTCTTTTCAGAACAACGATATAATCTAGGTGAAGTAGGTCGTTACCGATTGAATAAAAAACTAGGATTGGATATCGAAAATAATATCCAAGTTCTTACCAAAGATGATATTCTTTCTATCGTTAAATACCTAATTGAGCTTATAAACTCTAAGGCGGAAATTGATGATATTGATCACTTAAGTAATCGTCGTGTTCGTACCGTTGGTGAGCAAATGGCAAACCAATTTGGTGTAGGACTAGCGCGTATGGCTCGTACCATCCGCGAAAGGATGAATGTAAGAGATAATGAAGTATTTACTCCAATAGATTTGATTAATGCCAAGACTTTGTCGTCGGTAATCAATTCTTTCTTTGGTACTAACCAGTTGTCTCAGTTTATGGATCAAACGAATCCATTAGCAGAGATTACTCACAAAAGAAGATTATCCGCTTTAGGGCCTGGTGGTCTGTCTCGTGAAAGAGCTGGTTTTGAGGTTCGTGATGTTCACTATACTCACTACGGACGACTTTGTCCTATCGAAACACCAGAAGGACCAAACATTGGTTTGATTTCTTCTATGTGTGTTTATGCTAAAGTAAATAGGATGGGATTCCTTGAAACTCCTTACCGTAAGGTTGAGGATGGAAAGGTTGATTTTGTAAATGATCCCAAATATTTAAGTGCTGAAGAGGAAGAAGAAAAAGTAATTGCTCAGGCAAATGCTCCTGTTGATGACAATGGAAACTTCTTAAACGATAAAGTTAAAGCAAGAGATGAGGCAGATTATCCTTTAATTGATCCAAGTAAATTGGATTATATGGATGTTTCTCCAAATCAGATTGCATCTATTTCTGCTTCTCTAATTCCGTTTTTGGAGCATGATGATGCGAACCGTGCTCTAATGGGATCTAACATGATGCGTCAGGCCGTACCATTATTACGTCCTGAATCTCCAATTGTAGGAACAGGTCTTGAAGGACGTGTAGCTTCTGATAGTCGTGTTCTGATTAATGCTGAAGGAAATGGTGTTGTAGAATATGTAGATTCTGAAAAAATCACCATTAAGTACGAACGTACTGATGATGAAAGATTAATCAGTTTCGAAGATGATTTTAAAACTTATAGCCTTGTAAAATTCCGTAAAACAAACCAAGGGACTTGTATTAATATTAGACCCATTGTTGTAAAAGGACAGAAGGTTTATAAAGGAGAAGTTCTTTGTGAAGGTTATGCAACACAAGGTGGTGAATTAGCACTTGGTAGAAACCTTCAGGTGGCATTTATGCCTTGGAAGGGTTATAATTTTGAGGATGCTATTGTAATCTCTGAAAAAGTAGTGAAAGATGATATTTTCACCTCTCTTCATATTGATGAATACTCCCTTGAAGTTAGAGATACAAAACTTGGTGCTGAAGAATTAACGGCTGATATTCCTAATGTTTCTGAAGAGGCTACTAAAGACCTTGATGAAAATGGAATTATTAGAGTTGGTGCCGAAGTAAAACCTGGAGATATCCTTATCGGAAAAATTACTCCTAAAGGTGAATCTGACCCAACACCAGAAGAAAAATTACTACGTGCCATCTTTGGTGATAAAGCAGGTGATGTTAAAGATGCATCGCTTAAAGCTTCCCCATCATTAACTGGTGTAGTTATTAATAAAAAATTATTCTCTCGTTCTATTAAGGACAAAAAGACTCGTCTTAAAGACAAGGAAGTTCTAGAACAATTGGATGAAGAGTTTAATGTAAAAGTTGAAGTTATTCGTCAGACTTTCCTTGAGAAATTAAATATTCTTGTGGCTGGTAAAACTAGTCAGGGTGTATTAAATGACCTTAAAGAAGATGTTATTCCAAAAGGAACCAAGTTTACACAGAAAATCTTAAATAGTATTGATGACTATTCTAGAATTACTGGAGGTACCTGGACTACAGATGATGAAAAGAATGAATTAATCACTTCCTTAATCCACAATTATAAGATTAAGGTTATGGATTTACTAGGAGTATACAAGCGCCAGAAATTTACGATTAGCGTTGGAGATGAATTGCCAGCGGGAATTGTAAAACTAGCGAAGGTATATATTGCTAAAAAGCGTAAGCTTAAGGTGGGTGATAAAATGGCTGGACGTCATGGAAACAAAGGTATTGTTGCCAAAATAGTTCGTGCTGAAGATATGCCTTTCCTTGAGGATGGAACACCAGTGGATATCGTATTGAATCCTTTAGGTGTACCTTCTAGGATGAACATCGGTCAGATCTATGAAACAGTATTGGGTTGGGCTGGTAAAAAATTGGGCCGTAAATACGGAACTCCAATTTTTGATGGAGCATCTCTAGATAATATTAGTAACCTTACCGACGAAGCAGGTATCCCAAGATTTGGACATACCTTCCTTTATGATGGTGGTACTGGTAAACGCTTTGATCAAGCTGCTTCTGTAGGCGTTATTTACATGTTGAAATTAGGACACATGGTAGATGATAAGATGCATGCTCGTTCTATTGGACCTTACTCATTAATTACACAACAGCCACTTGGAGGTAAAGCTCAATTTGGAGGTCAGCGTTTTGGTGAGATGGAAGTTTGGGCTCTTGAAGCATTTGGAGCATCCAATATTCTTAGAGAAATCCTAACCGTTAAATCGGATGATGTTGTTGGTAGAGCAAAAACCTATGAAACCATAGTAAAAGGCGAACCAATGCCAGAACCAGGAATTCCTGAATCATTCAATGTATTGCTTCATGAATTAAATGGTCTAGGATTAAAGATCACTTTGGATTAATTTATTAGAAAAGAACTTAATTACCATATAGATGGCCTTGAGGAAAGACAATAAAAACACACAAAATAGTAACTTTAAAAGCATCACCATTAGCTTATCTTCTCCAGAACAACTCCTGGAAAAGTCTTACGGTGAAGTTTTAAAGCCAGAAACTATAAATTATCGTACTCATAAACCAGAAAGGGATGGTCTTTTCTGTGAGCGTATTTTTGGGCCTGTAAAGGACTATGAATGTGCTTGTGGTAAGTACAAGCGTATTCGTTATAAGGGTATTGTTTGTGACCGTTGTGGTGTAGAGGTTACTGAGAAAAAGGTAAGAAGAGAGCGTGTAGGACATATCAACTTGGTTGTTCCAGTAGCTCATATTTGGTATTTTAAATCCTTGCCAAATAAAATTGGTTACTTGTTGGGATTACCTACCAAGAAACTAGATATGATCATATATTATGAGCGCTACGTTGTTGTTCAGGCTGGTAATGCTACCAAACCCGACGGTACGCCACTAGAATATATGGAATATCTTACTGAAGAGGAATATCTAGAAATTCTAGATCGTCTTCCAAGTGAGAATTATTATCTAGATGATACTGATCCCAATAAATTTATCGCCAAAATGGGTGCTGAAGCTCTTATTGAGCTTTTATCAAGATTGGATTTGGATCAATTATCCTATGATTTACGTCACAAAGCAAATACGGAAACTTCTCAACAAAGAAAACAAGAGGCTCTTAAGCGTCTTCAAGTTGTAGAAGCTTTTAGAGATGCTAATACTCGTATTGAAAATCGTCCGGAATGGATGATCGTAAAAGTGGTACCCGTAATTCCACCAGAATTACGTCCATTAGTACCATTAGATGGAGGACGTTTTGCTACTTCCGATTTAAATGATCTATACAGGAGGGTTATTATTAGAAATAACCGTTTGAAAAGGTTAATGGAAATCAAAGCTCCTGAGGTGATTTTGAGAAATGAGAAAAGGATGCTACAGGAATCTGTAGATTCTCTTTTTGATAATACTCGTAAATCCAGCGCTGTAAAAACTGATAGTAACAGAGCCCTTAAATCTCTATCCGATAGTTTGAAAGGTAAACAAGGTCGTTTCCGTCAAAACTTATTGGGAAAGAGGGTTGATTATTCTGCCCGTTCTGTTATTGTGGTAGGACCTGATTTGAAACTTCACGAATGTGGACTTCCCAAAAATATGGCTGCCGAATTGTTTAAGCCATTTATCGTAAGGAAACTTATTGAAAGAGGTATTGTAAAAACAGTTAAGTCTGCCAAAAAAATTATTGATAGAAAAGAACCTGTTGTTTGGGATATTCTAGAAAATGTGATGAAAGGACATCCGGTTTTATTAAACCGTGCTCCAACTCTTCACCGTTTGGGTATCCAAGCGTTTCAACCTAAACTTATTGAAGGTAAAGCTATTCAATTACACCCATTAGTGTGTACTGCTTTTAACGCAGATTTTGATGGTGATCAAATGGCGGTTCACTTGCCATTAGGAGCTGCTGCTGTGCTTGAAGCTCAGCTGTTAATGTTAGCTTCTCACAATATTTTGAACCCTGCAAATGGTTCTCCAATTGCTGTACCATCCCAGGATATGGTTTTGGGTCTTTATTATATGACCAAAATCAAGAAAAGTGCTGGTGACCTTATAGTGAAAGGTGAAGGACTAACTTTTTACTCTGCAGAAGAAGTTACTATTGCCTATAATGAAGGAAGAATTGACCTACATGCTGCGGTGAAAATTAGAGCCAAAGTAGAAGGTGAAAATGGAGAATTGATTTGGAAGGTAATTGAAACTTCAGTAGGTAGAATTATGTTCAATATGGCTGTGCCATCGAATGTAGCTTATATCAATGAGGTTTTAACCAAAAAAGCACTGAGAGGAATTATTGCAGGAATCTTAAAGAAAACAGATATTCCAGCTACAGCAAAATTCTTGGATGATATCAAGGATTTAGGATATAGTCATGCCTTTAGCGGTGGACTGTCATTCTCCCTTGGAGATATTATTATCCCAGAGGAAAAAGATGCTTTAATAAAAGGTGCTGAAGAGCAAATTGAAGGAATCCTTTCCAGTTATAATATGGGATTGATTACCAACAATGAAAGATATAATCAGGTAATTGATGTTTGGACAAATACCAACGCTCGTTTAACGGATCGTGCTATGCACCACCTTACAACCGACCGTCAAGGTTTTAATCCAATTTTTATGATGCTTGACTCTGGTGCAAGGGGTTCTAAAGAACAAATTCGCCAGTTATCAGGAATGCGTGGTTTGATGGCTAAGCCTCAAAAATCCGGTTCTTCTGGTGGAGAGATTATTGAAAACCCAATTATTTCTAACTTTAAGGAAGGTCTTTCAATTCTTGAGTACTTTATTTCTACTCACGGTGCTAGAAAAGGATTGGCGGATACTGCATTAAAAACTGCGGATGCTGGTTACCTTACTAGAAGACTTGTAGATGTTGCCCAGGATGTAATTATTACAGAAGATGATTGTGCAACACTAAGAGGATTAGAAGTTTCTGCGCTTAAGAAAAATGAAGAGGTTGTAGAACCTTTATTTGATAGAATTTTAGGACGTGTTTCCCTACATGATATTGTAGATCCAATTACTGAAGAGGTTTATGTTCATTCTGGTGAGCAAATTATAGAAGAAGCAGCTTCAAAAATTGAGAATTCACCAATTCAAATGGTGGAGGTACGTTCAGCATTAACTTGCGAATCTAGCAAGGGTATTTGTGCTAAATGTTACGGTAGAAACCTGAGTACTGGTAAAATGGTGCAAACAGGTGAGGCTTGCGGTGTTATTGCAGCACAATCTATTGGTGAACCAGGAACACAGCTTACTCTTCGTACTTTCCACGTCGGGGGTACTGCTGGTAACGTTTCGGAAGACTCTAGCATTACTGCCAAATTTGATGGTAGAATAGATTTTGAAGAATTGAGAACAGTAAAAGGTGAAGATTCTGAAGGAAATATTGTTGATGTAGTTATTGGTCGTACAGCAGAAATGAAGCTTATTGATCCTAAAACAGATGTTGTTTTAGCTACTAACAATGTACCTTATGGATCTATACTTAAAGCTGAAGACAAGCAAAAGCTTAAAAAAGGAGATGTAATCTGTGAATGGGATCCTTACAATGCTGTAATTATTTCTGAAACTGCAGGAACCATTAAGTTCTCCGATATCGAACAAGGTGTAACTTACCGTGTTGAGATTGATGAGCAGACAGGTTTCATGGAAAAGGTAATTAGTGAAACAAGGAGTAGAAAGCTTATCCCAACCATTTCAATTGTAGATAGCAAAGGAAATGAGTTGAAGCACTATACTCTTCCCGTTGGAGCTCATATTATTGTAGAAGAAGGAGATAAAATCAAAGCTGGTAAAACCTTGGTTAAAATTCCACGTAAATCCGCCAAAGCGGGTGATATTACTGGAGGTCTTCCAAGAGTTACAGAGCTATTTGAAGCTCGTAACCCATCTAACCCAGCAGTTGTTACGGAGATTGATGGTGTTGTTTCTTATGGAAAAATCAAGCGTGGTAATCGCGAGATTATCGTGGAAAGCCGTACTGGTGAGGTTAAAAAATACCTTATCAACCTTTCCAAACAAATCCTTGTACAGGAGAATGATTTTGTAAGAGCTGGATTACCATTGTCTGATGGAGCAATTACTCCTGCTGATATCTTGAATATCCAAGGACCAAACAGAGTTCAGGAATACTTAGTAAATGAAGTACAAGAAGTATATCGTTTGCAAGGTGTGAAAATTAACGATAAGCACTTTGAGGTTATCGTTAGACAAATGATGCGTAAGGTTAATATTCAAGATCCAGGAGATACTAAATTCTTAGAAGGAAATCTTGTACATAAGTATGATTTCATTATTGAGAATGATTGGATATTCGATAAAAAGGTAGTAACAGAAATTGGTGATTCTGAAACATTGAAAGCTGGACAAATTGTAACTGCTAGAAGACTTCGTGATGAGAATTCATTGCTAAGAAGAGCAGATAAACAATTAGTTGAAGCTAGAGATGCTCAACCAGCAACTGCCAAACCCGTATTACAAGGAATTACAAGAGCTTCACTTCAAACCAAATCATTTATTTCGGCGGCTTCCTTCCAGGAAACTACCAAGGTGTTGAATGAAGCAGCAGTAAATGGAAAGCGTGATTACCTAGAAGGTTTAAAAGAAAATGTTATTGTAGGACATAAAATTCCTGCAGGAACTGGACTTAAACAATATGAGAAGATTATCGTAGGATCTAAAAGAGACTATGAGAAGCTTAAAGGAAAACACGATATAGAAATTGAAGAAGTAAAAGGATAATGGCAGATCAACAAAACCCTAACAATCCTGTAAAGGAAGGACAGCTTAGCATTGAACTAAGCGAAGAAATTGCAGAAGGTACCTATTCAAACCTTGCAATTATCAATCATTCCCCAAGTGAGTTTGTTGTGGATTTTATTAATGTTATGCCAGGAATTCCAAAGGCTAAGGTTAAGTCAAGAGTGGTGCTCACCCCTCAACATGCAAAACGTTTTTTAATGGCATTGAATGAAAATGTTAAAAAATACGAATCACAGCATGGTGAAATTAAAAATGTAGAGCAAACTCAAGTGCCAATGCATTTTGGTGGGCCTGCTGGACAAGCCTAGTGAAACACCCTTATTTTCAGCCCCTTTCCTAATTCGAAAGGGGCTTTTTTTTGCTTAGATTTTTATTTCTCTAATTTATAATAAGTATAAATAGTGGTTTAAACAATTGTTTTTCAGTGACTTGGTTAAAAGTAGGATTAGTATTACAAAATGTAGACTTACTAACTATTTGCACAGTTCGGAAATAGGTGGTAATGTTGTAGTATAAATCTGTAGGAATAATACTACTAACTAAATACTCCGAACTATGAATTTCAAACAACTACTAGCATTAAGCCTTAGCTCAATATTTTGCTTACTATTAATTTCTAATAAACCTGATGCAAATGCCTCAAGGGAAGCAATGGCTTATAATTACGATCCAAATGTAAACCCATGGGAACAACCCAATCCAATTTTTAGATGGCCTATTCCTGAACTTGAAGGAGATGCCATTATCAATTTACAATTTGTAGACTTACTGGAAAAGAATGCTACAAAAATTGAATTGAATCACCTTTACCTAAAGTCATATTTGGAAGATGTTTTCAATCCTCACGGGATAGGATTTAATTTTAGAGAAGAATCTGATATGGAAATCAGTTCTGATTTAAACTTGCTGGATTCTTGGAAAAGCAAACTCCCCACCAATAGCTCACAGATTACGGTTTATATTATAAATGATGCTAAGGAGGCGGATATTCGCTCTTATTTTGGTAATACAGAATTGGTTTCCAATGCCATTGTTTTGCCATACTCTCAAATTGACGAACTAAAGGTATATACTGCTAAAAGCCTTGGGCATATGCTAGGTCTTTTACCTACTTATTTTGAAAACGGAACTTTAGGGGTAGCAGCAGAGAATGCAAATAACTGCGGCCATGCTGGCGATTTTGTATGCGATACTCCATTTGACTATTTGGGTCTTAAAAACGATGTAAAAAAGAGAAGTTGCAAATACAATGGAGAATTTGGAAATCCCGATACTAAAAATATTATGAGTAATTCTTGGACTAGCTGTATGGACCAAATTACCAAAGGACAGGCGAACAAAATAAAATACAATCTTTCTGAGATACCTTTACTTCAAGCTGTTTTAAATAAAGCCTCCAGCATTGCTTTGAATATTGGGCTAGCTGATCAACCTACAATCAACCAGTTTGCTTTAAAATAGAGGAGTATTTAGAAGTCTCTGGTTTGGTGAATGGCCGTACTTTGTACGGCCATTTATTATTAAAAAGAGTCCATCATTTTAATGATGGACTCTTTTTTTTGCTAAAAATTGAACTGGTAAAATATTATTCCTTTTCAAGCTCCGCCATAGGAGGGAGTTGGTAGGAAATAGGCAATTTAAATTTCATGGCCACCGGCTTTGCATCTTTTTTGGCCGGTTCAAAATCCGGCATGCTTTGGACCAAGGTTAATGAATAGTCCTCCATAGATTTTGCAGCTTGTTTTTGCTCGCTGCTGGCTTCTTCACTAAGATTTATGCCTCTCACTATCTCGGCGTCAATTAACTTTCCTCTTTCATCAATAATGAAAGAAATTAAAACCTTTCCTTCAACTCTTAAATTATAGGCCTCTTCAGGATATTTAAGATTTTCAATGAGGAAATTTTTAATACCCAATTTAAAACAGGCTTGCTTTTCATCAGCGCTAGCGTTTTTGTCACAATCTTTGAAAAGAGGTACGGTAGACACCTCATCAATGCTAAGTGCTTTTGATTTCTCAATATTCGCAGCTTCAACACTTTCCGGAGCCTTATTGCATCCGTGTAAAGTCATGGCAAGGGCTAATGGTAAAATAGCCAAATAACTAAGTTTTAGCCATTTTGGAGATTCATTTTTGTACAACATAGTAATTCTTGTTTTTAATAATGATGGATTAAAAAATGGATTGGCAGGAAGAGCGACTTCCTTTCCAAAGGTGCTGCTCAGCAGCATTTGCGCATAGACTTCACGTGAAGTTTCTTTAAGTGCAGATCGATCTGCAATGCATTCGTGAGTTTGCCTTAATTCTTTAGCCAAAAGATGGATAAAGGGATTAAACCAAAACAGGATGCTTAAAATATTATAATATAGGTTGTCATAGCTATGAAACTCCCTTTGATGGACCTCCTCATGTGTTAAAATAGTGGCAAGTGACTTATCCTTTTTAAGAGCTCCAGGGAGAATAATATGCTTGAAAAATGAAAATGGACTTTCAGCTTTTTCCGAATATGCAAAACGGATGTGGTTCCATTGACTAGGTTCACTAGAATTTACGATTTTTAGAATGGATAAAAGTCCTTTGATAAAAAGCATGGCACTCAATGCTATACCTAAAGTGTAAATAATTAGTAAGAATGAAAAATTATTTGATGGCTTAGTGGCAATTTCCTGTCCTTCACCAAAGATTTTTATTTCGGGAAGTAACTGGGTAGAATAACCCGTGGCACTATAGATAGGATCATTAAAATAGGGTGCTAGCCAAGGAATTAGGATACTGATAAGGGGAATTAACAATAATAACCAGCGATTGGCATTGAAAAAGCTTTTATTCCTGAATAATAGAATATAGGCAAAATAGAAAAGGCCGCTAAAAAGTATGAAGTTGATAAATACTGAAATCATGAGTCTCTTTTTTCTTCGATTAACTTTAATATTTCATCAAGTTCCTTTGCTTTAACATCACCCTTTTCCATAAAGAAAGAAACCATTCGGCTTAGTGAGCCACTGAAATAGCCCTTTACCAAACCCTCCATTTTAAATTTTGAATATTCTTCTTTAGATATCAAAGGAAAATATTGATGAGACTTCCCAAAAGCTTTGTGATCTACCATGTTTTTCTGCTGTAAAATCCTGATGATGGTAGATACAGTATTATAGGCTGGTTTAGGACTTTTCATCTCAGAGATTATATCCTTTACAAATGCCGCCTTTAATTCCCATAGAATTTGCATAATCTCTTCCTCTGCTTTGGTAAGTTCTTTCATAAATCTTGATTTTACATTACAAACATAACTAAAAAATTAGTTATTAAACTAACTTTTTAGTTTATAAATTTGAAATTAAGAGCTAAGCTTCTGATTTTAAGGCATAAAAAAAGCGATTGAATGATCAATCGCTTTAATAAAAAATGAAATAAAATAGAATTAGTCCCTATTTCCAAAGAATCTTAGAAGCATCAAGAAAAGGTTAATAAAATCTAGATAAAGGGAAAGTGCACCAGTTACAGCTAACTTTTTAGCTTCTTCACTTCCAGCTTCAACAGACATCCCAATCTGTTTTACTTTTTGCATATCATAGGCGGTTAAACCTGTAAACACCAAAACTCCAATAAAACTAATGATATAGTCAAGTTGGGATGATCCTAAGAACATATTTACCAAAGAGGCAATGATGATTCCAATTAGACCCATAAAAAGTAGGGATCCCATTTTTGTTAAATCAGTTTTTGTGGTATATCCTGCAATGGCCATTACCCCAAACATCCCTGCGCTAATAAAAAAGGTAATTGAAATGGAAGAGAGGCTATAGATTAGAAAAATTGAACTAAGACTAAGACCCATTAAGGCAGAAAAAACAAGAAATAGTAAAGTAAGTGTTGGGGCATTAAATTTTCTTAAACCAGCTCTCAATCCAAAAACCATAGCCAAAGGCGCCAACATGACTATCCAACCAAAAATTGAATTTCCAGTAATATAACCCTCTGGATCTGTATTATACATCAAGTTTAGCAATGGTTCCGAAACTGATGTTAAATAAGCTAGGGCACCAGATACCATTAACCCGAGTGACATAAGCATAAGCACATTGCTAACAAAATCTTTAGCTACGGCTCTAGTTTGACCAGCATTTGAATACTGTACAAACTCTCTATCATTATTTGAAAAATTATCCATTTGAACAAATTTATTTTTTAAATCAATAACAAAGATAATGCCTGCCTATTTGTAAATATGGATAGATTTGTAAAAAATAAATTTCATGTCAGACCGCCCTCTAATACTTATTTCAAACGATGATGGAATTACCGCTCCAGGGATTCGAAAATTGATTAATATCATGAATCAACTTGGTGATGTTGTGGTAGTTGCACCAGATGGTCCGCAAAGTGGAAAAGGGCATGCTATAACAATTGATGGAATTTTGCGAGCCGACTCTATTAAAATTGATGATGGACCACAAGAGGAATTCAGTTGCAGTGGAACCCCAGCAGATTGTGTCAAGCTGGCAGTGAATGTGGTTTTAAAAAGAAAACCTGACCTTTTAGTTTCTGGAATTAACCATGGAAGTAATTCGTCTATTAACGTAATTTATTCTGGAACAATGTCTGCTGCGGTGGAAGGCTCCTTAGAAAATATTCCCTCTATAGGATTCTCTCTTTGTGATTTTAGCTGGGAGGCAGATTTTGAACCTGCTGCACCCTTCATTAAAAAAATTGCGGAAAAAGTATTGGATGAAGGTTTACCAAGAGGAGTTTGTTTAAATGTAAACATACCTAAAAAGACTAATGAAGCCTATAAAGGCATTAAGATTTGTAGACAAACCAAAGGAAATTGGGAGGAAGAATTTGATGAAAGGGTAGACCCACGCGGAAGAGATTATTATTGGCTTACTGGGAAGTTTGTAAATTATGATAAGCATGAAGATAATGATGAATGGGCACTAGCTAACAACTATATTTCTGTAGTACCCATCAATAGCGATCTTACTTCCTATGCTATGAAGGAAAAAATTGAAGGCTGGAATTTGTAAAAGCCCTTGTCCAATTCAATAAATGCACTATCCTTGCGTTCTGTTTCCTAAAATCTTTATTTTTTGAAGAAAGAATCTGCCCCTCTATTTATTGGCCTACTAATTGGCCTTTTAATGCCTGTATTTGGTGTTTTTCTGGTTATGGAGTTTCGCCCAGAATTGATCGGAATTCAGAAATTTGACCAGTCTATTGTGAAATCTATAAACACCCAGATCATCACGCTGGGAATGATTTTAAATGCGGGCTTATTTTTTCTATTCCTTAAATTTGACAAGGAGAAAATTGGTCAAGGGATTTTGAGCATTTCTGTGATTTATCTCATTATGATATTTGTTTACAGGTTCCTGTTATAAACTTATTATTAAGTCTTTATAAGCAGGGGAAACAAATTCTAATTTAGTTTCTAGAATTATAATTGTGAAGTATTACATCATTGCAGGGGAGGCGAGTGGAGATTTGCATGGAAGCAATCTAATAAAAGCCATTAAACAAAAGGATAGCAAAGCTGAATTTAGGGTTTGGGGAGGTGACCTTATGCAAGCTCAAGGCGCAACCTTAGTTAAGCATTTTAGAGATTTGGCTTTTATGGGATTTATTGAAGTAATATTCAACCTTCGAACCATTCTCAAAAACATAAAATTCTGCAAAGAAGATATAGAGGCCTACCATGCTGATGTACTAGTTTTTATAGACTATCCCGGATTTAACCTCAGAATTGCAGAATATGCTAGACAAAAGGGTATAAAAACTGTCTATTATATTTCACCACAAATTTGGGCTTGGAAACAAAGTAGGGTGCATAAAATAAAAAGGGATGTAGATAAAATGCTCTGTATTCTTCCCTTTGAAAAAGATTTCTACGCGAAATTTGATTACGATGTGGAATTTGTTGGGCATCCCCTTATTGATGCTATTGAAGGTAGAGATAAACCTTCTCCCGAACAAAGGAAAAAGGAATTGGGATTGGGAGACAAAAAAGTCATTTTACTTATGCCTGGCAGCAGAAAACAGGAAATCAGTACTATGTTGCCTATTATGACTAAAGCAGCAGAAAATTTCCCAGATTATGATTTGGTTGTGGCAGGGGCACCTTCTCAGGAGCTGAGCTTCTACAAAAATATTATCGGCGATAGAGTGAAAGTAATTTCGGGTAAAACCTATGAACTATTGGAAATATCCACAGCGGCTTTGGTTACCTCGGGTACGGCAACTCTGGAAACGGCTCTGTTTAAAGTTCCAGAGGTGGTTTGTTATAAAGGGAATTGGCTCTCCTATTTTATTGCCCGCCAGCTGGTGAAAATTAAATATATCTCCTTGGTAAACTTGATTATGGACAAGGAAGTGATCACCGAACTTATCCAAGCCCAAATGAATGTAAAGACCATCAGTCAGGAATTGGAAAAATGTTTAAAACCCCAAAACAGAAAAAAAATAATAGAGTCTTTTGATGAATTAGAACTCAAACTCGGTGGCCCTGGGGCATCCCAAAATGCAGCGAAAATTACAGTGGAACATGCAAAAGGCTAAATCACAAATACAAATAATTTGCTGTATCAGCTTTTTGATTCTAGGAAATGTTTCAGCAATTCATGCTTTAGAAAAGGCAGAGATTAAGGTTAGGATCTTTTCTACAACGAATATCAGCAAAACCATAGTAAGCACTGATTATGGACTATACCATTTATTGGCTTATGATAGTAATCTGAATTTTTTAGATACCGTTTACGATATTTTCCCACTAGACAGCATTCGCACCTTTTATTTTTCTAAATCCGGAAAGGAGGTTAGTGTAAGCCGAGGAAATAAAAAAATAGGAGTTTTTCACGCTGTCCGACTCGTAAGTGAAGATGCCACTCGCGAATTTAGAATCGAGGCAAATCGCAAGAATAGAGTCTATGAAGATGCCCTCCAAATCCGAGTATTTAAGGGCTTTTTGCAACTGGTAAACGTTGTGGAGATGGAAAAATATGTCGCCGGTGTAGTGGAAAGTGAAGGGGGACATGTGGAGGAACTAGAGTTTTTTAAAGCTCAGGCCGTATTGGCAAGGACCTTTGCTTTAAAAAACTTGGAGAAACACAAGAGTGAAGGATATAATTTAAAGGATGATGTTAGCTCTCAAGTGTATTTCTCCAAATGCCATTATAAAAATTCTGACTGTATTTTAGAAGCGGTAGATTTAACTAAAGACACCTTAATAGTTACGGAAAATTGTAGCCCGATTTTAGGTGTTTTTCATGCCAATAGTGGTGGACAAACTGTGGGCTCCGACCATGCATGGTATTCCGCTATAGATTATTTACAAGCCAAACATGATAGTTTTAGCGTAGGAGTAGGAAGCTATTATTGGGAAAAAAGGATTTCCAAAAAATCTTTTTATGATTTTGTAGCTCGTTCTATGAAGGTCTCTAATGATATTTCCTTACATAAAGCACTGCTGAATTTCAGTCAAAGGGAGAGGCAAGCTTATTTTGTTCATAAAAGCCATCGTTTAAAACTCACCAAAATTAGGACACATTATAAATTGAGGTCCACCTTTTTCAGCATACATGAGGATGGCGATTATTTGGTCATAAAAGGCAAAGGTTATGGCCATGGAGTGGGAATGTCTCAGGATGGAGCCATTGAAATGTCTAGAAGGGGATATTCCTATAAGGATATTATTAATTTTTATTATTCTGGGATTGAGCTAGAGTCTATTCATCATTTGCTTTAAGTTTTTTTTTAGTGAAAAGTTGATAGTGAAAAGTTGATAGTGAAAAGTTAATAGTGAAAAGTGAAAAGTGAAAAGTGTGTGGTTTGAAGTGTTTAGAGAAAAGTGAGTGGTTGGATTGAAAAGTGATTGGTGAATGGTGTGTGGTGAAAAGTTAATTGTGAAAAGTTATTAGTGAAAAGTGAAAAGGGGGAGGTGATTGGTGAAATTCGCTTTGTTGATTTGGCTATCTTTTATACTGACCCAATATGCATTAGAGCGTCGCCTTGGTGAACTATTGGGTTGTTTTGTAGACCAATAATATGACCTTCCATGGGCGCTTTTAGGGCTATTTTATATTCGCCAAAGGGATCTGTTATATGTCCTAATAATTGTTTTTTCTCCACTTTCTGTCCATATTCCACCAAAGTTTGAAATAGTCCAGAGTTTTTGGCTCGAATCCAAGTTGAGCTCTTTACCTTTTTGTTGATGTAATCAGGTTCTGGCAACACTCTATTTGCCATTCCTAAATGATTGATTAAACGCAGGGTGCCATTTATCCCTTCTTGGATGGCCAGCTCATCAAATCTACCAGCTTCACCACCTTCAAACACCAATATTTTCTTACCTAATTTAGCAGCTGCTTGCCTTAGTGAATTAGATCTATAAACGGAATCAATGGAAAATGGGGCATTAAAGGCTTTGGCCAACTCAAGGTTTTTAGCATCCTTTAGCACACAACGTATTTGAGGATAATTGGTACGATCTGCACCTCCGGTGTGGAAGTCTATTCCATAATCTATTTTTGGAATAATATCATTCATCAAATAGTGAGCAACTCTGGAAGCTAGTGATCCATTTTTATTTCCTGGAAAAGAACGATTTACATCCTTGCCATCTGGTACAGAACGCGAAAAATGAATGAAGCCATAAATATTAATAATAGGGATGCAAATTACAGTGCCTCTATCTACAAGATGATATTCATTTTCAATAATTCTTCTAACCGTCTCAATACCATTAATCTCATCTCCATGAAGGCCACCGGAAAGTAGTAAAACAGGTCCATCTTCTTTGGCTCTGGAAACCGTTATTGCAATTTCTATTGGAGTATGGGAAGGAAGTTGAGCTACCTTTACGCTAAGCCTTTTAGTCTCTCCTTTTTTTATAGATATATTATTGATTATCATAGCAATTATCCCTTGGGGTTTCTTCTTTTGGAAGAAGACTTTTCAATATAATCAACAATTTTATTCGCGATATCTTTTCCAGTAGCCTTTTCAATTCCTTCCAATCCTGGGGATGAATTTACCTCCAAAACCATAGGGCCCCTTTTAGATTGTAGCATATCTACTCCTGCAATAGCCAATCCCATGCTTTTTGCCGCTTTTATGGCTGTTGTTTTTTCTTCTTTAGACAGTTTGATAAGATTAGCATTTCCACCACGGTGAAGATTGGATCTAAACTCCCCTTCCTTGCCTTGCCTTTTCATAGCACCAACTATTTTTCCATTGATCACAAATGCACGAATATCGGCACCACCTGCTTCGGCGATAAACTCTTGAAGAATAACCCTGGTTTTTAAACTTTCAAAAGCCTCAACAACAGAAGTGGCCGCCTTGTCGGTTTCCGCTAAAACAACCCCAAGCCCTTGTGTTCCTTCTAATAATTTTATTACTACCGGAGCTCTGCCGATATGTTTTAAAACTTTATTCTCTACCCGGCTAAAATTGGTGAAAGCAGTTTTAGGCATTTTTACACCAGATCTGGATAAAATTTGAAGACTTCTCAACTTATCTCTAGAACGTGAAATAGCCAAACTATCTACAGCGCTAAATACATCCATCATTTCAAACTGCCTTACTACGGCTGTTCCGTAAAAGGTTACAGAGGCCCCAATTCTGGGAATTATAGCATCAATATCTTTTAAAGCTTTTCCATTATAATAAATGGTAGGACCATCATCATCCATTATAATATCACATTTCATATGGTCAATTACCAAACCTTCATGGCCTTTTGCAGTAATCGCCTCTATCAATCTGCTCGTAGAATAAAGCTTAGGATTTCTAGAGAGTACGGCTATTTTCATTTTTGTTGTTGTTTAAAGGAGAGATTTTTTTTACTAACATCAACTATAAATCGATGGGCTAAAAATTTCCGGCCTATTAAAATTGGATTTTTCATGCTTGACCTATCTGCCAAACTAAAATCAAGGATATAATTTTTTCCGAAAAGTGAAATTTCTGATTCTATAGTATAACGGTTTTGGGCTTGACCATTAGTGCTTTTTACAATTTTCTCTCCGAATTTTTTGAAATAAAACTTTTTTCCAGTGTATTGTGGATGACTAGGATCCAAAAAAATCACCTCCAGAATGTCTTCACCGTTTAGAACTTTAGTTTCCGAATAGACGCAATGGATGGCAGAACCAAAGGCTCCCGTATCCACTTTCGCAGATATTTTTTCTAGGCCTAGTTTGGGTAGATCAATTAGCTCTTTTCTTCCTATATAAATCACAGCATCAAATAAAGGTCAATTGCCATTAAATCGCAAGGGATTTTTGCCAATGGAAATAAAATCTAATATTCAAAATAAAAAGAATTTGAATTATAGGAAGTTGAGCTGCTATAGCTCTTATTATTTCTTTTGGAAGCTATCAGTTTGTTTTTAAGCAATTCAAAATGCTCTTCTTCAGAAAGAGATGCTTTTTCTTGCTCAAATTTGTAAAAGCTTACAAATGGTGGTTTAGTACTCTTGCTGCTTTTTATCATTACTACGGCATAGAACCATTTTTTCTTACCATAAGATTCCTTTAAATATTTAAAATAATAGGTATTGTATTTAATGGCTCTTATCGAATCATAATTCTCAGATACTGAAACGATGCTGTCTATTTCCGTAGTGTTTGATCTATAACTATAAATACTCCAACTGTTTTTTATAAGAACTTCAATATACTCTTTGGCAAGATTTACACTATCGGGCATATAGTCGGCCCGGCCAATTCTATCTAAAATATAATAGCTATCCACAGGATTTTCATCATCATATAATTTTTCACAAATATCATCACCAACCTTTATATCATGGTTGTGAATAAAGGATGCATAGCCTTCCATCACATGTTTTTTATTGGAATTTTTTGATATTTCAAATACTTTCTTCGGTCCAGCTAAATGTTTATAAGGCCTTAATAGGGTCCAATAATTATACATTGCATAATTATTTAGTTTGTTTTTTCTGCTATAGCTAGAGGTTACTTGGGAGCCATCATTACTGCTCAATCGACGAATTTGCGCTCTTGCTTCTCTAACAAAATAGGGAACATAGGAGGAATATAAATTTTTGGAGATCACATTACTATCAAGCATTTTGGCCAATAGTTTTATCACATTGTATTTGTATTCATCATAGGCTGTGAGCTCCAGTATTTCCGGATATAATGTTTTGGCTAAATCCATGCTATCCATTAAGTTTCCAAATAAACCTGAATAAAAATTAAAGCTTACACCTATTGGTGCCTCCTCCATCATTAATTCTTTAGCAGCTAAAATTGCCTTTTTGGTTTTCATTTTGCTGAGGTTTTCCAAAACCTGTTGCTGATAAACAGCACTATCAGGGTTGGCGCGGTAAATTCTTTTTAATTCAGCAATATTTTTTGGGCTTTTGTCGAGGAATAAATAGTCGTTTTTAGCAGTTCTAAGGTCATCCTTTTGATCATCAGTAGCTAAAAGTGGAGGATTACTTGATAAGGTGGAGAATAGTTTAAAATTGGTTTCATCTTCATATTCCCATCTCAAATCTTCTAAAGCAGAATAGGCATTTTCAAAAGTGTTGGTATCCTCACTCATCAAATCCGCAAGCAGGCTTGAGTCTGATTCCAAATAAAAGTTTGGAAAGGATAGTGTATCCTCCAAGTCCTCAAAATTATTTCTAAACTCTTTAGCAAAATCACTTTCACCATCAAATGCATCGTAGGTTGAGGTAATTGTCCAAAGACTTCTATTTTTTAAAATCCTTTTGATGAAATATTTTCTACTTGTTCCAGTATCTGAAGCAAGAGAAAAATGCTCTATTCCGTCACTTGTCCAATTATAATAGCTACTATCTAAAACAAGGTCATTGTCATCGGTAATTAATTCGTCGAATTCCTCAGGAAGCTCCTCCTTATCGGCTACAAATTCGTATTTACCATGACGTTTATATTTTACAGAAATCCAATCTGAGGTTCCCGGTGGGCTTATTGTTTTTGATCTATAATAGCTTTGGGCCAAATTTTTCTTTTTTGGACTGTAATAATATTGAGATCCAAAATATTTATCCGCAATAGACTCCTCCTTCTCCCAAGGGATTTTGGTTTTAAAGTATAAGGTGGAATCTACATCCTCATAATATTCTTCATAGAGCGGTTTTTCGATTTCTATACTTCCGAAAAAACGTTCGGCATTGTCAGCATTCTCGCTGTGAATCATAAAGCTATAATAGCCAAGGGCCCTAAGGGTGAAAAGTCCATAAACACTTTTGCCTTTTTTGTCGGTATACACAACTTTTAAAGCCTTATTCCCTTCCATTTGAATCCATTCTCTAGACTTTTCCTCTAAATCCATATCCTCCTCAAAAGCAAGGGAAAGTTTTTCAATTTCATAAGTGTCAAAATCCAAATATCCCTTGTCATAAGGGCGGAATCTACTTATACTATAAATTTCCCCATTATTATTTTTTTGGATAAAAACCGTGCTCGACTTATTCGTTTTTTCATCCAAGCTATAGCTTAATAATCTACCTGGAGCTTCAAATTTCAAGGCGCCTTTTAATACCTGATGTTCGGTCCAGTCTTGGTTTTTTGGTACTTCTATTTTTATGGAATTGAAGAATTCATCATTAAATCCTTTCTTTATTTTTTTGCCATTGGCAGTGCTCCTTAAGATAATAATTTCATCCGGTAAAAAGTAAATATGGCTTCTATGGTAATCTCCTCTTCGGGTTTTATTTAGAATATCAAAACCAATATAATCATCGCCATTAATATCTTTTTTATCCATTATTTCCCCGGGGATGGTTTCAAAGAGAATACTATCTAAGCTAGTTTTTAGGTAGGCTTGACTTTTACCAGTAAATGCGGAATTAGACATTAACCTTGTGATGGTGGTAACGGAACCATTTGGTACATCCATAGTAATAAGGCTAGAAGAGCCTTTTTGAAGGGAAAAGTCGTATACCTTGCTTGGAGCTTTAAAACTTAAAACAGAATCTGAGCTAGTAAAATTCTTAAATGGTCTTTTCATCACCATATTTTCAATTTTCTTCTTTTGCTTGGCATTTCTTTTTCCGGGGGCTATGGGCCTAAGGGTAAATCCAAGGTCGCGAAGCATTTCTATACAACCTTCATCACCAGGTAGGTGAGCAGCACCCATTCCTGCAAAAACTGATTTTTTTCGAATAAGGCTATCCAAACCTCTTACAAAGTTTCGGTTTCTTTCTATTAGAATATATTTCAGATAAGAAGGTGGAGAGGATAGTTTGCTTAGAGAATCGAGAAGATCCAAATCACCTTTTCTGTAGGCCGATTCAATTTTTAGAGGAATTTCCATCCGATCTTCATTAGAAAGAGCTTGTGCTGGATTTTCTTCATCTCTACTTTCTTCCTGAGATTTTTTTAGCATCTCCATAGATTCTGCAAAAGTTTCCAATCCCAAGGTTGTTTTACCTAGTTTTTTTGCAGATTGATAAATATACATATCCAACCAGGTGTCTTCCTCAAAATTACCTGTAGGATCATAAAAGCGAAATAATAGTTGATTGGCCATTTCCGGATCCCGTTTAAAAACACTTTGGATCCATAAATTAGTATTGGTTTCTATTTTATAATTACCCTCAAAATTATTCCAATTTTCCTCATAGCCATAATAATTTCTTTCACCCATATATCCCAAGGCATTGGTCATAAAGTCACCACCCAATACTTCATCAAACCATAATTCTGGTTCTAATTCTAATGCCACTTGGTCTACACTTTCTAGTGCTTCAAAAAATGGATTCCCCAAATAAAAAGCAACTTTGGAACTCACATGCATGGTTCCATATAGATAGGAAGGCTTTTCAAGTCCATTTCCTGAAATTTCCCAAAGTAGACTTTGGTATTTCTTTTGGCCAAATGTAAAGGTGACTAGCCCAAAAGTTAAAATAATTGAAAAGAGTGTCTTTGTAAATGCTGTACTTACAGGAGTTTTTAATGTCATAGTGGACTTAATATCTTTGGTTAGCAGTATGAAATATTAATTTCGCAATATAGGGAAGGATTCCTTTTAGCTTAGTCTAATTTTAAACTATCAGCCCATCAAAAAAAATGCCTTTATATTTTTGAGAAAAGCGGTTTTATGGAAATAAGAAATTTATTTCCTCTTCCAATAAATTATAAAGCTTATCCTCCCAGTTTATTGTGGAAATTTTTGGTCTTGAAGAATTTTTCCTGAAATCCTTAGGGCAAATAATAACTTTAATTCCTCTTTTTAAAGTCATTTCTGCCAAGAGGTATAATTCTTCAATAGCTTCATCTCCAATGGCTATACATCCTATACTTTGATCTCTTCCATGTATAAAAATATCTCCACCTAAACCTGTTCTATTATCCCTTTTCGCCATTTTTTGATCGAATTTGTTTGGGTAGTTAATTTTCATAGACAAGTGAAATTTACTATTCGGGTTCAAATATTCTATCTTATAAATCCCTTCAGGAATTTGTCGGTCGCCTTCCTTTAACTTGGGTCCTAATTTCCCACTAAAGGCGGTAAAAGGGTATTGAGCTAAAAACTTTAACTGATTATTCTCCTCCAGATATACCTCCAAAACTTCTTCACTTTTTAGGGCCAACATCAGAATTTTTTCAGGCATTTCATCCATTCCAATTTTATTCAGCTTTTGCAAAAGCCTTTCTCGAGTATTTAAAGTCGGGGAACTATTCAATATGGAATCATTTTTACAAATACCTGAATTTTGACATTCGGAAATATATATATTTCTCCACCCCCAGATTAGGAGTGCCGATAGAAAAATGAAAAATATAAATAAAATGAGGCCTTTTAATTTCAAGGAGAAGGTTTTACTATATAGCAAACGAGATCATTCTTGAAAATTGTGTTTTTAATTTTCAACCTTCCTTGGCTCGGGTTTTTAAAATGGAAATACACTAGCATATAATAGGGGAGCAGCTCATTTTGACCTTTATTCTAAACGAAACATCTTTGCTGTTTTATCCAATAATTCAATTCCACCAATTTTCCCATGACCGGGAACAACTTTTTTAAGATTGGGGAATCTCTTTTTCGTTTTTTCTATGGATTTAGACCATTCTACTAAATTGGCATCCTCCAGATTTCCTTTTCCGGCCTTCAAGGATTTTACAAAGCATCCTCCAAAAAGAACAGAATCCTTGGCGAAAAAACTTACAATATTATCCTCGCTATGCCCAGGTCCTATGAATATATTCAGCACTTTTTCATTTCCCACTTTCAATATCAGGCTATCTGTAAATCCATTTTTTGGCGACTCTAACTCTGGGTCCTTTTGCAGCTCTATGGTTTTGAAATTAGCATAGGAAGGTATATTTCTATTGTGGAAGGATTTTAGTCCACCCAAACAATCGATATGAAAATGATTCGCCACCACTCCTGTCACTTTTAATTGCCAGGTTTTTTCTAAAAGATTTAGCAATTCTGTACTCGCTTCTTCACTCGGAGGGCTGTCAAATACCAGAACTTCGCCGTTGTCAACAACCAGCATTCCATTGCAGGGAATGGAATCATTTTTTGAACTTATCAAATAGCTCCTATGCAAATAACAGTGCTCCGATATTTGTTCAATGAATAGACTTTCGCTTGAATAATTATCCAAGCTTTTTTCACTACAAGAGTAGAAAAAGAAAGGGGATAAAAGGATTATTCCCAAATTGTAGAACTGGTATTTTCTTTTTGCTAAGACTTTCATTTTACAAGTATTTTTTGGGAAGGGTCTTTATGATTTAAATTCAAATTTAATGGAATAATAAGTCATTTTTAAGATTCTTATTGCAACTCCATTTCTTCCCAATAGTTTGCTGCCACTTTAGAATAGATATCAAAATATTGAGGCTTGTAATTTCGGAGAAACTTCCCGTTATTTAGTCTTTATCAAAAGTCTAAAATTTAGCGGTGGAAGTATTTTTAGTTGACGATGAGCAAAGGGCCATAGATTCCTTAAGCAAGCTTTTAAAAACCAATTTTGAAGGAATAGAGGTGCTGGGTTCGGCCAATACTATTATGGAGGCCAAGCGCGGTATTTTGGAGACCAAGCCCAAACTCGTTTTTCTAGATATTGAAATGGGCCCAGAAAGTGGTTTCAATCTATTGGAAAATCTCGACTCTATAGATTTTCATATTGTTTTTGTTACAGCTCATGAGGAATTTGCATTAAAAGCCATTAAATTTTCCGCCCTAGATTATATCATTAAGCCAGTGAGTATTTCGGATTTAAAACAGCTTTTTCAAAAAGTAGAATCCACATCCCTTAAAGAGGAAGATCTAAAGGTGAAATACCTATTTAGTAACTTTTTAAGTAAGAATAAGGGAGAGCACAAAATCACTTTACCCGTGGCTGAAGGTTTTGAGTTTATTCAGGTGGATGATATCCTTTATATAAAAGCCGATGGTAGTTATACCCATTTCCGGATGAAGGCTGGACAAAAAATTACTAGTTCTAAAAATCTGAAATTTTTTGAGGGAATATTATTGGAATACGGCTTTTTTAGAATTCATAATTCCAGCTTGATCAATTTAAAATATATCAAGAGAATTAATAAAACTGCCGGTGGTCAGGTGATTATGGAGGATGGTGAGGAATTGGGGATTTCCAAAAGTAGAAAGGATGAGTTTATGAAAATCCTATCCTTAAAATAATACAAATTGATGTTGGCTAAACAAGCACCCATTTTATCCATTTACAAAATGGAAAAAATAAGAAGCAAAAGATTTTGCTATTTCGATATTGGAAAAATCATAATATCCTAAATATGGGAGGCAATTTTAAAATTATTCAAGCCCATCTGAGATTTGCACTCTTATTATTGGGGCTAGCGGTTTCCTTGGGTTTACATTCTCAAAATCAATTGGATAGCCTGAGAACATCGGCGGAAAATGAAAAGGACCCCAAATTGAAAGTGACAAAGGAATTGAGCTATCTCAATACGCTTATGTCCTACCATCCAGATTCAGCAATTTACTTAATCGATAGTTTAATAAATAGATACCAGAAAGAGGAATTTAATTTTGCTCATGCCAGATGCCTTTCTTTAAAAGCATGGTTTTTAGTTTTTAAATCTCAGTATGAAGAAAGCCACCGGATTGGCCATCAAGCCCTGGAAATGCAGCGAAAGGAAAATACCGATAGCATGGGAATTGGTTTAAGCCTCAATAGAATTGGAATTGCAAATCTGCAGTTTGGAAAACTAGATGAGGCGGAAAAATATATGAAGGAGGCTTTAGAATATTTTGATGGCTTAGGTGATAAACGATTATTGGAAATGGTGCTCAATAACCTTGGAATATGTGCCACAGAAAAAATGGATTACCAGGCTGGAATAAACTATTACAGCCAATCTTTGGAAATTCGCAAGGAACGCAAATCGTGGTTTTGGGTGGCTTATAGTTATTATAATATTGGCAATTTATACCTAGAAAATCAGAAGATTGATAGCGCTGAAAAATATTATGACCTGTCCCTTAAAACCTTCCAAGAGAAAACAAAAAGTGGAGCTGTCCCCCCTATGATCTATATGGGTATAGGTGATTTGAAATTCAAACAAAAGGATTTTCCCAATGCCATTAAAAATTATATCAAAACCATAGAGGGTTCTGAAGCCAAGGGACATACCGAGCTAATTGTTCAAACACAGGTTTTACTTTCTGAAGCTTATTTTGAAAATGGTGATTTTGAAATGGCCTTCAAAACCCTAAAAGAATATAATGCCAATGCAAATGCTTTAGACAGTATAAACGACATCAGCAAGGTTTCAGAAATTGAGGAGAAATATAAAAATGCGGAAAAGGAAGTAGAAATTATCCGCCTAAAATCTGAGGAACTAGAGGCTAGGAACAGAGCTCAAAAATCAAATATGCTGGCTTTAGGTATAGCCATTTTGGCCTTATTCGCTTTTTCTAGTTTTTACTTTATCATCAAAAGAAGGAAACAGAAGGAAAGTCTAAAGGAATCTGAATTAAATAACAAAATCAGTGATATGAAATTGGTGGCTTTACGCTCTCAAATGAACCCTCATTTTATATTTAATTGCATCAATACCGCTCAAAATTTTGTGCTCGATTCCAAAAAAGAAGATGCTTATGATTACCTCTCCAAATTTGCCAAACTATTGAGAATAGTGCTGGAAAATTCAGACCAAACTTTCATCAGTCTAGAGGATGAAATCAATCATCTGAAACTATATATAGAATTAGAACAAATTCGATTTGAAAGAAATTTCCAATTTTATTTAGAAGTAGATCAGGAGCTGGAAAATGGTGTTTTCGAAATACCATCTATGATGATTCAAGCTTTTGTAGAAAATTCTATTTTACATGGATTGATGAATAAGAATGAAGGGGAGAGGGAATTAAAAATAATAATGAAAAAGGAAGGGGAGATGCTGAATTGTATTATTGAAGACAATGGAGTAGGAAGGGAAAAGGCCATGGAAATTAAACAACAAAAGAAAAAATTCTACAAAGGCACCGCCCTACCCAATATTGAAGAACGCCTATTGATTATTGAAAAAAATACAGGGCTAAATATTGATCTAAAAATTGAGGATCTATTTGAAAATCTACAAGCCAAAGGGACAAGAGTGAATTTAAGACTTCCTTTAAGCTAAGCACTTTTTTCTAAGTTCAATAAAATAAAACAAAGCCATTTTATCCATCCATGTGCTGAAATAGTCTAATTACAAATGCGGAGATTTTGAAGGGATTATAGCTTTTACTTTCGAGTAAACATTTAAATTATAAGCTATGCGAATTCTAAAACTATTCTTTATTCTATGTCTTATTGGAACTCTACAAAATCCAATTAAAGCACAAAGAACTGGGGCCTATGATACTACTATAACCTTTATGGGGCAAACCAGAACTTTTTCACTATTTGTTCCTCCAAATTACGATCCAGCCCATAATTATCAACTTTTGGTTGGACTTCATGGATTAGGGGATAATAGTAATAATTACCGAAATGCTTTAATAAATACTTTAGGCTGGCCTTCTTTATTTGATAGCACCATTTTTATTTTTCCTGATGGCGGCTCTGACCCAAACAAGGATTTTTATGTACCTCAAGGGGATGAGATGGTAATCCCAGAAAGTATCCTTTTGGCGCAGCAGGTGTATTCTATAAATTCCAATGAAATTATTTTACAAGGTTTCTCCCTAGGTGGAAGAAGCAGCCTTAAATATGGATTGGAAAATCCAAATGATTTCAAGGCCCTTTTATTGAATACCCCAGCTTTACAGGGATTATTAGATCTCAATAATGAACCGGGTGGTGCTAGTCTAATTTATAATTATTCCAATGCTTCTCAAATTCCAATTTATATCAGCCTGGGATCTACAGATGCCATTTATCTTGATGCCATTGAACAACTAGTGATACGACTAAAAAAGAACAGTGGAAAAGTAGAGTACAAGCTTGTCCAGGGGATGGGACATTCTGTTCCAAGCAATTCGGTCCAAAATGCTTTGCTAGAATTTTTTGAAAAACCGGAAACTCAAGATTATGACCTCGATTTATTTTCTGTTGAAATGCCAGAAAGGACTTGCAATAGCACTGTAGATGCTGAGGTTTTTATCCAAAATAAAGGCCTGCAAAATTTGAGCAGTGTAGAAATTATTTACAATACTGGAGGAGCAAATTCTCAAATTACCTGGACAGGAAATTTAGGGCTTTACGAAAGTGTGGGAATTACTATTCCAAATATTTCTGGAGCTGGAAAAATGACATTAGATGCTAGCATCGGTGCGATAAACATAAATGAATCGGATCCGATCACTACGAATAACCAGGAAACTAAGGATTTTGAAATTGTAAGCGCTTCCAAATCTTTACAGGTTTTTGAAGGATTTGAAGGCAATGTTGATGATTGGATTTTTGATGAAACTGGCAGTTTGTTTCAATGGTCTGTAGATAATTCTATAAGTAGAGATGGTCAATCTTCCCTCTTTGCTTTTAATACAATTTTAATTTTCAATACCCTAGGTGCTAGAGAAAATTTCAGCTCACCCCTTATGGATTTTAGAACCGTGAACAAGCCTACATTAGCTTTTGATGTGGCCTTTAACTACCATCAATATACACCTCCTTATTTTACGGATACTGTAAATTTTGCGGATACCTTGCAAGTTTTGATTTCTGTGGATTGTGGGCAAAGTTTTCAAACTATCTACAAAAAGGGGGGAGCTGATTTGGCAACTGCAGCGGCTCCAATTTTAAATCCTTTAACCATTCCAGCCACATTTTTTTCTCCTAAGGATAGCACAGAATGGAGAAGAGAAAGAATCGATTTATCTAATTTTTCAAACGCCACAGAAGCCGTAATCCGATTCGATTATATTTCTTCACTAGGGGGTTCTATAAATTTGGATAATATCACCATTGATGATGCATCCATCATTTCAAATAAGGAGATGGCTTCAGAAATTACCTTTGAAATGTTTCCTAATCCAGCAAGAGATGGGGTGTTTATTTACTACGACTATAAAGAATCGCAGGAGCTTGAGATTTACAGTTTAAATGGAAGTCTTGTTTTTTCCCAAGAATTAGACAATAGCAATGAACTTAGAGTTAAGCTGGATAATTACGACAGGGGATTGTATATCCTTAAATTAAAAGGTAAATCCCAAAATATTATGGAAAAGCTACTGGTGAATTAAAAGCAGTTTTTTAGGCTGAGTATTTTACTGATCAATCAAAAAACCCTCGGAAGACATTCCAAGGGTTTTTGTTTTATTTAATTCACCAATTCGCCCATTACAGCAAGCACCTGTAATTCCGCATTTTTGGCGTCGTATTTTACCTTAATTAATGCTTGCTCTGCATTGAGAAGGTTTAATTGTGCTTGGCGGAATTCTACAGAACTGATTTGCCCGAGTTTAAAAGATTCTTCACTGCGTTGATAATTATCTTTGGCGGTATTTACATTGTCCTTTTGGGCCTGCAATACAAAGAGCAAATTGCTATAAGTAGAATAGGCATTCATGGCCTGAGATTTTACATTTTGTTCCAAGGATTGTTTTTCAATTTTCTTACTCGCCAGGCTGAGTTTGGCATTTTTAACCTTGGTTGAATTTTTAGCATCAAAAATATTCCAGCTAAGACTAATTCCAGCTTGTGGACCAGTATTGCTAGAACCAATTACAAAAGCTCCATTTGGATTATCAGATCCTGCATATTGATATCCCGCATTGGCTGCTAAGCTTGGAAGCCAGGAAGATCTGCTCACTTTTAAAGCATATTGACTTAAATCAACTGAGTTTTCGGCTAATCTAAGCTGAAGGTTTTTGCTTTTTGAAGATTCCAGAACATCATTTTGAAGGATGGTTTTACCTAAGCTGATATCTCTATCCAGTTGAATTTCTTGGTCAATTTCCTGTCCCATAATATAATTCAGATCTCTTTTTAGGTTCTCCAATTCTTGAATGCCATTTATGAGATTTATACTATCAGTATTTAAATCCACCTTAGAATTTAAAACATCCAGGCGTTTTGCTTGCCCATATTCGTAATTGTATTCTATTCTTGCATAGCGCTCCCTCGAAATTTCCATGGCCTCTTCTAAGGCTAAAACATTTTCTTCTAATCGTGCAGCTTCATGATAAACTCTGGCCAATTCAAGGATGGTGTTTTGGATTACCTGTTGCATTTGCAATTGAGAAAGTTTGTGATTTCCCTTGGCTTGCAGATAATTGTATTTTCGGGCCTGACCGTCGAATAAAGTATAGTTAACCGAAACACTGGCGCCATAGTTATAGGAGTTGTTGGGGTCGAAACTTACATCTTCCGTTATCAGGCGGTTTTCCCCTTCATAATAGGTCCAATTATAATTTGCAGATGCCGATACTGTAGGCAAATAACCATTATTCGAAAGATCGGAACTGTTTTCTGCGATTTCCTCGTCAACCCTTGCCATCTGGATATCATAATTATTCTCCAGGGTTAAGGCCAAAGCTTTTTCAAAACTTAGGTCTTGGGCTTTTAGATTTAATCCTAGACTAAAAAGCAGGATTGTATATAATAATTTAGTTTTCATCAGTTTCTGCTTCAGATTTTAATTCTTTAATTGCTCTTTCCACCGATTCCTTAGTCGGTTTTTCCCCTTTCCAAAGCCATCCTAAATAAACTTTAATGGAATTGCTTGCAGATAATAACATCGGCAACATTACCAAGGTGAGTACCGTAGCAATGGCGATTCCATAGGCTATGGAAATGGCCATGGGGATAAGAAATTGTGCTTGTCTACTGGTTTCAAAAATTAGTGGTGATAAACCAGCAATGGTAGTGATAGAGGTAAGGAAAATTGCTCTAAACCTTGAGGATCCAGCTAAAATTATCGCTTCATCATAGGAATTTCCTTCTTTTAAATAACCATTGAATTTGGCTATAAATACTAATCCATCGTTCACCACAATACCAATTAATGCGATTATCCCTAGCATGGACAATACGTTTACTGGAAAGTCGTGGACATAATGCCCCCATCCCACACCAATAAAGGCGAAGGGAACCATCACAATTAGTAAAAGCGGTTGGCTATAAGACCTAAATGTAAAAGCGATGACGATGTAAATAAGCAATAAAATTACTGGGAGAACTTGCCCTGCAGAGGCTTGTACCTTTCCTGCTTCACGGTTTTGTCCTTCATACAATGCCGTTACACTCGGGTATTTGGCCAAAAGGTCGGGCATTATTTCGGCTTTAATTTCATCTACAATCTTCGTAGCGCTTTCTTTGGGGTTTTTTAAATCAGCCTCTACTTTTATTTCCCTTTTTCCATCTAAGTGGTTAATGGAAATCTCCCCTCTTTGGATACTGTAGTCCGCCAGTTCTTTTAAAGGAATTCTATTCCCTTGAGGACTTAAGATTCTCATTTCCTCAAGATTTTTTAGAGATGTTCTTTCTTCAAGATCATATCTTACCCAAACGATTACTTCATCTTCACCTCTTTGGAACCTTTGAACTTGCAAACCATTAAAGGCGCTTCTTACCTGAGACATTATACTGTTCATGGTAAACCCTAAGCTATAAGTGGCATCTTTAATGTTAAGGCTTATTTCTTTAATCCCCTGAGGATCATTATCCAAAATATCCCTTAGTAGAATGTTTTCCGATAAGGCATTTTTCAATTCCAGTTTTGCAGCTTTCAGCTCTGAGATATCATAGCCCAAAAGAGAAACAGAAACAGGTTTACCACCAAAATTTGAATTACCATCAATTACCAAACTCTCTGCGGAAGGAATTTTCCCCACCTTTTCAAAAATGGCACCCGCAATATCTGCAGCGGCGGCAATTCTAAACTCCCCCGGTAAAAGGTTTAGAGTGAGAGAGGCAGTGGCAGATCCTGGACCTACATTTTTAATAATATTTTCAACCACCGGCTCGCTATTTGGTTGTTGGGCTGTAAACTCTTCGCTTACTTTCCAGGCAGCTTCCTCTACCATGGAAATTATAGAGTCGGTTTGCAAGGGGTTTACACCCTGAGGCATGGTTAAAGTAACACTCACCCTGTCGCTGGCAATGGCTGGGAAAAATGTGCCTTTAATTATTCCTCCTTGCATAGCGCCAATGGTAATCATTAAAAGGGCTATAATTATGGAAAATGAAATGGGCTTGTATTTAAGGGCCCATTTTAGGGAAGGCATATAAATATTATCCTTCAAATAATTCATCATTCTATCCCCCCAAATATTGAATTTATAGGTTTTTTGATCGGGCGTTAAAACTTTGGAATGAGCAACATGGGTAGGTAAAATAATAAAGGCTTCCAAAAGAGAAAAAGCCAAGGTGAGAATTACCACTATACTTACTTCCATAAAAAACTCGCCTATCCTTCCATCGAGAAAAAAGAAGGTGCTAAAGGCAATAATGGTGGTGAGAATGGCGGAGGTGATCGCTGGGATTACTTCCAAAGTTCCATCTATGGCGGCTCTAATTCTAGATTTGCCTTTTTCATAATGATGAAAAATATTCTCAGCAATAACGATCCCATCATCCACTAAAATTCCAATTACGATGATCATACCGAAAAGGGAGAGAACATTAATGGTAACATCCAAATAGCTAACTACCATAAACATCCCTAAGAAGGAAATGGGTAATCCAAAAGCTACCCAAGCGGCTAACCTCGGTCTGAGAAAAAGGGAAAGGAAAAATAACACCAAAGCAACACCTTGCACCCCATTTTTCAATAATAATTCTGTTCTTTGTATAATAGTTATACTAGAATTACTGGTTACATTAAGGCTAAGGTTTTGATTTTTATTGTTAAAATCCTCAACATATTCTAAGGTTTTGTTTGCCGCTTCTATCAGGTCTTCACGGTTGGTGGTTTTTACATTTATGCTAATAGATGGGTTGGCATTAAAATAAGAACGGTTTGGGGTTTCAGACCAAGTGTCTTCAAGCTCCGCTATATCACTTAATTTAATTTGAGAACCATTGGGAAAGGCTTTTACAATAATATTTTCCAAATCTTGAGCATAATAGAATTTGTTTCTTAGCCTGATCAAGTATTCTTCTTCTTTAGTTTTTACCGAACCACCAGTTACCAGCAAATTTGCAGAGGCTACAGCCTGTGACACCTCTTGAAAACTAATATTATAGGCTCTAAGAATATCCTCTTTCAAGGAAATCACAATTTCCTCATCGGGAAAACCACTAATATCCACTTGAGAAATACCATCTATGGTTCTAAGCTCAGATTCTACTTGTCTAGCCTTAGTTTTTAAACTCAATAGGTCAACATTTTTTCCGGTAATGACCATGGAAATGGCATTGGTAGTGGTTTCTTGTTTGGCCACAACGGGAGGTTCCATTTCGGCAGGGAAGGATGGTACCTTGTCAACTGCATTTTTTACATCAGCAAGGAGAACATCTATATCATAACCTTTTTCAGCTTCAATGGCTATGCTTGCCGAATTTTCTTTGGAAGAGGAGGTAAATCGATCTATCCCTAATAATCCACGGAGATTGTTTTCAATTTTTAATACCACACCTTCCTCAATTTCTTGGGGCGAGGCACCAGGATAAACAACGCTGATATTAATATTTTTTGAATCTTGAAGCGGAAAGAAACTGGAGCGCATGTTTTTCATTCCCATATATCCTAAAATGAGAAAGGCAACAATGATCACGTTCCCAGCTACAGGATATTTAATAAAATGTGTGATTAGCTTTTTCATTCTATTCCTGCTCTTTGTAAATTGAAACTTTCATCCCTTCAAAAGCGCTTGGAGGAACCTTGCGTAGCACCATTTGCCCATTTTCCAATCCTTTTACAATCACTGTATTCTGGTTGAAATATTCCACTTTTATGGTTTTTAATTTCAGGGTTTCATCTTCCACTATATAAAGTTGATTGCCTTCTACTAGCGCAGATCTCGATAAGGAAAAGGCATTTGGAATTTCATTAGCCTTTACTTTGGCTTGAAGGAACATTCCCTCTTTTAAATCTTCGCCTTGTACAGAGATAAAGAAGGTGCTCAACTGGCTATCCTTATCAATAGCTTTCACCAATCTTGAAATATTCCCAGTCCAACTTTTATCAAGACCTCTCATACTTAATTCCACTTCCTGACCGATTTTCAGTCTTTCCGCTGTAAGGGCATCGGTTGAGGTTTCCAGCTCATATTTTAAGGGTTGAATAAAAACTCCTAGAGCTTGCCCAGGGCGAATAACAGTTCCAGGATCTACATTGGCAGAAATTAAAACACCATCATAGGGAGCTCGTAAATTGTATTTGCCATTAATTATCTCCAGGTTTTTTAAAGAATGATAATTAGAATATAAGCCACGACCGGTGATAAAAGATTCTAATTTTTCAGATTTTATGCTCGGCAGGGAGGGAGTGCTATTATCTATGGATAAAGATTTTAAATAGTTTTGCCATTTTAGATATTCATCCGGATGATCAGCCTTAATATCGGGCATAATAGCCGTGAGAGCACTAATAAAGGAGGAGCGCTGGGCAAAAAGCTGGGCTTCCTGATCATTAGATCTAATTTTGATCAACAATTCACCTTTTTGAAAGGAGTTCCCGGCTTTAAATCGGCCATTATCAGCCTCCATCACACCTTGAACTTCGCTATACAGCTCATTTCTTTTTTCGGCTTCCAAAACACCAGTAGTTTCTACATAAACAGGAATGGATTTATTCTCCACCTTTTCCGTAAAAACAGTAACTATTGAGCTTGTTGGTTTTTTGGATTTCTTTTCCGCGGGTTTTGCCAATTGCGCCATTAGCGTTCTTCCCAATACCAATATCACTATGGCAATTCCTATTATTAAAATCTGTCTTTTTTTCATTTCTTAATTCTTGTTCTTCTCTAGGTTTTCAAATAATTCTTGGATGTTATTCTGTAATTTCTTCATTACTCCCAGGCTCAATTCTAAATCCTTTGGATCAAGTCCTTTTTGTAAAGATTTAAATAATTCCAGCATTTTAGGTTTTGTCATTTCCAGGATATCCTTTCCCTTTTGATCTATTTCTACATGATTTACTCTACTGTCATTCTTGCAAACTCTTCTTTTTATGTATGACTTTTTCTCTAGGGATTGCAACAAACGAGTTAGGGATCCCTTGTTCCTTTCGGTTATCAAGGCCAATTCAGATTGCACTATGGATTCTTCCTCAATACATAAGAGGATAATAAATTGCTCCTTGGTTAAATCCAGTTTTTCCTGAGCAAATAATGCTTTTACCAATAAGCTCATCAGCTTGCTGGTTCGCCCGATATTGGGGATAAATTTGTCTCTTGAAAAAGGGGGAAATTGAAAATTCACTTGGCAAAAATAGTATTTAGTTGCATATGCAACTAAATTAGTTCAAAAAAAATATTCACTTAAGATTTTAAACTCCGAAACAGGTCCTTCCCCTTTCCGAATGATCACAAATTCGTTTATTTGGCCACTATGACTTAGCAATTGATATATGGTTTAATTCGCGAAGGGGATTTGTTTGGAATGGTTTGGAAAATAAATCATCCACTCTGTCAAGATAATTTTGCGGTCAGCCTCTAAATCAGGAATAATCACCATTAGATGTGTTGGTAGCCAGAAAGCCCAATAGATGAATAATGGTCTTCAAGGATAGCCCATTCTCCAAATTATATTTTTTATTCGATCCTAAGAATCTGCTTAAATGTGTTTCAATTTTTTAGGCAGATATTAGTGCAAGGTGGAGGAAGGAAACATAGGGTTTATTCAACATATTATTTGTTCTTAAAATTAGGATGGTGAATAATGTAACTGAAAGAATACGGCAATTAAAAAAACATCCACATTCATTTAAACCCATCAAACAAGGATTAAATTTTGTTTGCTTAAAACAAATTGAAGATTAACTTCACAACCCCAAATACCTCAAGAAAAATAGATTATTTTAGATTTTCTATTTGAAACCATTATTTGAATTCTTCTATCTAAATGAAATATTTTACTCTTCTCATTTCTATCATTTTATTCAATTCTTTAAATGCTCAAAAATTGAGTGTGAACCCCTACTTTGCCATTGGAGTGGAAAGTCTTGACTATAAAAATGTTTTAGGCCCAATTTTAATTCGTCAATTAGGGGATGATATTGAATTGGATAGTATCGCTTATTCGAGTTGGATTTTTAAGACATATGGATTTGAGCTTGACTATGATATTTTCAAATGCCTAAATCTGTCCCTCGATATTAATTACCAAAATGGAGGATATGAAAAGGATCAAGTTGGTTTAAAATATACTCAATTGGATATTCAAGATTTTAGACTTAATCCAAAACTGGCTTTTGACATTTTATTTAAGGAAGAATATGAAAAGCTATTGCTGTCTGTCGGTGGCAATATAGGCTGGCGTAAACATCAGGAGGATTATGGTTTTGATGGTGTAAATTCCAATGGAACTGCGCAAAGGCTTGATTATTCCATGCAACGCTCCGGAAATTTTTTGGGATTAACTGTCGGACTAGAATGGCAGGACTATTTTAGTCCAAGATTTGGTTATTCCCTTGGGTTGGATTATTTCTTTCCCTATAAAATCAGGTACAAAAGCTTGCTGATTGAGACTTATAAATTGGATGGTAATTCTACTAATACCGAAGGTGAGGAATATGAGTATCCGTTAAATCAGTTTAATAGTGGAAATGAAGAAGAAATGTATCAGCAAGGTACTTATGTGAGGATTGGACTATTATATAGGATCTTCTAGAATGAACCTAATTCGTTTTTCATTTTTCCTATCCATATTCCTCTTTAATCTTGGAGGCCTGAATGCTCAAAAAGTAAAGGTTTCAATAGTTTCTGAGCATGAAGAGCTTATAGTTTCAGCCATTATTAAATATCAAAACAAGATTTATTATTCTGATTTTAAGGGAGAGCTAAAACTAGATTTTCACCCTGGTGACAGCATTTTTATCTCAGCATTCTCCTTTAGAGATAGTCTTTTTATCCTTCCAAATGAATATCCTGGGGAAATTAGAATCAGCCTAAAATATAGGTCCGTGGTGCTGAATACAATTGATGTTATTTCTAAAAAAGTAGATAATATTAATCTTGCCATGGAGGAGAATATTTATAATATCAAGGTTCGGGCAAAAGATATCAAGCAATTTCCGCAAATAGGAGGGGAGCCAGATGTCATTAGACCCATTATTCTAAACCCAGGTGTTCAAAATGCAAGTCCTGGCTCTGTTGGTATTTATGTAAGAGGTAGCGATCAATACCAAACAGGAATTTTTCTTGATGCTGTTCCCATCTACAATACGAATCATGCAATGGGTTTTGCATCTCCTTTCACCTCTTATAGCCTCAAGTCCTTGAACTTCCACAAAGAATCCATACCCTTAAAATATGGGAACTCTCCTTCTGCTGTTTTAGACTTACAAATGCGAGCGGCATCAATGAAAAAGTTTAAAGGGGAATTAGCCATGGGCTTTGGATCATTGAGGACAGGTTTTGATATTCCTTTAAAGAAAATAAATTCATCACTTTTAATAGCAAGCCGGATTTCTACTTTCAGTTTGGCACAATCCACTTTGAATTTATTGGGTATAGAACCAGAGTCGCAATTTGGATTTGAAGACCATTATTTAAAATTCTCAAATAGGATTGGAGACCAAAGTTTTTTAGAATCATTTTACTACCGTTCAGGAGATCGATTTTCGAGCAAAAATTTTTTAAATGCCTTTTCTGCTGGGCAGAATATTAGTTATGAATCAATAAATAAATTTTCAGCCTCATCTGATGTTATTGGTATAACCTTGAAAAATAAAAAGGGTAAATTTTATGGCAATACCCATGTATATTATTCCAATTTCAATCAAAAGTTCAGCAATGAATACTCGGATTATGAGCAAATTAAATTAATACTACCCAATTTAGAACCAAGTCTTATTCAAAGAGATTTTCACAACCTAGGCTTTAAATCGAATTTTCAAATTCAATTAAACCAGTCCTTTTTCAGCGAATTTGGAATTGAATTAAATAGCTTTTTTGATAGATTTAGGGAAAATGATTCTGAAATAGATGTATTCTCCTTACCTCTAAACATTCTGGGAATATTCGCTGAGGCAAAATACTCCCTAGCTAAGAATCTTGAAATATTAGGTGGAGTTAGAATTAGCAATACCAATAATTCAAAGAATGGTGAAGGCTTGTATTTGGATTATAATTTGAGAGCCAACTATTTTATCGACAATCGTTTTTCACTTTATTCAAGTTATGAGCAAAGACACGGATTTGTTCATCGATTTAGACAAAATAATTTTGGTAGTGCTACAGATTTCCCGATTTTATCTTCTCAAAATTTAGTTCCATCATCAATAAACCAGTTTTCCATTGGTGTATTATACTTCCAATCAAATTGGAATTTTAGTCTTGGTTTTTTTAATAAAAAATTGAACAATGCGGTTGATAGGGATTATAACTATCCAGTTTTTTTATATTCAGAATCAGAGCAATTAACACAGCCTGATATGGCAAATGGCCTTCTTTCTGTTGATGGAAATAGCCATGGAATAGAGTCCTCCTTAAAAATTAACAAAGAAATCTATCGAGGAAGCATTGCCTATACCTGGTCACAATCTTTTAGAAACTCTCCAGAAATAGACGATGGCCAAACTTATCCCTTTGAATTTGCTAGAGAACATGTGCTAAGCTTGAGCTCTTTCATTCGGTTCAAAAGAAATAGTATCCAAAAAATTACCGAAATAGGAGTGACCTATTTTTTGGGTTCTGGAAATTTCACTCAATTTCCTTTACAAAGGGCGAACACGGCAATACCCGAGGTGGAGGATTTACCTTTTATATCGCAACGAAATAATGTGCAGCTACCATTTGCTCAAAGTTTGGATTTGCAATTCAATTTTATTGCTAAAAAGAAAAGGGGGACACGAATTTTTACAATTTCCGTGATTAATGTTACGATGAATAAAAATATCAATTCCCTACAATACTCTTTTCGACAAAACGGAAATTCCATAAAGGCCAATGGTGGATGGCCCATAATACCAAGTTTCAGCTATGCCTATCAGTTTTAGGAAGTCTATAGTTCACATCGCCTGTATTTGTAGCATTATGTCCTGCACGTACGAAATAGATTATCCTGAATATCAGGTTTATAATAGCATGGATGGTATAGCAGTTCCAGGTAAAGCCCTTAATTTGGAGTATAGTAAAACTGACGCTGTTGAAGCAAATTATGTTTTTGATTCCCTCTTCACAATTCTATATTCGGCCACTTTGCCAAATGATACTTTCTCCACTGAAAGTAATCAAGCGATTCGATGGTCTTCAAGCTATAGAATTCATTCCTTAATTCCCGGGGAAGAAGAGCTAGACTGTTATTTTCAAACTCCAGATTCCTTAAGTATTGAAATTATTAGCGTAGATAGTCTTACTGATCCTATTTATTTGGATCAAGGTAGATTTAAGTATAAAATTGAAATTAAATTGAACCTTGTAGAAGCTGAAAATGAACAAGATGTGCATCTCAATCTGGGTGCTATTTATTCTAATTCGATTTTAAGTTTTGAAGCAACAGAATTTAGGAAGCAGAGAAAAATTCTGGCAAATGAATTGGATCAAAATATTGTCATTTATTCAGAGGATAATTCTTTTGAAATCCTATACCTGGGCCCCTATTATTTTCAATTAGCAAGCAGGAATGCTCAGGAATTTCTCCAAAATGCTCAAGTTTCTCCAGTCAGTATATCCAATGTGGAAGGTGGCGTTGGAATAGTTGACTTCTATTATTCTTATCCCATTTCCTTTTAATCGGAATCTTAGCTTTTCAAATTATGGAATCAAAGTTTTTGAATTTGATAGGAGGAAGTAATTCCTAGCTCTTCTAGCCTCAAAAAATAAATCCCAGGGGGAAATTCTTTTGTATCCAATTTCAGTATTTCACCTTTAAATTCCGTTTTGAAAATTAATTGAGCATTGGAATTGTAAATGGAGATATTCTTTATTCCTTGGCTCTTAAAATGCATTTGTAACTCATCATTAAATGGGTTTGGAAATAAATCTACCCGAATTTTATTTTCATTGAGACCAACATCATTACAATCCCTTACCATCAAGTTTATCCTTTCTCCTAGAGGGAGTGAAAAACCACAGCGGCTGAGAATAGTATTGGAATCCGGACCTAGTCTTGTGACTATGCTAAGGCTATCATTCTGCATTAAAGGCTGATGCAATTTAATTTTAATGGCATTGACCAAACCATTTTGCGCTACTGGGATTGCAGAAACAAGGGCTAATAAGTTGCCATTGGAATTGAAAGCTTCGAACTCGCTAGCATCGAAATTTAATGAACTAATATCAATGGCATTGCTGCAATAAATCAATATCTCATCCATACCACAATTGCCAATAATTTTTTTGGAAGTATGAAGATCGTCCCCAAAAAGTCCCCAGTTGACAGCGGAGGCTAAACAATTATCAACTATTTGAATTTGCATTTCCTTAGATACTGTAGAAATGGAAATCCATTGACCACTAAGAGGATCGAATCGGTATTCATCAATTTCAAATCTGATGGCATCATTTTCTTTATTTAATAAAACATATTCCAAATAAGCTTTGGAAGAATCCAGAGCAAGACCAAGGGGATTTGACAATGAGTAGCCATTGGCCCAAGTTATAGCTGAACCTGGAAATGGACCTTCTTTCGGATTTGTATACCTGTAAACAATGGAATCTCCATCAGCTTCTATAAAGGACTCCTTAAATAGTGCCGCCTCATTTGCATATAGGCAATATTGCCGAATTGCCTCACCTGAAAATTGTGGGCTGGAATTGGGCCCAAAATTATTGTTTAGCCTAGCAAGTAAATAAATGCCACTGCTAGAAGGGTTCTGTATGTTGTTGATATTTGGATTTCTGCAGCATTCCTGCCAGTAAAAATTCCAGTCGGAACAATTCATAGCCAGATTAATATCTACCTCATACTCTAATTTTAAATATGAATTGCTGAGGGAAATACTGGAATCTATACAAGGATTAAGATGAAAAGGGCTTATGGATTTAGTCATTTTTAAATGAGCAGTACTGCTATCTAAACTTTGACAAGAGGATTGAAAATAAATAATTTGGCTAGAATCCACTGGCCCACCATTATCAATAGTATATAAGGCAAGATTCAATCTATAGCTGTTTGGCGAACCAGACAGATGCTGGTAGCTAATTTCTCCCGCTTCAAAGGAAAAGGCCTTCAGTCTTAAGGGAGAAAGAAGAACTAATAAAAGAAGAAAGGAGGATATTGTTTTCAATTTCAAAAGAATATTTATCGAATTTAAAATTCTCAACTGTCTTAAAAGGAAGGAATTAGTTAACGCTAGTTATATCCATTAGGGATTAAATCACTGGGAAATACATATGGTGAAAGCAACCTCTTTAGAGAATCTACGTCAATTTAATGGTGAAAATAAGGGCATTTGCACATCATCCATATTTAAAAAATAGCAGCCTTTGTACTTTTTAATGAGCCTTTAAAATTAATCAAGCCAATTTTGCCTATGACCTTTTTAAAAATTCAATTACTGGGAATTTTAGTCTTTTTCTCTTTAATCGGAAATTCCCAAATGGTTTCTACCTATTTCGATTCCGCCCAATTTAAAATTACAGACGATCTAATTTTTGATCAACAAGGGAATTTATTCGGTTCTGATTATTCCGGAAACTCTGTTTACAAGATTAGTACAAACGGCGCAGTGAGCTCATTTGTAAGCGGACTGCATGCGCCCAACGGTTTGGCATTTGATTCTAATGGAAACCTATTCATTTGTGATAATACTGGAAATAGGATTTTTAAAGTAGATCCCAATGGATTGCCTTTGGATACTATTGATATTGTAAACCCTTCAGGGATCATAAAACAAATGGGTAGTGATACCATGGTTTTCACCACCTATGCTGGACATAAATTAATTAAACTTGCTCCAGATGGGACTATGATTGATTGGCATTCTGGACCTCCATTAAGAGGTCCGGTTGGATTGGCATATGACGATTTTGGAAAATTGTATTTAGGGAATTTTACAGATCGGAAAATTTTCGAAGTTAGAAAAGACAGCCTTGTTTATATAGCCACAGTCCCTGGTACGGGTGGCAGTTCATTAGGATTTATAAGCTATTCTAATAATTTTCTTTGGGCCACAAACTTTCAAAATCATAAAATTTATAGAGTTCATTTGGGATATACAGATAGTGTTGTTCTTTTTGCAGGAAGCACGGCAGGATCTACAGAAGGTTCTATAGATTCTGCAAAATTTAATCGTCCAAACGGGATTTTAGCAAAGGGAGATTCCTTGTTTATTTCCGAATATGGAACTGGGAAAATAAGGTTGATTTCCAATGTGAGTTTAGGAATCTATTCTCCAATTAGGACTGATTATGTGGATGTATTTCCCAATCCGGCAAAGGAATTTATCCGAATTAAATTCAGTGAGCTTGTTGAAGGAGAAAATTGGCAGGTGATGGATCAAAATGGGCGAATAATTAGATCAGGAAGAGTCTTTGATTCTGAAATGGAAATAGACATTCGCCAAATGCCAAGGGGGATTTACTTTTTTCAAATAATAAATACAAAAGAGAATTTTGGATCTTATCGATTTATAAAAAATTGATATTTAAATTAAATTGGGATTAAGAGATGGATAAATTTTTCTTCAAAAAAAATGAGATTTAACTCTTTGATTTTCAATTCGAAAAAAAAGCCAAAATGGGCTAACACTCAGTTTGTTCCTTAAAAAGACTTTTGATTAATTCTAGGAATTGTATTTTCGTTGAAATTTAAAATCATAATTATGAAAAAACTAATACTAGCCTGTACTTTTGCTCTATTCTCAGTAGCGGCTTTTGCTCAACTTGATTTAGAAGCTACTAGCATCGTTAGCCCAGCTAGCGGAACTTCTGTTACTTCTGGTAACCCATTTACTGTAAAATTTGCTGTAACCAATACTGGTACAACTACTTTAAACACAGGGGATTCTATTTTTTACAGAATTGACATCAACGGTGGTATTGTAACCATTGGAGGTGCCAATATTTTTTATATCATACTTTCCAAAACTGTAGCTCCAAATGATTCTGTACACATTTCTGTAACAGCAAATATTGATTTTTGGAACTTTGGTCAAGGAGCCCTTGCTAATTCCAGTACATTCACTATTGGATTCAATGTAAGAGGAACAACTTGCTGCCCATCTCTTGATGATGCAAACCTTGCGAATAACCAAATCTCTCTTACTTTAACTAATGGTTCATTAAGTAATGATGAGCTTGAAGCTGTAGAATTGGAAACTTTTTATTCTAACAATGAGTTCCACGTTGAATTCCTAAACATTGGAAGCGCTATAGATGTAAATATTTACAACCTAACTGGAAAATTGGTTAAAACTGCTGCCTTAACAGGAAGCGAGGATATTGACCTTTCAGACCTTCCTCAAGGTGTTTATATCAGTAAAATTGTTAGCAAAAACAAACTTGTAGAAACAAAGAAATTTGTAAAATAACCTACTAGATAGAATTGTATTGTTCAAATAAATTGAACAGTGGAGATAGGCCAGCAAATATGTTGGCCTATTTTTTTTGTCATTGCTCCAAGGAAAGTTTGAAGCAAAAAAAAGGACCTAGAAAGATAAATTTCTAAGTCCTTGGTTTAAAGTGACTCTGCAGGGATTCGAACCCCGAATCTCCTGATCCGTAGTCAGGTGCAGTATCCAGTTATGCTACAGAGCCATTTTTTACGGGCTGCAAATATAAAAACTTATTTGTTTTAATTAGTGAATTTCTGCACTTAATCCACGGTTTAATAATTCCGTGCATTTTGGTTTTAGTTCATCATACTCTCCAGTGCTTACTGCACATTTTCCTTTATAATGAACCAATACGCTGCATTGTTCTGCTTGTTCTGCAGAATGTTCGCAAACCTCTATTAAGCTGGTAATAACCCAGTCAAATGTATTTACATCATCATTGTACAATACAATTTCACGGAGGGCCACTGTTTCTAGTTTCAGCTCCTTTTTTGCTAAGGTTTCCGTTTCTGCATTAATCACGATCGGATCTTCTAAGTCGTATTTTCTTTTCATCGCCATTCAACATTCTTTCAATATTCTTTTGATGCGTTATTAAAACCAAAAGAACAACCGAAAAACTAAAAATGATTAAAGAGTTTGAAGTTTCATGAAATCTAAATATCAGCCAAACCGGGAAGGAAAAGGCTGCTAAGATTGAACTTAAGGATACTATTCTAAATAATAAAAAGGCCAAGGTGAAAGTAAATATGGCAAAAAGTGCAGCTTCTGGGTGTATTGCTATGATCATCCCTAATAAAGTAGCAATTCCTTTACCTCCTCTAAACTGTGCAAATACTGGAAAAATATGTCCAACAACACTAACTATTCCTAAAACAATGGCAAAACCTGTAAGGTCTTCATAGGCGGGTACCAGGGCTACTAATTTTACAGCTGCAAAACCTTTAAGAGCGTCTAATAGCAAAACTGCAAAACCAACTTTTGCCCCCAAAACTCTCATTGTATTGGTGGCTCCGGCATTACCGCTACCATAATTTCTAATATCTGTATTGTAGAAAATTTTACCTATCCATACAGACCATGGAATTGAACCTAATAAATACGCTAAAAGAATTAATAGTATTTTCATAGATGTGGCAAAGATAACATTTAATAAAACTCAATCCAACGAGCCTTATTTTCAATTATCTGCCAATGTATTTTCTATTGATGTATTGTAAATTTCCTGATATTCAGAAACATGACCCCAATCAATATCATCAATTCTGATAGAGCCTTTTGTAACATGGCCTACCAAATCAAACTCTACTCCATTGAGCATCATTAAATCGATAAAATCATCTTCCTTATCTGGGTCAACACTTACCATCACGCGGCTTTGTGATTCTCCAAATAAATAGGCATCTCTTCTAATCGCTGAATCTGTGGTAATATCAAATCCTAAATTAGAGCTCATAGCCTTTTCCATTAAGGCTACATATATCCCTCCTTCTGAAATATCGTGAGCTGAAGCGATTAGCCCTTTGCGAATTACCATCTTTATTTGTTCCTGCAAGGAATATTCTTCCTCCAAACTGAAAAATGGTGCTGGAGATTTTTCCTCATTGTGGATGCTTACTAAATATTGAGAAGAAGAAATATCATTTCTATTTTCTCCCAACATATAAATAAGGTCTCCTTTCTTTTTAAAAGGAATGCTGGTGATGAATTTTTTATCTTCAATAACGCCAATCATACCAATGGTGGGAGTAGGGAATACAGGTTCCGCCGATCCTTGAATCATAGTTTGATTGTAGAAACTCACATTTCCACCCGTTACAGGCGTTTGAAATTTTTCGCAGGCTTTGCCCATTCCCTTTATGGCATTTACAAATTGCCAATAAACTTCGGGCTCATAAGGATTCCCAAAATTCAAACAGTTGGTAATAGCACTGGGAACACCTCCAGAAACAACGATATTTCTTGCGGCTTCCGAAACGGCGATCATAGTTCCAATTTCCGGGTCGGCATTTACATATCTTGCATTACAATCTACCGTCATGGCCAATGCGCGATTAGTGCCTTTTAAATTTACCACTCCAGCATCTGAAGGGTTATTAGTACCCATATTTACGGTGCCTACCATGCTATCGTATTGATTGTAAACAAACCTTTTGGAAGCAATATTAGGATGAGCTAATAATTTTTTTCCTACTTCAATTAAATCTTCTGGAACAGTAATGTTGTTGATATCAAATTTTTGATATTCTTTATAATATGCAGGTTCTCTATGTTCCCTGTAATAAACTGGTGCTCCACCGCCTAATACTAGTGGCTGAGCAGGTGTTTGCGCTACCAATTCACCATTCCAATAATAGTTTAATGAATCTTCAGCAATCACTTCTCCAATTTGCTCACAGGAAAGATCCCATTTGTCGAAAATTGCTTTTACTTCTGCTTCGCGACCTTTTTCAATCACCGCCAACATTCTTTCTTGGCTTTCTGATAATAGAATTTCCCAAGGTTTCATATCGGCTTGTCTTGTTGGAACTTTATCCAACCAAATATTCATACCCACATTTCCTGCGGCGCTCATTTCGGAAGTAGAACAGGTAATTCCTGCCGCTCCCATATCTTGCATTCCTACTATACAGCCAGTTTTTGCCAATTCTAATGTGGCTTCTAACAATAATTTTTCTTGAAAAGGATCACCTACTTGTACTGAAGGAATATCTTCTGCGGAAGCTTCTGTTAAATCTTTTGAGGCAAATGCGGCACCGGCGATGCCATCTTTACCGGTAAAAGAACCGATAATAAACACGGGGTTACCCGGTCCACTGGCAGTAGCGCTAATCATTGGGTCTTCCTGGGTATTCATAATACCAGCAGAGAAAGCATTTACAAGTGGGTTTTGCTCATAGCTCTTATCAAAATATACTTCTCCACCAACAATGGGAATCCCAAAGGAATTTCCATAATCACCAATTCCTTTAGTTACTCCTTTAAGCAGCCATTTTGTTCGGTCTGAATTTATATCTCCAAACCTCAATGAATTTAATTGAGCAATAGGACGAGCGCCCATGGTGAAGATATCTCTATTAATCCCACCAACTCCTGTTGCAGCACCTTGATAAGGTTCTAAGGCAGAAGGGTGATTATGAGATTCAATTTTAAAGGCACATGCTAAACCATCACCAATATCCACCAAACCTGCATTTTCTTCACCAGCTTTTACCAGCATATGTGGACCGTCCTTTGGCAATGTTTTTAGCCAAACTATAGAATTTTTATAGGAACAATGCTCACTCCACATTACGGAATAAATACTCAATTCATTAAAATTAGGCTCACGACCTAAAATTTCTTTGATCTTGCTATACTCTTCGGGAAGAATTCCTAATTCTTTTGCGGTTTCAAGTCCAAATGCGGCTGTAGAAGTATCGCTCATAATATCTTTTTGCTATAGGCAGCAAAGATAAAAGTATTCTTCAAGCTTTTTGCAATTCTGGTGGATTCTGTTTTTGACTTATTGACAAATGTTGTCTATAATTTTTTAGAATTAAACTTTAAATTTCACCTTTCTTCCTTTAAGCCTCAATATTTGAAAAAAAAAGAGCCGCCTTTTTTTTAAAGCGGCTCTTAATAGATTTATTAAAATTAGAAATTATGCATTTCTAGCATTTTCTAATTTGATTAGATTGAGGGCACTTCCTGCTTTATACCACTCAATTTGTTGAGCATTATAAGTGTGATTTAAGGCAATCACATCTTTGCTACCATCGGCATGAGCCAATTCAAGCATTAATT
>CAXBKQ010000001.1:0-264404 GCA_963976435.1 uncultured Cryomorphaceae bacterium | reverse complement strand
ATATGTACCAATACAATAGAAATTCAGATTTTAATAGTCGTTATCGTTTTAATGGGAAGGAACTTGATCCGGAGACGGGTAATGGCTACTACGGTGCAAGGTATTATGATCCTAAGATTTCGGTTTGGTTGAGTGTGGATCCTTTGTTCTCAAGAGATCCCCAATTAATGCCGTACCACTTTGTGAAAAACAACCCCATTATTTTTATTGATCCAAAAGGATTAACTAGTTACGAAGTAGGAAGAGATGGAAAGGTTGAAAAAGTAGATGATCAAAGATATGTTCGCAACGAGAAAGGAGAGGTTTGTTCAGTTAATTCAAATTATGAAAAAAAGGAAGGTGAGGAGTTTGTAAATGAATTTACTGGGACAGACCAATGGGGAAAGAAGAAGGTAACTTATTTGCAAGTAAAAAAACAAAGATCATTGATGGTTAATGGTCATGACAGTCGAAATGATAGAACTGAGCAAAGGAAACTGGATAGGTATTATTCTGGAGGTCATGAGGATGCGGTAAGTTTCATTGAGTTTATGGATGAGGTAACCACTAAAGAATTTTGTTATAATTATTCAAAAACTGGAAATTTGGAGTATTTTGAAATTGGTTCTTTTAGAGAGGAAGGAGAATCTTCCTCTCTAATGAGCGGTGAAACATTAATATATCAATTACATAATCATCCTGGTGATGGTGGTCCATCAAAAGAGGATGCCGATGTTGCTATTAACCATTTTCCAGAAGCACATCGTGAAATTTATTCTGTATCAGGATTTACAAGATACTGGCCTCACCTTAAGCAAGATACTAGCCCAATTCCCCAAGCAGGACCATACCAAAAATCAACTTATAATTATGTTAAAGAATAATTTTTTCACTTTAATTATTTTGCTCGCAGCTCAATTCCATTTACTTGGTCAATCCCATCGTGAAGTAGAGTATCCTGTTTTAGAACTCGCAGAGCCGGATCTAAAGCTAGATTTTATGGCCATTCTTGATAGTTTAAATTGTATGCAATTAGATTCCTTACAACCCAAATATGTCTTGTCAGTCTATGCCAAGGTTTCTGAAATGGATTTTGAGAATAATCAGGTAAAGGCTTATTTTGTTTTTGAAATAGTACCATTCGTTTTATACGAAAAGTATCGGCCTAGCTTTGCAGGAGTACTAAAGTTTGATAATGGTTTTGTTTTTGTCGATTTTTCTTATAACTATTTTTGGATCAACTTTAAATCCGATAATCACCAGACCATAAACTTTTCTCAATTGCTTCCTGAAAGCTATAAACGACCAGCGACTCGCAATCAAATATTTTGTCAATATGAGCTTGTCGGGACTAGGTTGAAATTTAATAAACATGGCTGTACTTGTTCAGACCGGTAATTAGGCTCACACTTTCACTCTAATGTATATATTTTATTTACAGAGCCAAAGAAAATTTAAGCTATCAGTACAAACTGGAATTATTACCCCGCTGCCGTAAGATTGAATCGTGTGGTATCATGATGACCGAAATTTGATTCCTTCCTCGACTAGCGGAGCGTTCATTTCGGAACCCAGTAACCAAATCTTCCCCAAAAATATTAACTAATTTAGGCCTAGAAGAAAACAAAGATTTCGACAGAAAGAGTATGGACCAAGCGCCAAAAATGGAAGAGTATTTTGATCTTTCTATGTATGGAAGTACAGAAACAGGGGAGGATCCTGATGATGAGAATGACTATTATTATACAAGGGAAAGATATTGGTACCATCCAAATTACCTTGAGGGCCGAGGAAATGAAATTTATCCAGTGAATAAATTTCCCGAGGAGCCAGCCTGCCGCGATGGCGATATGATCACCAATGATAATGGACATATCCACCAATATTTTGTCTACAGTCCTTTTGGAGAGAATATGTACAATAGAAATGAAACTACCCCAACTATACCTAAAATATGAAACAAATAGTTCTGTTTTTTAGCTTTTCCTTATTAGTTTATAATAGTTTAGGAGATTGCCAGTCAACGGATTGCAAAACTCTGAGTTATATTTTTAGTTTAGAGATTCCTAATGTACCTTTTGATCATGAAGGTAATTTGATCACTATTGTTGATAAGTATCATCTTGCACGAAATTGTGATAGTGTGGAATTTTCAAAATCCTTTAATATCGTCAACACAGAAGATAGTTTAGTGTTGAAAAATTACTATTTTTTAGATTCAATTATTACTGCTTTTGACCCGTATGGAGATATTCCAGAATATAGAGTAGTATATTTTTCAAACTCGCAGACGGACATTCAACTTGAATTAATAATAGAAATTTCGGGTGATGAAATCGGAGGTGTTGGGGTGAATTATTTGGATAGTAATAGAGTCTATCTAAAAAACAAATAATGGGTGGTTTAGTGCTTTGAGAGCTATTATAGATTTACGTATTAGCTATCTATATCCCCCGCTGCCGCACTCAATGTCATTAAGCAAAGGCTTATCCCACTTCATTCATCCTAAACGAAGTAAGCCTCTGCCGCGCACATTTGTGCCTGTCTCTAATTCAGAAGATACATAAATTATAGATTGCGAGGGTAATTGGGAGTTTATTGAATTCTATGGTAACAAGGAGGATAGAGTACTTTTAGCCAGTAAGGCTTGGCACTTTGATTTGTTAAGTTAGCCCAAGCAACTTATTGCAGTATTGGGATCTGATACCATTGCAATTCCCTACGAGAATGTAGAATGGTTGTCAAAAATTGGAAATTCTGTGGCAATTAAACCTGCAACCAGGAAGGATGGATTGGAAGGATGGATGAAACTTCCGACAAAGATAAATTACAAGGACAAAAAGTTGAATGATTTTTATTGTTCAGTTGAATATTGTCTTTACGCTGATTGCGAGGAGTTGAAGAGGTAAGGGTTGGTGTAGTGAATACCTCTTAGAACTCAAAATTGAAAAAAGCCTTTAATCAAGGATTTTTATCCTATATTTAAAATAATTAAGCAATGGATTCCAAAAATTATTTACCACAAGCACGGAGTTTTCTTTTACCTTTTTTACTAATTACAAATTTAATGAATGGACAAGACTATTTTCCAATTCATTGTTTTGGAGTTGATTATAACTCCTTGGATATATCAACATGCAAAAATGATTCTACAAAAATTTATATCCAACTTGATCTAATATTTTCATGGGATGGGGATTCAATTTTGACGCAAACTGATTTCAAAATTAAGGGGGGTATAATTTTAGGTAACGGAATGAAACAAAGTATGAATGAATTTGAATCATCGGATTATTTAAGAAAGCATGGTTTTTCAATTGAAAATATTGTCAAGGATGTACTGAGAGAGTATGAATTTAAGATTTACTGTAAGCTTAAACCAGGTAATTATAAACAGAATTTTCAATTCCCTGTTTGTTACCTTTAGAATGTAAAGCTAGGATTTACTATATCCTTTTGCCCCCTGGCGCGCACATTTGTGCGTGTCCTAATCTACCACGCGATTATATTCAGTACCCTCTGGCGCTCACATTTGTGCGTGCCCCAATCTACCACACGATTGATTTAGAGAAGTTCAGTCAATTAAAAAATCATTGCAGATCCCTCTGGCGCGCACATTTGTGCGTGTCCTAATCTACCACGCGATTATATTCAGTTCACCCTCAATCTAAAACCTTTACCAAAACATTAGCTAATTTGTGCCTAGAGGAATAGCAAAATTTCGATAGGAAGAGTATAGCTTCCTGTTAATTTTTTAAAATTCAGAATAATGATTTTCCGGGAATTGAATTCCCATATTAATTGATAAATTTGGTTCTTTAGATTAGCATGGATAAAAAATATCAAAGGAGGGAAATAGTAAAATTAATGGCTCTTTCCGGATTTAGTTTAATACTTCCGTCTTGTGGAATAGGGGCTGAAAAAAATCCCAAGGAACTAAAGGAAAAACCAAAGAAGGAAAGTCTTCCTGCTGAACCCAAAAAACCTTTTGATTATTTCAATAGCCAAAATGTGAGTTATTTTCAAAAGGATCAAGCTTCCTATGCTGAGAATAATATTTCCTTCAATCTAAGAATCCAACAAAAGCCCAAAATCATTGCTCTTTGCCAAAATAGCGAAGGTGTACAAGAAGCAGTGCAATATGCCATAGAAAATGAATTGGCAATTTCAGTAAAAAGTGGAGGACATAGTTTTGAAGGGTTTTCCTCTAACGATGGGGGGATGCAAATTAATTTGTCTTTAATGAATAAGCTGAGCTGGGGAGAAAATGATACTATTATTGCTCAACCCGCCGCGCTACTACGTGATCTTTATGATTTTACTCTGCCCAAAAAAAAGATACTTCCCGCTGGTTCTTGTGGAACTGTTGGCTTAGGTGGATTGGCCCTAGGTGGTGGATATGGGTTTTTTAGCAGAAAGTATGGATTAAGCTGCGATCATTTATTGGAAGCGAGCATGGTTGATGGTGATGCCAGACTTATAAAAACTCAAGACAATCCGGAATTATTATGGGCCCTAAAAGGAGGAGGGAATGGGAATTTTGGTATTGTAACAGAAATGAAGTTTAAAAGCCAAAATGCACCGGCTTCTTTTACAAGGCATAGGTTTAAAGCTTTTAAATTAGATGTAGAAAGAGCAAATTCCATCCTTAAAATTTGGTTTGAAGAATCAGGGAAATTACCCGATCATGCTTTTTCAGCCTTTGTTTTAAATCGAAAGACCCTTACCATATTATTAACCCACTATGAAGATTTGGATTCTAGAATTGATTCCATGATACATAGTTTAGAAGTTATTTGTGATAAAACTTCAAAAGGAGGACCTAGAAATTTGGCCAAGTCTTTAAAAACCTATTATGGGGTTCAATATCCTATACCTTTTAAAAATTCATCGGCAGGTTATTATAAAAATTACGCCCATATTGAAAAATTTATAGAACCTGTTTTAGAGAAAATAGTAAATGGTGCTGGACTAATTTTTCAAATTAACACCTTAGGAGGAAAAATAGGGGATGATAAATTCGAAGAAAAATCATGTTATCCCCATCGTAAAATGGCCTATTTATCAGAATTACAAGCCTATTGGGAAGAAGGAAGAAACCCAGATTCCCTACTCTCTGAATTTGATGAAGTTCAAAATATTATTTATGAGAATGGGATTCATCGTCAATATCGAAACTATCCAAATCTAAACTTTAAAAATTGGGATAATGCCTATTGGGGAGAGGAGAATTACAAAGAGCTTCAAAAAATAAAAATGCAATACGACCCTAAAAATAGAATAAGCCATCCCCAAAGTGTAAAACCAATATTTTAGTGTACACTATTTTTCTGAGCATCTTTATAAATTCACTTATTTCGCTTGTTCCATAAATGAAAAGCAAAAAACAAAAAAATCGAAAAAGACTGTTGATATTGATTTTGGCCTCAATATTAATTTCAGCTCTAGGGCTGTGGGCCTATGCTTATTATTTTAAAAATTTTGTTGCGGCCAATGTAAAAACAAATGGAGAAGAGCTTTACCTCTACATTTATCCAAATTATAATCTAGATTCTGTATATCAAACCCTAAAAGATCTTGATGTTTTGGAAAACCCTTCGGATTTTAGGAGTCTTGCTAAAACAAAAAACTATGATGCTCTAAATGTTGTTCCAGGAAAGTATAAATTGATAGACGGAATGAGCACCAATAGCCTTATCAACCATTTACGTGCGGGAAATGGTAAAATGGAAGTGAGGTTAAGTTTTGGAAACTTGAGAAATATTGAGCAGTTATCAGGAGTATTATCAAAAGAAATTTTACCAGATTCCACAGAAATTTTGAATTGGCTAAAAAACCCAGATTCCCTTGCTAAATATGGTTTTAACTCCTATACAATACCTGCTTTTTTTATTCCCAACACCTATTTTGTAAACTGGGAAATTTCCACTCCCAAGCTGATGAGGAGATTAGCCTGGGAGTACAAACGGTTTTGGAATGAAGAAAGGCAAAGAAAAGCTGAAGAAATGGGCCTTTCTCAATCCGAAGTTTCTACCATGGCCTCCATCGTATATTGGGAAACCAAAAAGGATGAGGATATGCCAAAAATCGCAGGTGTATATATGAATCGGATTAAGCAAGGAATGCCATTGCAAGCAGATCCAACTTTGATTTTTGCTTTAAATGATTTTAGCATTAGAAGGGTGCTCAATATCCACAAAGAAATAGACTCTCCTTATAATACCTATAAGTTTAGAGGTTTACCACCAGGGCCAATTTTAATTCCTCCCATTAAATACATCGATGCAGTTTTGAATTATAGCCAACATGATTACTTATATTTTGTAGCCAAAGAGGATTTTTCGGGATATAGTTATTTTGCCAAAAACTATAGGCAACATCTTGTATATGCCAGGAGATTTCAAAATGCTTTAAATCAAAAAAGGGTTTATAGATAGTTCAAAAAATATTACCGCCTTAGCTTAAGAAATGGAACCGATACTATTTATCAATAGAAAGTCTAAAAAGAAAATTGAAGAAAAGCCTCCCAGCGCAAATTTCCTTAATTTTTTATACAGCCATCCTTTTGGAAAGCTGGGATTAAACCTTTTGTTTAAAAGAAAGCTAGTCTCCGCTGTGGGTGGTTGGTATATGAACTCCAAAAAGTCTGCAAAAAGAGTGGATCAATTTATTAGAGATCATAAAATGGATATGACTGATTATTTGGTCCCCGAAAATGGTTTTCAAACTTTTAATGAATTCTTTTACAGGAAGATAGCAGAGGGTTCTCGTCCTCTAGGGTATGGAATTATTTGTCCAGCAGATGGAAAGGTATTGGCATTTGAGAATATTGAAAAAAGTCAAGATTTTTTTATTAAGGGTTCCCTATTTAATCTAAGATCCTTTTTAAATTCAGAGAAATTAGCTCAAAAATTCCATAAAGGAGCCATGCTAATTATTCGTTTAGCGCCAACAGATTATCACCGTTATCATTTTCCTTGCGATGGCCTGGCCGGAAAAAGTATAGAAATTAATGGCCATTATTTATCAGTTTCGCCCATAGCCTTGCGAAGAAGCCTAGATATTTTCCTCAAAAACAAGAGAGAGTATATGGAGCTTCAAACGGAGAAGCAGGGGGATATATTAATTTGTGATGTAGGAGCAACAATGGTAGGAACTATTATCCAAACCTATAAACCGGGTGCAAGGGTAAAAAAAGGGGAGGAGAAGGGTTATTTCGCTTTTGGCGGATCTACCTTGGTATTGTTATTTGAAGAAGGAAAAATAAGCTTCTCTGCGGATCTTATCGAAAACACAAGATTGGGTTTTGAAACGGAAGTTAAAATGGGGGAGAGTATAGAAGAATTATAGATTATAAAGATTGAAAGCGCAATCCCAATGATGAAAAAAATTAAAATGATCTTAAAAATTGTAGCCATAAGCGGTTCTGGCTTATTAGCCCTGGTTTTATTGGTAGGATTAATATTTATCAATACCAGTAAAGAGTTCGGAGGATCCGCAAGCGAAAAACAAATTGAATTTTACAAAACTACAGGGCATTTTGAAGAAGATCAATTTCAAAACCTTATTCCTACGTCTATGGACATGGGTTTCTTTAAGAGTATTGAAATTATGAGAGAATTTGCCAAGGAAACTGAGGGTCAATTTCCAACTTCGGATTTACCTATTGAATATGTCGATTCTTTAACTATTAGCAAGGCTTCTCCAAAAGCAAATTTAATTACTTGGTTTGGTCATAGTGCATTTCTACTTGAAGTGAATGGTAAAAAAATATTGATAGATCCGATGTTGGGTGATGTTCCGGCTCCGCATCCCTGGCTGGGAAATGGGAGATTTACCAAGGAATTGCCCATCTCAATTGAGAAATTACCAAAAATCGACATGCTTATTATTTCTCACGATCATTATGATCATCTCGACTATGGCTCCATCCAAAAATTAAAAACTAAGGTTAATGACTATTATATGCCACTAGGAGTGGGAAATCATTTAAGAGCTTGGGGAATAGATAGTGCTAAAATCCATGAACTGGATTGGTGGGAGGAAATGGAAAATGAAGGTATTAAATTCATTTGTGCTCCATCACGTCATTTTTCAGGTCGTGGTTTGTTTGATCGCATGTCCACCCTATGGGGGTCTTGGATTATTCAAAGTGATTCCTTGAATATTTATTTTAGTGGGGATGGTGGCTATGGTCCTCATTTTAAAGAAATTGGAAAGAGATATGGCCCTTTTGATTTTGCAATGATGGAATGTGGACAGTACAATGAAAATTGGAGTGAAATTCATATGATGCCAGAAGAAACAGCTCAGGCCGCAATTGATGTAAATGCCAAGTGGATGATGCCCATTCATTGGGCCGCATTTAAATTAGCTCTGCATTCCTGGACAGACCCTGTAGACCGACTTAGAATAAAGGCCAAAGAATTGGATCAAAAAATGTTGGTGCCAAAAATTGGGCAAAGAATAAACCTTAGCGATCTCTCCACATTTCAACAGGAACCCTGGTGGGAAGGTATTTAATCCAGTGATTTGCAGGTAGAAAAATGGACTTGAGTTTTGAATAAATCAAATGAACAATATTTATACTGGTTAAGGTCTAATAGTCTGTTTTTAAAACCTTTAATTCAATCTATTGAAAGTGTTAATTTAAAACATTTCCAAGAACTAAATTCAGATATATTTCCGGACTTTGAGGCAAAATTAAGATTGGGTAAAAAGGTAGAACGCTTTTTTAGTTTTGCTTTAAAAGATCATCCTCGATTTAAGATCCTGGGAGAGAATCTACAAATAATAGAAAATGGAATCACCAAGGGGGAATTGGATTTTATCATTGAAGATTTAGAAAGTGCAGAAGTTTTCCATTTGGAAATGGTTCACAAGTTTTATTTACACATTCCTAAAAAAGGTCAAAGTGCAGAGGATTGCTTAATAGGGCCGAACTTGAAAGATTCTTTAAATCAAAAATTGAGGAAGCTTAAAAAGCATCAATTTCCATTAATTCAAGATCCTTTTTGCATGAAAACTCTTCGGGATAGGGGCCTTGACGCTGAAATGATGAGCCAAAAATTATTGTTTACAGCAGAAATATTTGAGAGTAAAAAGCAAAGTATGGAATCCGATATAATCAATAAAAATTGTGTTTCGGGATATTGGCAAAGTCTGCAAACTTTTAAAAACTCTCATCACAAAGGAGACTTATACCATCTACCTATAAAATCAGAATGGCTGACTAATCCTGATTTATGTATGGATTGGACTGATACTGAGGAATTTTGGTCAGGTTTGGAAAAAGAAATTAAGAATCGATATTCACCTATGGTTTGGAAAAAATCTGATAATAAAATTTCCAAGCTATTCGTGGTTTGGTGGGATTAGGTTTCAACGCTTGCTACTAAATCAGCCACATTTGGATGATCGCTACCACCTTCATTTTCAATGGTGATATTTAAACTTGCTGCACCTTCTAGGTGGTTTATAGCTACAAATTCAAGGTTCTTTTGATTTAGTACACCGAGGCTAACCATTTCACCATTTACATCACCCCAAAGTTGGAAACACTTTCCTTCAGGAGCTTTAGGGATATTTACAATATGGAGATAGGAGGCGGCATCCTCTTCATTGCGGTAGGCTATAATATTAAGATCTTCCGCTTTTTCATTTCCTTTTAAAAGGATTTTTTTTGTGGCTGGATTGGCAATCATGGCAAAACGATCTTGCAGCGATTGGAAATCATCAATATTATCTTTGTGAAGGATTTCTAATTTTCGCAAGCCATCTACCAAATCATTATTTTTAGATTCGATTTCTTGCACATACTGCCAATTATAAAATGCAATTGAAGAACTAATTAAAATGAGAACAGTTGCTGCCACCTTCCAAATAATGGACTTAGCCTTATTGTTTTGGCTTCCCCTTGCCATTTGAATAACTTTTCCCGCCTCTTTGTCAATAGTATAAATCCTTGTCATTAAGGCATCTTTCACCTTTTTTGGAACCTTTACTGATCTGCTCTGAGCCAGTTTTTCCATATTCTTCTGCAAAAGCAAAAATTCCTCCTGAACCTTTGGTGAATTAAGAATAAAATCTTCGGTCAATTTAATGTCCGAATCATTGGACAACAGCCCTAAGGCATATTCCTCCAATAAACTTGATTCTATAAATTCCTTTTCGTTCATATTAACTTATCTGCCAAATCATATATACAATTAGGGCAACAACAAATACCTTTCTTAGTTCACGCATGGCTATTTTATAGCGTGTTTTTACCGTGCCCAAGGGAATACCTAGCTCATCACTGGCTTCTTGTTGGGTCATACCCTGAAAAAACAGGGCGTCAATTATTTCTTGATACTTAACCTCCAAATTGCCAAGATGTTTACGCAAATCCAAAAAATCCGGATTAAAAGATAAACCTTCAGCATTACCTACGATGGATTCAGTAATTTGGATTTCCGACTCTCGCTTTTTTGAGCTGGTTCTAAGTTTATCTATAGCAGTATTACGAGTAATATTCAATAACCAGGTAAATAAAGTGCCCTTTAAAGGATCATAAGTAGATAGTTTCCGCCATCCTTTAATAAAGCTTTCCTGTACTACATCCTGAGCCTCTTCTTCATTTTTAAGCACGCTTAAAGCGATACCATATAGGCTATCAGAAAACTTGTCGTACATCAGCTCTATAGCCTCTGTTTGACTGCTTTTCATTCTCTCGAGAATAAAGGAATCTGCGGGGTTTACCATGGTCCTGCAAAGTAGATAATTTTTTCTTTTAGGTCAACTTCAAATCTTGAACATATCAGGGCAGGAGGGTAAATAATTTTACTTTTTAATCCGATGTATTAATAACTAAATGAAAGATAATTGGATTTTTAAATGGCAGCCCTATTCAAATTTATATCTTTGTAAATATTGATTTTCGGACTGTTTTTGAATGTTTTTATTAAAAAAACGATCGATTTTGCAGTTTTTTAGGAATTAAAAACCAGATTTATCGAAATTTTATCGCTTGATGATTTGTTGAATAAATTGGAAAATGCCAGACCTGAGGATTTCCAAAATTTAGCAGAGCATATTAAAATTGAAAAACAAGAATTAGAAAAATATCTTCACTGGGATTCAGGGCACTATACCAGAAACTGCATTCGCAGAACTGATGAATTTGAATTAATAGCACTTTGTTGGGAGGCCAAACAAGAAACACCTATCCACTGCCATGGTGGTGAGGAGTGCTGGGTTTATGTTGTAGATGGTGAATTGGAAGAATTCAAATATGACAAATCCAATTTCGACAGTGAAAAGGAAAAAACAAAAATGTCTTTAGGGGAATATCAAATTTCCTATATGGAAGATAGCCAGGGTTACCATAGCCTAAGTAATTTATCAGATAATAAAGCCATAAGCCTTCATCTATATCACAAACCTATTCAAAGTTGCAGAGTTTATAATAAAGAAGACAAAAGCTTTAATTGGGTGGAAATGAGTGATTATTCATTTGAAGGAAGACTTTTACAAGAGGCATAAAACAATAAAGAAAGGATTTAATGGAGGATTTGAAAAATGAATTGGATCAGTTTAGAATTATTACTGATGCACTTTTAATTGACGAAAAGGAAAGACCGGTAAGCGAGCTTATTGAAGCGGATGAGCTATTTGAAAAAATGGACTTAAGTCTTAATGACAATGGTCTAGCCGATGATCAGTTTTACAATAGCCTGAAGGATTTAGTATTAAAGACCCCCAAAACGGCTAGCGCCCATTTTTTTAATCAATTATTCGGAGGAAGACAGAATAAAGCTGTTTTAGGAGATTTACTGGCGGTAATTCTCAATAATAGCATGTATACCTATAAGGTAGCAGGACCACAAGTAGGTATTGAAAAGGAAATAATTCAGAATGTTGCGGCTAAGATTGGATATAATGCTCAGTATGGTGGAACTATAGCTGCTGGTGGATCTATGAATAATTTCATGGCATTAGTAATGGCTAGGGATAAATTCAATTCGGATATTAAATCCAAAGGTGTAAGCCAAAATTTAATAGCCTATTCTTCCAAAGATTCTCATTATTCTAATGCTAAAAATGCCTCTTTTGCGGGTATTGGTAAGGATAATGTAAGGTATATTCCCACAAATGACCAAGGGCAAATTATTCCTTCAGAATTTGAAAAGGCCGTTCTGGAGGATTTGTCAAATGGCAATAATCCTTTTTTCTTAAATGCAACTGCAGCCACAACTGTTTATGGTGCTTATGACCCAATAAATGAGCTGGCAGATATTTGTGAGAAATATAATATTTGGCTACATATCGATGGTGCCTATGGTGGTGCTGTATTGTTTAGTGAAAAATATAAATACCTAATTGATGGGGCTCATAGAGCAAATTCCTTTGCCTTTAACGCTCATAAAATGTTGGGAACACCCTTGTCTTGTTCCATTTTATTGGTAAAAGATAAAAGCGATTTAGACTTTTCCTTTAGTAATGATGCTAGCTACTTATATCAAACCCATGATGATGACTTTAACCCAGGTAAAACTTCATTTCAATGTGGTAGAAGAAATGATGCCCTAAAACTTTGGACCTTGTGGAAATCTGTGGGTTCAAAAGGTCTGGAAAAAATTGTTGACCATCAGTTTCACTTAGCTGATATAGCTAGGGAATATGTAAGTAATAATGCTGATTACCAACTTTATGGACCCGAAAATTCTGTTTCGGTTTGTTTTAATTATTTGGGCATTGATCCTAAAATTCTATGTTCCAAATTATATGAAGATGGGGAATTGGTAGTTGGATATGGAGAATTTGATGGCGTAGAATTCGTGAGATTTGTTACCATCAATGCCAATAATTCTGAAAAGGAAATTTTAGACTTCTTTAGCATGCTGGAAAAATATGTAGAAGAAAATCAAGAGTTTTTCCTTGCACAGTCTGAAAGCAAAAAATAAAGAAGTCCTCAATTAAAATACTGGAGACTCCTCCTGTTTTCTATTTTAAAATAATCTTATAGCCCAGTCTTAGATGGCAAAGGCTCTTTTTTTAGGCCTAGGTCTTGGGCTACCCTTTACTTTTTGAATTTAGTCACACGCTAATTTGCTGACATATATACCTAAACATTGCTTTAAATTTAGGTGATTAAACCAATTTACCCCATGTCAAAAAAATACCTTTTAGCCCTTTCCCTTGTATTTTGTTTCTTTTATTCCAAAGCCGGCCATGAAGAAGGTGGTGTTATTATTACCTATAAAAGTTTAGCCGATGTTACCGGTGATAGTTTGGAATATGAGATTACCGTTTATTCTGTTTACAGTTTATTAGGAGTTTCCGCTCCAACTTCACTAAATATTAGTCTTACAAGTAGTTGTTTTCCTAATAGCAATATTTCCCTAGCAAGGGTAAATAGTTCAACGGGAGGTTTATTACCTCTTTTAGGTGCTGATTATTGTGCGCCGAGCTTAAATGTTAGTGCCAACTCAGGTCTTGGACTTTATAGAACCACAATTATTTTACCCGGTAAATGTGCTGATTTCAGATTCTCTTTATCCTCCGGTTTTGGCCGCTATAATTTTACAGCCAACATGGCCAGTAGCTTTGGAACAAATTACTTTTTTATTACCCTCAATAATCTCCATGGACCAAATTCAAGTCCTCAGGTAGACCAAGCTGATATTTTACAAGCAGCTTGTTTGCTAAAACCATTGAGTCTTTATGGTTTCATTGAGGCGGATGGGGATAGTGTGGTTTATAGTCCGTCTACACCATTAAATATCAGTGGAACAAGTATTAGTGCAATTAGTTATAATTTAGGATACAACCAGCAGAATCCAGTGAATTCTCCTACCGGTTATAATTTGGATTCTTCTACGGGAGTGGTGACTACATCATTAAACACAATTGGAGCTTTTGCCATAGGAATTAAATTTGTAGAATACCGAATGGATACAGCCTTGGGAGTGCGGGTAGAAATTGCCAAGGGAAGGTATATAATGAACCTAATAGGGGCTTCTAGTTGTAGTCCATTGCCAATAAAAATTGATTATCCTTCTACAGCAAATTCAGATTCTTTGGATTGCTCCGAAAAATTCATCCAAATAAAAACTACAAGAAGGGCAGAAGTATCCAGCTTAACCGCCAATGGCTCTGAATTTAACATTAATTCTAAGCGCAATCCAAGCCTTTCCATTGTTGCTGCTCAGTTTCTTTCGGATACTATTATCGAAATTGAACTGAACCAAGGGATTAGTGCAAACGATTCTATTTCCTTGAGCATTTCTGATGGAACTGATACAAATACCATTTATTCGATTTGTGGAAAGGAAGTGGCTCAAAATTCTGATACCCTAACTTTTTACAGTACCCAACTTAGCCCATTAAATGCGAACTTTAGCTTTACAAGTAATCTATTGAATGCTAATTTTCAAACCAGCCTAGCTGATTCTATAAGATGGAATTTTGGTGATGGATCAGCTATTCTCATCAATTCCACAAATCCTAATCATATTTACTCTTCACCGGGCACCTATATTGTTCAGCTGGAAAAATTCGATATCTGTGGTGGATCCTTTTCAACTAGTCAATCCATTACCATTTGTGATAGCATAGTGGCAGCATTGTCTTATTCTGTTTCTGGCGACACTTTGTTTTTTGACGCTCAGTCTTCATTTGGGGCTAATAATTTTCATTGGGATTTTGGAGATGGCGACAGCTCTTTAGTGGCAAATGGTAAACATGTATTCACCAATGGTGGTACTTTTAATGTGCTACTTACAGTGGAAAATGATTGTGGTGATACATCCCAAATTAGCATAGTTGTAGAAACCTGTTTGGCACCATCTGCTTTTTGGACCTATACTATAGTTAGCACTACCCAAAATGGTATGAATGTAAACTTTGATGGTACTGCCTCAAGTAATGCAACGAAATATGTTTGGGATTTTGGAGATGGAAGTCCAAAAGATAGTTCAAGCCTAAGCCCGAGCCATATTTACACCACGCCAAGTTTGAGTTATTTGGTGAGCCTTACTATCTATAATGCTTGTTCAGATAAATCTCAAAAATCATATCGATTGGATGAAATTGGATTAAAGGAAATTGATTTTATTAGCTCTTTTGAGCTATTTCCAAATCCAGCAAGCGAATCTTTAAATTTGTCATGGACGAATGATTTTAAGGAGGAAATTGAGCTGAATTTATTTTCTAGCGATGGAAAACTGCTGTTGAATCAAAAAATAAGCAAACTAAATAATGAAATAACTCTGGATGTAAGTAATATTCCGATTGGGCTCTATAGTTTAGAGGTTCTATCATCCAGCGGAGGATTTCATAGAAAGGTTCTGATACAAAGGTAATTGGAGGACCTAAAAAACCAATGCCAGCCCCTATATTATGGACCGGCATTGGGAAAGCTACAAGCGACAATTAAAAATTATAGGACAAGCCTAGTCTAATTCGTCTTGGTAGCCCATAAAATCCAGAATTGTTTATGGCTCTATTGTATAAATCCACATAAGATCTTGCACTCGCCTGTTGTGTAATCTGTGCTTGTGCCGCACTAGAGCTCAAATATCCATTATCATCAGGACTACCTGTAAAGGCATATACTCCGGTGATATTTTGAGTATCGAATAAATTGAAAACCTGGAAATACACTTCAAAAGACTTATTTTTTGAAAGTGGAAAAAACTTGTTCAATTTCGCATCAAATGTCATTTGCCAGGGTAGACGTGCGCCATTTACCTGACCATCAATTTGGGCATTGTCTCTAAAATCTACTCTTTTGGTGTATGGATTTCCAGATAAACCTGTTACCAACAAGTTTAGACCTACATTTTCAAAAACCCTCACATCCCACCAGGTAGGGCCCTTTCCATTTGGAACTCTATAATCCATATTCACCGTAAACTCATGTCTTCTTTCAAAATCTAAGGGTAGAATATATCTAAGGTTTGGCTGACCAGAATTGGCCAATGCTGCACCAGAGTTTATATTAGAGCCAGTACCACTAGCAAACTTCAAAGTATAATTCCCTCTCATCCTAAAATTTTGAACTCTTCTCAGTTCATATTCCAAAGTGAGACCTTTGGTAGTAGCAAAATCCAGATTGTCATAAGCTATATAGGTAATAGGGTAGGCCTGAGTAAATGCTCGAGTTTGTACTAAATCTCTAAGTTCCCTGTAATAAGCTGAAATTTTCAAGGCGCTAGACTCTGTTAGTTTTTGTTTAAATCCTAGTTCATATTCTGTTGTGATTTGAGGTTTTAGATTAGGATTGTTCAAAATTCCACTACCATCCTTGTTCAAAAGGTTTAGATAGTCAAAAGGGTCTAACCTCGAAACTCCAGTGGTAGGTCTTTGGGATAAAACATCGTAATGAGCAACAAAAAGTGCGTTCTCATTTATTGGAAAATTAAATGAAATACGAGGCATGACTACCACCTGAGGGTCATAATCTTGAAATGAGTCTCCATTTAATTGATCTAAAGCTTGAGAATCTTCTGAAGGAGGGCTTAATAACATAGGTTTTATTCCACCTCCAGCGGCATCAGATAAATCTTGTGGGTCTGTCAATAAATCCCCATTAGCATCAAACCATTGGTTATTTTCTGGGTTTCTAAAGCCCACAATAGTGCTGGAGCCATAGTCGAAACTACTTACATATACCACATAATCACCTCCAACATTAGCAGGAATTTGACTTAAAACATCCGATGGTAATTCAGAATTTGCTAAATCTCTAACCTTATAGGTTGGGAACAGTACAAAAGGATCTTTCAAAACTTCTTGATTTAAATCAAATCGATCTACTCTAATTCCAACATTAAAAGACAATTCTCTAAATTCAAATTGATCCTGAATATAGCCTGCAACATAGGTAGGTTCAAAAGCTGCAACGGGTCTGCTAAAATTTCCATTTTCATCTCTAGTTGTAAAAAAATCAGAGATTTTAGTTTGCTGGTCCGTAATATTCCCAGTATAGTCGTATCCATAATAATTTACATAAGTATTACCTCCAGGGTTGATCAACTCATCGGCGGAAAAAAAATCGAGTTTAAAAAGACCTGGATCCATATTCATGATGTTTATCTGATCTGTATTATAGGGGTCAAGTCCATTTGCTATCCTAACATTTTCTGCAAATGCACTAGCATTATTTGGAGAATAGGCATAATTGTAATTTATAGTATCCTGATATACTCCATTTGCATCTCTTACCACAATTGGGTTTGCGAGATCTAGCTCTCGGTTCGGTAGGTTTTGTAATAATCTCATTTGAGTCCATAAACCTGTTGCATCCAAACTGTAAAATCTATTGGATTTCTGTTCTACTTCAAAACCAGCAATTATCGCATGCTTTTTATATTCAAAGCTGGTCATAGCAGTAATCCGAAATTGGTTCTGCTGAAATTTGCTAAAATTACCTTGAATGCCACCTGGACTGCCCCATAGGCCATAAACACTTCTTGGGCCAGTACCATTTACAGGAATATTATTTCCAATAAGCTCTTCAATGGTTCCAACCTCCAAGCCTTGGTATTCTTCCATTAAATCAAAGTAATTTTGGGTGTAATTTCCTCTAAGTGTATTGCTTTTCCCTTGACGAAATTCTATACCTGTAGGCCTTTCTCCATTGTAAATAAATCCAGAATAGCCAGTAACACTATCTTGTCCATAGGCATAAGAAGCTTCGGTAAGTACTTCAAATTCACCAATATGGCCATATTTGAAAAAATCTTCACCATAACGGCTATCCTCTGTTTTTCCACTATAGCGGGTATAGTCTACTTGAATGGTGTAATAAGCATTTTTAAACAAGCTTTCTTTAGTGGAGTCCTTGGCAAAACTCTGTAAAAATCTTGCTCTGGCGGTCCAGTCGGTAGTTTGTCTATTTAAATTCGTTTTATAATTAAAAATATGATTGAAATTATTCGCCTGTTTTCCACGATTCAACTCAAGCCTTCCACCCAGGGTTAGGCTTGTCAATCGACTAGTTCTAAAATTCAGGTTTCCAATCATTCTCAGCTGGTTTGTACTACTATTTCTTCTTCTATCAATATCAGATAATTGATCTTCAGTGCTAAATTCAGATCTATAAAAAACAGTTCTACCATTTGGATTTATTTGTAGTGGTGTATTTTCTAGATCTTTGAGGTAGTTTCTATCTATCCCAACATAAGGCACACTAGAAGGGGCGGGTTCTTCATTCCTTTCGTATTCGGTAGATAGCATAAAGGAAATTAAAGTCCCTTTTTTCTCGTCTTGGAGAAGAGGCCCGCCGATAGTAAAGGCTGCTAAATTATATCCATAATTATCAAAAAGAGAGGAGCTTAAGACTTCTGCATTTCCAAACCAAATTGGACTTGGCCCCCTTGTTTGGGTATTTACAATCCCCCCTTGTACATCACCATAAATAGCTGCTAGGCCAGAAGAGTTTACACTTACACTTTTAATTGCTTTTTGGGGAATGTTTGGTGGTCTGTTAAATTTCATTCCATCAACAATATAGCCTGTTGCCTCCGGTCTTTCCCCTTTAATACTTATCCCACCACCAGCAGTTGGGGTTGCATCCGGACTTAAAACCGCTACTTGATCTATAGTTCTGATAGGGGCTTCGTCGAGCTCTTGGGCATCCATTTCATAACCTTCCTCATTCGCTTCTACCAATTTCCTTTTAAAAATGATATCCACAGTTCCTAGTTCGCTGGATTCTGGGACTATTTCAATGTCGTATAAAGTGGCCTTTCCAGGTTTTACAATAATCCCTTTTACCGCTTGGGTTTTACTACCTAAGGAGTGAATCTCAAGATTGTACTTTCCTGCTGCGAGAGGGCTGATTGAAAAATTACCATCAAAATCAGTATTTAAATTCTTAAGATGATTATTGGCTTGATCAAATAGCTTTATAGTAGCACTAGGAATTCCATTCCTTTGGCCATTGTGAATTTCATATACCTGCCCCTTTATCGATCCTGGCTGACTTTGGGCTGAAACCTCAAAAATCATAAGGATAAGAATCATGCTTTTAAATAATTTTCCCATTTTTCATTTTCATTATAAAGTCCTAAAATTTTGACATGAGAATCCCTGTAGACCCTATAGTCTATATGGTTTTATTCAATATTAAAATTCTAGATACTCGCTATTAGTATTCTGTAGAAATGATTCTAAAGTTTGCCTCCGTTTCGAACCAGTGGCGATAAAAATTAGAATTAGACAAATTGTGATCTTCCATTATTGATCATCAGGTTTTATTGGTTAGAGTATAATTATTGCGACGTCTGATTATTTGACCTTAAGCTTTTTAATTGGTTGTATCCTCAATGCTGATAATTTACAAGGAGTCCTTGTGAGTAATTTCATTAACCTTTGATTTACAAATAGATAAGTCGGGTGATTTCATGTAAAAAAGATTAGAAAATTAAATTTCAGGATTCATATTGAGTATTAAAATCCCTAAACTACCTTTGGATTGTCAATTTAATTCGCCTATGAAAAAGATCTTAGCCTTTTCTGGTAGCAATAGCTCCACATCGATAAATCAACAATTAATAAATACTATTGCACCAATTGTAAAAAGGGTAGAAATAGAGATACTAGATTTAAGAGATTATCCAGCAGAGGTTTTTGGTGTAGATGTAGAAAACAGTAAAGGTTATCCACAGTCTATGCTGGATTTTTTCGAAAAAATGAGATCTGCAGATGGCTATTTAATTTCAGTTCCCGAACACAATGGATCCATGCCAGCAGTATTTAAAAATTCACTGGATTGGATTTCTAGAATGGGTGGTAAAATTTTTAATTCAAAACCCACCGTCTTTTTAAGCGCCAGTCCTGGTGGTAGAGGAGGAGCCTCTGTTTTACAGCATTTAAACCAAATAATGCCACATAGAGGAGCAGAAATAATAGGTTCTCATGGCATAGCTAAATTTAAGGATAAGCTTATTGAAGGTGAATTTAAAGATCAAGAGGATTTAAAAACTATAGAAGCCCTCATTCACTCTTTGGAGGATAGAATTCTAAGCCATTAAAGCTTAATAAATTTCAAATTTTCTACCCCATCAGTTAATTCAACACTGATAAAATACAATCCAGCACTATAGTTTGAAAGATCGATAGATTGACGAACAGATTTGGGCTCTATCTCCAGCAATAATTTGCCTTCACGAGAAAATAGGCTTATAGATTTAGGAATTTCGGAATGATTTAAATTCAGAACATCCTCCATAGGATTTGGATAGAGTTCTGAAAAATTGGCCTTTGTTTTCGTGATATTTATTTCATTGTTGGCCGATACTATCCATAATTCAGGATCAAACTCTATTGTTTCTATAAGCTGATTAAACTTAAACTGGAATTTTTCACCAGAATAGTGATGATCAATTCGTATGCTGCTATCCAAATTATCAGCTAAAAATCTTAATTCTAAAGGCATTTCATAGAATTCAACACTAGGGTGGGAAGTGTTTTGATGGATTTCGATATCAACTATTCCCCCACGAATTTTTGCATCTATTTGGTAGGATGGAAATCCTTCACCATAAAACCAATCCGAGAAAAATTCATCAAGGTTTTCACCATAAAGAATTTCAAAGTGATTTTTTAAATCATGAGTTCCAGCGTAAGAATAACTGTGATTTGGATCTTTCAAATAATTCCTTATCCCTTGAAAAAAGATTTTATCGCCCAATTTCCATCTCAACATATGAAGCAACATGGCTCCTTTATTATAAGACAAGCGACCATTAAAAATTCGGCTGATGGAGCTAGTATCTTCCACGAATACAGAGCCATCATTTTCACTGGTAATATCAGAAATCATATATTCTTTCCAGGGCATCCAGTCATTAGGCCATCTTACTTCATAGGCCATTCCAGTGAAATAGCTAGCAAATCCTTCATTCAACCAAATGTCTCCCCAGCTTTCACAGGTGATTTTATTTCCAAACCATTGGTGTGCAAGCTCATGGCCAATTAATGGGGGATAAGTGCTGGCCATAAAACTCATGGTTTGATGCTCCATACCGCCACCTCTCGAAAATTGGGCATGACCATATTTTTCATCGTGAAAGGGGTAAATATCAAAAGAGTCGCTAAACAGCCTTAAATAAGCTTTAGTCGCCCAAATGGAGGATTGCCATTCCAGACTATCTTCGGGATAAACAAAATGTTGTAGGTCAACACTTTCACCGGAGTTTAATTCTATAGATTCTGAAAACCGACTATAATTGGTTACGGCAACTGCCACCAAATAAGCAGGAATAGGGTAGCGGTGTTTCCAATGAAATATCCGGCCTCTAGAATTGTAATATTCTTTTATTAAAAGACCATTGCTGGCAACTACATAATTAGAATCGGTAAGGACAATAAGGTCTATAGAATCAATTTTATCATTTAAATCTTGTTTACATGGCCACCAATCCTTGGCTCCATAGGGTTGGGATAATGTCCATATTATGGGCACTGAATCGTGAAAATCCTTTACAAAGGATCGGTTTTCCAAATCCATAGGAACGCCATGGTAGTAAATATGAATACTATCCCTATGGTTTAAACTTAGACTTTGACCTAAATCAATTTCCAATAAATCAATTTGACTTCTGTTGTAAGAAAGTGTCTTGGATTGGAAAACAATACTATCCACTTTTAATACACTAGAGAGATCAAAATAGAGCTTACTGCTGTTGTTTAAAGTAGTAAAATAACTGACTACCAATCCTTTAATGAATAAAGTGTCGGGATCAATTTCTAATTCCAGCCTATGGTAGTCCACATCCATATTTGAGCTACTACTCTTGCTTTTTTTTCCAAAAGATATGGAAGCAAAATGATGGTGATCCTTACATACAAATTCTTGGTCTGGACGAAATACAGACTCCTGCGCGTATAATTCGTTGATTAGCAGGAAAAAAGAAAAAAGTATTAAATGAAGTTTCATTTAAAAGAAAAAGGGAAGAATTAGTTCTGAAAAAATACAAAATAAAATCCTTCCCTTTATTTCTATATCGGGTCCTTAAATCTCTAGTCGATCCACTTAGAATTTGGTTTGGGAATAGCACTCAATCCTAGCATTCAGAAACATAAAATTTATTTAACTTAATCATTTAACTGAAAATTGTTAAATAATTGTAAAACAATATTTTACTAGTCCACAAATGTAAAAGCCTTTCCAACTTTTCCAGCGCGTCCTGTTCGTCCGATTCTGTGGATATAGCTATCAAAAGTTTGGGGTACTTCAAAGTTTATGACGTGGCTAATATCCGAGACATCTATTCCTCTTGCGGCTACATCGGTGGCAACGAGGCAGCGAATTTTACCTTGTTTAAAAGCATCTAAAGCTCTTTGCCTGGCATTTTGAGATTTATTGCCATGGATTTGATCCGAAGGAATTCCCTTTTTAATCAGTTTTTCACATAAACGACTTGCTCTATGCTTGGTTTCTTCAAAGATTAAAACCTTTTCCAGGTCAGGATTTTCCAGCATATTTAATAGGATGGCAAATTTATCCTCACCGGGTTTTAATCGTATGATATCCTGATCAATATTATCATTGGTAGATTGTCCGGTACTAACTTTTACAGTTACAGGATTCTCTAGTATTTCTTCGATTATCTTTTTCTGCTTATTATCTAGGGTTGCCGAAAAAAGCATATTGTGTTTTCTTTTACTCATAGAATGCACAATTTTTCGAACATCATGTACAAAACCCATATCCAGCATTCTATCAAATTCATCAAGTACCAAGGTGTGGAAAAATCTTAGGTCTACAGCCTTTCGGTTTACGAGGTCTAACAACCTTCCAGGAGTAGCAATTAGGATATTCGTTTGTTGTTTCGCTACCCTTAGGTCTGTATTAATATTTGTTCCACCAATAAAGCAGGAGCTATTTAAACCTAGTCCTTTAGACATACTTTTAAATTCGTCTTCCACCTGAGTGGCTAACTCCCTTGTAGGAACAAGAACTAGTGCATAGGATCTTTGGGGATGGTGAATTAATTTTTGAATAATGGGAATTAAAAAAGCACCAGTTTTTCCGGTACCGGTTTGTGCGATACCTAAAATATCTCTTCCATCTAAAAGACTTTCCAGAGATTTGTCCTGTATTTCGGTAGGTCTTTCAAAGCCTTTTTGACTTAAGGCAGCTTTTAGGGATTTATGAATGGGAAGGTCTTCAAAAGTTCGAGTGGATACATATTCTTGAATTTCAGTGAAATTTGCTTTGTTGACCAAAAGCTGTGGATCCAAATCAGATTTTTTACGTCCGGATTTTCTTCTATCCTTTTGAGGGCCTCTATGTTTTGGTTTTGAACTGGTGGAATTGCTGTTATTGTTCCTTTTTTTAGAAAAAGGTCTAGATCTATTCATATAGCAAAGGCTATTTATTAAACTAAAATCTGCGCTGATTTCAGTAATATTTGTGTTTTTTGAGAAATATCTTTGCCTGCGCTGGGGAAAGAAAGGAATTTAAAATTCCGAGAATGTTTGATTTAATCTACTAATACATCAAGAATCAAACAGGGCGCGAATATAGGCTTTAAATATTTGGGAATTCCACTTGATCGAGCTTTTCTGAAATGTATAAGCCCTTGAAATTAAGAAATTTATCAATATACCTTGCAATGCTGATGTAAATGCAATTAAAAGAACTTACCTTTGCGGAATATTAACACATAATTCACATTTATACATGGCTAGAGCCCAAGAAACCTTTGGTAAAAAAGAAAGAGAAAAAAAACGATTAAAAAAGAAAGAAGAAAAAGCCAAACGTAAGTTGGAGCGAAAAGCAAATGCCGAGGATAAAGGTGATAATATTACCTATGTTGATAAAATGGGTAATTTTTCTAGCACACCACCACCAATTTCAGAAAAAGTAGATGCTTCCGAAATTGTACTAGGTGTTCCCAAAAAAGAAGATAGAGTTGAGGAGGATAAATTGGAATCCATTCGTAAAGGTGTGGTTATTTCATTTAATCAATCCAAAGGTTATGGTTTTATAAAAGATAAATCTAGCCAGCAAAGTATTTTTGTACATATCAATAACACTAAAGAACCAATTGTAGAGCAAAACATGGTTTCATTTGAAGTGGAGAAAGGCCCAAAAGGCCCAATAGCCGTAAATGTTAGTGTAATTCGGTAAGAAAGACATTTAGAATTTTAAAGGGCTGTTCTGTTAAGTTCAGCCCTTTTTTTATGGAATTTTCTCCAGCCTTTTTAAGCGCCTCTAAGCTATTGCTGTTTCTTATAGCGATGTTCTTCATAATAATTTTTGATATGCTTGGATTCCAATACCGATTTTCGAATATCAGGGTCTGGTTGTGGGTTTCGGGCTATTTGTTCTATGGGGATAATCCCTGTCCAAACCGGAAAATTTAAATCTTCCTTTTCATCATTTACCCCTTCCGCTCTTATTTTTGCTGAGGCAGATTTAATATCAAATTCCACCACCAATGTTGAGTTAAACTCCTTGTCATTCATAGGTCTAAGATCATTCCACCGCCCTTCAATCATTTGATCTATTACCGACTGAAGGGCTTTCATTTTCGCACCTTTCTCCTCAATCACCTTCAATTTTCCAAACAAAATTACAGACCTATAATTTACAGAATGATGGAATGCCGATCTAGCCAATACCAAACCATCCAAATTCATAATGCTTAAGCTTGCATCGCCAGATTCCACCATGGAAAGTAGCATCCTGTTTTTTCGCGAACCATGAAAAATTAGTTTATCATCCATTATCCCATAAGCCATTGCCAGGTTAATGGCCATTCCATCATATATAAAACTCAAATGAGCAATGAAATTATCCTTAATTATCTCCCAAATTTCATCTTCATCATAGCTCGCCCTTTTAGGCCCCCTCTTGATTTTGTTTAATTCTGTTTTAGAAAATTCTGCCATTATTTTTTGCGGATTTTAATTTTGAAAACACAAATCTATTATATTACTGGTCTGTTGAAATACGCCAGAAGTAAAATTTCAAATAGTCCAGTATGATTCCTTTTAAATCCATAATCCAACTTAAGCGCAAGCATAATAGCCCGCTGTTTTTACAAATTTCCAATCAAATTATTGAGTTGATAAAGGATGAAACACTTAGGCCAGGCAGCAAACTTCCCGGAACAAGAAGTCTTTCTGAGCTGCTGGAAGTACATCGAAAAACTATCATAGCAGCTTATGATGAATTGCAAATGCAAGGCTGGATAGAGATGATACCCCAAAAAGGTAGTTTTATAAACTCTAAAATCCCCCTTTTAAACTATAGAAGAATAGAAGGATTGGAAGACCAGACTGAAAAGGAAAAAACCGCTTTTCAATTCTACAAACAGAAGGAATTTTTAGCAGTAAAACCCAAAGAGGATAGGGATGGAATTTATATAGACGATGGAATTTGTGACTATAGACTTACTCCAAAAGAAGATATAGCCAGAATTTACCGAAATATTATAGCCAAAAAATCAAACCTTAATTTCCTTTCCTATGATTCTGCTCATGGCAATCCTATTTTGAGAAAAGTTCTTTGCGATTATTTAAACAAAACCCGAGGATTAAAGATAGATGTGGAAAATGTTCTGATTACAAGGGGAAGTCAAATGGGGATTTACCTTAGTGCAAACCTCTGTCTTAGAAGTGGAGACAGTATTATTGTCGGTGAAACAAATTATCAATCGGCAAACATCACCTTCAAGGCCACGGGAGCTAAATTGCTAAGAGTAGAAGTGGATAATGAAGGAATCCTTACCTCTAATATTGCGGAGCTCTGCGAAAAGAACCGTGTAAAAGCCATTTATATTACTTCTCATCATCATCATCCTACAACTGTTACCTTAAGTGCTGAAAGAAGAATTCGACTATTGAATTTAGCTGAAACTTATGGCTTTGCCATCATTGAAGATGACTATGATTACGACTTCCATTATTCCAATTCGCCAATACTGCCATTGGCGAGCCATGACCGATCTGGAAAGGTGATTTATATTGGATCACTATGTAAGATTATTGCTCCTGTATTTAGAATAGGCTATTTAATTGCACCCTCGAGTTTTGTTGATGAAGCCGCCAAAATGAGACGCTATATAGATAGACAGGGAGATTCCTTGCTGGAATTAACTTTTGCTCGATTGATTAAAAACGGTGATTTAGATAGGCATATCAAAAAGGTATTGAAAATTTATAGGGAAAGGAGAGATTTAATATGTGATTTATTGAAGAAAGAATGTGGGGAATATGTAGAATTTGAAATTCCCCATGGAGGAATGGCTATCTGGCTTAGATTAAAACCTTCCTTTAGCTGGGAAGATGTGGCAACTATGGCCAAAAAAAATGGATTGTTTCTACCAGAACCTGAAAAGTATCATTTTTCGGGATTAAACCCAAAAGGGATAAGAATTGGCTTTGCATCTTTAAATAGTGAGGAAATAATAAGGGCTGTTCGTCTGCTGAAAAGTTCACTAATACAGATGGCTAAACAAAGGATGATTAAAAACTAAATTCAAGTACAATTATTATGCTTAAATAATTTGGATTTTCTACCTTTTTGCCTTCATTCAAATCAACCAAATCATGAAGTCTAAAAGTTTAATTCTCATTCTATTATCCTTTTCTTTTATTGGGCTTAAAGCTCAAAAAAATCAATACCTACGCTATGTTATTCACGATACTAGCTATTATGGGGAGATGCAAAGAATTTTCTTGAGTCATGAAGGTATTAGCTATGGCAGCCCTTTTAATCTGGTGAGCTCCCTTGGTGAAAGGCGTATTGAACTCAATGAGGGTGAAGGTAAACAAGGAAATTTGTTGGCGGCCAATTTGGACCTTCGATATCCTATAGCCATGGGCCGACCAAGTTCCAATTCCTTTTATAGAAGAAGTCGTTTAACTTTTGACTATCGAGTAAACTTTAGAATGACACTAGACGACTCCAAGCCCATTGTTCCATATAGTAATGATGTAGGATTAGGCTATGATTTCATTTTCCACGATAGTAAATTCAAATGGTGGTTCGAAGATGATTCCGTTGGAAACCTTAGCCCACTTGAAAAAAATAGTAAATACCAATTTTACACTTTAAGTGTTCAGGCTCATCATTATAGCAATGGTCAACCCCTTGGTTTTTATTTGGTAAATGCGGATAGTAGTGATCAAAGAAATAATTACCAGAATGGTGATTTTTCAACCAATTTTATCCGCTTAAAGCTAATTTGGACCCTAGCAGATAATTCCAAACATTCCTTGATGAATGTTTCCCTAGGCGCACGTTTCGATGGAGGTTTTGGTGGGGCTTTGAAGTATTCTGATGAGCAAATCCAAAGCTATGGTCAAACAAGATTGGAAGCAGGTTTTGATTATTTTACAGAACCGAGGGAGAGACTCTTCTTTTGGAAAACCCAAACTCTTTTACAATATCGCTACCGAGCTACATTGGAATATATAAGTGACGATCTGTCCTTATTTAGGCCCAACCTAGTAGGTTCAAATTCTGCATATAGATTATCCGGTCATGGTTTCTTTGAAATAAGACCTTTAAATCATAGATCTGTAGGATATATGCTTCATCTTTTTGCTGGAAGAGACTATTTAAATATCCGTTATGATGATATTGTATTTGTAGCCCAGTTTGGTGTAAGTCTATGTTTGGATAAATTCAACCCATTTGGATGGAGGAATGCTAAAACTGGAGGGATGGAATAAATTCATGGGCTATTAATTCCCAAATCCAAGGTGGAAAAATAGATTATTATTTAAAATCTCCTTAGATTTCAATGCTTTAATCCCGATTCAATTGTTGCTTAAATCTGTTTTATTCTTTTTTTCAATTCTGATTTTTTGCCATTCAGCTAAAAGTCAAAATGCCTACTATGAAGAATATGATCAGGCTCTTAGGGATTTTGAAAATCAAAACTACGATTCGGCACAGGCCAGGCTAAACCTCTTATTAAATAGTCTTGAAGGTTCAGAATTCAATAAAATCAAATACCTAAGTTTGGATCTTTTGGGTAATCTTTCTTATACCCAAAGCAAGTATCCCGCATCTTTAAATTATTATTTGCAGGCCCTGAAAATCAGTGAGAATTTGAAGGATTGCAAATTGTCGTTAAAAAGCAGGTTGAAAATTGTGCGATTGAACTACTATCTAGGTGAAAAATTAAAAGCCCTATCTAGTTTAAGAAGTATTGAAAAGGATCTTGTTTTTTGTCCGGATGACAGTCTAAAACATGATATACTCTATAAATACGGAGTTATATATTTGGAGCTAGGTTTTCAAGATTCTGCACTGTTAGCCTTAAACTCCTGTCTTTCTTGTTGTGAATCTTGGTTAGCTGATAAGAAGAAGTCTCAGATTCTTGCGGTTTTAGGAGAAAATTATTGGCTGGGATTAAAAGATTATCCCAAGGCATACTCGGCCTTTATCCAAGCAAAAAAATACGCTTATGCCAGTGCGGACCTTAATAGTATGGCATTTGCAAATATTAAATTAGGTGGTTTTAATGAGGCAAACTTAAGTTTTAAAGAAAGGGAAGCCCTCCTCGATACTGCCTACCAACAATTTGACAGTCTAGGTTCCATTGTAGATTTGATTTATGTGAAAAGGATGCTGGCCAATTTATATGCAGAATTCAATATGGCCTCCAAGGTAAATGCCACTTATAGTTCTTTATGGCCTCTTTACGATTCCCTTCATAGCCTGGAAATGCGGCGCGAAGTGGCAGATTTAAGAACCAAATACCAAACCCAACAAAAGGAGGAAGACAATATTAGATTGAAGCTTAAAACAGCCCAACAGGAATTGGACTTAAGTCGCGAAAGCACTAAAAACCAAAAGCTAGTTCTTGGTTTAGGAATTAGTATTTTAATAGGACTGGGTTTCAGCTTTTTTCTGATTTTTAGAAATAAGATAAAAGCCCAAAAATTAGAGAGAGAGCAGGAGAGAAAAACCTTTTTAGCCATGACTGAAGGGGAGGAAAAAGAGAGGATAAGACTTTCTAAAGATTTGCATGATGGTTTGGGTCAAATTTTATCCACGGCGAGGATGAATGTTAATGCATTGGAAAGGGAGGATAAAGGTGAGGAGGAGAAAATTTGGAAAAACTCCCTAAAATTGATTGATCAGGCAGTGGTTGAGGTGAGGAATGTCTCTCATGCTTTGATGCCAAGTGCCTTGGTGCAGCTGGGCTTAATACCTGCCATTCAGCAAATTAGTGATCAAATAAATGATAGCGGGCAGATTAAGCTTGAATTTATTCATCAAGGAGAAATTGCGAACTGGCCTATGGCGATAAGAATTTCCATATTCAGGATTGTTCAGGAAGTACTGAATAATATGGTTAAGCATTCGGAGGCTAGCGAAATTTCTATTCACCTTCTTAGCGATGATGAGAAAATGACCTTGGATATAAAAGACAATGGAAAGGGTTTTGACCTGGATATTATTGATAAATCTAAGGGAATAGGCTGGAAGAATATTCAGTCGAGGGTAAAGCTATTAGGAGCTAAGCTAGAACTTTATTCTGAAAAGTCTAAGGGCAGCCAGATTATTTTAAAATTAGAAAATGGAAAATAGTGGAGAAATAAGAATCTTAATTGCGGATGACCATCAGATGTTTATTGATGGGGTGAAGTCTTTATTGAGAAGGGAAAAGAGGATGCACTTTGTGGGAGAGGTAAATGATGGTGAAGATGCTTTAGATTTTTTAAAGAAAAATGAAATTGATCTGTTAATCTCGGATATCAGCATGCCAAAACTTTCAGGGGTGGAATTGGTGAAAGCGGTAAAAGATCAATGGCCATCACTAAAGATATTGGTTATTTCCATGCATGCAGAAAAGGAGATTATAGCTGAAATAATGTTGGCTGAAGCGGAAGGATATATTCTTAAAAATGCTGCAAAAGAAGAATTGATACATGCCATTGATGAAATTGCTTCTGGCGGGGTGCATTATGCTAAAGAAGTTATGACTGTAATGCTTCAGAAAATTAAGAAATCTGCAAAAAGTGAAATAGAAACCCAAGAACTAACTCCTCGTGAAATGGAAATCCTGCAACTTATCGCCAAAGAATATTCTACCCAAGAAATGGCGGAAAAACTTTTCATCAGCCCACGAACCGTGGAAACTCACCGGAAAAACATCATGACAAAAACCAAATCTAAAACCATAATTGGCCTCATGAAGTTTATATTTAGAAATGGTTTAATCACTTAATTATCAGGGTTAATACGGATAGTGTTTTTACCAAAATCTGGGTATTTCATATCCCATAGTCAAAATTGAAATTTGTGTCATTCACCTAGTCATTGAATAAATGAACTAGAATTTAAGGACACAAAAACCAATATCATGACTAAAAAGATTCTTAGCCTTTTTTTAGGTATTTCGAGCTTATTTGCTCAAGCACAGTTAAGCGACTTTTACGAGCAAAAAACGGTTTCCAATTTACATCTCTATTACTCTATGCATCGCATTGTGGACCCCTATGGTGGCTCCGCTGCTTCTGGAGATTCTTATAAATTTTCCAATAGCTATCCCTCTCTTGGTTTTGAACTGGAAAAAAATTCAGCAGAAAAAGGGGGTAAACATCACTATTGGCGATTTCGTTTGGCCAATGATATTTGGGCAACTTTTTTTAATTTAATGGGAGCGCCAATTAGTTCCATAGAACTAGGGGGCATTAGCAGTGGCTTTTTAGGGGAGTTGGGTTTGGGATGGAATGTAATCGCAAGGGATAAAATGAACTTTCACCTTGGTTTAGCCATGGGAGATTATATTTTGTTTACGAATAATATGGAGGATGGACTTCAAGGTTGGTATTTTGGATTGGGTCCAAAAGCAGGTTACGATATGCAACTAAACTCCTGGCTCAGCTTACAGGTTTCATCCTCTGCTATTTATGGATATCCTAGTGAAAAGGCTTTTCGAAAAATTCCTGCCAATGGTTATCCAGAATATTATGAAGATGCCAGACCATTTCTATTCAGCCTCAGAACTGAGTTGAACACTAAGAGTGATTTATATTTCGCAGTGGATTATTTAAGTCCAATTTCTGGGCATAGTGTAAGTATGTCTAGACTTGATTTCATTTTTGGATTTAAATATTAGAAACAAAAACAAGGATCACTATAGAGGACCTCAAGAAATTGGGGTCTTTTTTTTGCCCTCCCCATCCGTATTAGTACGGATATTAAAATTACCAAGATGATGGTATTCCACAGTATAACAAGTAATTAAACCTTTGAAATGTTCAATTTTTAAATGGAATACTTAGAAGAATTTCCAAAGCTAAACTGAACAAATCACATATCACAAACTAAATTTTTTATTATGAAATCAATTTTTAAAATTATTCCATTCCTGGCCATTGGCCTGATGATTATGTTCTCCTGTGAAAAGGAGGAAAAAACCAGTTCTACTAATCCCAATCCTATTGATAGCAGCAATACGGGAAGTAATGACACCATCTCTTTAGCAACTGAGGGAACTTTAGTCATTGACGATAGTACATTTAGCATTGAAAAGGTTTCCGTTACAAAGGTTTCCAATTCGCTGTTGGTGTCTGCCAGCACTGCAAATGCCGGCAAATCCCTTAGCATCACCCTTGAAGGTTTAAGCTTTCCGACGAATTCTACAGATTATTCAATTACTGGTTTATTGGCTACAGCCACCAAGGTAAATGTAATGTTAAGCATAGGTAGCAACTTTTATACTGCAGAATTCAATAATGAAATAGGAACACTAAGTGTATCTCCAGAATCAAATAATTATTTCCGATTCGCAGCAAAGGGATTTAAATTGGTAGACAATGCCTTTGCTCCAACAGAAACTTTCACTGTAAATGCAAATTTCTTAGCCAAATTGTTTGAAGGAAACTTTGATCTTTCCGTAGCTGCGGAGAATTATGAAGGATCTAATGCCTTAGTGCATGAAGGGGCTAATAATATCAATCTGGTGCTTTCTGCAACCAATCAAAACAATAGAACTGGTTCATTGGCCATTTATTTACCTAAAGGAGCCAGCTCTGGAACTTTTACTGTTGGTGGGGGTACGGCTACAGACTGGTTAAATCCTGCTGCTGGAATAATTTATATTAATGCTCTCACCTATGATGCTAGTGGTAGCAATCAGCTGAATAATATTGCTCAAAGTGGTACCGCTACAGTAAGTATTAATGGTGATGATTTTTCAATAAGCTTTAGCAATTTACCTACAGATAATGGTTTTAAAGCCGATAATCTATCGGGGACCTTAGAAGCTCAAAAATAATCCTAAAAAATTCCGATCATGAAAATTAGTAAAATAATTATCGCCTTGATGCTTTGTTCTCAAGCGATTACAGCTTCCAGTCCACAAGAGGAACTTGTTGAAGCCTGTAAAAAAATGGATCTCCAATTGGTGAAGAAGGCCTTTGAAAAAGGCGCAGATGTTAAAAGTTTGGATGCAGATGGAAAATCAATCTTAAGTCATGCCTACTATTCCGCAGAGATTACCGAATTTTTAATTAGCAAAGGAGCGGACCCCAATGCTGGTTCCTACCCAGCCTTAGTAGCCGCTGCAGCAAATAGTTCGGATAAGGTTATTGACCTATTACTTAAAGCAGGAGCCAAGCCTCAACTTCCTGCCTCTGTAAAAAACCAGTCTACAGATCAAATTTCTAAAATGATTAAGGATATGGAAGAAAAGGCGGAAAAGGCAAAGGGTAAAACCAAAAAGATTTACTTAGATGGCGTGGCACAATTAAGAGCTCAATATCCGGATATAGACAAAGGATTAAACTTTTATGCCTTAAATATGGTGGTTCAAAATACCAATTGTACTTCCTGTCTGGAAAGTCTATTAAAGGCTGGAGCCAAGATAAATGCTGAAGATGGAGCCTCCATAATTCATCTTTATGCTTCCTATGCTCAAACACAAGAAGAGAGACAAGCTCGTTTTTTAGAAGGTAAAAAGAATATGGAGGCTTATGGTTATAGCTTGCCAGACTGGTATTCCAATATGAATTCCCAGCAGAATGGCAAATCTTCCGAAATTCTAAACCTACTACTTTCTGCTGGTGGAGATATAAACGCAAAGGATGTTGGAGGAAAAACAGCTTTACACTATGCCTTGGCAGGTGGGGTTGGCAGTAAATCTGAGGTTTTATTAAATCTATTAAATGCGGGAGCTGATATTCATATAGAAGATCCCGTTTTTGGTAAATGCTTTACACTAGCTGCAAAAACAGGTTTGGTGCCAGTGGCGAAGAAAATGGTGGAAATGGGAGCGGATATTGGCGAAACATCAAAAATAAATGATGTGAACTTAGGTCAACGACTAAGTGGGGCAACACCATTAATAGCGGCCACCATGCATAATCATTTAGAAATGATAAAATATTTGGTTAGCCTTGGAGCCTCAATTAAGGAAGATGCAGAAGGTTTTAGTTTTAATAGCAAAACCGGTTGTGCCACAAGTGTAAGAAATAAATCAGCGATCTATTTTGCAATCGACAATCAAAATATGGAAATCATAAAATATTTTGTGGAAGTAAGTGGATTGACTTGGTACAGGCCATTGCATATTAATCAATTGAAACAAAAAAGCGTCAGTCAAATGGGAAATATCCAAATAACCAGCACCCGTTGTTATGGAAAGGGAGATTATAAACCAGGAGTCTACGCCAAGAAAATGGGGCAAAAGGAAATTTATAAATACCTGAAAAAGCACGACTTATAAAATTTAGTTTTGTGTCCATGTTGGAGATAGCCTGTCTGATTTGTTTCGGATGGGCTATTTTATTTTGGAAAATGACATATAGCAAACTAAAATTGCATAACTTGAACTTATATCAAGCCCCTAAATCACATTACCATGCTATTATCACGACTAGAAATCATCAACGGTTTTTTAATTTTCATCCTCTTAGGTTCCTATTTTTTGATTCTAGAATCTTTGGGTTATTCGGATAATATTTATCTGAGGTTTTTTAATATTTTCTTTGTTTTCCTAGGAATTAACCGCACAGTAAATGAAAAAGTAAAAAATGGTATTACCAGCTATTATGGTAATTTCAAATCCGCCTTAGTTACAAGTCTTATTGCAGCTGTTTTAAGTATAGTTGGTTTGGCGATTTATATCACATATTTTAAGGAAGGAGCCCAAATTTCGGATTTAGCAAGTTCTTTAATTTTAGGTGAAAAGGAAGTTAGTCTTTTGCAATATTGCGCTGCCCTTCTGGTAGAAGGTTTATTATCATCATTAATATTAACCTTTGTATTTATGCAATACTGGAGGATTACTCATGGCCTAAAAAAGTCAGAGTAAAAAAAACCGGCATCCCGAGTAGAGTAGGATGCCAGCTCAGATGAAGCCGAAAAATTACTGGATAATTAGTTTAAACTGGCTTTCACCACTAATCAGAAAATAAACTCCTGGCTCAAGTTTTCGGATATTTATTTCATCCTTGGCTTGGGTTTTCAAATTATACTTTTGAAGCAGCTTAGACTCTGCATTATATAGTAGAATTTCCGAATCAAACGCCCCTAAATTTTCAATATAAATAAAGTCATTGGCTGGATTGGGATAAACATCAAAACTCCTTTCAACTAAATTTTCTTCCTCCCCAATCCATTTAACCACAGCGGTTTTGGCTTTGTTGGTAAAAACTGGTTTTTGATAATCAAAATAAATCTGTACCTGATTTTGAACGGTATCACCTACAGCCAGATTTGGGTTAATGCTAGTGGAAAAATTAATAAATCCTTGGCTGCCTTGTAGGTCTGTAGTGCTATCTGGAAGTAGAATATTGTCAAATTCCCAAATCAATATATTGTTTTCTACTCTCAATTTATAGTCGTGGCTAGATCCATTCATGATTACACTGGTGATGGGAATATTTAATTCAAGGCTGTCTACAACTACAATATTATAGGCAGTATCAGTTCCTGTGTTTTGGAATCTAATATGATAGTCGATAGCTGTGGTTCCAGGCAATATAGCAGTGTCGCTAGGTGTTTTGTCATTTGGATCGCAAGCAGCTCTAACCGTGGTTACTAAAGTATCGTAGTTGTCAAGAGGATCAGCGTCAACCGTAGGAATAGTAATCGCCGAGGTCCAATATAATTTGGATAAAAGTGGATTGGTAGCGACGGGAATCTCTACATCAAACCAAAGCGATGAAATAGCATAAGGTTGGATATCACCTAAATCAAATTTTAGCTTATTACCAGTTATAGAATGTCCTGTGGCATTGCTTGTTTTAAATACCACCGTAGAAGGAAGTTTTACTTCTACTTCCACATTTTGTTGAGGACTATTCCCTAAATTCTCAACATGAATATACATTCTCTCCGTAAATCCTTGTCTAGATCGCCATCCACTTCCTGAATATAATTTCACACTTAAATCATTTGCAACAGGATTGCTAAAGGGTAGGTCTTGGTGGTAGACCTGGCCATTAGAAATGTTTATACTGTTTGGAATAGAGCAGGTGATGGCAAAATTCTTATTTAATCGGCTACTCAATTGGCTCCAATTAACATTATAGGTTCCAGCGGGGACCAAAAAGTTAAACTGGCCAAGATTATCACTCACACCAATTTGTTGGCCAGCGATATTTATCAGGATATATTTGAGTATTAATTCACTCCAATCTTTGCTACAATTTCCATTAGAATCAAAAAATGTTTCACCAGAAAAGACTCCGTGACTTAGGCTGGTTTTATAGGCATTAGCGTTAGAAAAAATATTTTGATAAAAACCCCTAGGTCCGAAAGAATACAATTCCCCATTAACCAATTCCAATCCAGATGAGGAAGGAGAATTGGAAATTATTCTAACTGTATTACCATCAAATACAGAAAGTTTTGTTGTATCTCCTAAATACATAATACCAGCCCCTTCCTTGCTATCTAATAAGCCTCTTATTAGATCATCTACATAATAGGCTGTGTCGTTTTCTATCCTATATAATTCCAAACCTACCGAACAATACAAATCATTTTGAAATTGAAACATATGCTCGAAATTATTAGAAAATGTTGGCCCGCTTACACCAGAAAATCCAAGGGTTAGTGAAACCCAATTAGATCCATCCCATTTGTAAATTCCCTCAACAGAAACGGAGGGGTTTGCCGGTCCAGCAACATGAATTTCACCATTAAACTCTTCTATATGTTTTACATATACCTGGGTACTTCCTAATGCCGGAAAAGAATTATAGCTACTTCCATCCCAACTGAAAATATGGCTGATGGCAGAACTTGTGGTAAAACTACCTCCAACAAAAAGATTACTATTTGAACTAGCAAGTGTAATTGTCTCTCCATTAAAACCAGTTGGGGCATGCGCGATCCATTGATTGTTATCAAATTCATAAAAAGCTATATCCTGAGCTCCACTGGTCTTTTTTCCACTGATATAAATCTTACCATTGTGTTCAATAATATCAGAGGGTATAAAATCATTGATACTCGGATAATTTTGCCAAACAATACCATTCCATTGTTTTACAAATGCCGTGTAGATAGGGCCAGGAAATTGAACTTCAGCAAAGGCAACATAAATTATTCCATTGGATTCAAAAGAAGAAACGTCTGAATTCCAGTAAGGGTTTTCCACAATTCCATTGCCAACCTGGGTCCATACCTGGGCATGGATGTTCGTTGAAATAAAGAGACTTGTGATTATTAAATATTTAAATAAATGTTTCATATTGAATTTATTGAGAGTTAGTAATATTTAGGGTTGTAGTTAAATTAATCCCAAACTGTAGGGGCTTCCAGCTTTTATATTCTTGATTAAATATATCCTGATTTACATAGCTGAGCTTTGGCTCTAATCCTATCATTAGTCTTGGACTGAATTGATATTGGATTGCCCATGACAAGGAACTACTTCCTATAAAAGAGCTCAGTTGGGAATTTTGGGTTTCTTCTAATTCCAGGGTTTTGTTATTTACCTGGGTGGAAGAATATTGGTTTAAAAATCCAAAATGCTGTACTGCTTCCAAGCTGTATAGCCATTGAGGTGATATCCTTTTCTCATAATAAAAGCTCAGAGGGATAGATAGGTATTGAAATTTATTAAAACCTTCATATTCAACTTTTCTACTTTCAGGTAAAGTGATATAAGCCAAAATTTCACCAGAACTACCTTCAATTACAGGTATTTCACTGATTTCATAATTAAAGGAATTGAAACTGCTTATTTCTTGAATAACAAATCCACTTCCTATCCTAAAGTTTTTGTAAAACCTATAATAAAGCTCAACTCCAGACTCATATCCTATGGAATTACTTATAGCTCCCTTTACGGCATTGCTATAATTTCTATTCACCTGTTTTTCATCTGCCTTATATCCTTGATTATTAAAAGTGAATTTCGGACCCGCATATATTTTTAATTGAAAGGCAGGAATCGTTCTCATTGGAGATGGAATCCTTGATAAGCTCTTTGAAGTCTTATTACCAAACTGGGTTTGTATTAAATGGAGAATAAAATTTTCTTGTTCAAAGTAAATTTCTTTGTTCTTTAGAATGGGGTCTTTCTCTTTCTGAATTTGATTCCTAGCTAGTTGATTTGGAGTCCTTATTTCCGGATTTTGACTATCAAGTTTAGAGCTGTTTATTTTAGGATTAATAGACTTGGAAGGACTAGAAATATCCACATGTAAACTTGCCGGGGCGATAGGCTTATTATAATGTTTTCTGGGTGATTTAGATTCGTTATGACTCTTGTTTACAAGCGGGTAGCTGTAATCATTTAAAGTTGAATCTAGTTCAATAGAGAAAGAGATTTGCTCTTGAGAATGCGAATTAGGCGCAGATTCGATCCGCTGATATAGCAAGGCATAAATGAAAACGGAGGTCAGGGCAATTAGGCTAAAAAGATAGAAGATTGGAAATTTCTTTTTTGCTTGAAATTTATTCAATTCCACTTCCATTTGAGACCAGGCCGTATCGCTCAGTGGCTCTTTGGCTTTGGAGATTTCCTCCTTTATATTTTCCCAATACTCCTTCATGAAGCAATGGTTTTATTAAGCTTTTGGCGAAGTAATTCTTTGGCCCTGCTTAATTTAGTTCTGCAAGCTCCCTGGGAAATATTCATTTCTTTAGAAGTTTCCTCATAGCTAAAACCTTCAATTTCTATTAGATTAAAAATGGTTTTATATCCTAGAGGAAGGCTATCAATTATTCTAAGAATATAGTCGGCATCATTAATTTGCTCTGCTTCTGGTTTTAATTGGAAAAAAGCATCTTCACTAAAAGGATCCAAAGAGTAATAATTATTTTTCTTTCGGTTTTCATTTAAGCAAGTATTCACCATTATCCTTCGAACCCAGCCTTCAAAGCTGCCTTCATTTTTAAAGGACTTTAGGTGGATAAAAACTTTTAAAAAACCTTGGTTCATTACTTCCTCAATTTTGCTAGTATCAAATAGATAGCGACGACAGACCACCTTCATCAAGGGTCCAAAACCTTCATACAATTGCTGTTGAGCATTGCGATCCTTTTTGAGACACTTTTGAATTAATTGATTGAGATCAGATTTTGATTCAGAATTCAATTCTTAGGTCATTTAATAAGAAAGACAACAAGTAGTCATGACTTGTTACAAGCAATTTGAAAAAAAAATATAAATTGGGAATAAGGGCTTAGTTAGAGCAAATTGATTTGATGAGAATTATAAGCTCAATTAAGGCTTTGGAAAAATAATACCCCAATGGAAAAAATAAAAACTAAAGCCAGGAAATAAAAGTGGTTTAGGCCTTTTTTACAAATTCGGATTTTAATCCCATTGCTCCAAAGCCATCAATCTTACAATCGATATTATGGTCGCTATCCCTAAGTTTAATATTCTTGACCTTAGTACCAGCCTTTACAGGACCATTGGCTCCTTTTACAGTGAGATTTTTTAATACCACCACAGTATCTCCATCTTCCAGAATATTGCCATTAGCATCCTTTACTACAAAGGCATTTTCGTCAATCTCATCAGGGTTCCATTCATGGGCGCATTCTGGACAAATAAGTAGTGAATCCATAGGATAGGCATATTCAGAATTGCAATTTGGACAAGGAGGAATTTGATCTGTCATGAGTAGTAATTATGGGGCAAATATAGAATTAGTCTTCAAATCTCTCCATCATTTAATTACTTTCGCGGCCATATTTTAAAGATTATGATTTCTGTAGATGGTCTCTGTGTAGAGTTTAATGGTGACAGCCTTTTTAAGGATGTTTCCTTTGTAGTAAATGAAAATGATAAAATCGCCCTTATGGGTAAAAATGGAGCCGGAAAATCTACTATGATGAAGATTATCGCCGGGGAGCAAAAAGCGAATAGGGGAAAGGTAAATATTCCTAAAGACGCTGTTATAGCTTATTTACCACAACACTTATTGACCGAAGATAATTGTACCGTTTTTGAAGAAACCGCCAAAGCTTTTAAAGAGATTTTTAGTTTAAAAGCGGAAATGGATGAGCTCAATAAACAATTGGAAAGCCGCACAGATTATGAGTCCGATGCCTATATGTCCATCATAGAAAAAGTAAGCGACCTCGGTGAAAAGTATTACGCCTTGGAGGAGGTGAACTATGATGCTGAAGTGGAAAAGGCTTTAATGGGATTAGGGTTTAAAAGGGAAGATTTCCAAAGACAAACCAAAGAATTTAGTGGAGGCTGGAGAATGCGAATTGAATTGGCCAAAATTCTATTGCAAAAGCCCGATCTAATTTTACTAGATGAGCCTACTAACCATATTGATATCGAATCGGTAATTTGGTTAGAACATTTCCTAGTAAACAAAGCAAAAGCGGTAATTGTAATTTCACATGACAGGGCCTTTATCGATAATATTACCAACAGGACCATTGAGGTTACAATGGGAAGAATTTATGATTATAAAGCCAGTTATAGTCATTATTTACAATTGAGAGAGGAAAGGAGATCCCATCAGATTAAAGCCTATCAGGAACAGCAAAAGTTTATTGCCGATAACCAAGCATTTATAGAACGGTTTAAGGGAACCTATTCCAAAACAAATCAGGTGAACTCTAGGGAGAAGATGCTGGAGAAATTGGAAATTATTGAGATTGATGAAATAGATACTTCAGCACTCAAATTAAAATTCCCACCATCCCCACGTTCTGGGGATTATCCAGTGCAAGTAGAAGATTTATCCAAATCCTATGGGGATAAAATAATATTTAAAGATGCCAGCTTTTCCATTAGCAGAGGAGAGAAGGTTTGTTTTGTTGGAAGAAATGGAGAAGGAAAATCTACAATGATCAAAGCCATTTTAAATGAAATTGATTTTGAGGGAAAATGTGGATTGGGCCACAATGTAAAAGTGGGATATTTTGCTCAAAACCAAGCATCTCTACTGGATCCTAGCTTAAGTATTTTCCAAACTATTGATGAAGTAGCAGAAGGGGAGGTGAGAACCCAGGTGAAAAATATACTTGGTGCATTTATGTTTGGTGGCGAAGATTCTGACAAAAAAGTGGCTGTTCTATCAGGAGGAGAAAAAACAAGATTGGCTATGGTGAAATTACTTTTAGAGCCTGTAAATCTTCTCATTTTAGATGAACCTACCAATCATTTAGATTTAAAATCAAAAGACGTATTAAAAGAAGCATTAAAGTCATATGATGGCAGCCTTATACTAGTATCACACGATAGGGATTTTTTAAGAGGATTATCTCAAAAGGTTTTTGAATTTAAAGATCAAAGAGTAATTGAACATTTTGAAACTATCGATGCCTTTTTAGATAGGAATAGGATTAATGGTTTAAAAGACCTGGATTTATAAAATTCATGTTTTTAACTGGATATCAACTTCCTTTCACCTTCATTTATAACAAATTACTCCATTCCACAACAAAGGCAAGGAAAAATAAAAGTATTCCTTTTACATTTGGTATTCAGCCAAAGTCAATGAAGTATAGATTTCCCATTTTGCTTTTTTTTCTCATTTCAAATGGAAATTTATTTGGTCAAGATTCTATTTTAAGGAAGGACTATGAAGAATATAAACGCCAATCTAGAACCTATGAAAAGGTAGCTCTTTATGCTGAGGCCTTAAAAAACTTGGATCTCGCCATAGATTTAGCTAAACAAGAAGAATGGAAAGAGGAAGAGTTAAATTGCCATATTTCAAAAGCGGAAATAAAGAGAAAAGCAGGTGATTTCCAGGATGGTTATGAGATATTAATAGGTTTAAAAGGCAGCCATCAATTCCCAAAAACACATGTAAGAAAGTTAGAGCGAATAGTAGCTCTAATTCAAGCGGGAGGTTTAGGATATTTCCCAGAAAATGAGGCGCATAAAATTGAAAAAACATATTTGGATAGCGGTATTTATCTTGCACAATCCCAAGGTTTTGATTTAGAATTGGCCGGATTGTACAACCTTAGAGGTTTTGGACTTCGAGGGCAGGATAAAGATTCTAGTCTTCAATATTTTAAACAATCGGCCAAACTATTTATTGAAAATGGAGATACCCAGAATTATGTGGTGGCTAAAACCAATGAAATTAGAGTTTATGTGGATTTGCAGGACTCTCTAAACGCTGTAAATACCTTCACCGAAATTAACCGATTGTTGAACAAAAAGGCCTGGTATAGAACTGAAACTACCTTATATCAGCTTATGTTTCAATATTTTGCACAAGGGAAAGATACTAGCTTGACTAACTATTGGAAAATGAGATTTTTCCAAAGCATGTACCTTCATGATCAAAGAGCCAACAACGATCAAATGATGGCTTATAGAACACTTCATGAAACCCAAAAATATAGGGATGAGGCACAATTAAAAGGAATAGCCCTAGAGAATGAAGCAAAAAGCAAAAAGCAACTCTATATTTATTTTGGAATTTTAGGAATACTGAGTTTAGGAATAGGGATTTTGTTTTTCCGTGAAAGGAAACTTAAAAGGGACATTAAAAAAGCCAACACTAGTTATGAAATGCTTTTGGTAGAAAGCAATCACCGGATAAAGAACAATTTGCAAATGATTATTTCCATGTTGGAGTATTCCGGTAAAAGTTTGAAAAATGAAAATTCTATGGCTTTTAAAAATATGTCTGGGAAAATTCATACTATCAGTGTCCTCCACAAGCATTTGTATTTGGATGTGCATAATGGAAAGGTGGAGTTGGCTAGTTATTTTAAAGATATAGTAGCACTATATTTAGATTTTTCATCAAGCGCAAAAAATATTAATAAATCCATCGCGTCTTGTTCCATCTCAAGTGAACGAATTGTCTATTTCGGTTTAATATTAAATGAAATGCTTTCCAATAGCATGGAACATGGAAAATCCACAAATATGGAAATTGAAATTGTAGTGGAAAAACATGAAAAGGGCTATATCTTTAGCTATCAGGATTATTCTTTCTTTGATCCAGAATCTAAGGATGGCACTGGAATAACCCTTATTAAACAATTGATAAAAAGGGTAGAGGCGAGTCAATTTTCTTTAGATCCCGAAAAGGGTAAATATCAATTTAAATTTTATGCCTAAAGCCAGAATAATTATAATTGAAGATGAGTTTTTTGTGGCTCAGCATCTGGAAGATCTTATCAGCAAATTAGGTTATTTGGTGGTGGGCGTTTACCATAGTGGTGAAGATTTTTTAAAGCTTACAGATTGGCGGTTTGATACTGCCTTGGTGGATATTTTTCTGTCTAAAAAAATGACGGGTCTGGAAATAGCAAAACATTTAAAAAACAGATCTAAACCCTTTGTTTTTATAACGGCAAACCAAGACAGTAAAACTTTGAAAGAAGCGGCTAGACTATCACCTAAAGCCTATATAAGCAAACCGTTTCATGAGAACGACATTATTGCCACATTGGAAATAATTGGACATAATTTGTCACCAAAATTAAAAATTAGAGGTGCTCATGGAAATGAATTTCTCAATGCAGATGATATTTTGTTTTTGAAAGGTGACGGAGCCTATGTAGAAATTCATACTTATGAGGGAATGATACTTCAGCGAAAGCTTTTAAAGGATATAGAAGATGAGCTACCTGACTTCTTTATTCGTTCGCATAGGTCTTATTTGGTAAACAAGAATAAAATCGAGCAAATGACGGCAGGTTCTTTATTCATTAATAGCTTAGAGATACCCATTTCGAGGACGCACAGAGATAGTTTTAAATAAACAAAGGGAACCTAAAAAGATTCCCTTTGTTTTTGTGCAGCAGTACTAAATAAGTTTCGATTGATTGCGAAAATTAAGGACTTGGCACTAAAAATAAATCGGCACTTTCCCCAGTAGATTTGGTGATACGGAATTGTGCAGCATCAAAATCTGAGGCTATAATTTCGAAGGAGAAATCCTCCACAAACTCCTTTGCTGGCTCAGGAACCTGAATTTCTAAGATCATTTTACCAGGGCTATCAAAACTTACAAAATCAGGTGTTTCAATGCTATAGGTGAGGTAAATTTCCTGTAGACCTTTATCCTCAAGAACTTGGTCTGTATCACATATGTCCAATCCAGGTTCATATTTAACTTTACCGCTTTTGGTGAAAGAATAGATATTATCATTATAACATTTCCAATCTGGATCATTAGTGATATCAAGTCCATTTAGATCTTCAATTTTATCTACCTTCCATTTCTTAACTTTTTGATAAAATATTTCACCCGTGAAGTACTCCTTGATTGAATCCAATACTAAATGTAAATAGGCAGGAGCACCTGTAAGATCCTCCTTGGTTAAAAACCTATATACTTCATTATAAGCCAAGGTAGTATTTCCATCTTCAACTTCTCTAATATATGACGAGTCTTTTAAACTCATGTCATAGTTCTTACCAAGTTTTATTTGTTCCTTCCAATTATTCCACCCGCCTTGGCTTCGAAGATCATAAAAAATTGGATTGTCGTATAAACTCAATAATGGAGACCCAATATAATCAGAACTAGTTATGTGGATTAATTTATATTGAAATCCCGATTTTGGATGATCTAAAGCATCCTCAACTTCATAAGGGAAACCAACTAGTTTCCCTTCATATACAACTAAATGGGTATCATCTGGAAATATATAATAATATCCAGATCCTTGATGTTCATAACAGGAAGTTAATGAACCAAGAACAAGAATTAAAAGGCTGTATTTTAAATAATTATGTATTGATTTAGGTGTTTTCATTTTCTTTTAATTTTAATGTTATTGATCTTTTGCCTCCTTTGGTGATGGAGCATCCTTTTTACCACCAAAATGAAATTGAATTCCAATGGCGAAGAAATTTGTATTCGCCCTTCTATAACTTAATGAAGTTCTAAATAATTTTTGGCCTATCGTTAAGCTTGCTCCATAACCCATTTGACTGTTGGTCCCTTCATAATCCATCAAACCATTAATATTTGAAGTTTCATTGGGAGTATCTCCGGTTTTATCGATAAGGTCAACAATAAGTCCACCTTCCGATGCCATGCTGAAGCTGTTTTCTGTATAATCTACAAAGGCTGCAAACTCCATGTATTTGAAGCTCTTACCTATGGTGAATTTACCACCATAAGTACTAATATCATACACTATCCCCGATATATTATCACTGGCAAAAATGCTTACACTATCCGATAATGCAATTTCTATTGGCGCATCCAAAAAGCTAGATTCTATAGCTAAATTATAGGAGCTATAACCACCAGAAATGGACATATGATAGCCCTTTTCTTTCATTTTTGGTATCCAATGGCTTATTTCGTGTTTTAACTGAAAACCCCAAGCTTGGTCACCATTAAAGCTAAAGCCATCTTCTGTTTCACCTAAAATACTTAATAACATTGGGGTAAAATAAGCTTTGACTTCTGTTCCATATCCAATCCCATATCCGAGGGATAAAGCGGCACTTGGAGTTGCTCCTAGGCCCAAGCCCAATCCGGAAGGCAGATCCAAAGAAAATTCGATATTCGTGCCATCAAAGGGATTGGTTAAGGGTTGGCCACTATCTGGATCCTTAAATTGAAAGGTTAAACTACTTGGCTGGGAGGGTCCAAAAATAGTGGGCACTTCACCAGAAATAAAAATTTGCTGACCATGAGGATAATCTCTCTGATCTGGTTGATTAATTTCTTGGGAAGTAATTAAGGAGCCTCCACCTAATACACTAATTTCCCATTCCCCTTTTTTCAAAGCTGCAGCAGAAGTTTGGCTTGCGAAAAAAAATTGGTTGTTAAGGTTTTCATTGATATCCCGCATATATTCTCCAATAAAGGTACCCATATAGGGTGGAAGAATTTGTAGTTGATCAATTGCAAAACCATAATCCTGCGCCCGAACATTTGTCGTTAGCAATGTGAGCAGAAGAATTTTGGTTCCCAAGAAGATTTTAATTTTTTTCATAGTGATAGTATGTAATTCATCAACTAACTAACAAAGAAGAATTGACCTATTTCTTAAGCTGTTGTAAAAGGCTAATTTTTGTTGTGAACTATCTATTAGAGCTTAAATCAAGGTACTTAAATGGCACTTTAATTCAAAATACTGATGAATCAAAACTAGCTTGCACGAAATGCAGTAAATTTAAAATGTTCTTAATTTTAAAAAATGAAAAAGTCCATTTTCTCCCAGATTAAAGGCAATGCTTTATTTTACCTTTCTAGCCTTTTTCTTTTGACCCTTGTTTTTAGTAATCCCTTTAGTTCCAATTTAAATGCCTATTTAAAAGATCAAATAGAATCCATTACCTTAAGTTTAGGTTTGCTGGTGGATTTAAAAACTATTGCCTGGGCAGCAAGTTCTAGCCATTTACCTATTATAGCCGGAATATCGGCAAGTACTTTGGATACTTTAACAAGTGCCATTAAATATTTAAGCTGGTCAGATCTGCTGGTTACTAGTCAATTACTCCTGCTTAGCCTAAGTAAAACCCTATTTTTAAAGATTGTTTTAATATTATCTCTTTTAGGGACATTGATTTCTAAATTCAGGACGGTTTCCCTGAAATTTTTAGTCATAGCCTTATTAATAAACCCTGGTCTCATGGCCTATGTAAGCTGCGTGAAATATATAGCTCAAGAGTCACAGTTAGATTCAGGAGTGGAACTTACACAAGAACTTCAAAATACTCATATGAAATATCAAAATCGAGAACAAAAGGTCATTTCCAACAATGAAAGCCATACTTCTATTTTAAAAGGAATGGAAGAAAAGGCTGCAAAGGAAATTAAAGAAGTTAGCCAAAAAGTGGAGGAGGGGCTATCCAAAGATTTTTCGGAATTAAAGGAATCTAGCAAAAGAATAAAAAGCAAAGCCATCAATTTATTATCATCCATTGCCATTCAGTTTATCCTCTTGCCTTTTTTGTTTTTTTACAGTCTATTTCAATTATTTAAAAAGGTGATTTCCCAAGATCCCACAGATGCCTATTTAGGAAACACAGTGAAAATTCAGGCATTAGCCATTATTGTAATAGGAGTTCTAGCTTCCTGCACAGAAGTGGCAAATGAACCAAAGACTGATAATGATAAAACTTCCCAAACCATTCCCAAAAAAGAGTCGGTAATAGTAAAATCGGCCTTGGGAATTGATGTTTCCCATTTTCAAGGGGATATTAATTGGGAGGAGATTAAAGCTCATGATATAAGTTTTGCCTACACCAAAGCAACTGAAGGTGAAAGTTTTGTGGATCCTAAATTTCAAAAAAATTGGAATGCTATGCTCAATGCTGGTGTGACTAGAGGAGTTTACCATTTTTACAATTCTGGAGTTGATGGAAAAAGTCAGGCAGAGCATTTTATAAGCACCATTGGCGAATTAAAAGCTGGTGATCTTTTTCCAGTTATTGATTTAGAACAAGGCAGTATTCAGGGCGAAGTGGAGGTGGATACCTTCCAGAAAGAGATAAGAATTTGGTTGAAAACCGTAGAAGAAAAATTTGGAGTAAAACCCATCATCTATAGCAATGGGCCTTTTGCCAACCAATACCTAAACCATCCCGATTTTGCAGAATATCACCTTTGGCTAGCAGAATATGGCGTAACGGAACCTAAAACCCCATTGACATGGAAAGACAAAGGTTGGTCCATTTGGCAAAGGACAGAAAAGGGCAGTATCGAAGGAGAAATTGGCAATGTAGATCATGATACAGCGAGAGTTTCTTTGAGTGGGATAGTTTTGAGGTAGGGTGGGGTTAATAAGGTTTATTCCCAAGCTCAGCAAGAGGAGTTTTAAAACTTGACAGGATGCCTATTAAGGAATGAGTCATTTTTTCATTTCAAAACTTAGGCAAATATCCAATAAGAGAATAGAGAATTAAATGCTTTGAAATTGTAGTTTTACCAGCCTTCTATTTTTTAATTACTAGTTAATTTAACCAAGCATGAAACCCTACCATTTTTGTAAAATTTCACTTTTATTGTTCCTTCTATTTCCTCAATTTCTAATGGCTCAAATAGAAACTATAAGGGCTATTAATCCGGATGGAACTGCTAAAGAGATACAAATTAATACTACACAATTTGTTTACCAGCTTAAAAACCAATTAGATCTTGCTCCTTCTATTATGATTGTAAATACGGATAAGGTTTCTTTGCCGGTGTTTTTACAAGAAGAATTTTTAGCCCTATGTGCTGAAGAGGAAATCATACAAAATTATAGAAAAACCATGGACCATTGTGAGCAGGAGATATATGGTTCTCAAATTCAAAAAACGAATGGCGGAATGGGCCGCCATGCAAAAGATATCGACCCTTATAATTTAATTAGTAAGCTCCTTGAAATAAACCTAAGACATCAGTTTCAAAATTATTTTTCTTCATCCTTGTGTTTTACCTATAATCTTGAAATAAAAGATACTAGCCTTTACCAAACCATGGCAGAAACATTTTATGTGGATTGGATTATTTCTCCCAGACAACTGAGTATTGACACCATTGAAAATAAAATTTTAGCGGTATTAAAATTGGAAATCTGGGATAAGAGAATAAATGCCCTAAACAAAAGTCTCATTGTACAAAGCAAAGATGCAGATCTTAGTTCCGCTATTAAAAAGTTATGTGCAAAAGCTGAGATGATGGTTCTAGGCCAGGTTTTTAGAGACAGCAACTACAAACAACAAGCAAAGCTTAACAAAGGCCGTATAGAATATTTTAAAAACAATTTGGGCAATAAGGAGGATTATAAATGGTTGAAGAAATTGGTAGACGATAAAGAATATGGCGACTTTTTAGGTGGGAAATGCAATAGCAGCAAAGATAAATTCATTGCCTTTTATTTAGATCGCTATTCACTCGGTTTCCATAAAAAAATCGGCAAGGTATTTACGAAAAACCCCTTTCCTGAAATTGATTTCTCCAAGGATATGGACCCCATGAGGTGGCATTTTAAAGGAACAACAGTTTTGGGAATATTTGTAAATGGTAAGTGGATGATAAAACCAGTAGATATGAATTTCATTTACAGCAAGGATGAAAACAAAGCCAAGGATTTCTATTTTTCTAGCATGGCAAATTTAGATTTCTATCCCAAAAACTCCACAGAGTTTCACCATGACTTTTGGAATGAAGGATTGTTCAAACCTATAGACACTGCTGCAATGGTCTATCAGAAATCCAAGTTTGAAGGGAATGAAGGATTGAAAAGCTTTCTGGTGAAAAAAGAAAATTACAGTAATTTCCAGGACTACCCTTTAAAAATAGCCGATGAACTGGTTCGGACTCACTTTTTAGATGGAATAAAATGGTCAAAAGAGATGTGTTCTGAACATTTAGAATCACTGATTGATAATAGAGAAGTAAGGAAACATTTAAAGCTTAGATTTTTAATCTCCAATGGAAAGTTCCTATTCCTGATCCACGATTTTGAAAAGACAAAAGCCATTATACCAGTATGGTTTGAAAATTATGATGGGCAAGAGGTCTTACATTATTTCTATTGGAATAAAGAAAAACCAAAAGAGCTCTACCACTGGAACTATTTTCCGAAAGTCACCTATGAACCATCCTTAACCGGTAAATCTACAAGGGTAAGTAGAAACCTCATTACCAGTCATCACTTTAACAGCATCATCCCCTTTAATTTTATGCTACTAGGCCTAAATGAACAATTTTGGCAAGAATACGTCTTCAAACAAAAAGATGGTGAATTTCTGTATTTGGAGAAGGTTAGGGGATAGGTGTTTTTTTGGTTGGGATTATTTAATCGAGTCTTGATTTTTATTATTTTATTGATCAATAAAAAGAGATGTAATCTATTTTAAACAACTAATTAAACAACTAAGTAAACAACTATTTAAATGGATGATGCAACAATTGTTAAAGTGGGCTATGCTATCCAAGGCTATTTGGAAAAAACAGGAATCAACTCAGCTAAACCAGCTGAATTAATGGAGCCTTTAATGAAACTAGGGTCTTTTAATTTAGACCACAGGAAAGGACTTCCTCTAAGGAAAGTCTTGCGAGATTTAAATGAAAATGATAAACTGTACTTATTGCCACAAGTTCAAATGGAATTAAAAACCCAAAACATTTGGTGGAGCTTTGAGCGATTTGAATTTTGATTACCGGTCATGGCCTGGAATAGTAATCTGCGAATTGACAATCGCTAACTTTAAAATTACAAACCCATCAAATTTCTCCTTAAACCCTAATCACTGAGAATCGCACAGAATATTTAAGACTGGGCATTTCATCAAATACCGAAATTCTAAAACCTAAAATTTAAGTCGAGAATCAATCTAAGGTAAATGAGCAGCAACTGGGTGCGACATTTGATTAAATCAGAATTAATATTTCATATCGAAGAAACAAACGAAATGAACGCTGGCCAACTATAGCTAGCAGCGATAACAATCTATAGATACTAAATAGCAATTTCCTTTTCATGCAATCGGCTGTTATTGTAATGAAACATTCTCAGAACTGATTTTATGTAAAATTCAGGCATCCGGAATTTGCTATATGCTTTACCTTATAATTAATATTATGTAAAATAACTTCACCATTAAAAAAGAGGATATAAAAACACATCCTCTCTTTTAATATTTTCTTCCTTATTCTAGCTCAGCTAATTTCTTATCCACTTCCTGAGCTTCTGGAAGCATTCTTAATTTATAATATACTTCCTTCAAAGCATTTAAAGTTTCCTTATCCTTAGGATCTATCTCATGTGCTTTTTCAAATAATGGTAAAGCCTTTTGGAATTCCACTTTTTGTTTTGCTTTTAGAGCGTCGTATTTCTTTTTTGCATTTAAAGGCAAATCATTCATTTCCTTTGTCAAGCTATTTGCTTCATTGATATGCATTAAGCCTTTCATATATAAAGGATCTAAATAATCTGCTTTAATAGCCAGGGCTTGGTCATAAGCCACAACTGCTCCTTCTAAATCACCAATGGTAGTTTGAAGGATATTTCCTTTGATATATAATAAGGTATGAGATTTTGGATCTTTAGAAATGGCTAAATCTAGGTTCACCATAGCTTTATCATACTGCTTAGTTTCTAAAAACTTCTGCAATTCTGCTCTAATAATCGCTTCATTATCTGGGAATTTCACTCTTCCCTCTTGGATATATTTATCATAAGTAGCGGTATCACCACTTTTGCGGTATAGTCCGGCAGTAGCTAAATAAATATCAGCTCTATAGTCACCTTCCACTTTAGGATCGGTTGCCAATGAATTTGCTACAGAAAAGTCCATTTGCTTTTTAGAATTGTAAACTACTTTCTTTCCTTCCAAATTGGTAGCGCTATACTCTACTCCTTTGTAATTCATGGCAATTAACTTCTCATTGATCTCAATAGCCTTATCATACATCTCAGCTTTTTGAGCCATTACAGCAGTATTATAAAGCATGCTGGTATCGGTTCTTCCAACACTTAGGTTTAGATCGTAAGTTTTTTGGAAATCTTGGTAGGCGCCTAAAGGATTTTTATCCGCGTCTTTTTGGATACCTCTTGTAGCAATAGCATTGGCCACATAAGGAATCTGAGCTCTTGATTTATCTAGAAATTTATCCTTCCCTTTAGAAGTTTCATATTCTATAGATTTCAAAAAGTTTTCGGCGGCTTTGTCTAGCGCTTCAGGATCCAAAGCTTTAATAGCTGGGTCTTCACTTTGAGCAATTCTAAAATTGATTAATCCAGAATAATAGTAAAATTTGGCAGCATTTTTAAATTTCACAGTACTCATGTCTTTTGTACTTAGAATTTTAGCAGCCTCTTCAATATATTCCTTTGCAGCAGGAATGTCGTTGGTTCTATCCATAGCAATTACGGCACTAGAGATGGTTGGACCTTCCTGGGCCATCATTTGGAAACCTGCTAACAGCACTATAACTAATGATAATCTTTTCATGTTGGGTTTTTTGATTTTTTCTATTCCCTTTGTTCTCTCGCAAAACTAATATTATCTTGATGAAGTACCAACTTCTCTAAAAGCTTTTGATGGAATTTAGGGAAGCGGAATAAAATTCTCCTCTAAAATCATTTCCTTGAAAGTCAAAAAGCCTTCCATCTATCTGATGATCAGTATAAGTTTATTTTTATTTAAATATTAGAGCCTTAAAATTTTTATCGTTGCCTGATCTTATCTATCTTTAATCAACTAACAAAAACAATATATATGAAGTGGGATATTCAAGCCGTAAACTTTACAATGAAACCAGAATTAATGGATTATTGCAAAGAGAAGATTGAAGGCTTAAGCAAGTATTACAATAAGATTGTGGGAGCCGAAGTTTACCTAAAACTTGGTCAGGCAGCGGAAGACAATAAAATTGTAGAGGTGAAATTAAATATTCCGGGCAATGATCTTTTTGCGGAGAGCAGTTCCTCAAAATTTGAAGGATCCATCAATGATGTTGTGGATAAACTCAAAGGACAATTACGCAAACTGAAAACCAAAATGGCTTCAGCACATTAATAGTAAGTAATTAGCAAGGCCCTTCTTTTTAGAGGGGCTTTTTTTTGCCCCTCTCCTATTTACTATATCCAAATTATTTGTCCCAAAGAAGAGTTTTAAATATCAGAAAAAGAAAATCTAAACAAACCGAAAAGTTAAAACCTTACATGTCAATAAAAGGAAAATCAATTAGGCCATTCCTTGGTTCTAAAGACTATCAAATTTCGCGAAACTTCTATAGGGAATTGGGTTTCGAAGAATTCACAATCTCCAAAAGCATGTCCTATTTCCATATTGGCGATTTTGGATTTTATTTACAAGATGCTTATATAAAAGATTGGATTGATAATTCCATGGTTTTCTATGAAGTTGAGGATTTAGAAAAGGTATTGGAAAATATCAGAGCTTTACACTTAAGCCAGAAATTTGAAAATGTTCGGCTATCTGAAATTGTATATAAGGATTGGGGTAAAGAGTTTTTTCTTCACGACCCAAGTGGAATATTATGGCATTTCGGGAATTTTAAAGGGGAAGATTAGAAGATGTTATATAAGCCATATTTCAAGCTCATCACTATATAATAAATTAGCCTCATCGATAAAATCAAAAGGACAGAAATATCAACACCATGAAATTTGCCTATACCATTGTTTATGTTGAAAATGTAGTTGAAACCATAGAGTTCTACAAAAGAGCCTTTGGTTTTAGTCCTAAATTTATAAGTCCTGAAAATGACTATGGAGAGCTTATCAGCGGAGAAACAATAATTTCTTTTGCTTCCCTAGAACTGGGAAAAAGCAATTTTAAGAAGGGTTTTAATAAATTGGAAAATTCAAATAAACCTTGGGGAATAGAATTGGCTTTTACAAGTGAAAATATTGAAACTGAATTTCAAAAGGCAATCCAGGCTGGTGCTCAAGAGTTTGAACCTATAAAGGAAAAGCCCTGGGGACAAAAAGTGGGATACCTTAGAGATAATAATGGACTTCTCATTGAAATTTGCACAGCTATTAAATCAGAATAATAATTCTGTAAATAATCATCTCCCAGATCCTGAAATACCAAATGGAAAACAGGCTTTAAAGCTTAGCTATCGAAGTCTAGGATTCCAAAACCTTAGCAATATTCGGTTTGAAATACAAATCGCTTTTTAGGATTTTCCCGTCTTCCCTATAAATGGGATTGCCATCTGCATCCAGTTTACTCATATTGCTTCTTTGAATTTCTTCAAATACCTCTTCAATTTTATGCTGTAGGCCGTGTTTTAGTATGGTTCCACAAAGAATATACATCATGTCTCCAAGGGCATCGGCAATTTCTACTAAGTCCCCATTTTTTGCTGCTTCTAAATATTCCTCATTTTCCTCCTGCATTAGTCTGTGTCGCAGATCTATAGTGGAATCTTCAGCTTTTGCTAATGGACTTTCTTCATTTCCAATTCCAAAAACTTCATGGAATTTGGCTACATGTTCAATTTGTTTCTTCATGCTGGGTATCTTTGTCAAAATTTTTTCAAATCTACTATGGAAAATGTTAGCACAGGACATTGGATTTTCGCTGGAATATTTGGATTGCTTTTTATTGGCTTTCTCATTTGGAGTTATCGCAAAGATCTTGCTCTACATAAGATTCACTATAAAAAAACCTATTATATCACTGCCGGGATTGTGGTAACATTATTTCTATTTTATGTGTTAAAGCAAATGTTTAGCTACTATAAGGATCAGGTTTAAAGAATTTGGCCAGCCTTAAATTCTAAGCTTTCATCTTCCGAAATCACAATTTTAAAGTTTGCGGGCTTTTCCAGCGACAAATCCTCGTCTTCAGAAATTCTACCTCCCTCCCATTCTTTTAGTCCATATTGAAAAGATAGATCTCCAATATCACTCAAAATATAGCTCCTTTCAATTTCCTTAGTTTCAAAATTTGGCTTTTCCTCTATCATCAGTCCAAGGTCTATTTTAGTCCCATTTCTTTCCAAATAACAATCTCTAATTATTCCATCCAGCATGGCTTTCCCATTTTCGGGAATTAAAAAATAAGGTCTGCTTTCCTCACCTTGCAAGGTTTTTTCTTCAATAATATTTTCAAATGCATGTAGCAAAATCAAAAAATTAAGCCTTCTGGCTTCATTCCTAAAAGGATCATTAGGGTAAGCACCAGATTCTACCAAAACACAGGGTACTTCCTGACTATGAAAAAATTCACCTAATGCTCTGGGATAATATTCATCAGAATATCTGGAGGCATGGCATTCCGATTCCATTTCTACCAAATCACTAAGAGCCATCACCATTTGCATGCTTTGCAAACGGGTTGGATTTATACTCCTCCCTTCGTCTGATGAGGCCGATAAAAAGCTAATGGTAGCCGGACAAGGAGAGTTCCCAACAGAAAAGAAATTTCTTTGATCGTGAAGGTTAAAACCCCAATGCGGTTTAAAATCCTTGAACAAATCAATAAATGAACTCATTTCTATGCTTTGCAATTTCAAAACATCTCTATTCATGTCTATTCCCAAGGCATTCCTTCTACTAAACCTTTCTGCTCCATCTGGATTTAACATAGGGATCATCAGTAAGGTGCAGTTTTGATAAATTGAATTTCGTAGAGACTGATAGGTGTCACCCTCATTCATCAAGAAATTCAAAACATCCACCAAAGCCATGGTTGCCGTAGGTTCATTGCCATGCATTTGGGTCCATATCAAAATCTTTTTAGGACCTATCCCATATTCTATTTTATGAATAGGTTTTTTTTCTTCAGAATGGGCAAATATTTCTACTTTAAATTGTGAGGAGGATTTTATCCTTTCCAATTGTTCCATTAAATGCTCCAAACGAAGCCACCTGTGCTGAAAAGTTGATTGTCTATATAGTTGATAGTCGGGAGATTTGAACTTAGAGCGCATAAATAATAATCTAAAACTAAAGTAAACAATATTTAATGCAAACTGGGCTATATTTTGAAGCTCTTTAAGCTATTTTTGAACCATTAGTCTTTAAAAATCACCCAAATATTTATTTCTATGAAAAAGATTTTTTGCCTTTTGTTTTTAGTTCCAATTTTGGTAGTTGGTCAATCTAAAAAGCTAAATCCCATTAAATCCGGACCTATGTTGGGATATGTGGAAATGACTGAAACCGCAGTATGGCTAGAAACTAGCGAAGAATCTTGGGTATATGCTCAATATTATAAAATAGATGAGCCCAAAAGAATATATAGCACAGATAGCCTTAAAACGAAAAAGATTAATTCTCATACTGCCAAGCTTTATTTCATGTTTTTGGAGCCAGGTGCTACTTATGAGTATATATTATATATCGATGGTAAAAGGATATTTAGAGATCCTGAGTACCAATTTACCACTCAAAGCAATTGGCCATATCGGATGGACCCTCCCTCCTTTTCCGTAGCCATGGGAAGCTGTGTATATATTAATGAGGAATCTACAGATCGTCCGGGTAAACCCTATGGTGGGGATTATACCATTTTTGAGACTATAAAAAGTAAGAATCCAGACGCTATGATTTGGTTGGGAGATAATACCTATTTGAGACCTACGGATTTGGGTAGCCGCAGTGGTATCCTACACAGGTATAGCCACAGCAGAGCTGCTGCTGAAATGCAAGGACTGCTATCTAGCTGTGCCAATTATGCCATTTGGGATGATCACGATTTTGGTCCTAATGATGCCTCAGGAAGCTATGTTCACAAGGATATAGCCTTGGAGACTTTTAAACTTTACTGGGCCAATCCCTCCTATGGTTTTAAAGACTTAGACGGAATTATGTCTGCCTTCACCTTCGTAGATGCCGATTTCTTCTTAATGGACAATAGATACCATAGAACGGCCAATTTTGAAAAAGGTGAAAAACACATATTTGGCAAAAAGCAGGTGGATTACCTTATTGATATGCTCAAAAACAGCAAGGCTCCATTTAAATTTATAGTTACTGGTGGACAAATATTGAATTCAGCAGTAGTTTATGAGAACCATTCCAATTTCCCTGAGGAAAGAGCATATATAATAAAGCGCATAGAGGAGGAAAATATCTCGGGAGTAATAATTCTAAGTGGCGATAGACATCATTCCGAAGTAATGAAAATGGAATTGGCAAATGGAAAGGTGATTTATGAATTCACCACATCACCCTTAACCTCTTCCGCAAGTTCTTCCGTAAATGAGAAAAATAATTTCCTAATAGAAGGTTCAATTATTAAAGAAAGAAATTTTAGCACCATGACATTTAGCGGAAATTTTGGACAAAGACAGTTAGAGCTAAAATATTTCAATAGCCAAGGAAAATTACTATTTGAATATATTGTAAATCAAACAAATTAAAGTGTTGCATTCCAAGTATTTAATACCCTGTATTTAAAGTTTTAAAAAGCGCGATAATAGAGAAATAATAAACAAAATTATGTCAGCTCAAATATTCAAATTACTTTTGTAAATAATCTAAATTACAAAGTGAAAATGGGTCAGGATATTGCCTTGAGAATTAAGGAATTGATAGAAAACCAGGGTTTATCGAATAAGGAGTTTGCAAAGCGATTATCGATTAATCCCTCTATTATCAGTCATATCCTAAGTGGCAGAAACAAAGTAAGCTTGCAGGTTGTAGAGCAAATAGTTAAGGAGTTTACAAATGTAAGTTTAGATTATTTACTTCTTGGTACTGGTAGTCTTTTTAAGGGTGTTACAAATGTAAATTACAATTCTAATTTACAACCCGAAGAAGAAAGGATTAATCCGGCTAGCCTGGATCAGGACCAACCAAAATCTCCGGAAAAATATAAGCAGAAGTCAAAAGTGGAATTGAATTCCAATAAGGAAATTGACCAAGTGATTATTTTTTACGCTGATGGTTCTTTTAAAATTTACAAGCAGAATTCATAGACTCCCACCCTAGCCTTTCTTTTTTAAAATTCCCTTAGCATAAAAGGAATTGCTTTCTTACTTTTGACCCATTAAGAAAGCTTATTATGAATAATCGCAATATCGTCCTTATACTATTAATAGTACTTGCCATAGCCACACGTTTAATGCCTCATTATCCAAATTTTACAGCTCTAGGAGCAGCGGCAATTTTTGGTGGTGCTATGTTTAAAAATAGCTTTAAAGCCTTTCTCATCCCTATTACTGTTCTGTTTTTAAGTGATATTATTTTAAATAATGTGTATTACAGCAACTATAAAAGCAGTCATGAGTTTCAGTGGTTTACCAATGATTTTGGATATATGTATATAGGTTTTACCTTAAGTGTATTAATAGGAAGGCTGAATATCAAGCAAATAAAAATCCTACCTATTTTAAGTTCGGCCTTATTATCTGCCCTTGTATTCTTCCTTCTTACGAATTTTGGTTCTTGGTTGTCTAATCCCATGTATAGCAAAGACATTGGAGGTTTATTACTTTCTTATGAAGCTGGAATTCCTTTCGCCTTAAATGATCTTGGATCCACTGCACTTTATAGCATGATTCTATTTGGAGCAGCCTATAGTCTTTCTTTTACAGGATTGAAACTAATTCCAGAACGTGCCTCTTAGCATTTGGGAAAAAGAATCTTTTTATTATCATTCTGAGCTTCTTATTATTGGAGCAGGATTAAGTGGGCTATTAACGGCCATCTTCCTAAAGGAAAAATCTCCAAATACTCTAATTCGCATTCTTGAAAAAGGTAGTCACCCCATTGGTGCATCCTCAAAAAATGCGGGCTTTGCCTGTTTTGGGAGCGTTTCGGAAATCCTTGATGATATTAGCGCTGAAGGTGAAAACAAAGCTTTTAACCGCGTTGTAAATCGCTATAATGGCCTGCAAAAACTAAAGCAGCTCGTACCACCGCATTTGTTCGACTGGAATGAAAATGGAGCCTATGAGGTTTTCACCGAAACAGAAAAGGAAATTCAAACCCAATGTTTGGATTCTCTCCCAGCGATTAATTCAAAACTATATTCGGAACTTGGAAGGAATACCTTTATAAAAAGTGAGGATAACTTTGACATGAATTGCCTCAAAGAATCTATATTCACAGCTAAAGAGGCGTCTATTAATTCCGGGAAATTACTGAGGTTTCTTATTCAAAAAGCACGTAAACTGGGTGTTGAAATTAATTTTAACAGCGAGTATATCAGTCATGAAAAATACGGCTCCAAATACTTGTTGTTTTCTACTAATGGTGAGTATAGTGCCGATAGAATTTTATTTGCCACCAATGGCTTCACACCAGAAAATCTCAATCTAAACATTGAACCTGGCCGTGGGCAAATTCTTTTGAGCTCCCCTATTCCCCAATTAAAACTCAAGGCAAATTTCCATCTCCATAAGGGTTATTTTTATTTTAGAAATTTTGAAGGTAGACTGCTATTAGGTGGCGGAAGACATTTGGAAAGGCAACAAGAGAAAACCACGGATCAAAATACCAGCGAATCTATTCAGGGGATTTTGGAGGAGCTGCTCAGGTCAACCATTTTGCCAAAGCAAAATTTTAAAATTGAACAAAGATGGGCCGGAACCATGGCTTTTGGGAAAAATAATGAAAAGGAAATAATCAATAAAAATCTAGGGGATGGCATTTTTGTCTTAGCAAGATTTGGAGGTATGGGTCTAGCTTTAAGCTCCTTTGAAGCTGAAAAAATGGCCGATAAAATTCTAAACAATTAAGTCAATCCCTTAAAATTGCTATTCCAGATTTTAAAAGACTTAAACTCTGGCAAAGGGCTATATCTAAATTCCCATCAATAGGATGATGATTTAGCACCAATAGCTTCATTTTATGATAAAGAATTTCCTCCAGTTCATTTTCTGGCTCTTTAACTACTATTACATAATCTAATACACCTGGATGCCAAAGGCTGGCAATATAGAGGGCTAGGATAGATTTCAATCCGCCTAAAAATAGAATTTGCCTTTGACTAGCAGCCTGAAGGATTAAGCCAATAATACTGGCTAATTCATAACCGCCAAAAAGGCTAATTAGAGTTATTGGATCGTGGGTTTTTGGGTGACAAGCTAATGCCTTTTGAACCGCATCCTCAATTTTATAAGAAATCAAACCATTTTGAATTTCTTTTTCCAGAAGTCCACTAGCAATAATTTGAGCACTAAACTCCCCACCCTCACCCAGGGATTGTACAGCTATGAGCTTAGATCCGATTTTAAACTCCTTTTGGGCAAGCTTAATTCCGATATCAATAGCTTTTTGACATTCAGCGCTGGTCATGGCGGGAAATTCTTTATAATTTTTTGTGCCTTTATTTATTTTCCAATCCACAATACCCTTTCCGTGATGGAGCCAAAAACTAAGGCTTCTTTCAAAAGAATGACGAACACCAAGATCTATAGTTTTCAAATGAAAGCCACTGGATTTACTCATTTTGGCCAATAATGAAGAGGATTCCAAATGCTGATATACCTCCAGATGTGTTTTACTTTCTTTTATAAAACCATGGTCTGAGGCAATGACCAATAATGCAGGCCGAGAAATTTTGGCTTTGCGACTATCTAAAATCAAACAAGCCCTTATCAACATCTTACAGAAAGATGGATATGGGCCCGTTAAATTATAATCTTTAAGCTTCTCCTCTACCTCAATTTGAATGGATTTATTATCTAATTCAGGTATGGAGAATTTTTTCATCTATTACTTTGGAAAGCAAAACTTTTGGGCTTAATACCAGCTTGAAACCTAATGATAAGTGTAGCATCATTACCAAACCTGGAAACAAAACCAGCTAATGGCTCATTGCTTTTATCGGCTACATAAATTTCATCATGGATTAAATCTGTACCTAATCCATAGAAAACACCAGGAATAAAAACAGTTTCTCTGTCTATAGAATCATTGGTAAGATGAACTCTGATATTGGCAGATTCAAAATTATCCATATAATAAAGCTTATCTCCACCTTTGTTAACTGCCAATTGTTCTGGACGTCTGGAATTATCAAGAAAAATAATACTATCGGTAACCCAAAGAGAATCAACATCAATAATTCTCAGGTCGCCAGGAATAGATTGAGATGGAGAAGCTACATTTTCCTTTCCTTCACTCAAAACCCATAATCTATTTTGACTATCCAATTGTAGACTATTTGGATTTTTTCCTACTCTAATACTGGCCATTAAAGTATCGGTGCTTACATCATAAACGGTAACAATACTATCGTTTTTCAATTTCCCTTCATCCACACCACCTCTATTGGTGATAAACATTTTTCCATCGTGCAAAAGCATTCTTTCTGGCCCTAAACCTGTGGGTAAAACCTTTCCTAATTTTTTATTGGCCATATTTAAGATTCGAACACCTTTTGCTTCCCAATCGCTAATATAATAGCGATCTTTAGCAACCTTAGCTACAAATCTCGGGCTTCCAAAATCATCAAATTTTGCTTCTACTATACCGGTTGTTGTATTAATGGCATAAACGGTGGCATCTGCAGCAGAAACAATAAAGAGTCGGTCCCCATCTACGGTAATACTTACTTGTGAGGCTCCGGAATTATAGACATTGGCCTTTTGAAAAATATTATGTTCTACATCATTTCCTTCAGGTGTATATCTGGATAGGGTTCCAATACCGCTTGGGAAGAGGCCTTCATTTCCAATATAAACTGCTTTTGTAGCTAATGGCTCTGGTGGCTCTGGGGGATCCTCCTTACAAGATTGTAAAATGATGGAGGCGCTGAGGATAGAGAAAAACAGGTATTTCTTCATAGTTAAAAATCTTAATCGCTAATAATATTTTCAGATTCCTAATTCCAAATAATCTCAAAACGTCTATAGCAGCCGATTTAATATAGTTGCGAAAGGTAAAAATAAAGATGCTTTAATGGAAATATGAATGAGTAAAGCAAGAAAAACTTTTACCCAAGCGTAATTAACAATTGCCAAATCTAGTTTTGAAGCAATTCCTGAGCATTGTCTAAAGCGGCTTGTGAAATCTTCTCACCACTTAAAAGCCTTGCTAGCTCTTGAATTCTCTGCTCCTCACTTAATTTATAAATATGGGTTTTTGTTGATTTTTGATCTGCAAATTTCTCAACCTTATAATGATGTTTCCCCTTGGAAGCTATCTGTGCTAAATGAGAAATCGCAATTACCTGCATATCATTTCCCATACTTTTTAGGATTTCGGCAATCCTTCCTGCTGTTTCTCCAGAAACTCCTGTATCTATTTCATCAAAAATGATGGAAGGTAAATTTTGGGTGCTAGCCATTATCGCCTTTAAGGCCAACATTACCCTGCTTAATTCCCCTCCGGAAGCGACTTTTGATAATTTGGATAAAGCCATTCCCGAATTTGCACTAAATAAAAACTGAATACTATTATTTCCCTTTTCGGTGAATTTGTCTGTAGCCAAAAGGTCAATTTTAAACTTTGCTTGATTAAAGTTTAACGACATCAATAGGCTGCTTATTTCCTTCTCTAGCTTAGGGATTAGCTTTAATCTACTCTGATGTAATTTTTCGGCTCTTTTTTCTAATTCCTTTAAAGCAGATTGAATTTCAAGGTCTAATTTCTTTATTCTCTCCTCCAGTCCGGATGCATTTTGAATCCTTTGATCCAAGGAAGTACAAATTTCCATCAAGGCCTCCACGGAATTTACCTGATGTTTCCTTTGCAGAGAAATGATCAAACTCAATCTAGCATCTAATCTTTCCAACTCTCCAGGTTCAAATTCAATATTGGAGAGCTTATTTTTTAATTCTAAATTGATATCATCAATTTCAATCCTTACACTTTCTAGCCTTTGGGATAGTTCAGCTAATTGAACATCAAATTTGCTGATATTCTGTAGGTTTTGCTCTGCCCTATTTAAATTTAAAATTACGGCCTGCTCTTCCTCCTCTAATAGATGGATGCTTTCGCTGAGCTTTCCTTGGATCTCTGCTGAATTTTCGGCTAGATCCAGATTTTTTTCCAAATCCTCTTGCTCACCAGCCTTTAAATTAGCCTCTTTTAGCTCTTCAAAAAGAAATTGTAAATAATCAGAATCGCCCGTTTCATTTTTCGCGGCATCTAATATTCCTTCCTTTTGTTGATTTAAAGTTTTATAGATATCTAGCTGCTCCTGATAATGGGATAATATTTTCTCGTTTTCCGCAAAATCATCAATTAGTTGCAATTGAAATAGACTATTATTCAAAATCAGGTTTTGGTGCTGACTATGAACGTCTATCAAGCGCTCTGTAAGACTTGCTAAAACATCTAAAGTTACTGGGGTGTCGTTAACAAAAGCTCTAGATTTTCCAGATGGGCTTATTTCCCTTCTAAGGATGCTTAAATGCTCATAGTCCAAATCATAGGACTCAAAAAAAGGGATAAAAGCTTTCTCTTGAAGCTCAAAGCTTCCTTCCACAATACATTTTCGATCTTGACTTTTAATAGATTTTAAATCGGCTCTTTTTCCTAGAATTAAAGCCAAGGCGCTCAGCATTATAGATTTACCCGCACCAGTTTCACCCGTAATCACCGAAAAACCATTGTGGAAGTCTAATTCCAGATGATCAATTAGTGCATAGTTCTTTATGGAAAGATGTTTTAGCATAGCTGTACAAAGCTACGAATTAACCCTTTCCGATGGCTTCATAACGACTGGCATTATTTCCATCTAGGTCAATTAAAACTTCTTTGAGATCAGCTGTGGGGATGGGGTTCCCGCCACTAAAGACATTTATTATTTCCTGACTTTTAGCATCAAAAAATAATTGCATTAAAAAGGAGTTTGGTCGCTTTTTGTTTACAGCTTTTAAGCTCATCAAGGACGCTTTAATATTTTGTTTGGCCAATTTCTGCTGTGCTGGATTAAACATCAAATCCAGTCCCTGACGGTGGTATTGGTAATAACAGATGCGAATTCCATCAAATACAGGGCTTAATAAATTATCGATCAACCAAAATCTATTTTTAGTATTTCCAGCCAAACTACTCCAGCCAGGAAAGGAGCTTGAGGCATTGTTGGAAACTATCCTTTGTGCTTCATTATAAAATTCATCTCCGCCTTTCATTGCATAGGAATCATGATCCATCCCAATAATGATGTATACATAATAGGCTAGAATACTAGTCAAATTACTAAGGGATGTGTTTTCAGAAAAGTCCAATCGATCAAATTCCAGGTAGTTAAATTGGAAATTTTGGTCCATATGAACAAAAAGAGGAGATTGGTAGGTAGATTTATAAATAGGTCTACTGTATTGAATTTGCAAAGTCCCTTCAAAATTATCATTGCCATCCCATTTTGTCATATTGATAATAAAGGAGCAATTTATTTTTTCTTCTTGGGCATATTTTTCACTGGTCCATTTTCGAGTATTTAAAAACTGGCGAATAGCAGTTTCGAGAGTGTTGAACACCTGTTTATTGGTCCTTTGAATGGCAGGAGATAAAACCTGAACTTCAGCGTTTAGTTCTTGAGCATTAGAAGCTAAACTTAATAAAATCAATAACTTAACTATAAAAATTCTCAATAACATATTCTAAAATTTCTTTAGCAATTTCCTTTTTAGTTTTTAATCCCAACTTCTTTTGATTTTCATTTTTATCAATCAAAATCACTTCATTGGTATCATGTCCAAAACCAGATCCTTTTTCGGAAGGCGAATTTAAAACGATTAAATCACAGTTTTTCTTGCCCAATTTTTTTTTGGCATTCTCTATGGCGTTTTGGGTTTCTAATGCAAAGCCAATTAATTTTTGATCCTCTCGTTTTATTTGTCCTAAACCATAGAGAATATCAGGGTTTTCTACCAAATTTATGCTCATACCGGCACCACTAGCATCTTTTTTTATTTTTTCTGTAGCTGGACTTTCTGGTCGATAATCTGCTATGGCCGCGGATAAAATGGCTAGATCAGAATTTTGAAAAAGCTTTTGGCATTTCTCATTCATTTCCATTGCTGTGCGAATATGAAATACTTCAATGCTTGATGAATTGGGAAGAACTGAGCCTGGCCCTAAAACCAATTGTACTTTCGCCCCCATTTCGGAAGCCGCTTCTGCTAATGCAACACCCATTTTCCCTGTAGAATGGTTTCCAATAAACCGAACGGGATCTATAGGTTCATGTGTAGGCCCAGCGTTTATTAAGATGGACTTAGCTTTAAGAGGAGCTTTAGAGAGAAAGAAATTTTCTATAAAGTCCAATATTTCTTCAGGTTCTGCCATTCTACCCTCTCCTTCCAGCCCACTAGCGAGTTCTCCGGTTCCGGATGGAATCAAATGGTTTCCAAATTCTTGAAGTTGTTTTATATTTTGCTGTGTAGAAGGATGCTTAAACATATCCAAATCCATGGCTGGAGCGAAAAAAACCGGACATTTAGCGGAAAGGTAAGAAGCTAAAAGCAGGTTATCACTATTACCATTAAGCATTTTTGAAAGGCTATTGGCCGTGGCAGGTGCAATAATCATTAGATCGGCCCACAGACCTAAATCAACATGATTATTCCATTTTCCTTCGGGGTCTTCAGGATCAAAAAACTCCCATAAAACGGGGTTTTTGGAAAGGGTGGCAAGCGTTAATGGAGACACAAAATCCCTAGCGGAAGGGCTAAGGATTATTTTCACTTCAGCACCCGCCTTAATAAATAGGCGGGTGAGAAATGTAGATTTATAGGCGGCTATACTACCGGTTACACCGAGCAGTATTTTTTTTCCGCGCAGCATCAAAAATTACTCTTTGATTTCTTTATTTTCTTCAGGCTTGCGGAAGTAGATTTCTCCTTGTTGCCATTCGTCGATAGATAAGGCTGTTGGTTTTGCCAATGCTTCATAAAAACGACTCACTTCAATTTGCTCCTTATTTTCAAAAATCTCTTCTAAAGATTCAGTATGAGTAGCAAACTCTTCTAATTTTTCGTTTAGCTCAGTCTTTAAATCCTCACCAATTTGATCCGCTCTTTTGGATAAAATAGCAACTGCTTCATAAATATTTTCAGTTGGTCCATCTATCGCATTGTGATCCCTTGTAATGGTAGACTTGGGCACATCTCTCTTTTTATAATCCAATTCCATGATTATGACTGTTTTTTATAAGTTTCTAATTGTTCTTTAACCAGGGCAAACTTTTCATCTACTTCGGCAGACATTTCACTGGTTGGGAAGGTATCTACAAAATCAAAATAAGCTGTTTTAGCTTCAATGAATCTTTGTCTTTTTTTGGAGTCGATACTGTTTTTTGCCAATTCAAAAGCAGCGTTGAACTTTAAATACAGAGCTTCTTCTCTGTATTGGGTATCTGGAAAATCATTCAGCGTATTGTTAAATGCTACTACAGCAGACTGATAATTACTCGTTTTATAATAAAGCTTTGCTCTTTCAAAACTCTTACGCTCTAATTTTCTTCTCAGCTCAATGATCAATTTATTGCAATCCTCCAAGTGAACACTCGCTGGATGGGTATTTACATACAATTGAATTTCATTAATCGCTTTGAAGGTATAATCTTGATCTAAGCTAAAATCCGGAGATTCTAAATAATAACAGTAGCCAACCAAATAACTGGCTTCATCCACCTTTTCATGAGTTGGGAAGGTCCTTGCAAAGTTTTTAAAATGATATGCAGCTAAAATATTATCTCCCAATTTGTAATTGGTCATGGCATAATAATAATACACATCAGCAGCCTTGGAGCTTCCTTTATACAATTGTAAAAGCTCGTCAAACAAGGGATAAGCTTTATTAAACTTCTCCTTATTGTAATATTCTACTGCCTTTTCAAACTTGTAGTTTAGGTCAGTACTTTTCAAAACCTTTTGATATTCACTACAACTAAGTGCGAAAAAGGCTAATAATATGAATATGGAATTTCTTATCATGCTCAAAAACAGTTGGCAAAAATACAAATATCGATTGAAAGGATAAACGAAATATTCTATTAATAAATTACCCTCTCTATGTTAATATCTTTTTCAAGGATGGAGAGCCTCACTTCGTCGAATATTTCTCGCCTTATAATTTCCTTTGTTTGATTGGGGTAGTTAATCTTCAACGGCTCTGAATCCCTTGCCCAGTCTTTAATTGTCTCTATTGTCTGGGAATTCAAACTATAGGAAACTCCCACTCCAATACTTTCCAAAGCGGCTGCATTGCAATATTGCTCATATTGGTTTTTGATGGGGATGGTAAATAATTTTTTACCTAAATAAAGCGCCTCAGCTGGGGTTTCAAAACCTGCAGAACATAAAATTCCCTCACATTTCGTCAAGCTTTCTACAAAGGCTTGATTTTGTGTAGGTTTAAAATGAAGATTTTTATAAGAATAGGCCTCTTTGCAGTTTTTTGAAAATATTTCCCAGCGCTTTTCTGGAATCTGGGACAAGTATTTTTTTAGATATTCATCGCCATAAGCTGGAAGGTAAACGGTAAAATAGCCCTCATTGGAAACCTCTAATTCTCTTACTTCTTTTCTGATTACAGGTCTGTAAACGAAATTATCAAAAGTATCAAAATGAAAGCCAATTGCTTTTGTAACAGGAGCATAGTTCTTTAAAACCCACTCTCCTAGCTTATCTATTTTTGCTGGTCTTGGACAATCTTTAGATAAAAAGGCATATTGATGGCCGAGTCCAAAACTTTTCACAGCATTTAGTTTTGCGGACCATGCCGTAATAAACTCAAAATCGTTTATCACTACATCATAGTCTTTAATAGGAAAGGTGAATATTTCATGAATAATTTGAAATATATTATTTCGGAAAATGGTTTTTAAAAAACTTAAACCGCCATTTTTATTATAGGCGAAGCTCAATCCTTTGCTTCTATATTTTATGGGCATGGGGAAATCAATATTTTTATGATCTCCACTCAATACGATGTCTACCTCTCCATATTCTTTGAGAAGGGGAATAATTTCCATGGCTCTAGCGATATGGCCATTTCCCGTTCCCTGAATGGCATATAGGATTTTTAAATCATTAGGATTGAATTGCGGCATTTGAAATTATCATTTTTTGTAAAGCATCTGCATTTGGAATTTGGAAATCATCCTCTAAGTTTTCAATTCTTTGATGGTAGTATAAACTCCATTTTTGATCTGAATATTCTAAAGCACTTAGATTTTCAATCCAATCACCCGAATTCATATATACACAAGAACCATCCCCTTTTTTAACCTCCCGAATTTGTGCCTGATGAATATGTCCGCAAACCACATAATCAAATCCCTTTTGAATGGCTAATTCAGCAGCTATATCTTCAAAATCTCCAATAAACTTTATCGCTTGTTTAATACTATTTTTAATTTTTTTGGAAAAACTAAATCTCTCCTTCCCCATTCTTTCCAAAAACCAATTCATAATGTGATTCGTTAAAATCAAAAAGTCATAACTCCAGCCACCAAGCTTTGCTAACCACCTTGCACCATGAATGCTGGCATCAAAAACATCACCGTGGAAAAACCAAACCTTTTTGGAATCTACCTCCAATTCCAATTGATCTAAAAGGTGAATATTTCCAAGGCTCATATTTGAAAATTTCCGAAGCATTTCATCGTGGTTTCCAGTTAGGTAATAGATAGTGGTACCTTTTGAGGCCAAAGAAAAAATTTCCTGAATAACTTTTAGATGATATTTTGGAAAATACCTTTTTCTAAATTGCCAAATGTCTATAATATCCCCATTGAGTATTAAAATTTCAGGCTTTATGGATTTGAGGTATTGATAAAGCTCTTTTGATCTACATCCAAAGGTTCCTAGATGGGAGTCGGAAACCACGGCAATTTTTAATTTTCTTCTATCCATACCTATTATTATAATAATTCATCAAAACTCTTCATTTGATTTAATTACTTCATTAATAGAATTTTAAGTTGCGGTTATTATTTTACTTCCTGCCGAAATTTATAGGGAGCACAATTCAAAATTTCAAATAATTTGGAGCTTGAAAATCAGTCGATTCAAAATTTTTATGGGAGCAAAGTCAAAAAATTGACCAAATCTTAATCGGATAAATGTAATTTCGCTGGAAACAAACAATTGTAATCATGAAAAAATTTATACTTGGAATGGCATTATTAACCGGTGGTGCCGCTATTGCCCAAGAATTACCACAACCTAGCCCTAGTTCAGTGCTAAATCAAAAGATTGGTTTAACGGATGTAGAAGTTACTTATAGCAGGCCATCTGCTAAAGGAAGAGCCATTTTTGGTGAATTAGTTCCTTTTAATGAAATGTGGAGAACAGGTGCCAACCTTAATACCATCGTAGAATTTTCTACAGCTGTGAATTTCGGAGGAACTGAAGTTCCAGCAGGAAAATATTCCCTTTTTACTATTCCAGCAAAAGGTGAATGGACTATTATTTTAAATAGCAAAACAGATATGTGGGGAACTGGAAACTACAGCAAAGTGAATGATGTAGCTAGAGTTAGCGCCAAAAGCATGAGCGTAGAGAATACAGAAACCTTTACTATAGCTATCGAAAACCTTACAGCCGAAAGCGGTGATTTAAGTTTAAGCTGGGAAAAAACAAAGGTTAATGTTTCTATAAAAGTGGATGTTCAAGCAAGGGCTTTAAAAAACATTGAAGCAGCTATTGCAGAATCTGATGAAGAAAATATTTGGAAGGTTTACCGCAATGCAGCGAACTACTACTACAATAATAAAATAGACCTAAAAAAGGCATTGAGCTATATGGAGAAGTCCTTGGCAGCAAACGATGAAAGCTGGTATAGTTACTGGCTTCAAGCGGAGATTATGGCTGAATTAGGAATGAAGAAGGAAGCAGTTGCCTCAGCTAAAAAAGCTATTGAATCTGGTGAAGCTGCTAGTAAAAAGAATGGTAGCGAATTTAAGTATACAAAAATGATCAATTCAGGAATTGAATCATGGAAGTCTTAAGTTTAACAAACTGATTAAGAACCTCCAAGGCCTTGGCTTTGGAGGTTTTTTTTTGCTTATCACCAAACTTTTATAAAATATATTTCACCTTTTAAAGAAATACATTTGATTGAATTGTGAATTCCATTTTTTCAGTTTCACTTGGGACGAATTCATTGCCAGACATTTGCCTATATACTAGGATATTCCTTAAAATTGGTCATTTTTATGACTCCTTAAAATTAAACCAGCATTATATTCGCTATTATGCAGCAAAGCCTTGGCTTTATTATTTCAATCCTTTTAAGCTTTTCCCTTCCAAATTATGCGCAGGAGCTGCCATGTAAAATTGCAGGGCTGAATATCGTTTCTCCAAAATCACAAAGCTATTCAGATTATTTGGCTCCAACATTGAGAATAGAAGCCAATTGGGTGGCTCTTGTCCCCTATGCCTTTATGGATAGCGATAATCCTGAAATACGATATAATACTTCGGAAAATTGGTGGGGAGGAACTATTCAAGGATTAAAAAACAGCTCAGACTTGGCAAAAAAAAACAATCTGGAGGTTCTATTAAAACCCCATTTTTGGGTGGATAATAGCAAATGGGCGGGAGAATTAGATTTTAAAGAAAAAGAATGGAAAACTTGGGAGGAAAACTACCGGAATTTCATTTTAAAAATGGCTCAATTCGCTGAAGCTGAAAAAATTTCCATGCTTTGTATTGGTACAGAAATGAAAAGTGCAGTACAAAAAAGACCCGAATTTTGGAATGGCTTAATAACAGAAATCAAAACTGTATATTCAGGAAAATTAATCTACGCTGCCAATTGGGATAATTATATGAACATTCCTTTTTGGAAGGAAATTGATTATATAGGTGTCGATGCGTATTTTCCTTTGTCTCAAGAAATTACACCGAATTTAAGTGAACTGCTTTTTGCATGGGAAAGACCCAAAAGGGAATTGAAATTTTTGGCAGATAGCCTACAAAAAAAGGTGGTTTTTACTGAAATGGGATATAGAAGTATAGATCGATGTGCCTGGAAACAGTGGGAAATTGAAATGATCCCTTCTCATCAAAATATAAATCTAAAAGCTCAGGAGAATGGATATAATGCTATTTTTAAATGCTTTTGGGATTTAGAATGGTTTGCAGGTGGTTTTATTTGGAAATGGGAAAGCCCGGACGCTAAAGCTGGAGGTCCCGAAAAATCGAATTACAGTCCACAGAATAAACCCGTAGAAAAATTGATAAAAAAATGCTTCGAAGAAAAATGTATATCTCCATAGTCCTATCCTTTTTATTCATTTTCAATAGCTCCTGTAAGAAGGAGAAAGAAGGAAACAATACACAGATCCTTGAACAAAAAGGACCGAGTCACAGAGGTGTGAGTTTTGTCAGTCCTTCAAACCCTACTGGTCCGGAGGACTTTGAGCCTATTGCAAATTTAAATGCCAATTGGACGGCTATAATTCCCTTTGGTTTCATTCGTGAAAATCAATCGAATGTGGAATACAATTTAGATTGGCAATGGTGGGGAGAAAGGGATGAAGGAGTGATAGAACTGTGCAATCAAGGGCATAGTAAGAACATTAAAATAATGTTGAAACCCCAGATTTGGTTAATGAATGGCGCCTTTACCGGTGACTATAATTTAGATACCGAAGCGCAATGGTTAGCATTGGAAACTAGCTATTACAATTATATTCTACATTTTGCCGATTTAGCAGATTCTTTAGGAGTTGAAGCCTATTGCATAGGAACAGAATTTAAAAACTTCATATTTAAAAGACCGCAATTTTGGGGAAATCTCATTGATTCTGTTCGTGTTCATTTTAAAGGTGAGATAAGTTATGCCGGAAATTGGGACAGCTACCAAAGTTTTCCTTTTTGGAGCAAATTAGATTTTATTGGTATTGATGCCTATTTCCCAATAGATGAAGGAGAAACTCCAAGCCTTCAAGATTGTATTCAAGGCTGGCAGAGTCATTTTACCAGTATTAAAAATCATCAGAAGCAAATAAATAAACCTGTGGTTTTTACAGAATATGGCTATAGAAGCGTAAATTTTTGTGCAAAGGAACCTTGGAATAGTGAGCTTGGAGGAGTGGTAAATGAACAAGCCCAAAAGAATGCTTATGAGGCGCTTTATCAGGTATTTTGGGATGAAGAATGGTTTGATGGCGGCTTTTTATGGAAGTGGTTTCCCAATCATACTAATGCCGGAGGGTCATCTAATAATAGATTTACCCCTCAAAATAAATTGGCGGAAGATTTAATAAGAGCGAAATATGGCTCCTAAATCATTCTAAAATTTTACTTTTAGCTTTTACCAATTTTTTCCATCATGACTATCAAAGCAAATAGCCCAGAGGAGTATTTAGAAAAGGTTCCTGAGGAGAGGAAAGAGGCTTTAAGCAAATTAAGAGAAACGATATTAGCCAACCTTCCTGAGGGTTTTGAAGAAACTATGTTGTATAATATGGTGGCCTATGTCGTTCCCCTTTCAGCTTATCCCGATGGCTACCATGTAAATCCGAGCACTGCCCTTCCATTTATCAATTTTGCCTCTCAAAAGAATTTTATAGCCCTCTACCATATGGGAATTTATGCCAATGAGGATTTGATGAAATGGTTTGTAAATGAATATCCCAAGCACTGCAAAACTAAATTGGATATGGGCAAAAGCTGTATCCGTTTTAAAAAGGTTGATGCCTTGCCTTTTGAATTAATTGGAGAATTAATAAGTAAAATGAGCATGCAGGAATGGATTGATATTTATGAGGAAAATATAAAAGTTTTAAAAAAATAATTCGCAAAGTTCGAAGTAAAGAGCTTTAAAAATCTGCTTCTGCCTTGGAAGTAATCATCTAAATGACAAAAACACCAGAAACAGGTTTAAAGGGATTAAAAGAAAATTGGAGGAATGACTCTATAGCTTCTGTAAGCGTAGCAATGGTAGCCATGCCTTTGTGTCTGGGTATTGCCCTAGCTTCTGGGGTTCCTCCAGTAGCAGGTGTAATTTCTGCTATCGTTGGTGGATTAATCACCACATTTTTCCGAGGAAGCCATATTGCCATTAATGGTCCTGCAGCAGCTCTCATTGCCGCTGTATTAGCAACTATTACCGTACTAGATGATGGGAGTGGCCATGCTTTCCACTATACTTTAGCTGCAATTGTGGTTTCAGGAGCAATTCAAGTTCTACTAGGTATTTTAAAATTAGGTAGACTAGCGGATGTCTTTCCATCCTCGGCCATCCACGGACTTTTAGCCGCTATTGGTATTATCATTTTTTCAAAACAACTTCATGTGGCTATTGGTACCAGCTCCAATGCGGATACTACCATCGGAGTTTTAAAAGATGTATTTATCCAGTTGCCAAACTTAAACCCCTTCGTAACAATTATTTCTGTTTGTGGTCTATTGCTCTTAATTTTTCAATCCAAAATAAGCTATAAACTTTTCCACTTCCTACCCGCTCCAATGTGGGTAATGGTAATTTCCATTCCCTTCGTTTACCTTTTTAATTTTTTGGAACCCCATCAGCTAAACTTTTTTGGAAGCAATTATTGGGTTGGTCCAGAGTTTTTGGTAAATATTCCTTCAAATCCCTTTGAGATTATTGTTTACCCAGACTTCTCCAAAATTAATACCTGGCCATTTTGGTTATCCGTTCTTTCCATTTCCACCATCGCCACCGTGGCTTCATTAGCCAGTGCTAAGGCTGTAGATAAATTAGATCCATATAGAAGAAAAACCAATCTGAATAAAGACTTAGTAGGAGTTGGATTCAGTTCCATGGTCTCTGGATGCCTTGGTGGACTACCAGTTTCTACGGTAATTGTAAGAAGTACGGTAAATGTTCACAACAATGCAAAAACCAAATGGTCCAATTTCTTTCATGGTATTTTAATTTTACTATTCATGTTTCTATTGGCGCCGATAATTCAAAAAATTCCATTGTCGGCATTAGCGGTTGTTTTGGTATTTACAGGATTTAAACTCGCTTCTCCCAAAGTTTTCCGCCAAGCTTATGATCAGGGTGTTGAACAATTGGTGTTTATGACCAGCTCTTTAGTGATTACTCTTTTCTCAAATCTCCTTTTTGGTATTATTGGTGGTATTTTTATGACATTGCTGGTGCATATGCTTTTGGCTAGACTTCCCGTTTTGGATTTCTTTAAATTGACTTTTAAATCTGGTTCAAATGTGTTTTTAAAGAAAAATGGTAATTATGATTTCAAAATAAAAGGAGTTGCCAATTTTTTAGGTATGATAAATATCAATACCCTTATGTCTCAAATCCCTTGGGGAGCTCAGGTTAAAATAGATTTTTCGGAGGCCAGACTTGTAGATATGACGGTAATGGAAAATATTATTGACTATAAAAGGATACATGAAAATTTTGGAGGGAAGGTTGAAATCATTGGTCTAGATCAGCATGTATCTTCCACCGATCATAATAGGGCTTTGAAAATTCTCACTAAAAGAGTCCAGAAAAGATTATCTCCAAGGCAAATTCGATTGGCAAATTTCGCGCAGGAGAATTCATGGGAATTTCATAGTGAGGTAGACTGGAATACCGCCTATCTAAGAAGTTTTCACTTTTTCGAGACTCGCCCTGTAAAAGGAAAAAACAACTGCCTGAAAGGAAGCTACAGTACAGAGGATGGAGAATCCATTTCTTGGGAACTTTCCGATGTAATATTTGATGAAGGAGCTTTCTTATCTTCTGAGGTCTATATGACGAGCTCACAGGTAATTAAATTACCCTTTAGCATAGCAAAATTCATTTTGGAGAAAGAGGGAATTATCGATAAGATTTTCGATAGAGTAATGGCATTTTCTGGTTATAAAGACATTGATTTTAAGCTGTATACCGATTTTTCAAATCGATTTTTACTAAAAGGAGAAAATGAGCAAGAAGTAAGAAACTTTTTCAGCTCAGAAATGATCGAGTTTTTTGAGAATAGTGATACTTACCACATTGAATGTAATGGAGAAGCATTGCTCATTTTTAACAAAATAAGACTTGCTAAAAGTGAGGAAATCATCAATTTAATTAAATTTTCAAGCTTGTTGATAGAAAAAATTGAATCTCAAGTAAAAAGCTACTCCTAGGCCTTAGATTTAAGAATTTCCCAAACCGCAGATTTGCTCTTTAATTTTCCTTCAAGCTCTGTTTTCACTAGGTTAAAATCCACTTTAAAATCACAGCCATTCCTCCACTCAGAGCAGCCATAGGCGGATTTCCCTTTTATCACAATTCCTTTTTTACATTTAGGACAGCTCAAGTCCTTTTTTTCATTATCCTTAGAATTTTCTTGAGCTTCAAAGCTAATTTCGGCATGTTCATTCAAGGTTATTTTTCCAGTATAACTTTGCCCTTCTTTTTTAAAACCTTTTAATTGCACCGTCTCCCCTTTTTCCAAAAGCCGGATCCATTGTTTTTCAGAGATTTTCTTTTCTAAATATTTTTTGGGTAATAAAAAATCACAAGCTTCTTTCCACCTACTACAACCAAAACCTGTTTTACCTTCCAGTAAACTGCCCTTTTTACATTTTGGACATTCACGTGATTGAAGCCCATCGTTTTTATCTTTTTTGGCTTTTGAACTTTCTTTTTTAGCCTTGTCTACAGACTCCTGGGCAATTCGGGGTTTATCTTTTGCAGATTTTACCTCTTTAACCAAATCATAAACCATGCGCTTCATATTATTAATAAAGGGCACAGCCTTGTATTCTCCTTCCTCAATTTCCTTTAATTGCTTTTCCCATTGACCAGTAAGTTCAGCAGATTTCAATAAGTCGTTTTCAATGGTATCAATTAGTTGGATACCCATTTGTGTGGGAAGTACCTGCTTTTTATTTCTATAGATATAATTTCTTTTAAATAGAGTTTCAATAATATTAGCCCTTGTTGAAGGTCTACCGATTCCATTAGCTTTTAGAAGATCTCGTAATTCCTCATCTTCCACCGTTTTGCCGGCCGTTTCCATGGCTCTTAACAAAGAGGCCTCTGTATAGTTTCTTGGGGCCTTGGTTTGTTTTTCGTTTAAACTCGGACTATGTGGTCCTTTTTCACCTTTGGTAAAAGAGGGTAAGACTTTATCTTCATCCTTGCTGCTAGATTTTCCCAATACAAGTCTCCAGCCATCTTCTAATATTTCCTTTCCAGTAGATTTAAAAACTACATCTTCTACCCTACCCAAAATTTGACTATTTGCCACGATGCAATCAGGATAAAATGCGGCAATAAAATGGCGGCTAATAGCATCGTAAACCTTTTCATCATCCAGAGATAATTGTCCTTCCTCACCCGTTGGAATGATAGCATGGTGATCCGTAACCTTTTTATCGTTGAATACTTTTTTACTTTTCCGAATAGGCTCCTTCAATAGATCTGATACCAAAGGACTATAGCGCTTTAGTTTGGCTAATATTTTAGGGACTTGTGGATAGAGATCCTCAGGCAAATAATTGGTGTCTACCCTTGGGTAGCTCACAAGTTTCTGTTCATAAAGTCGCTGAACAATTTTTAGGGTTTGATCTGCTGTAAAGCCAAATTTGGTATTGCAGTATACCTGTAATCCTGTTAAATCGAAAAGTGAAGGTGCATATTCTTTTCCCTTTTTTCGGCTGGTATCGCTAATACTGAATTCCTTGCCTTCAATTTTATTCAATAGACTTTTTCCCTCTTCAATTTTATTAAATTTCCCCTCCTCATAATTGAAAACCACATCTCTATAATTGGTTTGTAATTCCCAATAGGCCTCTGATTTAAAATTTGCTATCTCATGATAGCGATCTACCAACATGGCTAAAGTTGGAGTTTGGACTCTGCCAATGGATAATACTTGTTTTGGTCCAGCATATTTTAGGGTAAATAACCGTGTTGCATTCATACCTAGCAGCCAATCTCCTATGGCTCTAGAACTTCCAGCGTAATAAAGGTTATCATATTTACTAGAATCTTGAAGTTTTTGAAATCCTTCCTTAATAGCTTCTGAAGTAAGGGAAGAAATCCAAAGTCTTCTCACCTTTCCTTTATATCCAGCTTCTTGAATAACCCATCTTTGGATGAGCTCTCCTTCTTGACCTGCATCACCGCAATTAATCACTTCTTCCGCATTTTGAAAAAGAGATTTGATAATAGCAAATTGCTTCTTAACCCCATCATTGTCGATGAGTTTAACCTTAAATTTTTCTGGAAGCATGGGTAAATTTTGAATTTCCCAATAGCGCCAATCCGAACGGTAATCATCAGGATTATAAAGAGAACAAAAATGCCCGAAAGTCCAGGTTACCTGATATCCATTTCCCTCATAATAACCGTCCTTTTTAGTATCGGCACTTAATATGAGGGCGATTTCCCGGGCAACACTTGGCTTTTCTGCAATACAGACTTTCATGCAAAGAATTTGCACCTAAAATAAATAGCTAAAATGAAATGGAGAAGTGAATTTGAAATTAAAAACACATTTTCATAAAACCAGAATTAAATCCCTGATTATCAATCGCTGTGTTTGGCGAATTTCCTAACCATCTTTGATGATTTTTTAATCATGGTCAATTTTAACTGCTCTGCAAGAATTGAATAGCAAACAGAACTAGCCACCAAAGCGAAAATAAAGGACCCCATTTGTAGGAGATTGTTGTTCAATTCCCAATTGGAATTAAAAAGCTTGATAAGATCTATACTATTATCGAAAATTATTAGTCCGGCATAAAAAGAAGCCGCTCCTAAAATAAAAATAGACCAAGGCTTGGAATTATACTGAATAGCCATTCTAAAGAATAGACTGCCCACTACAAGCATCAAGGTAATTTTTAAGAAAAGTATTATCATTAATAGGGAACTATACTTATATAACTCCAATTTTCCGGAAATGGTTTGGTCTCTCCTTATATTTGTTGGAAATCTCTTTAGATGAAGCTCAAAATTCCATTAATTGTTCTGATCCTTTCCCTCTCATTTTCCTGTTCTATTGTTTCAAAGAAAATTTCCAAGGGGCAATCTGCGAATTTTAATGAGGAGGAGAAAAGTATGATCCTAAAATCAGATGCCAATCAAGCCATGAGGGTTTTTAAGATTAATAATTACCATGATTCTATTTTATTGAGGAAAAAAGCTGATTCCTTGGATTTAAATTCAGAAAAAGAAATTATAAAACATTTTAGTTCTAGATTATTAGCAACGGTTAGAGATACAAATTCGCTTGGAGTAGGTATAGCAGCTCCTCAGGTAGGAATTTTAAAAAGAATGATTTGGGTTCAACGTTTCGATAAAAAAAATCTACCCTTTGAACTTTATATTAACCCGAGAATAAAACAATTTTCAAAGAAAAAACAAGCTTGTAGAGAAGGTTGTTTGTCTATCCCCGAGCGATCAGACACTACATTTACTAGGGCTTATGCCATTCTTATTGAATATCAAAAAATTGACGGAAGTAAACATTATGAAATGGTGGAAGGCTTTACGGCTGTAATTTTCCAACATGAGATAGATCACTTGGATGGCATTTTGTATTTGGACCATTTGGCTGAGGAATCGAGACGGGCACGAAAACCATAGTTTAGTAACTTGCCCAAAATTATTGAGCCAAAATGAAAAGAATATATTTCCTCCTACTCCTAAGTATTTCGCTTTTTTCTTGCCAGGAAAATTCAGAATCTCAAAATTCGGAAAGCCAAAAAGTGGAAATTAATGATCCCAATCCCTTTGAAACTGCTTTGTACAATTGTTTACTGAAACAATATGCTGAGCAGAATATGGATTTGGCAGAGATTCATCAGCAATTGGAAAATTTGGCCATTCGCACTGGGAATTTAGAAAACTCTTCTCCTCAGGCCTATTATAATATGTTTAAACTATCAGCCTCGGCTAAGCATTTTCCCCTTAAGCAGGAACAATTGTTCTTTGAGGAGTTGGCACAAATACCAAACTTTCCCCTTAATCTCAATTGTAATGGAGATTTAGGAGTTCCCGATGCTGTTGCTAAGACATCCAAAATGTCCCAATACAATAGATTATTATCCAAGGAGATTTCAAATACAAGAAGCAAGGGAATTCAACCGAATACGGCCATCCCCATCATCAACACCTATTCCGCGGAAGATTTTGATAATAAATTTATACAACTATCCATGTTAGCCTTTATCTCTCATAGAACTTCTATAGAAAATAAGATTTATGAATAGGCGCAATTAACCATCAATACTGTGGATATAAAGCCTTAGATCATCCTCCCTCCCTAGCTTCATTTTCTTTTTCATTCTATTTAAAGTTTTGCGAACAGAGCCCTCGTTTACATTGCTGATTATGGATATCTCCTTATTACTAGTACCAATTTTTAGATGTACACATAAGCGTAAATCATTCTGACTGAGGTTGGGATGTTTTTTAATAAGAGATTTTGTAAAGGAAGGGCAAACCAATTCAAAATGAAGAATAAATTTCCGCCAAGTTTTTTCTAATCTAAGGAGCCTACTTAATAACACCCTTATTTTGAAGAGCTGAGATTCTATTGTTTTTTCATCTAAGCCTTCTTCCTCTTTGGTTTGATTTAAAACTCTTTGAATATCTATTATCTTTTCAGCATTTATAAAATATTTCATGCTTAGTTCCCTTTCTAACCTTGCATTTTTCTTTTGTAAAAAGCTTAGTTCCTCCGCATATTTAACTTTAGTTTCCATTTCAATTTTGAAATTATCTATAAGTATCCTACATACATTATCCCATTCGGGATCACTTTGTGGAGCTTTAAAAACTAAGTTTTTACTGTTGGATTGACCCTCATGCTGAAACTCAAATTCCTCACTATTCACACATAGAGCAATTGGAAAAGACATGGCACCTTTAGCTTTGGCTAATTCCAATATTTTGGGATAGTATTCCTGACTTCTATTCCCCTTCAAAATCAAAAGATCAATATCTTCTGATAAGAGGAAAGAAATTATTTCCTGAAAATTATAGATGGAATAATAATGAAACTGCTGAGATGAAATTTGATTTACAAAACCAAGAAGGCTTTCAAAAATCAATATTCTTTTTGCCATAAACTAGAGTGAGTTTAGGCTTAGTTCCAATCACAAGGATAATATTACGATTTCCATTTGAATGACACAAAAGGGATTTTATTGCCATTATATTTTTTATGCTGATTGATATTTTGATTTTTTATTGATTTTTAAAGAAGTGGTATTAAATTGAAAATCAAAAACTTACAAGAAAAATTTTGGCATTTACCTGTTTATTTAGAAATCCATGTAACTTTTCAGGAACTAAAAACACTATTAGTATAGGACACAGTTTCCAAGTATGAAAAATAAAAAGCAAAGGCAATTTTTAAAACTTTATGAACCTATCCACGATAGTTTCGAACGTTTTTGTAGAGCCCGAGCTTATGGAGATTACCCTTATGAAGATTTAATTAACGAAAGCCTTATGCTGGCCTATTCCAAAATGGATCAGCTAAAAAAAGAGAAGTCTTTTTTGAGTTTTTTAATAGGAATAAGCATCCGGCTTTTAGCCAATTCAAAAAGAAAGGCTAAACCAGAATATACTGCTGACGAAGATTTTCTGCAAAACAAGGCTCAGCCTGTAAATGAATTGGATCAAAAATTTGAAATTGACCTATTATACAATGCACTTTCCCAGCTCAGTCCAGTGAATAGAGAATGCTTAATTCTATTTGAAATAACAGGTTTCAGCATTAAAGAAATTGGAGAAATTCAAAATTCTGGAGAATCTGCGATAAAACAAAGGCTTGCAAGGGGTAGAAAAGAATTAGAAAAAATAATTTCCAAGGAAATGAATTATATCAATAGCGAAAGATGATGGAGGAGATGAAAATGCTAAATGAGCTTTTTGAAAAAGCAAAACATGAAAAACCAAGGCTAAGCTATGAAAAGGCCAGCCAAGCTTTTATAGCTAGCAGCCTCGCTATTGGTGGTTTATTAGCACTTAAACATTTAATAATTAACAAATTAGGACTAAACACAATAATTATGATATCTACTAGCGCACTTATTTCTACCGTATTAATTGTAAACACATTATCTACCGACATTCCCGAGAATCAACCTTTAAATTCTTCTGTTGTTTTATTCGACAGTATTGAAGAACCTGGAATAGATAAGAGCTTAGTTTTAGAAGAAAGCACAGTGGAAATTGAACTTAAAGAAATTCCAATCCTTCCAAATAAAATAAACACTAAACTCCCTATAAAAAGCCCTTCTACGGAACTTCCAGTTCAAAAGCCAAAAGCGATAATTGGAACTAGCAGGCCCAAATCCAACCTATTGATTATTGAGAAAAATGACTCTCCCCTAACCTCTGAACCTGCAGATCTTGCAGAAACAGGAAAATCTAGCCAATCTTTCTGCATAAAAAATGAGGATAAAAAAACGGAGTTGGAATGTATTCAAAATAAGCTGGAGAAATTGGGCCTAGCCATAAAAATGAATCCTGATTACGATAAAACTGATCAGCTGGAAATGTTAAAATTGAGAATTCAGCACGAAAATGGCCTGGATCTGAAAATAAAAGTTTCTGGATTTACTACCTTCGCTATAATGTGTATCCAAGATGAAAACGGCGAGGTTATTGCTCTGAAATATAAAGTTGACGAACAAGACTTTTCCGAAGTTAATATGTATAGTAAAACCAGCTATACCTATTCAAAGTCGACAGATTAACAGGACGAAAGCCAAACTAAAAAATGAAATTTTATTTTATTCTACTTATAAGCCTCTTAGCCTCAGGCCTTAAAGGACAAGAATATCCCATAATTCAGGAAAAATACGAATACGATAATTGTGTATTCTATAAAATTTCGGTGATGGATAATAATGGGAGTCCTGCAAATTTTAAAGACGATTTTGAAATCGGACAAGGCACACTCACCGATTGTTTGGATACCAGCAAGATGTATGGTGATGAAGACAGCATAAGATTGGTGATCTTAAAAATCAAATATTTTGATGATGCCGGATCCATTTCTTACAAAGTAGGACTTTATAGCGGTGAAGGCGAATCCTTTCTAAATGCCTTTATTAAAGAAAATGCCGTTCGTGAAGAAAAATTAGAAGGGCAGTAAGTATAGGGCCCAGTCTTCAAGTTATTATTTTTCATTTTTAGTTTATAATTTTTAATTTCTTCTCCATAGCCAAGCAATCTTATCTTTAATTTTGGGAAATGCGAGTAAATGTCCTGAATGAAGTAAATTCTGTTCTAAATCAGTATATAAGGGAAATTAGGGATAGTAATATCCAAAAGGATAGAGAGCGATTCAGAAGGAATATGGAAAAATGTGGTTTTCTATTGGCCTTTGAAATTTCCAAATCTTTAGACTTTAATAAAATTAAACTTCAAACTCCTTTAAAATCTGCAGAAGAAAATATTATTTCCGATCAATTAGTATTGGCTTGTATCCTTAGGGCCTCTCTACCCTTTTACAATGGTTTCTTAAATGCTTACCCAAATGCTGAAAGTGGATTTGTTGGCGCCGCTAGAAAACATAGCGATCCTGTAAATTTTGAAATACAAGCTGATTATTTTGCTTTCCCCAGTATTGAAGGAAAAAGCCTAATTCTTATTGACCCAATGCTAGCCACAGGAAAAAGCATGGTGGAAGTAATAAATCATTTATGCCAAAAAGAAAGACCTCAGAAATTAATAATCAGTTCTTTAATAGCAACTGCCGAAGCTTGTTCTTATCTGGAAGATAAAATTAAAATCCCTTTTGAAATTTATACAGCTGCATTAGATCCAGAGCTAACGACTAATTTCTATATTTCTCCAGGTTTAGGAGATGCTGGAGATTTGGCTTTTGGACCAAAAGTTTAAATTCGGAAAATGATATTCTAAGGATAAGCGTTCTTTTAAAAATCCATAGCAAAAAACAATTGAGTAAAACCAAGTCTAAAAAGAAAAGAACTCCAAAAAAGGGGAATAAGGCCAAAAAAAATATTACAAAAAGAATATTCTTTTTCTTTTTAAAATCATTTTTAATTCTGGGTCTTTTAGTGTTGATTTTTATTGCCAGCGTGAATTATGGCTTCTTTGGCCACCTATATTCAGAGCAGGAAATTAAAGATTTTCAGAATGAAACTGCTTCCATAATTCAAAGTAAAGAAGGAAAAACCATTGGTAAAATATTTGCCGAAAACCGGACTAATGTAGACTACTCTGATATTCCTCAACATTTAATTGATGCACTTGTAGCAACGGAAGATGCAAGGTTTTTTGAGCATAATGGTATTGATACTTGGAGTTTAATGCGGGTTTTTTTTAAAACTCTATTATTAAATCAAAATACCGGCGGTGGAAGCACCATTTCTCAGCAGCTAGCTAAAAATATGTACGGCCGCAAAAGCTTTGGACCTATAACAATGCCTGTAAACAAATGTAAGGAGGCCATTCTGGCTTATAGAATGGAAAGCATTTATGATAAAAAGGAAATTTTAGCCCTTTATTTAAATACTGTTCCATTCGGAGAAAATGTATTCGGTATCCAGGCTGCAGCTCAGCGCTATTACAATAAAGATGTTGGTCAGTTGAGACTTGAAGAATCTGCAGTGCTCGTAGGCATACTCAAGGCAAATACATACTACAATCCAAGGTTGAAACCCGAAAATGCCCTGTCGAGAAGAAATACTGTTTTGGCTCAAATGAATAAATATGGGTACCTAAAAGACGCTGAATTTGAAAAGCTAAGCGCCAAAGATTTGAATTTAGCCTACCTAAATCTCCAAACCCAAGGTCCGGCCAACTATTTTATTTACCAAGCACGAAAGGAGTTGGATGAAATTTTAGAGGATATTGAAAAGAAAACTGGTAAAAAGTGGGACCCAATAAAGGATGGTTTAGTAATTAAAACAACATTAAGTAAGGAATTGCAAGACCATGCATTGCTGGCTTTTAAGAAGCATTTGGGTAAAATGCAACAAGAGTTAAATCGGCAATATCAAAGAGGATCTTCCTCCAAGACTTTGGATAAGATGATTAAAAGGAGACTAAAATCACTAGGCCTTGAGTCTAAGGCTGATTTAGCTTCAAAACAGGAAGTATTTTCTTGGGATGGATTCTATACAGATTCAATTTCCGTTTATGATAGCCTTAAAGTGGATATGACTCTTCTTCATGCTGGATTAATAGGTCTAGATCCAAATACAGGAGCATTAAGATGTTATATTGGTGGAATAGATTTTAGAACCCAGCCGAATGATCAAATTATGGCTAAGCGACAGTTGGCTTCAACCTTTAAGCCTATACTCTACTCCACTGCCCTGGCCAATGGTTTTGAAGCTTGTGATTATTTATCTAATGATTCAATATACTTTCCAGATTATAATAATTGGGCTCCTAAAAACTATTCGGGAAATTTTGGTGGAAAATATTCTTTTGCCGCCTCTTTGGCGAACTCCCTAAACATCCCTACAGTAAATCTTTTTCAAGAATTAGATTTCGAAAAACTTGATTATCAATGGAAAAAAATGGGTTTTTCATCAAGTCTTAAAAACCTGCCCTCCACAGCTTTGGGAACAGCAAATGCCAGTGTTTACGAATTGTCTATCGCCTATTCCGCCTTTGCCAATGGAGGAAAAAAAGTAGAGCCTTATATGATTGAGGAAATAAAATCTGCAGATGGAGAAATCATTTACCAACATAAAAGCAGACCAGAAATGGAGCCAATCCTAGACGATAATATTGCGGATCAAATGAATAGGATTTTAAGAAAGGCTATTCTGGAAGGTACTGGAAAAGCAATGACTGGATCTTATTCTATTAAAAATCAGATTTGTGGTAAAACAGGTACAGCCCAGGATTTTTCTGATGCTTGGTTTGCTTGCTATACTCCCAAACTTGTAATGGTTACTCGTGTGGGGGCCTCATCACCTGCTATTCATTTTAATAGTGGTTCTTTAGGCTCCGGAGGAAGATTAGCTCTACCCTTGGTGGGATTAACCTTAAATTATGCTCAAAAGGATGCTAAGCTAAAAAGGGAGATTTTTCAGAGCTTTGATTTCGAAGATTCTTCGGTTGTAAACTCCTTAAATTGCCCAGATTTTAAAGAAAAAAACTCCTTGGAGAAAATCATTGATATATTTGATATTAATAATGGCGAAAAAAGGAATTCTAAAAAAAGATCTTTGCTAGATAGACTGCTGGGCAGAAAAAAGGAAGAGCTCCAATAGGTCATTTCCATTATGTATAAAATAAGAATCTATTCCCGAATGAAAAAGGTCTTCACCCTTCTTTTTACTTTTCTATTCATAAACCTCTTTTCACAGGCCAACTCTTCCCAACGCTTGGAAAGGATTTTTAATGAGGTGAAATTTATTGATCAACAATTAAATCCAAATTTGATTTTGTGGAATGGATTCCATCCAGATGTAATTTACACGGTGGAAATGTTTGAATATGAATCTATTGGCGATAAATACAAGTCGGCATTAAGAAAATTAAACTCCATTCCGAATTCAGATTTAAGTCGGCAAGAAAGAATTTCTAAGTCTATAATGGAATTAAAAATCAAAGACCAAATTAGTCAGATTGATTATAAAATGTTCCTCATTCCCTTTAATGCCGAGGGTGGCTTTTACAATGCCCCAACCTATTTTCTGCCTTCACTACCCTTTTATTTTAAGGAGGATTATGAAGATTATCTCAGATGGCTTCCCTCCTTTGTTGATTATATGGATCACTATATAACTTTAATGAAATACGGACTAGAGTTTAAAATATTACCACCCAAGATAGTAGTGGAAAATAATATTAAGCTTTTAGATCAGTGGATAAATCAGGATGAAGAGGAAAATCCTTTTATGAAGCCTCTTTACAATTTACCCGATTCGTTGAGTGATTTTGAAAAACAAGTTTTAGTTGAAGATGGCAAGGCGATCATTAAAAAACAAATAATCCCCGCTTACCAAAGGCTATTTATATTCTTACAGGTTTATTATCTACCTCAATGTCCTACAGATATTAGCGTTAGTTCTTTACCAAATGGCAGGGCCTATTATGAAGACCGTTTGGCCTACTACGCCACCATGGACATATCTCCAGATTCTGTATTTAATTTGGGGAAATTGGAGGTGGAAAGGATTCATTCCAAAATGGAAAAAATTATTAAAGACCTCAATTTTGAAGGTGATTATAAGGACTTCCTCTACTTCCTAAGAACAGATAGTAGATTTTATGCAGATAGTGCCGAAGCTTTATTAGCGAAAGCGGAGGAAATAAGCAGAAGGGCGGAAAACCTTTTACCTAATTATTTCCATACACTTTATGAACTACCCTTTGTAGTTGAAGCTGTTCCTGATGAAATTGCCGCGAGCTATACTAGTGGACGATATGTTCATGGTGATACTAAAAAGGGAGTGCCAGGGAAATACTGGGTGAATACTTATAGCCTGTCGAGTAGAACTCTATACACCTTACCGGCATTAACCCTGCATGAAGCCGTTCCAGGTCACCACCTACAAACTACCCTAGCTTCCGAAATTCCCGGATTACCAGAATTTAGAAACCTTTACTATATAAGTGCCTTTGGAGAAGGCTGGGCATTGTATTGTGAATTTTTAGGGGAAGAGATGAGTATGTATCAAAGTCCATATGAACTATTTGGAAGATATACCTATGAAATGTGGAGAGCCTGCCGCCTGGTGGTGGATGTTGGAATTCACTACAAAGCTTGGTCGAGGGATGAAGCTGTAGCTTTTTTAAGTGAAAATACAGCCCTTTCCATTCATGAAGTGAACACAGAAATAGACCGTTATATAGGATGGCCCGGGCAGGCGATAAGTTATAAAATAGGAGAAATTGCAATCAAAAACTTAAGGGAAAAAGCAGAGAAAGAAATGGGTGATAAATTTGATATTCAGGAATTTCACCATAGAATTTTAAGAAATGGCTCAGTACCCTTGCCCATACTTGAAGAGGAAGTGAATCTCTATATCCAATCGAATTAGAATTTAAAAGGGAATTCTCTATCCTTTTCCCAACGCTTTCCATCGTGTTTTAGCAGCAGCAAGGAATTGGCATTAAAACTCCCTTCAAAATTTTGATCTTTAAATTTCGCCCAGGCTTTTTGGTATTTTTCTTTTGATAAATCTCTAAAAGCTAGAGTGATATGGGGATGAAATGCCTGATCTTTATAGTTGGAATTCATGAGTTTTAATTCCCGCCTAAAAGATGTTTTTATTTTATTCTGAAGTTTATTTAGTTTATCATTCTCCTCCACTTCTAAAAAAATTGCTTTTGGAGGAAAACTGCCAAAGCCTTTTAATTGTATTCCAAAATCATGGCTTTCTTCCGCAATCCTGGATAAGAGTTTAATTAGGAAATCTATTTTTTTATCTCGCCACCAAAAAGGCATATGAAGGGTGATATGAGGTAGAGAATTTAAAGAGGCTTTACTATTATAATTTTCAGAAAATATATCCTTCAAAATAGAAATTTTCTCCACTGTTTTATTATCTGGAACTATGGCTACAAAATAAAGCTGGCTATCTTCTTTCATTATTTACGATTCCTCTAAATCACAAAACCAAAACCCTGCTTTACCCATTTCAGGCTCTTTAAAACAATCATTTTTACTCTCAAGGGCTAAGCTGTACTCTTTAAAAACACTTTGTCCAATTTTAAAATCAATAGGGTTTTTAAAGATAGGTCCATCGTAAACAAAACTGTGAAACTCTCCATTTTCACCACAACAATCCACCTCTTTGGGAAGATCTGCAAGGAATTGTTGATCTAAATTTCTACCTAAAAACCCTTTATCCAATTTCCGGCTATCAATACAAACCACTACAGCTTTAAATCCTAATTCTATAAATTCAGAAACAAGACGGTGGCTATTTAAATTCCAGAGTGGATATACACCTTTTAAACCCTTCTTCCCTAATTGACCTTCTCTATAATTTTTTAAATCTTCCAAAAATATATCACCAAAAATATGATGCAGCTGACCTTTATCCTTTGCAGTTTGGTAGTTTTCAGACATGGTAGAATTATAATCTTCCATTTTAATTCCTTCCTTAAGAAAAATCTTTTTCAAGGGTAAACCCAATGCTAGCGCCTGTTTATCCAATAAATTCTCTGAAACACCGTGCATGCTTACTCTCTTATACTCTTGGCTTAAGCTAGTCCATAATTCCTGGATATCAAATGCTGGATTTTGATGAAGTTTATAAAGTGCCAAGGCGCAATCTTTTCCACCACTCCAATGAAATATAGACTTTTGATTATTCAAAATAGAAACCATTTGGATTAAAACCAGTTCTAAAAGTCGACAATAGATTGGCATTACTATCCAAGCGAATAGCCAGACCCTTTTGAACAAAATCGATGGGATCTGCCAAGTAAATTTCATTTCTTAAGGGATCAATATTTAGCCCATAAAAAATTCTAGAATTTGCAGGATAAAAGGCAGTACTAGGCAAATCTTGGTCACTAATTTTCATTTTAAAAAGGTCTTTATATAAAAAGTAAATCTCATCCCCCTTTGAATTGATACTTAAATGAGAGGCTAACTTTGTTTGATCCATTGGCCATTGGGATAAAATCTGATGGGAATTGGGATCAATTTTAAAAAGACCAGCAGCTTTATTTTCGGATGGAGATCCAGAGCATAAAACCCAAAGTTTATTGTTTTTATCTAAAACCAAACTGTTTGATCCATAAGCCAATGGAATGCTGTCTATTAATTGATCTGTAAGTGCGTCAATTACAAATAGCTGATCGTGCTGTGCAGTACTTACAAACACCTTGTTTTGAAATTGCAGCATTTTTTCTGTCCATTGACCACAAGCTATATTTCCAATAATGGAATCTTTTTCTAGATCTAATATGCTAATTGCATCCGCATATAAATCGCTTACATAAGCTTTAAATGGGCCTACTGGAAGCATATATCTTGGTGAGGTAAAGCCGCTAATAAGCTTTTGAACTTGGAAACTAGAAGTATCGACGACAATAATTTTCCCAGAATTGTTTACAATCAAATAGGCCAATCCATTATAAAAGTTTAGAGATTGGAGAACATCTCCAGGACTGTTGAGATTAGCTGCTTTATAGACCTCAGGGCTATACTCTTTGTTTTCGGGATTGTAAATTCCTAGCTCAGAATTTGCCTGTTGAAAATTCCCTTCATTACATATCCAAACCCTATTGGAACCAGACACTGAAGGACCATTCACCAGCACAGGTGGTTTGTCGCTCCGGCAAGAACAAAGGACCAAAAAGGTGAAAAACGAAAAAATTAAAGACTTTGAAAATTTCATTATAAAATCTGGAATTTATAATAACTAATATCCGCTCCCATTTGAATTTGTATAAAATATATTCCCGAATCAAAATTAGCAAGATCTATCCTAAAGTCATTTCGGATAATTTCCTTTTTCGTTTCCTCTATCACCTGCCCCATGCTGTTTAGGACTTCAATTCCTTCAATGTTCAGGTTTGGATCATGGCTTTTTAAATATATAAAGTCTAGGGCTGGATTAGGATATATTTCAAAATTTGATTGCAGTTCTTGAATCCCAAATCCTTTGGAGTGAATTACACCAACGGATTCTAAATCAAAACCAGAGGATGGAAAAGGCGTGGGCCATGGATCATTTATAAAATTCCCTGCTGTATCCAAACTGGCATATAAAGGGTTTAGGCTACCTATAACATCTATAATTTTAATGTGACTAATATTTTGAAGGTCTAATCCAGGAATATTGGCTAATTCTTCTAAATCGAAAGGAGTACCATAATTCGCCTCATATTTTCCGGCCAAATTATTCACTTTGCGAGCATCTATGGTTCCAAAACTTCCAATTTGGCTGCTATCCTGAGTCAAAGAAGATGCGGGAAAACGGAAAAAATTTTGACCATCTGAACTAACTTCCACAAAAGCTAATTCCAAAAAATCATTCACAAAGCTATTTTCAAAAACCGCGAAATCCCAGGATGGTCCGTTAAAAATCGGTAATTCAAAACTAAGTATAGCCTCCCCTCCATCCCCTAAACTCACCAGCATACCATTAGACTTCCCAAGGCAAGAGCTTGAATCTCCAATACTAGGATAACCTAAAGATGGATCACTAATGTCCATTGGGCCTCTAAAAATTTGGGAATGCTTGGCCCAAGATTTAAAAACGCTACTATCCTTATGAATAGCGCTAGTACCGGGCATTCCTGCAGGGGCTGCGTATTGTCCTAGCATAGAAGAATAGGCCAAAGAAAATAGGATTATATACTTATTCATGAATTAAGATTCTCTTTATTCGACTATAAATCGGTGATGGATGGATTTCCCAGACTTGCTGCCCCTCAATAAATACATACCCTTTTTCCAATTACTAATGTCAATTCCACGATTGTTGATTTTACCTGTCCAAACAATTTCACCACTGGCATTAAAAATTTCAATATCCAAGTCTTCATTTCCCTCTGAAAAATTAATGTGGTTTTGTGCTGGATTTGGATAAACACTAAAGCTTGCCATTGGGGCAATGTCTAAATCCAAGCCACTATCTAAGGTTTTGAAATTGTCGATGGCAAAAAATGCTGGAGTATTCATGCCTTGTGAACCTGTATCACTGGAGCTCAGAACAAATAATACTTCATCTACATTTCCTAATGGTTTTAGGTCTAACCACTGCCAATCTTCCACAATATAGTCTTGAGAATTATCGCTGAACCTAAAATCTGCTAAATAAAACTCCACTGTGTCTGTAGCATTGCCATCCTTTAAGCCAAAGACTTCAATTTTAAACCAATCTGGATCATTACCATCGGCCCCGCCAAACTTTTTAGCAAAATTATCACCGTTTCTCATACTCAAAACAGCAAAGGTTGAATTACTGATATATAGACCGTCAATTAATTTTCCTTTGGCATTGCCTTGTAATTTGGCTTTCGCAAAATTATTGGCCACCGCATAATTGCTGCTGGGCCCCTGTCCTGTTCCAGGAAAACAAGCAAATAAATTGGTGAAACCCGCAGTGCTACTATCCTTAACGGAGCTGATGGCAAAACCGCCAGACCAATAGCCACCCCAGCTGGTATCATAATAATTTTCGAAGGCCACATTTCCATCTATAAAATCATAGCCTAGTGGATTTGCCGCGCCATCATCAAAGCCTCCACCTAAGGTAAAACCTTCAAAGTCTGATACCGTTTGAGCAGATAATGAAAAGATAAATACAAGGCTAGCTAGAGAAAGTGTTAGTTTTTGAATTGTCATTTTTTGGTATTTGATTTTTTAGAAGTTAAATGCATATTAAAGCCCATAATAAAAGTCCTTAAGGGCATAGGACGAGAATACACGTATTGATAATCTTGATTAAAAATATTATTGACACCAAACCAAAAGCTCATTTTTTGCTTTTGAGCTAAAAAGGCATACTGTAACCTTAAATTGGAATTATGGACAGGTTCTATGAATTGAGAATGATCAGAAGCTGTATAAACATATCCTACATACTGCTGACTAAAGTTAAGATTCCAATGGTCATAATTTATATTCACATTCCCAAAAGCCTGATTAATAGGCGTGTATATTAATTGCTTATCTAAGCTTGCCCGATTTGAAAAATTCGTTTTTATATTTTGGGAAATAGTATAGGAATAGGACAATTGGGAGGAGATGCTTAACTTAGAATGGCTAAATTTTAGGAGCATTTGACCTTCATTTCCAAAGCTTTCCACTTCTAATAAATTTTGAGGGCTCCATACTATTCCGGGAGACCATTGTATCCAATTATCAATTCTTCTATAAAAACCTGAATAGTTTACTTTTAACAGCCATTTTTTGCTTTTAAGCAATTGTAAATCAGATGATAATTCTGAGGAATAGCCACTTTCGGCTTTCAAATCAGGATTTCCTCCCGGGTTCCAATACAAATCGTTTAAATTCGGTACCCTGTACATTTTAGAAACTCTCAGTCCAATATTCCAAAAATTAAAAAGCTGATATTCACCACCTAAATCAAAGGTAAATGGGAGCAAATCTCTATCCCGCCATTCTTGTCGAAAACTGAAGGAATAGGATAATTCTTTATTGGGGTTTTGAAAATCCAAAGAACTATAAACAGCAAATAAATTTTGACTCTTAGTGAAGAGTTCATCAGAATCTGAATCTACTATTTCGGCATAGTTTTTATGACTTCCAATATTAAAGTTATTATTTAATCCAAGATTTATATTGTACTTATTATCAATATTTAACAAATAGTAAACCTCATTAATAATACTCTCTGATTTACTGGGAGCATCTTCCAAATTATCAGAACTAAATAGTAAGGACTTATTGAAATAGCCCGTTCTAAATCCTAATAATCCAAAGGAATAAAATGATTTATAATTAATGGCCAGTCTATGACTTTCATCCAGCAGATTTGCATTAGAATTTCTTTCCAATAATGTGGGTGGGACATTCCTTTTTAAATTTTGCAGCCAGTAGTGAACATCGATATGGTGATTAGGTTTAATACTCCAAAATAGGTCGCCAGACAATCCAGAATTTGAAAAGCTAGCATATTCATTTTTCAATCGTGAGGACAAGATTTGATTCTCCTCAGAAAACAAAAATTCATTAGTATTCTGAAGATGGTTTAATTTAATACACCAAGCAAGTTTATCCGAACCTTGACGTATTGCGAGGTTATAGGCCTGACCATTTAAAGAGCCAATTTCATCATAACTGGTGAATTCAGTACCAAGGTTTAGTTTAAGTCCTTGTTTTAGGCCCGTATTATTCTGAATATGGATCGCTCCACCCAGAGCTCCACTACCCCATAAGGAAGTTGAAGCACCATATTGAACCCCAATATTATCAAATAAGGCATTGGGAATAATGGATAAATCTACTATTCCATTCATACTATTATTGAGGTTTAATCCATTCCAAACCACTGCTGTATGCTGAGATCCTGCTCCTCTTATGGATGTACTGGCCAAATTACCCGGACCTTGACTTCTCACAAAAACAAGGCTTTGTTCAGACAATAAGGTAGAAAGATCTCTTTGTTGGAAAATAGATTTTTGGCTGCTGTCGATACTTCTATAGCTAGATCCCTTCCCTAATTCCCTATTTCCATATTCTACTATGGTTACACCAAGTAGTTTAAATGCAGAATCTTGCTGAGCCTTTCCAGCAAAGGAAACCAGCAGTCCTAAAAGACATAAAAGGGTGAATCGCTTTTTCATTAAAACGTATTACACCTTCACGGAAAAAAGTGATAATAGAAAAATTCTACCATGTCACTGTGCTTTTATCCCGAAAGCGGCAATGAATAATGTTGATTCTGGCAGGTCTTCTGACTTTCTTCATTCTAGTGGCCTTCCCCAAAATTATTGAGTGGCAAGAATTACTAGAACTTTTAGAAGATTACAGCTGCGGGGACAGTTTTGGAATTTCACCAAATTCCCTCTTAGGCCATTTGAAACTTCAAAGGCACCAAAATCTTGGCGAATGTAAAAAAAGGAAATTAATCTTTAGCTCTTTTAAGCGTATTTGAGAGAAGTTGAATCTTGGCTATCTTCCTTTTGGGAGATAATACTCATTATTTCAGCCAATCGGATATTAGCTAAAGGCCTTATATATCTACCTTCTACCCTTTTGAAAATTTCAGAATAATCTTCAATCAATTCTGGATTGGAAGCAGACATTAATATATTTTCTGCTTCGTTAGCCAAATTTTCATTTGATTCTATTTGATGGGAAAAACCAATTGTGAAATCTCTGTTTAGCCTTAGTTTAGATTCCATTTCTAAAATAGGTAGGCAAATTTCCTCTATACAACCTGGGAAGGAAGTGTATTTAAAAATAACATGGTCTCTTTTTTTCAAAGCTTTGGCAACCCTACGAACAGCGCAGGTTAAGGATTTTAAATTTGGCTTATAATATTCATTTAATGGAGATTTTATACTGATTACAAAAAACCTCGCTTCTTTTAACCTCTCGCTATCACTAGTAAAACTAGTTTCCTGATTTTCTAAAGAATTACTCACAGAAGCCATCTGATGATTAAGCCTATTTACAATTTCCCTTCTATTATCAAAACCTATGGTAGCAAAGTGATCGCTAAACTTAGCGAGTTCTATAATTCCCTCTTCATCTAGGCCAATGATGGCAACTTTAGCCTTCCTCGATTCCAATGCATTGAAAATTCCTGGCCTTTTTGATGATGAAAAATTAGAAATATTAAAATATGGACTGGTGTGTATAAGTTCCATTGTACTATTTTTTTCAGATTTATGATAGGTTGATATTAGTCTTGAATATTTGGAGGGATAATTCCAAAAGCTTTCTTTTTACTGGCTCTAGCAAGGTAATTCACTCGATTCCTAGCTAATTTGGAGTACATTTCCAAAAAGTCCATATCGTCTTTTTCTGAAAAAGAAACACCAAGGGTAAGAATGCCGATTTGTTTAATATCCTCTTGAATGGAATTTAAAAGAATTTCCTTCTTATTTAATACCTCGGGCCCATCGGCCTGTAGGCCTGTCTTTAGAATTGGCTTTTTCATACTGTTTATTTTTACTCGAAGGTAGCAGCCAAAAACAGTAAAAAGTTTCCTAATCGATGAGTAAGCGGTATTTAACTTTGAATGAATGGATTTTTAGGATGAATGGAAATCCACAATTTGAAAATTAGAGAAGATTTAATCGTTTCATAAAACCTTCCTTATAAGATTTGCTGATTGGAATAATCTTTTTTTCAATTAGAATACTTGAGTCTTCAATATCCACAATCTCATTGAGGTTTATAATGAAGGAGCGGTGAACACGAGTGAAAATATTAGGATCCAATTTGGCCTCTACATTTTTCATGGTGCTATGCACAATATGCCCTTTCTCCTTAGTTTTAAAAAGCATATAATCTCCTTTTGCCTCAATATATAGAATATCCTCATCCTTGAGCTTTACCAATCTAGAATCGGTTTTAATAAAAAGATGGTGGCTGCCTTCAAAGCTTAAATTTTCAGAGTTTTCTTTTAATTCATTAAAAGCCTTGGCATTAGAAATGGCAATTTCAATGGCCACTTTTATATCATTAATACCATAAGGTTTTACAACATAACCATAGGGGCCCTTATCCTTGGCTCTTGTTATGGTTTCTGAATCCGCAAAGGCGGTGGTGAAAATAAATGGTGCTTTAGAATTCTCTTTAATTCTTTCGGCTACTTCTATTCCATCCATATTTCCTTTAATTTGGATATCTAGTAAAATTAAATCAGGATTTGATTTAGAAATGGCAGCAATGGCATCTTTACCATTATCTGCTATTCCAATTACTTTATGTTCCAACACTTCTAGTATATCCTGGAGAGATTCGGCAATTAGTTGCTCGTCTTCAACAATAAAAATTTTATACGCCATTAATTCAAGTTTGAAAATATTTCTGTTTGATGCTAAAAGTTGTGCCCTCACCTATTTTACTTTGAAGGGATATTTCGCCCTTGTGCATTTCCACAAATTGCTTTACTATGCTTAATCCTAAACCTGTGCCTTGTATGGCACCTACATTTTTTGCTCTAAAAAAGGATTCAAACAATTTTTCCTGATCTGCCTCACTAATTCCAATTCCTCTATCCTTTATTGAACAAAGGAAGAAATCATCATTAAATTCAAGTACAAGATCTATTTTAGAACCTGAATCCGAATATTTTAGAGCATTGCTAAGTAGATTGGTGATGATGTGTTCATATATATTGGGGTCTATTTCCACTTCTTTTTCCTTTCCAATAATTTTAAAATCAACTGAGCTTTCCTTTCCAAGATCAATGCTAAAATGGTTTACAACGTCCTTACATAGATCGGAAAGAAGTAGCGACTGCGGATTGAAAGGTATTTTACCCCCTTCTAGTTTTCCAATCATCAGCATATCATTCATAAGCTGATTTAGTCGTTCAATTTGCGATTCTATTCTCTCAATATTGCGCCTAGCCTTAGGATCTTGATCGAGCCCATTCTTTTTAAGAAAAAAATCAAGGAGCTCTATATTACTTTTAATAGTGGTTAAAGGGGTTCTAAATTCATGGGAGGTCATGGATACAAATTTGGATTTCATTTCCCTTAGCTCTTTTTCCTTTTCTAGGGCTTGTTGCATTTCCAATTCTGTCTTTTTCTGTGCTCTAATATCTCTTATAAATGCTGAAAAATAATATTGATCATTGGTTTGAATTGGGACAATACTCAGTTCAATTGGAAAAATTTCCCCGGATTTGTGCATTCCTATTATTTCTATCCTTTTGTTCAATACTGGCCCTTCACCGGTTTTCAGAAAATGAGCCATGCCCTTGTTGTGGGCATCTCTATATTTTTCTGGAACGATTAAATCTGATAAGGATGAATCTTTAGCTTCCATTTGAGAATAGCCGAATAAATGTTCCGCTTGTACATTCCATTCTGTAATACATCCAAATTCATCAATGGTGATTACAGCGTCCATTGCGGAATCGATAACCGATCGTAATTTAGTTTCGCTTTCTTGAAGTGCCAGTTCCGCGAATTTTCGTTTTTCTTCGCTGATGGCTTTTTTAATTTTTGTGGCGGTAAGGTTTGCAATGGTGCTTAATGAATTAAGATGATCCTTAGTAAAAAAGTCCCTTTCTGCATGTTCCGAATCTATTACTCCTATCACCTCATTATCCACCATAATGGGTACGGCCAATTCAGCTAAACCCTGTTCTACATCTTTAATATATCTTTCATCAAGACTAGTATCAGAAATCATTTCCGCTTTTCCGTTCGCAGCAACGGATCCTACAACACCTTTGCCCATTTCAATAAAAATGGGGCTTAATAACTCTCCGTCCTTTTCCTTAGTTCCAAAAGCTGATACTTGGCTTAGCAAATCCTTATTCGCATTTAAAAGATAAACCACACAATCCGTAAAGCCAAAATCTTTCACGGTATTAGTGGTTATTTCATCTACAATTTCCTTTACCGTTTGAGAATTTATTATTCGGGTAGAAAAATCATTTATAGCCTTCAGGTATTTTTGCTGAACTTTTAATTCTTCATTACTTATTTCCACCTTTTGAAGAAGCTCTTCTACAGCTATTTCATGCTGCTTTCTCTCCGTAATATCATTGTGTATTCCCAAGGATCCTATTACCCTTCCCGTTTCATCCCTCACCGGAGCTCCACTAATGATCATCCAAAGGCTTTTACCATCTTTCCTTTTTATTTTTAGCTCGTAGGCTGAAGATTCACCAGTTGTTCTTAAACTCTGAACATTATCCATTTGCGAATCAGAATGAAAATCATTTTCCACCAAAAATATATCCCTGGAATTTTTCCCTAATAATTCATCCAAAGAATAAGCCGTCATTTTACAGAATGAATCGTTGGCAAATACAATATTTTCATCTAAATCTACTTCCATCAATCCAAGATTGATGTTTTCAATAATATTGCGATACTTTTCCTCACTAGCCTCTGCCTGCTTCTTAGCAAGTACTTTATCCGTAATATCTCTTGCTACTACTAGCACTTCCGAAATCTTCTCTCCTTCAAATAGCAATTGACAGGTTTGACCAATCCAAGCCTCCTTACCACTAGTATTTATGATAGGTACTTCGTAATAGGTAGTAGGTGTTTGATTTTTCACCTGATTCTGATAAAAAGCGATTACCTTTTCCCGAAACTCCTCCTTTATAAAATTTCCATAATAGCTTCCTAATAAGCCTGCCTCATTAGCCTCCATAAAATCCAACATAATGGGATTGATATAGGTAAACAAACCTTTTGGATCTAATTTGTAAATAAGATCTATACTAGACTGAGGAAGTGTATCTGATTTTTTTGCCTTGGACTGCATAATTTTGTCAATGGTCTAAAATTAGCCTAATTTCCTTAAAATAGTAATAGTAAAAACCCTAATTGTCTGCCTGCTTATCGAAAATCTTTATCATTCCAAAGGTTTTTAAAAGATGTATCAATCCAGGAATAATAAAAATGGAGCCCATAATTAGACTAATTGCTAAATAAAAATGCGTTTGTCGTAAATATTGAAACTGAAACATTTCAATATTGGATTGAAATTGAAATGAAATGGCTGTAAAGGGTATGGCCACCAAAACAAGGCTTAAAAAAGCTGTCATGACCCTAAGCATAATTTTAGAGAGCTTTGCTAAAAAGTACCAGATCAGAAATTGAAGAACTACTATCAACAATACAAAAAGTATGATCAACTCTGTTCTTTCAAATAAATAATTCAAACTTATTTGGGAGGTGTAAATGCTGGAAAAGAATACCCATAATCCAGAAATTGCCAAAAATATATTGGAAAACTGAGCCTTCCTAGAATATCTTTTGGCCTGATCAAAATCCGATTCTCCTATCATAAAAATGGAAGAATTAAATGCACATAAGGCGCTAAAAAAGAGTCCTACATTTATGGAAAACCAATTGAGCCAAGGAAAAATAAAAAGCTCTGAAAAGCTAAATTCTGAAAGGGTTTGGTAGTTTTCGGGAGGATTGATATTCCCACCGAAAAGTGCTCCAAAACACAAGCCTATAAAAAAGGGAGTAAACAAGCTAGACCACCTAAAAAGTCTATCATAAATTTTTTGCGAATGATCTTGAACCGCATCATAATGTCTAAAAACAAAAGCCACTCCCCGAACAATTATACCCAATAGGACTAAGGTCATGGGAATATGAAGGTTTAATACCATAATATTGAAAAAATAGGGAAAGCCAACCCAAAGAATTACCAAGGCTATGATGAGCCAAACATGGTTAACCTCCCAAACAGGTCCTATTACCCTATAAGCATTGCTTTTGGTTAACTCTTTATTCTTTTTAGAGGATAATAATTCCAAGATACCAATGCCAAAATCAGCTCCACCTAGCAAGGCGTATAGAAATACGGAGAGTAATAGAAAGAATAATATTATAATAATCATTTCTTTAAATCTAAACTATTAAAGGCCTTCAATTGCCTTTTCATGAGCCAAATAATTGCCAGACTTAAAACAATATAAACCAATATGAAAATGATGGTATTATATACAATCCCCGACATTGGGCTAACTGCATCAGCTGTTTTCATAATTTTATGAATGATCCATGGTTGCCTGCCTACTTCCGTAACTATCCAACCCGCCTCTAAGGCTATAAAACCCAGGGGGCCTAGCAAAGCGAAAATTTTCCAATACCAATTGTTATTTGCCCAGTTTTTAAACCTTAAAGACAGCAAATAAAAAACCGAAATGCACAATAATAAGCCACCAATGCCCACCATAATTTGAAAGCAATAATGTGTTATAGCCACTGGTGGATGTTCATCCCTTGGGAAATCATTTAGTCCTTTAACTTCAGCATTAAAATCTCCAAATGACAAGAAAGAAAGAGCTCCAGGAATTTCAATTTTATAGTTTACCTCCCCTTTTTCTTCATCTACAATTCCGCCAATATAAAGAGGTGCAGATTTTTGGCTATGGTAGTGAGCCTCCATGGCCGCCAATTTTACAGGTTGCCTTACAGCAATATCCTTGGCTGATAAATCACCACTAATGGGTTGCAAGAAAGCTGCGATCACTGCAAAAGCTATAGAGATTTTAAATGCTTTTTTATGATGATCAGCTCTTTTACCCTTAAAAATTTGAAAGGCATGAATTCCCGCCACAGCAAAGCCAGTAGCCATAAATGCAGCCAAGCACATATGAAGGGCTTGACTAAACCAAGCCGGATTTAAAAATGCTTTTAAGGGGTCAATATTGGAGAAAATTCCGTTGGAATAGTCGAAACCACTAGGGGCATTCATCCAAGCATTTGCCGATACAACAAGAATTCCAGAGGATAATCCAGCGATTCCAACCAGTAAACCACTTAACCAATGAAACCATTTATTGGATATTTTTTTCCAACCATACATATAGAAACCAAAGGCTAGAGCTTCCACAAAAAAGGCCGCCCCTTCTAAGGAAAATGGCATTCCTATGATAGGTCCAGCATGTTTCATAAACCCAGGCCAAAGAAGGCCTAATTCAAATGATAAGACGGTTCCGGATACTGCTCCTGTAACAAAGAAAATTGCTAGCCCCTTCTGCCAGGCTTTGGTGAGATCTAAATAAATAATATCGGCTGTCTTAATCCATTTATAATGGGCAACTACCATGAAAAAAGGCATTACCATTCCTATGCAGGCAAAAACAATATGAAAACCCAAGGAAGTGGCCATTAATATTCTTGCTGCCTCTAAAGTTTCCATTTGATTGTGAGATTAATTGAAAACCAAAGATAAGATCCACCTAGGATTTGGGATCCAATTAGAAGTTTGAATAATTCTAAATAATCAATCCTTAAAAATGACAAGAAGCTTTTATACTTTCGCCATCTAAAGCAAAAATTGAATGAACTTTTTACCTATTCTCAGAGTAATTGCCCTATTAGAAGGTCTTTCCTATCTAGCCCTGCTTTTTATTGGGGTTCCTTTGAAATATTTTGGAGAAAATGAATCCTTAGTTAAACTTCTGGGCATGCCACACGGAATTCTTTTTGTCGCTTATGTAGTAATTGCATTAGTGGTGAGGGTTGACGAAAAGTGGAATTTCAAAAACACCCTTATCATCCTTGCTTGTTCCATCATTCCACTAGGAACCTTTTGGGCTGATTATAAGTTTTTTAGAAAACAAACCAGTCCTAAATAAATGAGGCGAAAAAGTAAAGGCAAAGAAATCTATTCTAGCAAATTGCTAATAGCTTCGAAGAATTCTTTGAGAAAGAATAGGCCATAGCAATATTGCTCTTGGAATTAACAATAGCCTAGCCATTAAGCTCCTATTCTTGAAAATCGGATCCATTTTAAAGGCTCCACGTACCAAAAAATAAAGGGTAAATACAAGTCCTGCAGCGATATAAGCCTGACAGAAATATAGTAGGGGTTCAATAAGGTTTAACATAGCAATCAATTGATGTTAGTGCAAAAATGAGTGATAATACATTCGACAAAGCCAATTCCCGTTGACAAATGTCTTAGACAAATATACATAGATAAATGATTTCCCTAACCAATTATTTAAATTAAAACAAGATTTTAATTTATTGAATAAAAATAATAGCGACTCCTGAATTAAAAGCACTTTATCGCTTGGAAGATACCAATGGCTATTAATATTACACCCAATGTTTTATTAATAATTTTACAGCTAAGCTCCAGTTTTGGGCGAAGAAATTTACTAGAATAGGCAAATAATAGTAAAGCCGCTAACTTACCTAAGAATACTCCTACTAGAAATAGCAAAAGTCCAATTCCCGCTAGATTTAAAGTGATGATTTGGGAAATAAATGTAAGAAGGAAAACCCAAAAAGGAATGGCTTGAGGATTGGCTAGTGCCACCAAAATACCCTTTACAAATGGCGAAACTTTTATTTTTATCCTAGACTTTAGTACTGGCCTCTGAATACTCAATAGATAATACAGGCCCACCACTATAAAAACTATAATGATTACTATTTGTAAGACAAGGTTTTCACTAAGAAGAGATTGAATTACAGATCCGAAGGCTATGGCTAAGACCACCTCAAGAATTTCCACTAAGGAAGCACCTAAAGAAAAGCGGAATCCTTCTGGATAGCCCTTCTTTAAAGTGATATTTACTACGGCTAAGTTAATTGGACCAAAGGGTATGGTTCCCAAAAAAGTTGCCAATAATGCAATCCCAAAAGTGATGATCAGTTCTGCTGTCACTTTCTACTTGTATTGCTATAAGTGAGGAAATACGTTTTCATTTCAAGAAGCAATTTAAGAATTTCAAGAGGATTAGGACTAGCTTTTACATGATTGCAAGCATTTTCTATAAATTAAACACAGCCAACATATGCTTGTAGAATTTTAGTTTGTCCCCTACTGCCTAAAGCCCATTTTCAACTATATTTGCCTTCAGATTTCCTTACTGGAAATAGGATTAAGCCTAGTATTAATACCATCAAAAAATCCTTTTTCAAATTTTAGGCAAATTAGAATCCCTAGCGGTGATGCCCTAATTGAAATTGAGAATGAATATATGTTGAATTCACAAATTTTTAAAAGAAGTCTACTAGGCCTCAGTCTATGTTTAATGCTTATACTTCTTTTTAGTACAGAAGCTAAATCTCAGAAATATGTAGGATTTCATCTTCACACAGTTTATGCCTTTGAATTGGAACCCTTGAGTATTTTTAATAGCCAAGTAAAAATTGACAATAGCATGGGTTATCAATGCTTGGCATTTTTTTCCTACAGATTTAAAAAGCAAGGCTTGGAACCTAGATTTTCGGCTGGACTTAAATATTTACAATTTGAAGGGGAATTTGATGATCAAGAGATTCATGGTGAGAGTTATAAACTAAACTTGATTTTAGGTTTGGATTATAGATTTTATAAAAACTGGATTTTAGGCCTAGACTTTCTCACGGAGAATAATTTGGATTTCGAGCTTTTCCGGGCCGCTAATTCTGATCTTTTACGATATAATCTACAAGGTCGTATTTCCTATAAATTATCGAAAAAATGGATGGCGAGCCTCGCCTATTCCAAAATATTATATCCTCGTGTAAATCATTTCCTCATTGCCAACCCTTCAAATCAGATTTATATGGGCTTGACTTATAAACTCTTTAAACTATGAGGCTGAATAACCTATTGATTATGACCTTGCTGCTCATTATCAGCAGCTGCTCAAAATATAGGGTGGATACTCAAAGAATCCCAGATCTGAGCTTGGTTACTGAACTCAATATAGATAGTGATTTACCCATAATTTCCATTTCTGTAAACCAGGAACAATTTGATTTTATGGTACAGTTCTATGCTAATGACACCATAATTCCAGCATTTTTAAAATATTACAATCCCAGTGGCAGTATCGTTTTTGAAAATGCCAGTGCTAGTTTGGAAATAAAAGGAGCGGCATCGGCCAAAAATGAGATGAAATCTTTAGGTTTTATCTTGGATAGCGCTATTGATAATTCTAAAGATGAAATTATTATACCTAGTAAAGTTTTGGAAAACCACTCTTTGGAGGAATTAAAATCCTTTAGACTTAGAAATTCTGGAAATGACTTTGGTTTTTCAATGATAAAGGACCGAACTTATACTCAGTTGGCAATTGAAGCGGAAGCAGATTTGGATTTGATGTATGGAAAACCGGTTCATGCCTTTGTAAATGGATCATACTATGGGCTGTTAAACCTCAGAACGGAAAGCAATGTTGAGGGCATTAGTAGACTGAGGAATGTAAGTACAGAAAGAATAACACTATTAAAAGTGGATGTAGATAATGGTAAACTAGAATTTAGAGATGGTGATGAAGTTTGGGCAGATAAATTCTTAAAAGCTATTAAGGATGAAAATCTCAATGAGCTTTGGGATATGATAGAAATCAACAATTATATCGATTATATAGTTTTTCAAGATTATATAGGGAATAGAGATTGGCCAAAAAACAATATGCGAGCCTATTGTATAGACCAAGGGAAGTTTCGCTTTTTCCTTTATGATTTAGACTATGCCGCCTTCCACAATAAAAATGATATTATCCCAACTTTTGAGTTTGAAGATCATCAAATGGCCAAAATATATAGAATCTTGAGGGAGCATAAAGATTTTGAGAAAATCTTTGAGGAAAGGCAAAAATCACTTTATTCTAGGCTAAGTTTTTCAACATTTTCACGAATAATGGATGGTTTAGTTGAAGAAATACAAGAGGAAATGCCCTACCTCATTGCTAAATACCAACTTCCAAAAAGTGAATTCCATTGGAAGCTCAATCTTAGTAATGTTCGCAGAGATTTTGAAAGACGGGATGTATATATCCGCGACAAATACGATCTTTAGAAATATTTTGCCCCTTCCAAGTAAAAACCATGGATACAGTAATTAATAAAATCAATAGTAAAAAGAGCCTAAACAAGGTTAAACTGTTTTCAATAGAAGCCATTATTGAACATGAGGATAAAATTGTTTACCACAATGTAGGCTTTGCACAAAGAGTTGCTCGAAATATCGGTTTAATTGCCGAAGAATCTAAATCTAAAATTTCGGAAACCGACCGAGATGTATTAGAAATGGCAGTTTGGCTTTATACCGCCCTATTAGGTGGTGTAGCTTCTGATGATAAGGATGAAGCTGAAAGCATTCGATTCTATATCGATTATGTTAATGAATCCTACCCTAAAATTCTTCGGTCTTTTGATGTGGAAGACAAGGAAATAGCCATAATTGTGGATATTGTAAAAAGTGGATTGGTAACCACCCAAAAACAAGGTAAATGGCAAGGTGTTTTTGTCGATGCCTTGATGATGGATTTTAAAGGGAAAAATGCCAAGGACAGGATTATCCAATTTTATGAGGAAACAATACTCAGTGACACCAACCTTAGCATCAGTAAATTTTATGACCTTATAATAGGATACCTTTCAAATTATGAGCCCTATACTGAATTTGCCAAGGATCATATTCAACCCTCAATTCAGCGATTAACTGAGAAATTAGAAATCGAAAAAAAGAAAATTTCCAAGAAAAAATCAGCATTGATCAAAAAGCAATTGGAAATTTCGGATGATGAATTTAAGGAGATTAAAAAAAGTTTGAATACAGTAAAAGGCAGAGATCCACGTGGAATTCAAACCCTTTTTCGCACCACCTCCAAAAACCATTATACCCTCAATGAAATGGTGGATAGAAAGGCCAATATAATGATCACTGTAAATGCCATTATCCTTTCTCTTGCGCTTAGTGATCTTTTAGGAGATAAGGTTTATGCCGATATACCAGTGGTAATTCCAATGGTGATACTTTCTACAGCCTCTCTGTTTTCTATCATTTTTGCTGTGCTATCCATAACACCTAGCCGAACACAAGGAACTTTTACAGCATCTGATGTGAAAAACAAAAGAAGTAACCTTCTTTACTATGGGAATTTTAGAAAAATGAAATTTGAAGATTACGAAAGAGGAATGTTGGACAAACTTAATGATAGCGACTTCCTTTACAGCTCCATGATTAAGGATCTTTACTACTTAGGAAAAACCCTGGATCATAAATATAATTTTATCCGCTTGTCACTTACCATTTTTCTTATTGGACTTGTGTCCGCTTTTATTGTAAGCACCTTATATAGAGTGGTTATGACCTTTTAATTTGGCCTTGAATGAAAAGATTTCTTGCTACATTAATCATCTTATTTATTGCTACTCCCCTATTTTCCCAAAATGAATTAGTTGATACCGAACTTTGGTCAGGGCTTGCAGTAAAAATGAAGGTCAATAAAAAATGGAAAATTGAACTTGAGGAGCAGATTCGATTTAAGGATAGTATTAAAACACTAAAATCAAGTTTTACAGAGCTAAGTGCCCGCTATAAAATTAATAAACAATTTAGCCTAAAAGCTGGCTATAGGTATAGTATTCGATATGGGTACAGACAAAGAAATAGAAATAGGATGGCCCTTTTCCTTTATTATAATTTTGAAAGAGATGAACTCCCAATAAGCATACAAATTCGCAGTGGATTTCAAAACGATATTGAAGATTATAATGGTCAACTTCTAAGCTATTCTAGAAATAGAATTAAAGTCAATTATAATCCATTTAAAGATGTTGAAAGTTTTTTTAGTTACGAATCCTTCTACCGTTTCAATTCTAAAAATGAATTTAGAACCAATCGTTTTACGGGTGGACTCTCCTGGGAAATAAACAAAGCCCTTGACCTTACAGGCTTTTATAGAGTGGAACAAGAAATTAATGTTGATGAACCTGAAAGGCAACACATTATTGGTTTAATGCTTACATATTCTTTTAAGTATTAGTAATCTCTTCATCCGATTTAAGAATAATGGCCAAAGGCTTTCGGATTAATAATAAACTAATAATGGTTAAAACTCCCCCTAAAGCAAAAGGCGCCCCTGGGAAATAATATTGTTCGGATTGGGAGAAAATATTAAAAAGGGTGGTCATCAGTGGTGGGCCAATTATTGAACTCAAAGCGATTAAACTAGTAAGTGCTCCTTGCAATTCTCCTTGCTCATTACGCGGAACTTGATTTGAAATTACTCCCTGTAAGGTAGGCCCAGCAATCCCTCCCAAACAATAAGGCAAAATAAAGGCATAAATCATTTGTCCATTTAGGGCCACTGAAAAAAGAAATAATCCAATAGCCCAAAGCATCATACCTGTATAAATAGTTCTTTTTTTACCTAATTTCTTTAAAGCAATACGTATCAATCCACCCTGAACTACAGCTACCGTAATCCCTACAACGCTTAATGACAGTCCCACATCTCCACTATCCCATCCATATTTAAATTCTGTATAAAAGGTCCAGGTAGACTGTACAGATTGACCAGCTACATAAACCAGGAAGAAAGAAAGTGCTAAACCTATAATTAAGGGATATTTAGATAAGTGTTTTAGAGCCTTACCGGGAACCAATCTTTTGATTTCTATAGGCCTTCTATCTTCGGGTTTTAAGGATTCAGGAAGGATAAAATACCCATATATTAAATTTAAAAAGCTCAATCCTGCAGCAATAAAAAACGGAAGTTTAATATTTATTTCTGCAAAAAAACCACCAATTGCCGGACCAATAATAAAACCCAAACCAAAAGCAACACCCACTAAGCCGAAATTTTGAGCCCTCTTTTCCGGAGTGCTAATATCCGCTATATAGGAGTTGGCAACAGTAATACTAGCTCCGCAGATTCCAGCAAGGACCCTTCCTACAAAAAGCCAGAAAATAGTAGGCGCAAAAGCGTGAAAAAGGTAGTCAAGCCCCAATCCCAGCAAGGAAATCAGCAGTATTGGTCTTCTTCCAAATTTATCACTTAACTCCCCCATTATGGGAGCGAATAGAAATTGCATAAATGCATAACTAAAAAGTAATCCACCAGCATAACTAGCGGCTTCACTTAAGGATTCGCCTGTAAGCTCCGTTACCAAATCTGGTAAAGCTGGAATAATTATCCCGATTCCGATAATATCAATGAGAATGGTGACGAAGATGAAACCTAAACTCGCATTTAACCTCTTAGACATCTGTAAAAATTGCATCCAAAAGTATTGATACTTTGCTTCGAATCTGAAAATACTTTATTAATTTTTTAAAAGCTAAAGGAAAGGGAATGTATTATTGCAGTATGAGATCTCTTATTTTAATTTTTCTAGTTGGATTCTTAATTCAATCCTGTGAAACAAAATCATCAGTTGAAATAAAACCACATTGGCAACAAGTAAATTCTCCTTACCACAGCTCCCTTAGAGGAATTGCCGCTATAGACAGCTTGCGGTGCTGGTTAAGTGGCTCCAATGGTAAAATATTACTTACCGAAGATGCTGGCAAAACCTGGTTTGATAGATCTATTCCAGCATTGGATAGTTTGGATTTTAGGGATATTTATGCTTGGGATGAAAATAATGCTATTGTATTATCTGCCGGACTTCCTGCAGTGATAGCACAAACCAGCAATGGCGGTAGAGATTGGATTATCACTTATTTCAACAAAGAAGAAGGAATGTTTTTCGATGCTATCGATTTTTGGGATTCCAAAAATGGAATTGCATTTAGCGATGCTAAAGATTCTCTTCTATATATCATGACCACAAATGATGGCGGTGAACATTGGAAGGCCATTGAGGAATCTTCAAGACCTAAGGTTTATAAGCAACAGGGAGGTTTCGCAGCCTCTGGAACCTGCATGATAAGCTATGGAAAAGGAAAGGCTATAATTGGACTTGGTGGACCAGAAGCTAGTGTTTTTATTAGCGAGGATTACGGTCAAAACTGGAGAAAATCCACCAGCCCTTTAGATTTTGGAACTTCCTCAAAAGGCAATTTTTCTTTTAGCCATTTTAACAATCAACTTTATGTAGTAGGTGGCGACTATTATGGAGATTCTTTGACTAAAAATAGCATCGCTAAAAGTGAAGATTTTGGATTGAATTGGGAATTGATCAAAGATACTGCTGTTGCTGGAAAATACAGGAGCAGTATTGTTCAGGTAGATGCGAATAAAATAATTACGGTGAGTAGAACTGGCGCTTCCTATTCTCTGGATGCTGGCGAAAATTGGTTTTCCTTAAAGGCTAATTATTACAGTCTTTCTAAAGGAAAAGATAATTCTGTTTGGGCCTCTGGACCCAATGGCCAGGTTGCCAAATTAATTTGGTAGAGATTTAAGCACCATCAAAATAAAATTCCATAGGTTCAAAATAATGTTCAAACCAGCCCTTTTTATAGGATTCCCCCTGCCCTTTTGGAATATGGCTATGTCTTAAAATCAACAAGCAGCCATCGCCTTTTTCTTTTAATTCAATTTCTAATTCAGAATCTTCATCCAGTTCATCAAACTCAGTAGTTCTCCAGGTTTGAATTATTTTATGATTTTCATGTAATTCTACAATTGTTCCTTGAATATAAGCATCCCAGGTTTCAAAGTCACTCCCAATAATTGGTTTAATACTCGCTCCACCACCAGTCATTTCTTGGTGGGATTTAGAGTCTAACCATGCATCATAAATTTTGGATGGATGAACATTAAACTCATATTCTATTTGAAAATCTTCCTTCATAGTAAATCGCAATTACGTTTCTAAAAATTGATTCCTGTGAAAATGTATTTTTGTCTTTTTACAAATGGAATCAAAAATGAAAAATATAATTTTTTACCTAGTCCTCCTAATGGCGACTTTTTCATGTCAGAATCCCAGTTCTAGCCATGAAATAAATGCCTTAGAAAATCCCAAAACCGACATAATAATTGCTGAGGACACGGCGCAAAGCACGCAGGTTCCAGCAGTATTTTACTTGGATACTCTAATAGATTTTGATTCCATTATTTCAATAAGCGTAAGAAATGAAAATGGATTGCATGATTTGGATGCGGAGAAATGGGAAGACCTAAAATACACCCTCGCAAAATCCACCTATATTTATGGGCTACTTTGTCCAAGACAGGAAAGGGCACTGATTTTCAGTTTCAAGGATGGTTCTGAATTGGAAGCCTATTTTTGTAGTGGGCATGTAAATTTTGCAAGCTCCAGAATTCACGGGAGTTTTAGAATGCCCAAGGTAATTGACTATGACAGCCTTTAAAAATTATAAAATGGAAGAAAAGCTTAGTTTACTATCGGAACTGGTGAAAATGGCCAGAATAGATTCTGAGATTTCACATATGGAGCTAAGCTTTATTCAACAAATTGCAGCCATGCTTGATGTGGAGAAAGACTATGTTATGGCTTTAATAGATGAGAATATTGCCTATAAGGCGCCTAAAACAGAATTTGAAAGGATATTGCAATTTCACAGACTGGTATTACTGGCAAACGTAGACTTGCAAATAGAAAGCGAAGAAATTATGGCCTTGCAAAAAGCAGGAATTAAACTGGGTTTGAGGCCAGAAGCCATAAATGCAGTATTGATGGAAATGGTAAAACATCAGCATGGAATGATACCTACGGAAAGAATCCTGCAAATATTCACCGCTTATCACAATTAAAAAAAGCCCCCGAGAGGGCTTTTTACTATTCTTAGTTCAGCTTGATTTCAAGGCTATTGTTTAATTCATCCACGGTAAAAACAGACTTTTCAAAATTTGGCGGACCAAATCTATTTTTTCCATCCTTAGACATGCCATAAGGCTCATTGGGAATTCCTAGTTTACTCATGTCTAATTTACCATTTGAATTTTTATCATGTAGGGCAAATGCTGTATAATTACCAGCGGGTAAATTCTCAAATGTAAAGCTGATACTCCCCTCTTCAGCATCCAATACTTTTGTTGAATAGGCTTTTTTCAAGAAGGTTTCTTCAGAGTTAAAAAGATTTATTAAAACCTGACCCTCATCTGATTTTACATTGTGTATCACTATGGTAAAGTCGTGTTTCACTTCGGTTTTTTCCTGTGGGATTTGTCCAAAAAGGCTAAGGCTGAAAATTAAATTAATTAGGTACATAATGTTCTTTTTATTTGTTGAAACAAAAGTCAATAAAAAGCAATTTCCCCTAAAAAATAATGAACTGATTCCTCAAATTACAGTATTGAAATGACGAAATTTGTGGATGAAATGAATTACAAATGGATAAAAAAGAGATAGAAGATCGAAATGATGTGGAATTATTAGTTAGGTCTTTTTATACAAAAGTGAGGAAGGATGAATTAATAGGATCCATTTTCAACGATATTATTGGTGACGAAAAGAATTGGGAAAGGCATTTTAAAAAACTCACAGATTTTTGGCAAACCAACTTATTAAATCAACAAGCTTATAAAGGCTCGCCAATGCAAGCCCATATGATGGTTGATAGAGAAACTCACTTTCACATAGATCAAAATCATTTTGACCGATGGCTAAAATTATGGAAGGAAACCTTAGATGGCTTATTTTATGGTGAAAGAGCAGATAGAGCATGGAGTAATGCCCAAAATATTGCAACTTTTATGCTCTTAAAAATGAAAATGAATAGAAATTAAAAAGCCCTTTACTAGAGCAAAGGGCTTCTTTAATATTTAAGACAAAAATTAATTTAAGCTCAACAAATAGGTTTTATTAAGCGATTTTTCATCTTGTATATGTAAGGTGTACATTCCTTTTGCTAAATCTGCAATGTTCAGGGTATTTGAATTTTGTACTAATGGACTGGTTTTAACTAATTGTCCAGTATTATTATAAAACTCTACCTTAATATCATTTCCTAAGTCCGTTCCGTCTAATTTCAAATTTAACTCAGTACTCGCTGGGTTTGGGTATAAGGAAACAGATATATCCTTGAGATTTGCTTTTTCTTCAAGACCAATTATATTAGCCATTGATACTTGGTAAATATCTGCTTGGGAGGTACCGGAAATATCTTCTCCAAATGCAAAATAGGCATTGCCTCCAACTAGAAATGATCCAGGAGCCCATCTTCCACCAGAAGGACAATCTGGAAGTTGTGTCCAATTATCGGATAAAGGATTATAAGACCACACTTCATTATTAACTGGTGTAGCATGACTTTGATTTTGACCTCCTAGAATATAACCTTTACCATTATAAGCGAAATGGGCACCAGCTACTCTAGCATAACCTGGAAAATCTCCCATTTGTGTCCAGGTATCAGTTGAAGGATCATATTTATACCAATCATCATAAATTCTACTTTGAGGAACGCTTCCTGAAAAATCAACACCATGGCCTAGACCTACAAAAATTTCATTATTGGCAACAAAATAATAAGGATGATGTCTTTGATCTCCAGGGAAATTTGCCTTTCTAGCCCAAGTGTCAGCTGCGATATCATATTCCCACCAATCATTGAGGTTATTCCCATTTCCAGATGAACCTAAGCCCACGTATATTTTACCATCCTTAGCCACAAAAGCTGGATGATACCTTGGTGTAGAAGGTAAACTTTTAAGGGAGGTCCAAGATTTTGTTTGTGGATCATATTCCCACATATCGCGTAATTAGGAGTTGGTACTTGAAACACCAAATCCAACATATCCCTTTCCTTGATGATCCAATCCTACAGCAAATCCTCTATTGGATCCGTCAAAGTCTGCTAAAGCTGTCCAACTGTCGTTTTGATCATCATATCTATAAAAATCATTGAGCATCTGACCACTATTTGTAACCCCCGTTACACAATATGCTGTATCATTTAAAGTGAAAAAACAAGGGTGATGCCTAGCTGATCCAGGAAGGTCATTTACCTGAAACCAGGCCTGACCAAAAGCGCTGATACTAATAGTTAAACTAAAAGCAAAGAATAATAATTTTTTCATTGATTATGTTTTTAATAGTTTGCCGAAAATACTAAATCAAAAACTCTATTTAGTATTTAAGCCGACATTATTAAAAAGGAAGGATTATTTATTCCTCATCCATAGGATGCTGCCTAGATACCTTTATAATAAAATTGTAGCCAAAATAAATCAGAAAGAAAACAAAAAATAAAACTACCGAAAGCTTTAGAATACTGAGAATGGATTCTAAATTACTTAAATGACTAAGGTCATGATCCTTCAAGTACCAATAAACACTACCCAAAATGGATAATATCACAATGGCTGTAATATTTTTTAAAAATTTCAATCCCCTAAAACCTACTAAGCGTTGCTAAATTAATTACCTACGTCTTCCGTGCTATTATTATAAGTGAAAATATAATTTATTAGGAAGTACACGCTAGCGAAAAGGACAAATAAAATGCTAGTCATTAGGAGTATTTCAAAAACGATTGTAAACAAGCCGGCATTTTCTAAATTCCCATCTTGGTAAAAACCCATTATTGCCAATAAAGTAGCCAAGAGGGCGGTAATTCTAATGTTTCGTTTGTGTTCATTCATTTTGTTTTGGTGTTTTGTTGTTTTGGTGGATTGTTAATTTCTCAACAAGGCTTGGTTTTAATCGTGACCTAATATTAGGAAAATAGAACGGTAAATTGGCCGGAAATGTTCTAAAATATTCTGAAAATGGTAATATTTTATTAACAATGGCGGAACGATTTGTTAATTTCCAATAGCAAGGATTTGAAAAATCAAAATTGAGCTTTTGAAAATCAGATAAATAGAATAGAAAAACGGTTTTTATTGGACTAATTCCTACAGGACCTTTTGCAAGATCTTAATACTAATCCAATAGGTAGGTTTTATTCCTTCTACACCCAAACTACCGGAAGATAATGTACTTCCTGTGGCTAAAGGATTATCCGATGCATAGTATGCATAAGCAGTTTTTACATTTTCGCTTACACTTTTTCGAATTCTACTAGCACTTTGAATAGCCTTTTGATAATGGGCGCCTTCCATTTCCAGTCCAACAGAGCGCCATGTAGATTCTGTAAAATGATGAAGCACATCTTTATTTTGCAATGAGGTTCCTAATACAGTGATCATAGTACCTTCAAAAACGGGAATTCCTACATCCACAAAATCTTGGGAATTAAGCTCATTTTGCAAGGGATAATTATCGCCTGTGCCTTCAAAAACATGGGCTGTAGGAATCATAATATCACCCTTTTTCCCTTTTAAAATCCCCGCCTTCCCCATAACAGAAACAGACTTTACATTTAATGAAAACCCTAGTTTTTCATTTTCTCCTTCATAGGATTTAAGCAATTCATCCATACATTCATATGCTTGTTCTCCAAAAGCATAATCCATAATGAGCAAAATTGGAGTTTCCTCGCTAGTGATTTTTAAATCGATGGGTAATTCCTTCAAATCTACTTTGGCTAAATCAATAAACTGTACTCCTAAATTGGTACCTGATGAATCATCTAATTCAAACAAACCATGCTTATTGGCATAGGACTTAATAGCCTTCATGCTATCTGGATGTTTGCTGGTATAATCAGCTAATTCCATAATACTATTGAAAGATTTATCCTTTAAAGCACCGCAGCCATATATTAAATTCACAAAACTGTGCAGGTTTGCGCTAATAATATGCAATGGCCTTTTTTCCCATTTATGCTTTAGCAAAGCAAGTTTAATATGGTTTGCCCAAGATTCTGCATATATATGATGACCAATAACATTTCTCAACTCGGCAGAAAAGATTATTTCCTTTTTTTGCTCATTAATAGATTCCTCAATAGCCACTTTTCCGAGCCAATAGACCAAATGATACAGGCTGTTATTGCCTGAGCTTTTTTCAAATTTTTCTACGGCATCCTTAGTTTCAGCAACCGTTCTACCCAAAATATTGCTTAAATAAACCAAGGCCCTTTTGGATTCAATTTCATGTTCCTCATCCACATTCAAAACTATCTTTTCGATATGTTTCCAATCGCCAGATAATTTTTTATTCTCCAAAGCATGCCTCATAATTTTGGCGGCTTCTATGTATAGGAAAGTAAGATGGGTAAGAATATCATAAATATCACTCCTTCCCCTGGTCATCTCCACATACATTCTTTCCGAATCTATTCGATAACAGTTCCTCCTCCTTTTTAAGGGAACAATAGCTTGATGTCCACTTTCTTCCAAGCCTTCTCTTGCCACAAGATGGATTATTCTACATTCTTCAATCCCTTTTGGTAATCTTTCAGTTACATATAATAAGCCATCCAACTCCACCCTTTCCGGGTCTGCCATAGATCCGTAAATTTCGGGTTGTAAATCCATGAGGGATTTTACCAAAGCTTGGCCACTTAATCCCATAGGCTTATATGCCCCTCGGGTAATTAGATGCCGCATACTGATGTAAATTCTTTCTATAGCAGCTCTTGATTCTCTAGATCCTTTTTTGGAGTATGTCATTTATTAATTTACCCTAATTCAATTTATTAATTTCAATTTTCTATTTGTCCAAAACAAAAGGACTCCAAAAGAAATTTGGAGCCCCGCTATTCTCTACCTATTATCTTAATACATCTGTGGGGTGAAAAAGAATTCTTCTTCACAGATTTTACCATCCCTAACCTTATATACTGCAATTTCTTCCATAGACATTCTTGCTGCCCCTTTAAAGGTAACATCCATTTTCATAGAAACACTGAAGAAATTTTCAGCTACAACTGGGTCTGAAACCTCATTGCCATGAAATGCCTCCACGGACTCATTAAACTGTTTTTGTTTTAATCCAACTGCCTCAATTCCTGAAACTTCACCCATAGAATGTCCTTTGGGTTCTCTACTAATAATATCATCGGCATAAAGCTCTTTAAATGCTTGTTCATACTGCCCTACTCTGCAGAACTCCACCAATCTGTTTGCTACTTCTTTAGTTGTCATTTTTATGTTTTTTAGTTGATTTTAAAACTAAGAATTTAAATCCAATCAAATAGAACTATAGAACTTTTTATCTACAATTATTAATGTCTAGAAATTGTCCAATCATTGAAGAACTCTATTTTTGGAGCAAACTGAATTATGAAGATTTTTTCGAATTTAATTGGCGATGAACTTGGAATTCCTCCAAGCTCTGTTATACCTGTACTCGAACTTTTAGAAGGCGGTGCCACCATTGCCTTTATCGCTAGGTATAGAAAGGAAAGGACAGGAGGATTGGATGAAATACAAATCCAACAAATTTCGGAGTCATACAGCAAATATGAAGATCTTCAAAATCGCAAAAACAGCATACTAAAATCTATTAAGGAGCAAGGAAAACTTGGTGAAGAACTTGAAATTCAAATTAAAGAATGCTGGTCAAGTACTATTTTGGAAGATTTGTATTTGCCTTATAAGCAAAAAAGAAAAACAAAGGCAGACATTGCCAAAAAGCGAGGCTTAGAGCCATTGGCAGGCTCCTTAATGAAACAAAATATACAAGATCCAGAAATTTATGCAGCAAGATTTGTGAATGAAGAGCTACTCTCAGCGCAAGAAGCAATTTCTGGAGCAAAAGATATCATTGCAGAATGGGTCAATGAAAGAGTGTATGCTCGAAATTTAATTCGGAAAAATTTTAGCAGTTCAGCAATTATTGAATCTAAAGTTATCAAAGGCAAGGAGGAAGAAGGAATTAAATACAAGGATTATTTTAGTTTTTCGGAAAGTTTAAAAAGATGCCCAAGCCACAGAATTCTAGCCATAAGGAGGGGTGAATCTGAAGGTATATTGCGTGTTGGAATTAGCATTGATAAAGAAAAAGCCTTAGATCAATTGTTTCCCATTTTCATAAAGTCTCAAAATGCCTGTTCAAAAATTATTAAAGAAGCTGTTTCTGATTCGTATAAGCGGTTAATAAAACCTTCTATTGAAACCGAATTTAAAAATAGCTCCAAGGAAAAGGCAGATTTAGAGGCTATTAAGGTTTTCGCTGAAAATTTGAAACAGCTACTCTTAGCCCCTGCCCTTGGTCCCATTCGCACCTTGGCTATTGATCCAGGATTTAGAACTGGCTGTAAATTAGTTTGCCTAGATGAAAATGCCGGACTTCTTCATAATGAAACCATTTACCCACATCCTCCACAGTCTGAAGCAAATAAGGCTGCATCCAAAATTTCCAATCTTATAGAAGCCTATAAATTGGATGCCATAGCCATTGGGAATGGGACTGCAGGAAGAGAAACGGAAAGGTTTATCCAAAAATATGTTCGCTTTAAAAGGGATATTCAAGTTTATATAGTAAATGAAGCTGGAGCCTCTATCTATTCCGCATCAAAAATTGCAAGGGAAGAATTTCCAAAATATGATATTACCGTAAGAGGTAGTGTTTCCATAGGAAGAAGATTAATGGATCCCCTGGCGGAATTGGTGAAAATTGAACCCAAATCTATTGGAGTTGGACAATATCAACATGATGTGAATCAAACACATTTAAAATCAAAATTGGATAATGTGGTGGTTAGCGCCGTAAACAATGTTGGAGTTCAGCTAAATACAGCTAGTAAACATTTGCTGAGTTATGTTTCTGGGATTGGGCCCAAGATTGCCGAAAACATTATTGAATATAGAAGCAAACATGGATCCTTTACCAGCAGAATGGATCTTAAAAAAGTTAAGGGTTTAGGACCTAAAGCATTTGAACAAAGTGCTGGTTTTTTGAGAATTAAAAACTCTAAGAATCCATTAGACAATACAGCCATTCACCCAGAAAGTTACTCGGTTGTAAATAAAATCTGCCATTCCCTAAATAAAAACATTGAGGCCTTAATGGGTGATAAAAACTCCCTAGAAAAAATAAATATCCAAGATTATATAAATTCCGATTTTGGCGAACACACCCTTCATGACATAATTTCTGAATTGAGGAAAAATGGTAAAGATCCTAGAGGTGAAATCAAGCAGTTTTCATTTGATCCAGCAATAAAATCTATTGAGGATTTAAAAATTGGGATGATTTTAAAGGGCGTGGTTAGTAATATCACTAATTTTGGGGCCTTCGTAGATTTGGGTGTAAAACAGGATGGCCTTGTCCATATTTCCCAATTGGCAAATCGATTTGTAAGCGACCCTAATGAAATTGTTCAATTGCAACAAGTTGTTAAGGTAAAAGTTATGGAGCTTGATTTGGCAAGAAAAAGAATTCAATTATCAATAAAGGAGGCGGAATAACTAGCTTATGAAATTAGGAGATTATAATTTACTGAAAGTAGCTAGAGCTACCAGTGTTGGCGTATTTTTAGAAGATGAGTTTGAAGACTCTGTATTACTTCCACAAAAATGGGTTCCAAAGGATATTGAAATTGGCGATGAATTGGTGGTATTCCTGTATCTAGATTCTGAAGAAAGGTTGATAGCTACTACCCTAAAACCAAAGATTAAAGTAAATAGCTTTGCTTATCTAAGGGTAAAACAAACTACTGAAGTAGGTGCCTTTTTGGATTGGGGAATGGAAAAGGATCTCTTGGTTCCCTTTATTGAACAGGAAAAACGAATGGTGGAAGGTCAAAAATACATTGTTTATATGTATGAAGATGAAATGACGGGAAGACTAACAGGTTCTTCAAGATATAGCTCCTATGTGGAAAAGGAGGAAATTGAGCTTGAAGAAGGACAAAAAGTTAATATTCTTATCGCCTATCCTTCTGACTTAGGCTTTAATGTTATCATCAATGATAAATTTCTAGGACTATTATACAAGAATGAACTTTTTAAATCTGTAAGAATTGGGGATACTTGTGAGGCCTATATTAAAACCTTAAGGGAGGACAATAAAATTGATGTTGTTCTAGAAAAACCAGGCTATGCACAGGTTGAACCCAACTCTCATAAAATTCTTTTACTGCTAAGAAAACATCAAGGCTTTTTAGATTTAAATGATAAAAGCAGTCCTGAAGAAATTGTAAGAAGGTTGGAAATGAGTAAAAAAGCCTTTAAAAAAGCTATTGGAAACTTATACCGTCAAAAGATGATTAGCCTTGAAGAAGATGGAATTCACCTACTTTAAATGAAAAGGGCTTTACTAGCCTTGAAAATTCACCTTTTTATGACTAGCATCACAATAAGGCTTATTTTTAGATTCCCCACATCTACATAGCGCCACAGGTTTATCCTTGTTTTCTACCCTTCCTGAAGCAAAAGACAATTTTAAAGGTCCTTGAACCAAGAGTGGACCATTTTCCAGTATCTGAATTTCCATAGTATTTGATTTTAAAACTGCATTTTTAGGTTTTTGATTTTCAAAGCTGAGGGCACCTGATGGGCATTTTTCAATTTGAAGTTTGATTTTTTCTGCATCCTCCTCTTTTGGGTCAATCCAAGGCTTCCTCTTTGGATTAAACACTCTGGGTAGGGCTTTAAAGCAATTTTCAGAGTGAATACAAAGCTGTGGTTTCCATATTATGCTTAGATCATCAGTTGAATACTTCTTTACAATTTCCATCAGTTTTTGTTTTTTTTAAAGGTAAAAGAAAAGGCTAGCATAATTCTAAATCAGGCTATCAAAATAAACATCTCTTTAATTTTTTATAGGAAAATTAATCTGTCTACTTTTGCAGCCTCAAAAAATCGGCAAAATGGTTTCAGCGAATAATATTTCCCTTCAATTTGGTAAACGTGTTCTGTTTGATGAAGTTAACATCAAATTTCACGGCGAAAATTGCTTTGGTTTAATTGGTGCGAATGGTGCAGGAAAATCCACTTTTCTAAAAATTCTTTCTGGGGAAATAAGCCCAACAAGCGGAAATGTGGTTATTGAGCCAGGAAAGAGAATGGCCGTTTTAAGTCAAAACCACTTTGAGTTTGACGAATGTACTGTTCTCAATACAGTGATTATGGGTCATAGTACATTGTGGAAAATAATGGAGGAAAAAGATGCTATTTATGCCAAAGCAGATTTTGACGAAAAAGATGGAATAAGAGCTTCTGAATTGGAAAGTGAATTTGCAGAAATGGATGGTTGGAATGCCGAATCTGATGCTGCAGCACTCTTAAGTGGATTGGGAATTAGAGAAGCAGATCACTATAAACAATTAAAGGAATTAGAAGGTAATCTAAAAGTAAGGGTATTACTTGCTCAGGCCCTTTTTGGAAATCCAGATATCCTTATCCTCGATGAGCCTACCAACGATTTAGATTTAAAAACCATCACCTGGTTAGAAGACTTTTTACTAGACTTTAAAAACACGGTAATTGTTGTTTCTCACGACCGTCACTTTTTAGATACCGTATGTACCAGTATTGCTGATATCGATTACGGAAAAATTAAATTGTTTACTGGAAATTATACCTTCTGGTATGAAAGTAGTCAGCTTGCCCTTAGGCAAAGAGCGTCTGCCAATAAAAAGGCAGAAACTAAAAAGGCGGAATTACAAGATTTTATTTCCAGGTTCAGTGCAAATGCTTCTAAGAGTAGACAAGCAACAAGTAGAAAAAAATTACTGGAGAAAATTAACCTTGACGATATCCAAGCTTCATCAAGAAGATATCCTGCCATTATTTTCAATCAATCTAGAGAGGCTGGTGATCAAATTTTGGAGGTTGAGAACCTCTCTGCTTCCTCCGATGGTGTTGTTCTATTCAAAAACCTAAGTTTTAAAATAAATAGAGGTGATAAGATTGCTTTTTTAAGTGATAACAGCATGGCCACTACTGCTTTGTTTCAAATTTTGGCAGGAGAAAGAAAAGCAGATTCTGGAAGTTTTAATTATGGCCAAACGATCAGCAAAGCCTATCTGCCAAATGAAAATGCCAAATATTTCGAAACAAAAGATAGTCTTATTGATTGGCTAAGAGAATATTCTGAGAATAAGGATGAAGTTTATGTACGTGGTTTCCTTGGTAAAATGTTATTTACTGGTGAGGAAAGTTTAAAATCTGCCAGTGTCCTTTCAGGAGGTGAAAAAGTTCGATGCATGCTTTCAAAAATGATGTTAGCAGAAGCCAACCTCTTAATAATTGATGAACCTACCAACCACCTTGATTTAGAGTCTATTCAGGCCTTTAACAATGCTTTGGTAGATTATAAGGGAACTGTTTTCTTTACCTCCCATGACCATGCCTTTACCCAAACTGTTGCAAACCGAATTATTGAAATAGGTTTAGACAATCATTTGGATAAATTAATGGAATACGACGATTATATTGCGGATTCTAAAATTGCAGTACAAAGGGAAAACCTGAAAAGTACCCATTCGCATAGCCTTGTTTAATCTTAGTTTAAAAGAAAGAGTTCAACAAGCTTGTATCCAAAAGATAAATGGTCAATTGGATATGCTTCAAAATGCTATTAACCGCGCCCAAGAATCACTTGATTCTGAGTCTAAAAGCAGCGCTGGCGACAAACACGAAACAGGCCGGGCCATGGCTCAGTTGGAAATGGAAAAGTTAGGTGGGCAATATGAAAGCGCAAGAAAGTTATTACTTATCGCCAATCGCTTAAACTATAGAAAGAACCAAAATACTATAGCTGCAGGTAGTCTGGTTTTGACAGATAATTTCATTTATTATATTTCAATAGGACTTGGAAAAGTAGATTTTAAATTTGATGAAAAAGAAATCTATACTATTTCTCCTGCCTCTCCTCTAGCCCAGAATATTCTGGGATTGCAAAAGGGTAATTTCTATAGCTTAGCCGGGAAAAAATTCCAAATTTTGGATTGTATATAATTTCAATTCTCAGAAATTTCGAAAATCTGGAATACAAATAATTTTAATTTTCCTACGAATAATAAAATAGGGCTTTTATATAATAATATGGCAATGCCCAAGGCTTGAAGGCAGACTAAGTTTACATCGTAATACAAACACAAAAACACACACGATGAAAACAACAATTAAATTATCCAGTCTTGCCATTCTCCTTAGCCTCAGCATTATAAGCTGTTCTCAATCTAACCAAGAAGAAAAGGAAAAAGTAATTACCCAACAGCTGGTTAGCCAATCTGTCCTGAATAATGTTCGATTAGCGGATGGCATGGCTTTGAAGCTTTCCATTTCTACTCGATGGAAAATTGAAAATCAGAAAAAATTCATGGAAATATTTGGTTCTAAAGGTAATTATGACAGTTTGGTTTTAATGCCTAGACAAAAGGAATTGGCCAACAATATTTCCAATTTATATGAAAGTGTAGATTCAGTTTTTACCACTCAAAGACATAAATACATCAAAGACCTTAAAGCTTATATCAGTGAAAATTTAGGTGAAGAGAATGTGAAAATTGAAGATGTTATTATTGCCCATATAGAATTTCCTGCGGCCTATGTTCAAACGAAGGAAAGGCTAGCATTACAAGAGCAGGAGCTAAAAAGAATACGCAAGCAAAGTGTAATAGATCTTGAAAATGCTGAAGCTAACCGTAAAAATGCCATAGCACAAGGGGCGGTAAATGTGGAACAAGCCAAGCTCAATGCTGAATTGGAAAAAATTAATGCTATTACCGAAAATAGTAGAAGAAAATCGATGCTCGCTCGTGCTGAAACTGAAAAGCAAGTGGCAGAAAAAAGAGCAGAATCAGAAGCGCGCAGACAGGTTTTATTAGCTCAGGCAGATGCTGAAAAGCAAAAATTATATGCCAGTGCTGATTTGGATAAAAAGAGCAAATTGAAAGATTTAGAAGTGAAAAATCAAAAGGAATTGAACCAATTGGCATTGGAAAATGAAAAAGAAAAAGATTTGATGATGTTTGATCAAAAAATGAAAATGGCCAGTTTATTTAACCAAAACCCAAACTATGCTAGCTATTTAATAAACAAACAATTGGCCGAAAGTGTAGAGATAGCAGTACTTCCAACTGGCACGGATCCCAATGTATTCTCCGGCTTATTAAACAATAGCATGGGTATTAAAAAATAACAGCTAGCCAAAATGAAAACTCGTTTTCATGTGTTCGTTCATCATCCGGTGAATGTAGCCGTCAGCCCACAAAGCTGGCGGCTTTTATTTTAGACTAGAAATTACCTGAACCACTTCCGCCCTCTTCCGTGCAGAAACAGGGATACTAGTATTATCATTCATCAAAATATAACCACCATCAGATTTTATGAATTCTTTTACATGAAGAAGATTTATCAAATGTGATTGATGAGTTCTTAAAAATCCAGAACCCGTAAGGATTTGATCGTAAAACTTCAAGGTTTTGGTTACTAAAACCTGGTGCTTATCCCTAAAATAAAAGGTGGTATAGTTTACACTTGATTCGCAGCGAATAATATCTTTAAGCTCACAGATATGGATTTTCTCCGCCGTATGAAGGGCAATTTTTTCCAGGCTTTGAGAATTGGAAACACTATCTCGCAATAAATCAACTTGCATTTGGTCATCCCCTAACCTTTGCGATACTGCTTTTTTCACTGCTTTTATCAACTCCTCTACATCAATAGGTTTGAGTAAATAATCTACTGCGGAAAACTTAAAAGCTTTTATAGCATGTGCATCGGAGGCGGTTGTGAAAATAACTTTAAAATGAATTTCATCCAGTAATTCCAAAATGTCAAATCCACTACCATCATTCATATTGACATCTAGGAAAACAATATCTGGCCTTAATTTTTTGATGATTTTCAATCCAGAAACAACACCTTCCGCTTCTCCTATAATCTCTATATCAGGACAAAAACTAATAAGATCTCTTTTAAGAAAATCTCTTGCTTTAACAATATCGTCGATGATTATAGCTTTTTGCCTTTTATTTTCCATTCTCGGCTAATTTATAAATCCTAATTTTCTAAAATGGGAATTCTCAAAACAAGCTTTGTTCCCCTGCTATTTCCTTTTTCATCTATCAAATCCTGAATTTCAATACAAGACTTTCCAGAGCTTAGAAATTCCAATCTTTCCGAAGTTACAGCCAAAGCTGTAGATTGATGAAGCCGGTTGGAAGTTTTATTTATTTGGGCGGATTTTTTTCTACCTACGCCATTATCTTCAATGCTACATTCTAAAACATCTTGAAGATCGCGAAACTCTATTTTAATCTTCCCCACCTTCGATTCTAAGTGATTGATTCCATGAATGATAGAGTTTTCAATAAAGGGTTGGATGATCATAGGTGGAATTTTAATAAACTCCCTTTCTATATCTTCTGGGATATTAAACTCGTATTCAAAGCTATCTTCATTTACAAATTTTTCTATGGCCAAATAATTTTCAAGAGTTTCAATTTCTGCATCCAAGCTGATTTCATTTTGCCTTGAATTTTCCAAAATCTGCCTCATTAATCTCGAAAATTTAGAAAGATATTCTCTAGCTACCTCCTCCTCCTTTGTGGCAATTAGGGCTTGAATAGAATTTAATGTATGAAAAATGAAGTGTGGATTCATTTGTAATCTAAGCGCCTTTTGCTCTAGAATTAGCAAATCCTTTTCCATTGATATTTTCTCCTGTTTGGCCTTAGACTTTCTTTTTATAGATCGAAAGCGCAAAGTGAAAATTAGGAGGAGAATAATTATTCCAAACAGGATGTAAGACAAAATAAACCAATCTTCCTTCCATACGGGTTTTTCAATGGTAAAAGGGAATTCTATGGGTTTTTCATTCCAAACTCCATTTTCATTTACAGAAAGAACCTTAAAACTATAGACCCCAGGTTTTAAGTTCGAAAAGTTTACAGATCTCCTTTTCGCTGCTGGCGACCATTTATTATCCAATCCTTCCAAAATCCATTTATAGGCGACCTTTTTAGCAACAGTTTGTGTAATTCCTATAAACTCAAAAGTTAGATTGTTTTCATGATATGGGAATTTTATTCCATGAGAATTATTTCGAAAATATTGGGTTTTCCGATAATCTGTATAATCCAGATTTATAGATGTAAAATTGAGAACTGGAGCTTTTTGATTCGAAATTCTAACCTCAGACAAGTATTTCTGTAAGCCATTTATGGTTCCAAACCACATATCACCATTAGGCTCGCTTTGTACTGAGTTTATATTGGTTTCGAGTCCTGTAAAACCCTCCTCCAATCCATAATGGAAAAATTCAAGAGGCCGCCCTTGTTCATCAAGGTTAAATTTATCTAAGCCTTTTTCGCTACCCAACCAGAGATTTCCCAGGGCATCAAATTTTAATAGATAGATATTTAAAGAGGTCAAATTATCATTTCCTTGAAAAGTCAAAACTTCAGCATCTTCCTTGTAAATTGAAAGAATATTAAGTCCTTTATTACTCCCTATCCATAATCGACCCTGCCTATCTTCATCAATTGATCTGATAGTTTCAGATAATAGGCCATCCCTAATTTTAAAGTTTTTAATAATACTATCGTTTTGAATATAGCCTAGTCCACCAAAACGACTAGCATACCATATCCTACCGATGCTATCTTTATGTAGATGTATTATGCGATTAGAAGCTAATCCATGGGATTGTCGGTAGTTCCGGAATACAGGGCTTCCTAGGCTATCAAAATGACTAAGGCAGCTAATTCCTCCGCCACTGGTGGCTAGCCAAATTCTCCCCTTATCATCCTCAATGATATCCTTTACCCAGTTTCCTGCTGAACCCTTTCTTGTAGTATAAAAAACAAAGGTATCCCCATTAAAAAGGGCCATACCCGATCCTTCTGTACCTAGGTATACTACTCCATTCTTAGCCTGATAAATGGCCTTAACCTTTGTATCGGTAAATCCGGAGTCTTGTCCATAGCGCAGCGCTTTATTATCTTTAAACAAGCTTACACCGCCGGCGCTAGAGCTGAGCCACAAGGAGTCTCCTCTTCCTTCTAATGCATAAATATAATTGCCCTTTAAACCATTATTTCTATTAAAAATCTGGAATTGCTGACCAGAATATTTACTTATTCCTCCTCCTGAAGTTCCAATCCAATAGTTTCCCCATGAATCTTTAAAAAAGGTATTTACAAAATCATTGGCCAGTCCTGAGCTTTCTTTTAATTGACTAAAACTGCTATCAGAAGGATTATAAATGCAAATACCGTGATTAACAGTCGCTATCCATAAAAGAGATGAATCATATAAATACAGGTCATTGGCAATAAGCTTCTCATTGATATCCAGGCCTGGAGCTTGGGAAATTTTATCATCCTTAATATAGTTAATACCATTTCCATAGGTACCAACCCAAAGTCCTCCCAGAGTATCAAAACAAAGAGATCTGACCAAATTTCCAGAAAGGCCGTTTTTCTTATTGAAATATTGGATTTCCCCATCTCTAAGGTGAGCTAGTCCAGCATCACTGGCAATCCACAAATCTCCGCTAGGACCTTTCTTGATTCTGGAAACATCCCCTTTTAAAAGCAGACCATTGGGAGAAAATGGTATCAATACTGAGTCTTTTATGCTGTACAGGCCTTGATTAGTTCCTACGAGAATACTGTCTTTAGTGAAGCTCTCTAGTGCTGTGATTTTCAATTTTGAAAAATCAGATTTTATGGTTTTAAAGCTATCCCCTTCAAATACATTTAGGCCATTGGAGCAACCTATCCATAATTTTTCATTTTGATCTGCAAGCAAACAATGGATATAATTACTGGAAAGCCCATCCTTTTCGCTGTAGGTTTGAAACTCCATCCCATCAAAACGACTTAAACCCCCCCCATTGGTGGCCATCCATAAATAAGCTTTGTGATCCTCGGCAATACTATAAACCTGAGATTGGGCTAGGCCATCATTTAAACTGAGATTTGAAAATTGAAATTGTTGAGACCTGAGGGTGTTATTAAAAAGTAAAAACAAGCAAAGAGTTAAAATAAAATCAAAGGAAGAGCTTGTCCAATTTTGATGGTAATTATTTTCAAGGGCTATTTTACTTTTCGGAAACAATGTTTAATTTTATGGTTTAAGTAGATTTAGTTAAACAACTAACAAACAGATGCTTTTGATTATTTACTCTTGGGAGAAAGAATTATATTGCCCATAAATTTAAGTTGACTTTTATTAAAGGCCACTTCATTTTTATCTTCTATTTTCACCATCCCTACTTTAAAATATTGAGATTTACCTGTGAGGATATAAAATTCATTATTAGCGGGTTTAACTACAATTCTTCCATGTTTTTCTTCGGAGTAGGCTTTGGAGTCCATTTCAAACAAATACCAATTTACATCTCATCTATCACTAGTCTTTTTATGAGTTTACCCTTTAGAGGTAGTATTTTACCTATGCTTGTTTTTCCTTTGAGTGGTGCTTTCATAATCAATTCCAGTCCTAGGTATTCCGGTTGTTGATTAAATAGGGGTTTTACGAGATCCTTATTTAGTGAGATGGGTGCAATATAACCTTGAACGATATTGGTACTATTAAAACTCAGAACAAGATAAATAAGGATGAAAGTATAATTATAGGCCGAATTCATCAGGAAATTATTGGCAGCTACTTGGTCATTGAGGATATAAATGAAGCTGTAGCCTGCGAATAATATGAATAGTAGCAAGTTGAAAAGTTTGGTTTTATTGGCTACAACATCAAGATTTTTCTCTGGGTGATAGTATTGGGAAATATTGATAAGATTATTCTTCATAATGGCAAAAAGGTGAATACTAATAAGGAAGAATACGAGGGTAAACCAAAAGAAATAGCCATTTTGGAGACCTAAACTAGAAAAATCAAAAATCAACCAAAAATCGTAGAAACCATGGGCAAGAGCTGCTAGTCCAAAACCGATAAAAAAGGCTTTAACCATACTTTTCCCTCTATACCTCGCCATGGCCATAGAATAACAAATAATTCCCGTATCGAACATATGGCTAACGCTGGCAAATAATGCTCTACCACTAAGGGCTGTAAGATTGGTAGATTGTAGGTATTGAATGTTTTCGATGAAGGCAAATCCCAAGGCAGAAACAGCTCCAAAAAGGATGAAATCAAAGGGTTCATCCATTTGTTTGCTGAAGAATAAAATAATCAGCACTGGAATAATTTTTACAAATTCCTCGGTGGCCCCAATTCTAAATACAACATAAAGGATATCATTAAAAAGCTGATTATTCTCTCTTAAACCAATGGCCTCCCAGAAAGGAACGAAAGTGAAAACCAAAAAGGTAGTTGCACAGGCCATTATAAAAGTTAGAAAAATATAGATGAATTTTTCCTTTTCATAAATATCCAACCAACTGATGAATAAATACCAACCAAAGGATACTAAGCCAGAAAGAATTATTGCAAAATAAAAATTGAGGTTTAAGCCTTCTGTCCACGAAAAATCAGGAGGGCGAATTTGAAAATAATCATTGATTAAATAAATGGGAACCAGGATGATGATGAGGGTGAATATTAATCCTGTATAGTGGATTTTAACCGCCCTAGCATCCTTTATTTGTTTGGAGAAATTAAAGTCATCCCACCATACATAGGTGAAAATAAAAAGAGGGAGTAGAAAAAAAAACATCTAGTTGATTTGAGCGAGGAAAAAACTTCCAAGCAGCAAATTAACTAAATGCTTTAATTAATGGACTATAAAAATGGCCTTTTTCAAGGCTTGTGTTTAGTACCTACGTCTTTTGGACTTTGATCTATCACCCTCAAATTTTCCTCTTTTGCCTTTGTCGCCTCTATCCTTTCTTTTTCTGGATCCACCGCCAACACCACCACGAGAAGAGTTATCATCATCGCGGTTTAGCCTTACTGTACGACCATTATATTCTAAATCTTTGGAGGCAAGTTTGGGAGCAGCATCGGCTTCAATATCAAAAAATGAATGCATCCTTTGGATATTTATTCGACCAATATCATCGCCCTTTACTCCGGTTTCATCACAGATATATCTCAATAATTTACCCTTATTAAAATCATCCATTTCACCTACTCCAATGAAAAAGCGTTGTTTATTTTCATCACCTTGTCTGGGGCCTCTATCACGCCCACGACCTCTATCATTATCACGTCCTCGGCTTCTTCCACCGCGATCTCTACCTCTAGACCCGCTATCATTACCACCTTTATCAAAATCTAAATTGATAATCTGATCGGGCTCGTCTTTTATTGATGACAATTCCTTCGCTACTAGTTTGGCGATAAGTTCTTCGTGACTAATATCTCCTAAAAATTTATAGGCTTGTGAAAGAGCTTCAGCAGGAATGTCTTTTTCCACTTCAAAATTCGCAATATGATCCGCCCAACGTGCGATTCTATTACTGCTAATTTCTTTCATACTAGGAATATGAGCTTTTGAAAATCTGATTTTCAGTTTATTTTCTAGCATACTCATTTTCCTTTTATCCGAGCGAGTTACCAAGGAAAGGGAAATACCTTTTTTTCCAGCTCTTGCGGTACGTCCACTTCTATGAGTATAGTATTCAGGATCATCAGGAAGGGCAAAGTGCACAACATGGGTGAGATTATCAACATCAATACCTCTTGCGGCCACATCTGTAGCTACCAATACTCTTAGGGTTCCAGAACGAAACCTTTTCATAACGGCATCCCTTTGTGCTTGAGAAAGATCACCATGCAATGGTTCTGCTGCATAACCTGCCTCTACTAAGGCTTCCGCTAAATTTTGAGTGTCGCGTTTTGTTCTACAAAAAACTACTCCATATAAATCTGCATCATAATCTAAAAAGCGCTTTAGAACTGAAGGTTTTTCAGAAGCTTTAACATTTACAAATTGATGCTCAATATTTTCGTTTACAACAACCCCTGTATTGGAAATTACCTCCTTGGGATTATTCATATAGTTTTTAACCATTCCCTTGATTTCTCTGGGCATGGTAGCAGAAAACAACCAGGTAGTTTTGTCTTCATGGGTAAAAGAAAGAATTTTATCTAATTCATCCTTGAAACCCATATTTAGCATTTCATCTGCCTCATCCAAGATTAAAAACCTTAGTTGATCTAATTTCACCGCTTTTCGCTCCGCAAGATCAATCAGTCTACCTGGAGTTCCAACGATTATTTGTGCTCCTCTCCTTAGTTGAGATATTTGTGTTTGAATGCTAGCTCCTCCATAAACACATACTGTACTTAATTTTCCTAAATATTTGGAATAGGCCTCCAACTGAACGGCAATTTGTTGAGCCAATTCACGTGTTGGTGCTAAAACCAATGCTTGTGTTGCACGATCATCAAAATCTAATAATTCCAATAATGGTAATCCAAAGGCCGCAGTCTTTCCTGTGCCTGTTTGAGCTAAACCTATAAAATCACCGTCTTCTTGTAATAATATGGGAATGGTTTGTTCTTGAATTTTGGTAGGATTTTCGAATCCCATTTCTTCCAAAGCTTTAAGAACATTACTTGATAGGCCTAAGGCCTTAAAATCTGTCAATTGTAATAACTTAAAAATGAGGCGCAAAGATACGCTTTGTTTATGGAAATGAAATTATTCCATCATTTTAATCTCTAAGCTAAGTGTCAACAATTTACTGTTTGTAAAATTGGGCTCTATAGACCTAGAAATAAATTCATTTTAACTTAATCAAAAGACAGCTGTAAATCTCAGTCCATTAGGGATTAGAGCCTTATAAATCCATTCCAGGCTATTTTAGTGAGGTCCAATCATTTCTATTCTGGCCTTTAGCAAATAATAGCTTAGCAAAACCCAAAGTGAAAAGAAATGCTAAAAGGCAGGGTATTAATCCAAGTGCTATTTCCTCATCTATCGCCAATGAGGGTTGATTACGAGCAATAATGGCCAAAACAAGGTAAATCGAGCTCAGCATAAAATGAATATCCAAAATTCTATTGGTTTTATCTCTTTTAAAAAAATAAACCAAGCTGAAGATAAATTGAAAAATACCTAGTACTAAATGTGATATTAAACTGTAAAATGAATCGCCTAAAACGGGTTGATCCAATATGAAATAAGAAAAACTTATGCCTAGACCTATTAAGTTGAAAAGAAAAATTATTTGTTTCATTGTTTAGTTTTTTGGTTTTGTGATTCTATTTTTCAGATTGTGCTTTTTTGTCAAGCACAAACTCCCTCCTGCTGTTTTCAAATTTTTTGGCATTTCGTCCTTCGATCTTAAAAACCAATTTACCTGCTCCATAACTAAAAAGAAGGCCTATAAAAAACGGAAGCCAAGCAATAAATAAAATCCGATGCTCTTGGAAAATTTCCTCTTCCAGACCGAGAATCATAAATAAATATAGAATAACTACAACAAAATGAAGGTCTAGGTAAATATTTCTTTTGCTTCTTTTTAAAATTTGAATAAAGCTCATGCTTATTTGAAATAAACCAAGAAGAAAAAGCAATGAAAGTGCCGCCATAAGGCCGCTATTGGTGAAAATATCATGAAGTAGAAACAGAAAGCTAAAAAACATTCCTATCAGATTCATATGGATTAAAAAACGATTCATAGTCAGGATATTTGGCCCCTCCCTTGGGAGGGGCATATTCACTATTTATAAAGAGCTTCAATTTTTTCTTCCTCAACATGTCTTTTCCTTAGTCTGTAGAAAATGAAAATATTGGCAAAATGCATGGCTCCTAAAATCAAGATTATAACACCTACTTTTTTACTTAAAGTTTCGATAAGAACCCTGTAACTGTCTATCATTTCAGTATTACTAAGTGTGAAAACCGCATATCCGATATTTATTAAATAGAATCCTACTAGTAAAAGCTGGTTTACGCTTTGGGCTAGTTCCAAATTTTTCTCAAATATATCCACTAGGAAAATCTTTCCGTTTTTAAAGAGCATATGCCCTACCCAAATAGTTAGTACTATGGTGATGGGAAGGTAAATGAGGTAACTTAAGACATGTAAATTCATAATTTCTAATTTTTATACTTGTTTAACTTATTGGATTTTCAAAAAATATTGAAAGTTTGATTTAAAAAAATATTTACTTCAAAAAGCCCATTAATTTACGTTTCCACCATTTGGGTTCTGAATCTCCAAAGGCACTAAGTAAACTGTTGATTTGTTTGGTCATTTCATACATATCGGCACTGAAAGTCTTCAACTCCCTTTCCATTTCACCATCTCCATCTATATCTTTTAGTACTTCGAGCATGGAGACTACAGGACTTAATTCTCTTCGTTGCCTTTCCTTGGCAATTCTTCTTGCTATTGTATAGGTATCCTTCACGGCTATGAAAAACTCCTTCCTATCCCCTTTTACGTATATTTTCTGCACCAGTGCCCAGTCCACTAAAGCTCTGATATTCATATTGGCATTTCCACGAGAGATCTGCAATTCTTCCATTACATCATCGGTGGTCATGGCATTTGGACTCAAAAGCAAAACAGCATGAATCTGCGCCATGGTTCTATTTATGCCCCATTGTGTGGCTAAATTCCCCCAGGTTTGAATAAATTCTTCTCTTGCCTCTTCGTATTGCATGGGTCAAAGATAAAAAACTTTTTCAATTTTCAAAAAATATTGAAAATTAAATAAGTTTACTTTTTGGTTCTATTATTTTTGTGGGCCATGAATTTAAAACAACAACTGTTAAAAGAGCATTCAAAGGAGAATAGTTTATTGATTTTCAATTACCTTCTAGAGAATCCTTGGGAATTTGACCTATTAATGAAAATCTTCACCGAAGAAGATTACAGGCTAAATCAGAGATCCGCTTGGGTAATAGGAATGATAGGTGAAACTAAAAGTGAGTGGCTTCTGCCCTATTTCCCTATTCTTTTAGACTGCCTGAATAATCCAAATCACGATGCTATTTCAAGGAATATTTATAGAAGTTTTCAATCTTTGGAAATTCCTGAAGAATTTGCAGCCCAAACTTATAACCTCTGTATCAGGGATTTATCCAATACCAAAACTTCCGCAGCCATTAAAGTTTTCGCTATGACAGTAGCTTTTAATATTAGCAATAAGCACCGAGAACTTCAACAGGAGCTTTCCTTTATTATAGAGGAACAGATATCCTATTCTAGCGTAGGATTTGCATCTAGAGCCAGGAAAATTTTAAAAGCGATATCTAATGGAAAGAATAAATATTAGTCAAATCGACGGTTAGGAACATAGTCCTCATCATTGTCTGCTGGAGCCTTAGATCTTTTACTAGCTTCTTTAAGTAAACTCAAACGTATTCCCAAACTAAACTCCATTCTACTTAAATCCTGGCTTTCAACATTCAATATTAGTTGTGGATTTACAGCTTCATACGCTGGACTGCTTAGGGTACTAGAGACATATTGAGCTTTGAAATTTAAATACAAATTCTGGCTTAAACTCAACTCAAAGAAGGCACCAAGTCTGAAAGAAAAATCTCCACCATCGAGAATAAAATCATCAACAATAAAATGACCCACATTTCTGTAATAGAAATAATCTAAACCGATAAAATAGCCAAGGGAAAACGCTTCTTTACGTACAAGGCTTTTTTCTGCTGTTATACCCAGGGTTCTTAAAGTAATATCATCTTCTAAAAATCCCGCAAAAGTATCGGTGGGAGAGATAGCGACAATATTTTCTGTTTTTGCTTGTGCAGTAATTTGTGAGGCTGACAAGCTAAATGACCAACTGTCATTTCTATGATAAACTATTCCTAAATCATAATTATAGGTATTTCTCCATTGTTGATTGTGTTTTATCAATACTTCTTCGAAATTGGATTCTCTGAAGGTAAAACTCGTATAACCAACACCTGCATGTAAGGATAAAAACCTTTGTTTCTTGGGAAGATCGCTACTGGACTGTGCCTTTAACTGAAAAAATACCAAAGAAAATATTACAATAGAAATTATCGAAAATTTGGTTTTCATTTATTGGCTCTTTCTAGAATATGGGGGTTTTTATGAAAAATAGATAAAGCCAAAGGGCATGATGCCTGTATTTTGAGGTGGTTTTCCATGGCATAATTTACCGCATAAATTACCAATAATCGCCCTTCATCCTCCAGGTTCATATCCGGTAATAACTGACCTTTCGTTTCAATAATTATCAGACTGTCCTTGGAGCATGAGCAAGTTAAGCTTGCTAAAGTTCTACCTTCTTTTTCAAGATAAAATTCGGCAGAACCGGCTTTAATTAATTCAGTAATTTTCATGACCAAGCATTTTTCAGCTTATCAAACGTACATAAAATACATTATAATAACTAGATAGATAATCCAAAAAGGTCTAGGTTCTTCAGGATTTGAGCCAAATAAAAACTTACTAATCCTAAAAAAGGCTGGTCTATTATGGGCTATTAGATTATACAGTCTATCGCTGAAAAGTCTAAACCATGCATAGCTTTCATAGAATTTATTGAGGAAGCCCCAAACCGAACCATGGCTTAGTGTTTTATAAGCTGATTGTGGACCAGAAAATATTCTCCCATCCTTGTCAATAAGTCTACTTGCTTGTTTAAAATGCTGAATATCAATATCTGGAAATTGTGAATGTGCATCTTGGTAGGGAATATACTCTACTCTATCCTTAGTGATTTTCGCCCATCTTATGGTCCAATACTTACAAAATCCGCATTCTCCATCCCAAACCATTATGGCCTTATCTTTTGGTGGGTATAGAGTTTTATCAATTTTAGAAAACATTTGATTCTAATTTGGAAAAACCTCCAAAGCCATATTATAGGAGCTTTCAAAGGCTAAGGGATTGAGATGGTGAACCAGCTTTTTCTCCTCAGCAAATGTCAGAAGATTTTCCATGGGCATATTTCCAACTAATTCGTCGGCTGCCATTGGGCAGCCTCCAAAACCTTTTATGGCTCCATCAAATCTCCGGCAACCGTTATCATAAGCTGCAACAATCTTTTCTCTCCAATTATGAGGTGCAGTATGTAAATGTGCGCCAAATTCTACATTTGGAAATGCTGGGATTAAATTGGAAAACAATTGACTAATACTATCTGGATTAGAACTTCCGATGGTATCTGAAAGTGATAAAATATTCACTCCTAATCCGGCAAGTTTTTCACAAAAATCCAAGACAATGTCTACAGACCAGGGTTCATTATAGGGATTCCCAAAACCCATTGAAACGTATACCACCAGCTCCTGCTGAGAATCTTGGCAGATATTTAATAATTTCTGAACGAGCTTTAAGGAGTCGTTTATACTACTATTGGTATTTCGTTTTTGAAATATTTCTGAAATAGAAAAAGGAAAACCTAGGTAGCTAATTTCCTTAAATTTTGAAGCTTCTAATCCTCCCCTTTCATTGGCTACTATGGCCAATAATTTTGTAGAACTGGATTTTAAATCCAAATTTTCTAAAACCTCTTGGGTATCCACAAGTTGAGGAATGGCTTTTGGAGATACAAATGAACCGAAATCCAAGGTATCAAAACCTACTTTTAACAAAGAGTTTATATACCTAATTTTCTTTTCGGTAGGAATAAAATCATGGATCCCCTGCATGGCATCCCTAGGACATTCAATAAGTTTTATACTATCTTTTGCAACCACTTTAAGATTTTTTAGGTACTCTTTTCAATGCCTCTGTAAAATACTTCCAAAACTTGGCAACCGAAGCGATATTAACTTTTTCATCTGGTGAATGAGGATGGCGAATGGTGGGTCCAAAGCTAATCATTTCCATATCTGGATAGTTTTGTCCTAATAAACCACATTCCAATCCTGCATGACAAGCAATTACTCTTGGCTCTTCTTTAAACAGTTCTTTATAAAGATCATGCATTAGTCCCAACATTGGAGCTGAAGGATCTAATTTCCAACCTGGATAGGAACCACTGTGCTCTACCTCTGCTCCTATTAAATGAAAGGGAGCAGCAACGCTATAGGCTGTGTCCATTTTTGCCAGTTCTCTATCACTCCTTGTAAGACATTTTACCACTGCTTTACCAGCCTGCACCTGAACCCGTGCCATACTATTTGAACTTTCTACAAGATCATCCACATCTGGACTTAATCGTCTTATGCCTTCATGGCTACATTGAATGGCCAAAATAAAACGCTTTTGATCTTCCTTATCCATTAGCATTTCTGGAAGATCAGTTTCGGATATACTAATTTCTAAATCTGGGTCAGTGGTACTAAATTCACTTTTTAGACCTTCGGTCATAGACGCAATATGCGCTTTAAAATCTGCAATTCGGCTTTTATCAATTGCCAAAATAGCATTAGACTCTCTTGGAATAGCATTTCTTAAACTTCCTCCATCTATGGAAGATACTTGAACGGAATAGTTCTCCAAAGCGCCCCAAAGTAAGCGGTTCATGATTTTATTGGCATTTCCTCTTCCATAGATGATATCCATACCTGAATGACCACCAAAAAGGCCTTTAACCTTTAACTCTAAACCAATTTGCTGTGAATTAGAATTCACTTCCTTATAATTCCAATTTACATTTGTATCAATTCCTCCTGCACAACCAATACTGAGTTCATCATCATCTTCGGTATCCAAATTCATTAAAATTTCACCTTTCAAAACTCCGCCTTTGAGATGATGTGCACCAGTCATTCCAGTTTCTTCATCGATCGTGAAAAGCGCTTCAAGAGCTGGATGTGCAATATCATTGGAGCTCAAGACCGTCATAATTGCAGCCACCCCCATTCCATTGTCTGCCCCAAGGGTAGTGCCTTTTGCTTTTACCCATTCACCATCAATATAAGATTGTATTCCCTGAGTATCGAAATCAAAATTGGAATCACCATTTTTCTGGTGAACCATATCGAGATGGGATTGTAATACGATGGGTCTCCTATCTTCCATCCCCGGACTTGCTGGCTTTTTTACAATAACATTACCTACCTCGTCTGTATAATAGTCTAAGCCCAATTTACTGGCGAAATTTTCCATGAAAGCAATTATTCGCTCTTCTTTTTTTGAAGGTCTAGGAACTGCATTTAAATCTTCAAAATGATTCCAAACTGCTTTAGGTTCTAATTCTCTTACTTCCATTAAAATATTTTTATCCGTTTAATTTTTGTTTATGAAGTCTGGATTTCTGAATAAATAGGTATCAGAAATTGGGAAATACTTCACTAATTCTAAATTCAAATCTGCAATACAGTATATATCCTCGGCAAATAAATAATAATAAGGATATGGTCCCTTTTCATTGCAAAACCGGAGGTCTGATCCTGGTAAAAAATTAAGCTCCTCCTTAAACCTATAAAAGTTTATGGTGGCATTCATATACTTACTTTTCCCAAGAACAAAATAATTTTGTTCATCTACAGAACGAATTTCCCGCAAATTTAACAATGCATTTCGAGTATCGGAGTGTTCTTTGAAATCTATCAAATAATTAAAATTTATGGACTGGCTAAAGTTAAAGACTGTGAAAACCATAAATACAATTACAAAAACCCTCTGTCCCCTTAAAAACCCTTTCTCATTTTTAAAATATTCTAGAACTCCAAAGATCAGAATTATGGAAAGTGGTAAGATGAATAGTGCTGTTCTTTCAATCAGGTAAGGCTTGGCGAATAGATGGTGCAACAGTATGGATCCGATAATTGGGCCTAAAAATATACTTAGATGAAAAAAGAGGGGGCTTATTTTATTCTTTGGATTTTTCTTCCAATTTTTAATAATTCCGGAAATTGCCAATATCAAAAAAATGAAAACCAACAAGGGAAAAAGACTTAGGAAAATTGGGGCATCTGTAAAATCATAAAGCATTCTTTTAGACAAGCTCAGGACGGTATCAGAATAGAAACTCTCTAGACCTCCAAAAAAGAACTCGCCCCTTTCTAACAACCTTTTTATGGGTTTGTAAAGCATTAGCAATCCTGCTAAAGGCAAAAATAATAAGGCTGTGAAATGGTTTATAGAGGATTTATTCTTATAAATTATAATGCCAAATGCCAATGCTAAAAAACTGATTAGCAGAAGAAGATAGGTGAAATTTGACCAAAGCATTAAAACAGAGAAAAATCCTAAAAGAATTAAGCTTTTGGTTTTTTGACTTTCCCAATAGCACAGCAAATGGTAATAAGCGGCCATCATAAAAGAGATGGATAGGCCATATCCTCTAGCGCAAACGAAATAATCAAGAAGATAGGGTTGAAAGTTTAGGGCTAAAAAGGCCCAAATAGCGTATTTTGGAAAAAAGCGCTTCAAGAGTTTAAAGCTCATTATCAAATAGAGCAAATGAGCCAATAAGACTGGAATTCGCAAGGCATATTCAGAAATGCCAAATAAATTCCATGAAATTTTCATTAATAAAGAATGCAGGATATGGTTGTTGGCTACCGGATCAAGATTCCAAAAGGTACTATTCCAATCCGACCGAACAAAGGCATTGAAAGTCCAACTTTCATCATATGTAAAAGCTAAAACAGCGGCCCTATAATGCACAAAAACCATAGCCACTAGGGCTATGGTTAGATAATAAATATTCTCTTTTTTAAACAATTTTACTTATCCCCAAGGATCAAAGGAAGTCCATCTTTTCCACTTCCAATTACTACAACTTTACTATTGCCGGATTTGGCCAATTCTAGAGTAGCTTCAATTCCCTTTTCCTTCAAAATTTTGTCGGTAAGAGAAGAGCTAATAATAGCATTTGCTGCGGCTTTACCTTCAGCCTCAATTCTTTGTCTTTCTGCTTCCTTTCTAGCTCTGGTAAGTTTAAACTCATATTCCAATGAAGCTTGCTCCTGCTCCAACTTTCTTTCAATAGCCTCTCTAAGCTTTTGTGGTAATTGAATATCTCTAATTAAAACAGCGTCTAAAACTATATCCTTCTCTTCGAGAGCTTTGGCAGTTCTTTGTTCAATTTCTTCCTGAATAGACTCTCTTTTCGTAGAGTATAATTCATCCGGTAGATATTTACCAATTACCTCCCTCGTTGCTGCTCTTATTTCTGGAACAATAATATTCTGATGATAATCCAAGCCAATTTCATCATGTAAATATCCTATTCTGCTTTCTACAGGTTTGTATCTATAAGACAATTCGGTATCGATAGTAAGTCCGTTTTTAGATAAAACGCTCATTTTTCCTACCGACTCTTGAATTTTTACATCGTATTTATACAAGTCATCCCAAGGTAATTTCAAATGAAAGCCTTGTCCATAAATTTGTTCCTTGTCCAAACCACCAGAAAACTTGCGAAATATTATTCCCTTTTCTCCTGGGTTTATGGTATAGGTTATTTGACTCCATGTTACTGCTAGCAATATAAGTATGGCGAAACCCGCCACTAAAAACACAGTCCTTTTCTGATTCATTTCAATAATTTTATTTTAATATTTCCCGAAGAATTTTCTAAAGCCCCATTCCAGGCCCAACAGGATCAGTAAAGTAAAGAAAATCCATTTCTTATTCAGCAAAGAACTGATATTTGTTTCCTCTCGCTGTATAGCTTTTGATGAATTGCTATTTTTCAAGGCCTCAATCATTTGATCTAATTGATCTGACTTGTAGAACTCCCCTCCTGTTTCTTTAGAAAGTTGCCTTAGAATTTGATGTCTTGCTACAAGATCTAATTGCTCTAAATCTGACTTTACCACTGAGAAACTTCCTTTCCTCGAAAATTCTTCCTCACCCAATTTGGCAAATGCTTTCCAGTTGTAATCACCTTGTGCTAGTTTTCCAATATTAGACTTATAGGCCAAGGCTGTTTTCCCTAAGGTATAATTATAATTTTGCCCCTCGCTAGATTGAATTTCTATATTTACTTCTGCCTGATTACTTAATTCTAGGGATTCATTGTATAATCTTGCATCAATACTTATTTGGGAATTCACATTATACTTTTTATCCAAATCCACTCTAAATCTTTCGTCCTCCGATTTACTGGTTAAATACTGAACTGTAGAAGCAATTAGATTGTCGAAGAGTAAAAAATTTGAATTCTGTCTAAAGTCATACATCCTCCAATTCCAAATACCTTCTCCTAAAAAAATACAAGTTCTTTTATCGGCATCTTTTGAAAAAAACCAAAGTGGCTCCCCGCTTTCTATTCTTTTAATTCTTTTATAAAAAAGAGCATCTAGGGGAGAATTGACCCTTATTTTACCAAATGGAGATTGTATTGGCGGTAATTTTTTACTGAAAGTTGCCCACTCTTCATCCAAATTAAATAGCTTAAAGGAGCTTTCGCTATAAGTTAATGTATTTTCAAAATTATTCTCTAAACCCACAATACCCGTTAATCTTGAAAATGAGCTGCTGTTTGTTTGACTGCCATAAAAAATCCAATAGGGAATATTCTTTTTACCCACTAAATCTAATACTCTAGCGCTTGGAGAATGCAAAATATAAAGCTCTGGAGGCTTTTGGTTTATATCAAAATCCTTTTCAAGGCTAATATCCACCTCATATTTCTCAAAGTTTTTTAGGGCTGAGTTTAGAGCAGCAATATCTGGATGAGGTGATTTTCCAAGAATCAAAATCTTTTTGCGATTATCAACAACCTCAATATTAAAAGTCCGGTAATTATTCCTTTTTTCTAGTTCTCCTTCTATGGGATTAAGTGAAATATTATATTGTTGAAGTCCAATGCTATCAGGATTTAAAAATAGCTCAATACTCTGGAAATCATTTAGCTGATTGATATTAATTTTTTGAGAAAAAACCTTTTTCCCTCTTTCATCTTTTATGGTTAAATTGGAAGTTTCACCCACTAAATCCCTAGCTCTGATTTTTATTTCCAGGGGAAATGAATTGTTTAAATAGCTTATTTCATTATGAATTACTCCTTGAATGAAAAGATCTTTTCGTAGGGAACTATCCCCTATACCAAGGCTGTAAATTGGAAAGTTCAGGGATTGAGCCTCGTAAACAGGATTTATTCCTCTATTAAAAATTCCATCGCTTGCTAAAATAACAGCACCTACATTTTGATTGTAAAACCTTTGTCTAGCCTCCTTTAAGCCAAGAGAAATATTTGATTCTATTCCATTTTGGCCCTGGGATTTATTACGTATTTCCTGATCGAAGAATATTTTTTTAATTTGAAATTTATCTTCTAGTAACTTCAAGTTTAGGGGAATTTCTTCCTCTAATAAGGCCCGAACTTGGTTGGAATCCGAATTCGAAACCAAGGAGCTAGACTCATCCTGAATGTATACCAGTATAGGCTTTTCCTTTACTATTTCCTTGGCATTAATAAATGGGGCCATTAAAAGAGAACCCAATATTAGGAAAGTGAAAAAGCGAAGAAAAGCTAAGAGAAACCTTCTATTTCCTTGAAAAGAATTTTTAGAAAAATATAATACCCAAACTGCGGCTAGTGATCCAAAAAATATTGGAAATAGCCATAAAAGAGAATATTCAAATGTTAGTTCTGTGATCAAAAGAAAATAAATTTCTAAAACGGCTAAGCCTAAGTCTTAGTATTAAGTAAGCATTCCGCCATCTACTTGTAAAGTTTGACCAGTAATATAGGATGACAAATCAGAACCTAAAAAGACACAAGCATTTGCAATATCTTCAGGCTGACCGCCTCTTTTTAATGGAATTGCATCTCTCCATCCTTGAACAACATCTTCGGCCAGCTTTCCTGTCATTTCAGTTTCAATAAAACCAGGAGCCACTACATTACATCTTATATTTCTTGAACCTAATTCAAGGGCAACGGATTTACTAAAGCCAATAATTCCCGCTTTAGATGCTGCATAATTCGCCTGTCCGGCATTTCCTTTTACTCCTACCACGGAGCTAATATTTATTATAGAACCTTGCCTTTGTTTAAGCATGGTTCTCATGCATGTTTTGGTAAGGTTAAAAACTGATTTCATATTCACTTCAACCACCTTATCAAAATCTTCTTCAGACATTCTCATTAAAAGATTGTCTTTAGTGATTCCAGCATTGTTTACTACAATATCAATAGATCCAAAATCCTCCATTACATTTTTCACCAATTCTTCGGCATTTGCAAAAACGGAAGCATCACTTCTATAGCCCCTTACTTTGGCTCCAGTTGAAGAAAGTTCCTTTTCAAATTCCAAAGCTTGCTCTACACTAGATAAATATGTAAAAGCCACATTTGCTCCATGTTGCACAAAAACCTGTGCTATTCCTTTTCCTATTCCTTTAGAAGCTCCAGTAATAATGGCTGTTTTGCCCTCTAATAATTTCATAGTTCAAAATTTTGCTCAAATATAGGATTCTTCCAAGCACAAGAAAAAAAGAATTAGGCTAGAATAAGTATTCGAGCATAAAAAATTATATCCAGCAATTTTATTTTATAATTAAACACCTTCATTTCATCCTTGATAAAATAAAAATCTGATTGCTAGTCTTTTAAAAAATGAATTAACTTTGTTATGTTTTTTGGCAAGATTTTGGAGTCAATCCTGAAAACCAAATTTTATAAAATGATGAAAAAAATTACCCTATCAATTATTGCTTCCGTGTGCTTTCTATTTAGTTCTGCACAATACGAACCAGACACTAAATTCCTACAGGAACTAATTTGGCAACAAGTGATGCCACATGACTCTCTTGTTTGGTCTTCAGATTCCGGAGCTAATTTTAGTCCGGATGAGCAAGTTTCAATGACTCTTTTTCCGGATGGACAAATTGATTTTCTTGCTGTTTATGATCCGAACTTATCCTATAGTTTTGATGGAACGAGAAATGGGAACCTCACCCGCATATATGGTATAGACCTTCCTTCCTCCGATACTAATTCGAGATACGATTTCTTTAAAAATGTTTTAGGACAGGATTCTATTCTTGAAATTTACTATGACGATGGATCGGGTAATCTAAATTTGGACATCGCCTTTGAATTTGTTTATAATCCTTCTGGTGCACCTACCAACTTTTATGTTTTAGTTGATGTATTTGGAACAGGTTCTTATACTAAGGTAAATGATTATAAATTCCACTACAACAGTGGTCGATTAGATAGTGTTACTATTGAAACCCTTTTCCCTGGTGGGATGGAAGGAAAATTAGAAAGCACTTATGATGCTAGCGGCAGATTAGTACAATTTGATTTTTATGAAATTGATGGCAATGATGAATTAATTCCCAGCGATCGTTATTTCTTTAAACACAATGCTCAAGGCTTAATTAATGAGGTTATAGAATTATATTACGATCAAGATAGTACTGCCTTTATATTGAGTTCCTCTTGGAAGTATTTCCAAAAACAAAACTCCACCATTTCAGCTCCTGAACAATTAAAAAAGGGAGAATTAGTAGTTTACCCAAATCCAGCAAAAGATGAAATCCGTATTTCGTCAAAGGAAAACTATTCTGAATTTAGCATTATGAGCTTAACAGGACAGATTGTTAAACAAGGACAATTCAACACCAAAATTGATGTTTCTGAACTTAAAAAAGGGATTTATCTGCTAAGCCTAAAATCTAAAGGCGATACAGAAATTAGAAAATTCCAAAAACTTTAGTATTTTGAAAGCGCCCTAGTGGCGCTTTTTTTTTGTCTATGAAACTCCTCTTTCATTTACTCACTATATTTCCATTATTGGGATTTGCCCAAGTTGGTTCTACCTGCCAAGGAAGGATTGACGGTGAATATATTTGTTTAAATGAAGATTTCGAGGGCTGGCAAATGACTATACAGGACAGCCTGATGGTACAGACCAATAAAGAGTATGAACTCAGTATTTACAGTGACTTGGAATGGATTTCTGAATGTGAATTTTCCAGTACCATTGTGAAGGTTAAAGGTCCTCCTCAGGCAGGACTAATCGGAAGCACAACCAAAGTTACAGTCACTCGATTAAATCCTAGGTCAATGGTTATAGAAACCAATTCTGAAGGGGAATTAAAAGAGTGGCGATATAGTAAAAAGCTAGAACCTTAAATAATTAGGTCCATTTAAAATCCTTGGTTTTTGGCATGGCATCTACCATTTCGATTGCAATTTGAGGAGGAGCGGTAAGTTTTCTTTTTATAGTGTCGATAAAAGCACCTTCTACATTTATTATCGCGCATAATTCATCACCTCTCATCATTTGATGCTGCATACCAAAGCGTGAATGATCTTTTGATAAATAGCTGGCTTTTACATCCATTAAAATTTCATCTCCAAATCGAATCTCCTTTTTAAATACAGCCTCTTCGCGAAATAATACAGGTCCAAAATGTTCCTTCATCATTAATTGAGGACTTACTCCATGAGAAACCAGGAATTCGGTTCTGAGCATAGCTCCAAAATCATAATAGACAGAATGCCTAAGGTGAAAATTAGGATCCATATCACTCCATCGCAGTTGTAGTTGACGACTAAAATTCATAAACGATTATAGGTTTTTATTGAAAAAAAAAGGGCGATTATTATCGCCCTTTTTGTAATTCTATTTAAGGAAGCTGTATTTCTCAGCATACATTAACATCTGTTTTTGAAAATCCTTAGGGTAGTTCACCAATACATCCGTGATTTCTCCATTTTCCATAACAGGTTCTAATTCGGGTTGAATAAATCCTAAATAAGGAGCAACCTCGAACTTTTTGGTTCTTTCTAAAACTTCCTTATGAATTTCAGGGTCTACCTTCACACCATAGGTTTCCACAAGGTTTTTTCCAGCTTCATAATCTCCTTCCGATTTTATTCTTTGAATTTCTCTTAATAATTCACCAAATAGAACTCTTAGTTTTTCATAATCATTCACCACAAAATAGGTTTTACCATCCAGCACCTTTTTTTCGATTATATTTTCGGCTTTCCCATGTTCATAGGCCCAAGATGCTACCAATTGTCTGTTTCTCATGTGGTCTTCTTCAATATCATCTCCAATTTCCAATCTACGCAATTGAAGCATCATTCCATTTCTGATATAGCTATCATATTCGGCTTTTCCTACATCTTCACTTTCCACCAATCCCAATTCCATTAATTTAGGATCCACAATAAAATAGAGAGCTACAAGGTCTGCCCTACCTTCTTCAAGGGTAGACGCATAATTTTTTAAAGTCTCTTTTGGGGTTCCAATTCCGTCGTTTATTTGTCCACTGGCATGGCCCACAACTTCATGCAATGCTGTATGCATTTTACTACTGGCATTGGCATGCTTTTTTGCTCTTTCAAGCTCTTCTTTGGTATAGGTGAACTCTTCCAAAATTCCATTGCCTTTAGCCTGATCGTAGGCATGTTCAATATTGGCTAAACTCACAGATTTTGATCCATGCTCTTTTCTAATCCAATTGGCATTTGGTAAATTCACCCCAATCGGTGTTGCCGGTGTTGTAGCACCAGCCTCTCCTACTACATTAATCATACTATAGGAAACTCCAACAACTTCTTTCTTTTTATGCTCCTCCATTATGGAAGAATTATCCTCAAAATATTGGATATTTTCACTTATAACCGACATTTTCTCACTGGCATCTAAGTCCTTTACCTGAACAACAGTTTCATAAGTAGCTTTATAGCCTAGAGGATCATCATAAACTTCGATGAAAGAGTTTATATAGTCAATATCCCCTTCTGTAACACCTACCCATGCCACATTATATTCATCCCATTTTTTAAGATCACCAGTTTTATAATAGTCAATTAAAATCCCAAGTGCATTGGCTTGAGCCTCATTTTCTGCTACTCCTTTGGCAAGTTCCAGCCATTTTACAATTTCGCTAATGGCAGAACCGTAAAGACCGTCAATTTTCCACACTTTTTCTTCTATTTCTCCATCGGCATTTCTCACCAATTTAGAATTTAAGCCATAGCTTATTGGTCTTTTATCTGTAGTGTCTATTTGATTTTTATAAAAAGCAGAAGCTTCTTCTTCACTAATGTCTGGATCATAAAAGTTCACCGCTGAAGACAAAACCAGATCCGAACTAGAATCCTTGCTTACCTTTTTAGCATCCTTATCATTAAATATAACCTTCTTTGCCTCCTGGCTTATTTCGGTATTTGTTTCAGCCAAGAGGCTTTCAAAATCTTCCATACTAAAGGCCGGTTTCATTTTTACATTAGAATAATGATGATGAATCCCATTGGAAAACCAAACTCTTTTGGTATATACCATAAAATTATTCCACAGATCAGAATCTTTATCTCCCTTATATTCCTTCACAATATTTTCAAGGGCGGATCTTATTTCCAAATTATGTCTGTAAAATTGATCCCAGGTGATATCCCTTCCGGCCAATCCTGCTTGTGTAAGGTAGTAAGCCAACTTTTTTTGTTGAAGGCTTAATTTCTCCCAACCTTCAATTTGGAATCTCAAAATTTGAATATCTCCGAACTTTTCGGTCGTCCATTGAAATTCAGATTCATGTTCATTTCCTTCCACGGCCGCTTGTTCTATTGGGGTTTCATTACAACTTATCATAATCGCTGATCCTATAAGAAATAGGCTAAATTTTTTCATTCAATATGGATTTAGTTAAAAAAACGAAGGCCTAAAACCCTCGTGTCAAATTGCTTCGAATATAAGAATAACTGAAAGCTGAAAAATGACTTTTTGAAATTATTTTAATCCAGAAAAGGCTTGTAAAAATTCCTTTTTACGACTGGCACTAACTTCAATTTCACTGCCATTAGACAATACCACTGTTCCACCCTTTCCCTTTCGATATTTACTTACATAGTTTTTATTTATCAAATGGGATTTATGAATACGGATAAACTCAAAATCCTGAAGTAGTTCCTGGTAGTATTTAAGATTGCGACAAATGAGTTGCTTGGAACCATCTTTAAAATAGAAGCAGGTGAAATTATCATCAGCCTTGCAATGGATAATATCCTGGATGCTTACCACTTCAAAACCCTCCATGCTTGGCAATACAATTTTATGTAATTGCTGGTTTTCCAATTTTACATTTTCCACCAAAATTTTGGTGTTGATATATTGATTTTCCCTTTCCAAATTCTCCCTTACCTGTTTTACTGCCAGAATAAGCTCATCGATATTTATGGGTTTCAACAAATAGTGAGATGCGCTAACCTGAATGGCTTGTAGGGCATAATTGCTAAAAGCCGTGGTAAATATTATTTCAAAATTTATCTCTTGCACCTGATCTAATAGATCAAAACCATTTCCGAAAGGCATTTCAATATCCAGAAATACTAAATTGGGTTTATGCAAACGAATTAATTCTAGGGCCGGCTTTACAGAATCGGCCATAGCTACAAGAGTAATTTCCGGACAATATCTTTCCAAATATCCTTTTAGAATTTCTCTGCTAGACTGCTCATCTTCTACTATTAAAGCCTTAATCATCATTTGTTTGTACTATTCTGAATTGGAATGACCACTTCTACCCTTGTGCCATGATCAGAATTTAGATCACTTACAACTAGGCTTATATTGGTATTAAACATAGAATTAATAATTCGCAATCTGCTTTCGATATTATACATTCCTGTAGATTGAGTTTTTCTCTGGTTCTTGGTTTTTATTTCCCTTGATTTTTTGCGCCCAATGCCATTGTCTTCAATCCTCACTAAAATATTTTCACCTTCCAGTTTATATTGAATTTTCAATAAACCCTTGTCTTCTTTATACCTCAATCCATGCCAAATTGCATTTTCAATATAAGGTTGGATAAGCATAGGAGGAATTTGTAGAGAGTCCTCATCCAATTCACCGTCAATATTAAGCTCATATTCAAATTTATCCTTAAAACGATCATGTTCTAAATTGATATAAAGTTTGATCATTTCTAATTCTTGCTGCAGAGGAATAAAATCCTTTTGAGATTGTTCTAATACTAGTCGCATCAATCTGCTGAAATCTGTGAGGTATTTATTCGCTGTTCTCTCATCTTTTTGAGCGATATATAGATTTACAGAATTTAGAGCATTAAAAATAAAGTGAGGGTTCATCTGTGCTCTCAAGGATCTTAAGGCTATAAGCTGATTTGCTAATCTTCTTTGTCTCATGTTTTTATATACCAAATAGGAGCTTGCAAAAATTAATAACAGACCGGCCAATAAACTGTAAATCAAAATTCTTTGGTTTTTAGAGCTCTCTTGAAGTAGTTCAATGGTTTTGGCATTTATTTCCTCGTTTTTTTCTAATAAATCTATTTGTTGTTGCTTTTTGGCATATTCCTCACTAATAATTAATTTTTGATCCAACTCCTTCTCTTTTAGGGATACCGCACTATCCTGATAAAGAACATATTGCTTAAACAATTCAAGGGCTTCCTCACTATTTCCCTTTTCTTCCGCCAATTTTGCTAATTCCTTAAGACTATTTTGCTGAATTTTTAAATCTCCTATTTCCCTTCCTAGCTCCTTGGCTTTTTCTATAGATTTTTTAGCAGAATCCTGCATTCCAAGTTGGGATTCATTAATTCCAAGCTTTAGATAATTTGCCGCTAAAGCTGTGCTGTCCATTTCCTTTTCCAGAATTCTAATGTTCTTATTTCTATAGCTCTTAGCTTCTAAAAAGTCCTTATTTTTTTCATGGAAATCCGCAATATCATTTAATGCCTGAGACTCAATATCCGGTCTGCCTTCAGATTTAGCCTGCTCCGCAGAACTTCCCAAATAGCCAAGAGCAGCGCTATCTCCTTGCTTCCATAAAATTTTACTAGCCCTATAATTAAAGGATGAACTATTACTGAGACTAGGATTTAAAGAAAATGTAGTGTCCATGATTTCGGACTGAAAATCTGATCCATTATTAGAATTTCCAGATTGATCCCCACTTTTCATTTGCGCATAAATGTCGGCCATGGCTAACTTTACCTCTTCGAGCTCACTTAATGAAGATCCAGGGTTTTTGATCTTAGAAACTTTTGAACTGGAGAATTTTCTATCCTCTTTTTTTGGGCTTAGTGGCTGTGAATCCAAAAACAGTTGGTAGTATTCTAGGGCCTCCTTAAATCGACTTTCCTTTTCTAGGCTATGGCCATAGAGCTTGTATAAATCCTTTTGGATTCCTGAAAATCCTTTTGAATCAAAACTATTTAAACCTCTTCCCCTTCCAATAAGGTCCAAGGCTTTTTTAAAATTCACACTGGAAAGTGAATATTGCTCAATATTAAAATTGATTTCCCCAAGCAATTTATAAGCTTTGATTTGTGATCCTAAATCATCTGCCTTTATTGCTAATACAAGGGCATTGGTTAATATATCTATAGCTTTTAATGGCTGTTTTTTATAAATGGATTGAGCCTGTTTTATCAAAAGCTCTGGGCTTTGCTCTCCACCATAGTGAATAGCAGGCCTATTGGCAATTGAGGCCTTAGAAGCATGAAAAGAGCTTAGTCCAATTAGAAGGATTAGAAATATTTTGGAAATCAATTTCACAAGGCTAAACTAGTTATAATCAATGTTTCGAAAAAACACCTATTCCCAATAAAGGGCTAATAAGGGTGAAAATTTAAATAATATATAAGGCTTCACCTTAATAAAAGATCACTTCACCAAGTGAATTGGCTATAACACCAAGTTGCGCTTTTTCAAGCTATTGATTGCCAATACTTTCGTAGGGAATTCCTAAAAACAACAATTATGATCAAGAACAAATCCCTTCGAAAAATGGCAAGAATAGGTTTATCTAGCTGTTTAATTTTCTTTCAATTTGCTTGTCAAAACCAAGTAAATGCCCAAACCAGTCCAGATGATAGTCCACCAAGCCCCAAGAATATTAAGATGGCTTTGATTTTGGATACCAGCAATAGTATGGATGGATTGATAGATCAGGCAAAGGCACAACTTTGGAATGTGGTAAACGAGCTGGCTAAAGCCAAATGTGATGGTGTAAGTCCTAATTTGCAAATAGCTCTATACCAATATGGAAATGATGGATTAGCAGCTCGCGAGGGATATATCCAAATGGCCCAAGCCCTAACAACTGATCTTGATGAAATTTCCGCAAGCCTATTTGCCTTGAATACCAATGGTGGCTCTGAGTTTTGTGGACAGGCCATTCAAACTTCTTTAAACCAATTGGATTGGGATGAAAACCCTGAAGATTATAAGGTGATTTTTATCGCTGGAAATGAAAACTTCAACCAAGGAAGTGTAGATTATAAATTTGTTTGCGGAATTGCCAAGGAAAAGGGAATCATCGTAAATACCATACACTGTGGTGATTTTAATACTGGCATTCGCGAAAATTGGAAAAATGGAGCCGATCTTACCGGCGGAAAATACCTTTCCATAAATCAAAATTCAAAAACAGAATATATACCTAGTCCCTTCGACAAAGACATTAGCGCCTTGAATGATAGTTTAAATACTACTTATATCTACTATGGGAATAATGGATCAAGCAAATATAAAAGTATGTACTCCCAAGATGAAAATGCTGAGAGCTATGGCTTGGAGAACAAGGTGTCGAGAAGTGTTAGTAAAAGCTCATCCGTTTATAAAAACAAAAATTGGGATTTAGTAGATGCTAAAAAAGATAAAGATTTTAAGCTTGAGGAAGTGGAAGAATCTACACTACCCGAAAAAATGCAGAATATGAGCCTGGCTGAAAAGAAAAAATATATAGCCCATCAAGAAAATAAAAGAAATAGGATAAAAACAAAAATTGCTAGTCTGGCGGTGGAAAGACAAAAATTTTTAGATGCCAAAAAGAAGGAGGATGCCAAAAAGGATCAATTAGGAGATGCTTTGATCAGCACAGTACGTGAACAGGCAGGAAAATTAAACTTTAGTTTTTCTCAATCCTAATAAATACACTTCATGAAAAATTTCATTTTTATCGCTTTCTTAATATTCGGCCAATTTAGTTATGCTCAAACTAAGGCTGAGCAACCTCTTTCGATTATTGAAGTAGAAGGAGTAGCCAAAATGGAAATCATTCCCAATCGAATTTATGTGAATATAGATTTGATGGATGACCTTAAAAACAATAGGCCTATTGATATTCAAGAAAGGGAAATGAAAAAGGCCATTTTGGATTTGGAAATTGAGCTTAAAAACTTGTCAATCTCCAATACCAATGCAGATTATGTGAGAATTGGTTGGATAAAAAAAGGTGTATTGAAACAAGCCAGCTACACTCTAGTTCTGGAAGATGCCGTTCAAATGGCTAAACTTTTCAAAAAACTAGATCAGCTAAAAGTACATAGGGCTTATATATCTCGGTTGGACCATAGCGAAATGCAAGAGCTAAGGAAACAATTAAGAATAAAGGCCATCAAAGCCGCTAAGGAAAAGGCCACTTACCTCTTGGAGGCCATAGAGGAAAAGGCCGGTAAACCAATTTACATTTCTGAAAGCAATAACTATGGACGGCTTTATAATCACATAAGCTCAGCCAATTTTGCAAATATTAAAATGATGGGCAATGGATCTCAAACAGGTTTGGATGATGAAATGGGATTTAGTTTTAAAAAAATAAGCCTAGAAGCAAAGGTTGAGATCAAGTTTCAAATCCTATAGTTGATTTCTCTATTCAAAAACGCAATACGGCTTGTTGTTGCTAGGTTGGAAAAGTGTCTAGGTTCAGGGGCACTTTTCCTTTCTTACCATTTTGCCGTAATAAATTCCAATTTTAAAGGATCTAACTGACGATAAAGATTTTTAAACCACCCTTCTCCATATTCCAAATAATATTCAATAAAATTATGATTCCTTTCCTGCAAACCACCCTTGGGGAAAAGTTCATGATGAAGTAATTCTATTCTCTCCATTAAATCGCTATTCTTCCGTTTTTCAGCTCTTAAAAGTTTCTTTTTCAAATTATCCATGCCTTTAAGCTGTTTATGCTTTTGAGCATTTACCGCTCCCAGCATACTTTTATCGGTTAATAAGGCAATATCCTCCAATTCTTTAAAAATTCTTTCAATCTTATCTCGGTATTCTTTCATTCCAGGATCTATAGGTGCAGATTCTTGGGCAAAAGAATTTTGTATTTCGTGAAGAGGTTTGAAAATTAAATTAATATCCAATCCCATTTTTTCCATTTTCGAGAATTGCTTTTCAGAAATTCCCAAAACCGAATTTCGCAATAGTAAAATTGGAAAAGGAATTTCAAAATTATCGAACATATCTTTCAACTGAAACCAATACGCTAGTTCACCACCCCCCCCGATATAAGCTAAATTTGGAAGTATGAGCTCCTGGTAAAATGGTCTTAAAACTACATTTGGACTAAACTTTTCCGGATGGACATTTAATTCCCTTTCCAGTTCGTTTTTAGTCCATTTAATATCGGTATTAAGAACTGTCCATATTTCACCATCTCTTTCAATCCTCTCTCTAAGCCCATTCTCTATATAAAATAAATTAATCTCCCTAGGATGTATTTGATTAAAATAGGATTCAGCTAATTTTTGAGAAGCCTCTTCTACCCTCGCGTTTGGTTCATGATTAAACAAATCATTTTGAAAATAGGGCAAGGCCACTTCTTTCAATTGAGCATCATCAGCATCAAGGATTATTAATCCTTTTTCTCCAAATAGTTCATGCACCAAATAACGACTTGCATCAGCTAAATTTTTGTTTTCTAAATAGGCCTTACAGAGAATCTCATAAATTTTATCCGCATTTTTTCCTGGACCAAGTTTGGATCTAAAGCCCTTTAAAACTGACTCTAAGCTTGAAGTTTCTAATCTTCCTACAGGTCCTTCAGCTTCTATATCCCAAGAAATTTTTTCTCCTTTAAAATGAAAATGATTGATCTCTTCAAAGTCATGATCTTCTGAAGCCATCCAATAAACAGGTACAAAATTGAAATCTGGATATTGACTTTTAAGTTTTTCGCAAAGGTTTATAGTTGAAACTATTTTGTAAATAAAATAAAGAGGACCAGTAAACAAACACAATTGGTGGCCAGTACAAATGCTAAAGGTTTTATTATCCGACAGAGAATGGATGTTTTCCAAAACCTTTGTTTTTGGCTTTTCTGTATTATTAAGATTCTGATACTGCTTTAATAAAGCACTTTTTAGAATTTCCCTGTTTTGTTGAGGAAATGCTTTTTTTAAGTCCAACTGAACCTTAAAAGACTCTAAATCAGAAAAGTTTGAATAAAAATTTCGAAGCTTTGGGTCTTGCTCCAAATAATCGCAAATAAGTTTAGAGAAATAGCCTGTCTCTTTAAAAGGAATACAATGAATATCATCCATAGCTGACAAAATTAAGAGTAAAATTCAAAGCAATTATCATTGGATTAAATTGGGTGATAGATGGAGGTATATTTTTCAATAAAAAACAAATAATTGGAATTGCACTGCTTACAAATGAAGGGTTTGGAATTTTCCTTCTTTTAGAATTTTATGGATAACACTCTTAGTGGTGATACTACTTTTTAAACTTCGAACATAGTTTAGGACTTCATCTATATGCCTTATTTCATGGTCTTTAGGTACAAATCCTATTCCTGCAAACCTTCCATTTTCTACAAATGCAAAACCTTCCTCATCATTATCCCTACCTTTTGTTTTCACAATGAGGTTCAATTGGTTTTCATTCTTTAATTCCTGCAACATTTTTTCAAAATTATTTTGATGTTGATCTTCAGAAATTTCTAAATAGAAGCTATGTGGAAAGCCACATTGAGCAGGAATGAGCTCAAATTCCATCATTTTGTGTTGAATCCAGCTTAAGGCATCATTGTAGGTGTAAAACTCTTGAAGGAAACCATTTTGATTACTTATTCTATTGGCTCCCAATGTCCATAATCCCTTTCGCCCTTTAAATGCAAAAACGGCAAATCTTTTTTTCGGATTCTTTTGCGCGCTATTATATTTCGGCCAATAATGTCTTATCTCATGGTCTTCCAGCAAAATTGCCAATAGTTCACTTCCGGTGAGTTCAAAATCCAAATGATAAATTTCCCTTTTAAAGGCTTGGCTTCTCTTGGTTTCTTTCTTAGAGATAAAATGTGTAGAAACTCTTTTCTTTAAGTTTTTAGCCTTCCCTATATAGATAGGCTTACCACTTTCATCTCTAAAATAATAAACACCCGGTGCTTCAGGCAGCTCGTGATATTCAGCGCTTGGTAGATTCACTGGTAAATTAAATTCTCCAGAATTTTTCTTTACAAGATGCTCCCAAACCTTATTTTCATCATTAGGGTATAATAGTTTAATAATTTCTGCAGTTGCCCTAGCATCGCCCCAAGCTCTGTGCGCGGCTTCATTTTTTATTCCAAAGTGCTTACAAAGGTTTTTTAAGGAATAAGATTTTAATCCAGGTTTCAATTTTCGGCTATATCGAACGCTGCACATCCTTTTTGGGTTATAGTCTTGCCCTAGCTCTGCAAATGCCTGTTTAACAAAGGAATAATCGAAGTTAACATTGTGAGCTACAAAAATATGATCCCCTAAAAACTCTCGAATTTCATCGGCCTTTTCAGCGAATAAAGGAGCATCCTCCACCATTTCATTGCTTATACCCGTAAGGGTTTGGATGTTTAAAGGAATGACCTGTTGTGGATTGAGAAGAGTGCTGTATTCATCCAGAATATTTTCACCGTCGGAAATAACTATGGCTATTTCTGTCATATTATATCCAGAGGCATAACCTCCAGTGGTTTCAACATCAACTATGGCAAACAAAGGATAAATTTTAGAGCTTACTAATTTAAGCTTTCAATACAGCTTTTCAAAAATAGTTCGAGCTACTTATCAACCTTAAAATCTTAATAGATTTGGATGCCTGATGAAATTTTTGAAAAAATAGTCTTCTGTAAACCATTGATACTAAAACAAAAAAGCCTCTAATTTTCATTAGAGGCTTTACTTTTTGTATTTAAAAGAATTTATCCGGAGAAAGATAATTTACTTAATATTATTGAAAACATTCTGTACATCATCATCCTCATCTATCTTATCTAGCAGTTTTTCAATATCCACTAATTGTTCTTCTGAAAACTCTACAGGACTGGTTGGAATTCTTTGAAGGGAAGCTTTTTTTACATCAATTCCCTTTTCTTCCAAAGCACTGGATAAGTCACCGAAGCTTGTGTAATTTCCGCTAACATAAACCATATCATCCTCCACCTCAATTTCCTCAAGTCCGGCATCGATTAATTCCAATTCCATTTCTTCAATATCGAAGTCTTCCGTTTTTTCAAATTCAAAAACTGCCTTTCTATTAAACATATATTCCAAGGATCCATTGGGAACGATGCTCCCTCCTACTTTATTGAAGTAAGATTTTACATTGGCTACAGTTCTTGTGGTATTATCAGTGGCACATTCTAAAAATAACAGAACTCCATGTGGGCCCTTTCCTTCATAAGTAATTTCAGAATAGTTCTCAGCATCTTGTCCCGAAGCTCTTTTTATGGCATTTTCAATATTGTCCTTAGGCATATTCTGGGCCTTGGCATTTTGAATAGCTGTTCTCAGCGCCGCATTCATATCCGGATCAGGGCCTCCATCTTTTGCAGCCATAGTGATGGCTTTAGCAAGACGAGGGAAAACCCTAGACATTATACCCCATCTTTTTTCCTTTGCAGCTCTACGGTATTCAAAAGCTCTTCCCATATAAAATTGATTTGACTATTTTTAGATGAATAATAAGTGCAAATCTAATTAAGCTTTCCTAAAAAAGGTAATTCCACAATTTACTTTTATTTTGCACCACCAAATTGAATTTATGAGATCGTCAAAAATTGCTGGTATTGGTCATTATGTTCCTGATAATATTGTGACTAACGAAGATTTATCCTCTATGATGGATACCAATGATGCTTGGATAAGAGAAAGAACCGGAATACAAGAAAGACGTTGGGTAGCAGAAGGAAGTGAAGATACTCCCTCCGTTATGGGCACAAAAGCGGCTAGAATAGCCATAAAAAATGCAGGTATAGAAGCTAAAGATGTAGATTTTATCATTTTCGCAACCTTGAGTCCAGACTATTATTTCCCTGGCCCTGGTGTGATGGTTCAAAATCAATTGGGAATTGATAATGTAGGAGCTCTAGATGTAAGAAATCAATGTTCTGGCTTTGTATATGGACTTTCAGTTGCCGATCAATTTATTAAATCGGGCACTTATAAAAACATTCTTTTAATTGGTAGTGAATTACACAGTGGAGGTTTGGATAAAACCACTCGCGGCCGTGGCGTTACTGTTATTTTTGGAGATGGTGCTGGAGCCGTAATATTACAAGCTACAGAAGAAAAAGGAAAAGGAATCTTAACTAGCCACCTACATTCGGAAGGTAAATACGCAGAGGAACTGGCATTAATAGGTCCTTCCACCCATCATTGGGTTGATAAAATAATGATTGAAAACAATCCAGAAGATTTAAGTTACTATCCTTATATGAACGGTAATTTTGTTTTTAAACACGCCGTTACACGATTTCAAGAGGTTATCAAAGAGGCCTTAGAAGCCACTAATCTTTCTGCTTCGGATATTGATTTATTAATTCCTCATCAGGCGAATTTGAGGATCAGTCAATATGTACAAGCCAAAATGGGATTGGAAGAAGGAAAGGTGTTTAATAATATCATGAAATATGGTAATACTACCGCTGCCTCAATTCCAATTGCTATGAGTGAAGCTTGGCAAGAAGGAAAAATAAATGATGGTGATTTGATTTGCTTAGCTGCCTTCGGAAGTGGTTTTACCTGGGGAAGCGCATTAATCAGATGGTAGCCCTCTTTTTAGTCTAGGATTCATAATCCAAAAAAATAGAGGTGGAATAAGGGATAATAGCATCATTCCTGGATAACCACCTGGCAGTTGTGGATTTTCATTGTGATTTTCTAATATCTGATATTTTTTGTGAGGATTCGCATGGTGATCGCTATGTCTGGTGAGCTCAAAAAGCATTACTCTTCCTACTAAATGGTTAGAATTCCAAGAGTGCATCGGCCTTACATCCTCATATCTATTATTCGAAACTTTTTGTCGTAAAAGGCCGTAGTGCTCAATATAATTCACAGTTTCCAGTAATAATGCTCCAAATCCTGCGGCCATAACGAAACCTACTCCTACCTGCCAAGAGCTGAAAATAAAGACCAAGGCAACCATGGAAAATTGAATCATCATAAAAACTAGCATTTCATTTTTTAAGCTGAAAAAGGATAGTCCTTTTGATTTCAGATTTTTAATTTCAATTTTCCAGGCGCTGATAAATGAAAAAATTATTGATCGTATCCAAAAAAAGTACAACCATTCATTTCTCCGAGCTGTTGCTGGATCCTCTTCTGTAGCTACATGTTTATGATGCCCTTGGTTGTGCTCAATAAAAAAATGAGCATAAAGACTAGTAAAAAGCAAGAGCTTAGCTAATAATTGCTCACTTTTATTTCTTCTATGTCCCAATTCATGAGCTACATTAATTCCCAACACTCCACACAATAAACCAAATGAAAGAATTCTGGCAAAAAATTCTGTAGACCAGGGCTTCTCCTGGCCAAGAAGAAGAATAAACCATATTAGAATTATATACTGAATAGGAACAGTTAGGTAAAGAAGCCAATCGAAAAGTTTGTCCTCTTCTGCAGTTTCCCTTTCGAGCTTATTTAAATTACTGGGGTCTGTTCGTAAAATAACTTCCAAGATTGGAATAAACCCAAAGGCATAAATCATTGGAAAAAAGCTCATTAGCCCATCAAAATAAAAAGATAATGCCACCGAAGCGGGAATAGAAAAGGATAGAAGGTATTTTAAGGCTTTGGGATTCAGCATTTCTCAAATTTAGGAAAATTCGCTTTTCTTTCCCTTTCTCTTAATTCCATTAATAAGGCTTTAATTTCCAGAGACTTTGTATCCAACAGCTCCTTACAGGCCTCAATATTCGCTATATCTTGAAAATAATTTGTTTGGGCAAAATGTAGAAACTTCATAAGCTTAAAGCCATCAAACCAAAAGTAAAAATTAGTTTCAAAGCTTTTGCAGCTCTTAGATCTCGCCGCTAGTTTTTTCAATTCTTCAAATAGCTTTTGATCTTTTAAAAAATGGCTAAACATCGGACTAGCAAAATCCTCCAAACCCCTATACAATTGTGCTAGATCTTTAAACAATATTTTCAATTCCTTATAAATACTTGGATGGTATAGTCTGGAATAATCCTTTAATCCTTGCTCCTCTGCCAGCATGGCCTTTCCCGTACCAAAAGGGACTCTGTCCGACTTTCTAGGAGATGGGAAAACGGTAGTTTCTGTCCAGTTGCAAAAACTACCATGTGGAAAAACCTTATGTAAAAAATAAAAATCCTCACCAGCTTTTCTACGGTTCATTCCTCCTATTTTGCAATACAAATCTGAACGGCAAGCCATACTTGATCCAACAGTTTGAAAATAATGAGGATAATTTATTTCATGCAAGGCCAATGAATAATAGCGCAAAAAAATTTCATAATTAATAATGGACCTTAAATGATCTGAAGGCAAATCCTCTAAGGGATGTTCGTAGGACAAGGCAAGTCCTTTCCAAGCCTCCCTTTCAGCCTTTAGAAGAGAATCAAAATAATTTTGTTTCACTTTACAATCCGCATCCAAACAAACTATTAGGCCAGGATAATTGAGGCTTTCGAAACGTTTCACTGCTTCGTCCATTCCTATCTTTCTGGCCAAACCCACTCCAGCATGTTTAGATTTTAAATCAAAAGCCTTGATGAAATGGACCTTAATTCCAGCCTTCAATTCTGTATCATGAAATTCCTGAAATTGTTGTTCATGCCTTTCCTTAATTTCATTTTTCTCCTGCACGGAATGGTTTAATACAATGATGATTTCCAATTGATTAGGCAAAGAACAATCTATAGTATTGAGGCCTCTCAAAAAGCCTGAAATATCTTCATTATAGGCAGGCACTACCAGACAAACTTTGAGTTCTGAATTGGGTGTGGAAGCAATGAATTGCTCACGACTATAAGCAAATCTATTATTGTAAAAAGAAACTTGATCTTTAAATGATTGCAATTGAGCTGAACTTTTAAATTTGCTGCAAAATACGGAAGCGATGAATGTAAATGAATTAAGTTTAAAATGTGAATCCTCAAAAGAATGGATAGATTGTGTTTTGGCCAATTTTGATGAGTTTTTAAAAGATCATGCAGACTGTGAACGCAAAGCTTCGTCGATGGCCATGAGTTTTGTAGCAAAATATCCAAACCGTGGGGAAATTATCCAAGACTTAATTCATACTGCTATTGAGGAATTGGAGCATTTTAGATTGGTATTCAAAATTATGCAGGATAGAGGATTGGAGCTCAACCATTCTATTGGTGAAGATTTATATGTAAAACAATTGCTAAAAAATTGCCATTCAGATCGAAACAAAAGATTTAGAGATCGTTTGATAATTGCTTCTATAGTTGAAAATCGTGGCTTTGAAAGATTTAAACTGGTAAGTGATAATATTGATGATGAGGAATTATCTAAATTTTACCATATGATATATACCTCCGAAGCAAAACATGGAAATATATTTGTGGAAATGGCTTTAAACTATTTTCCTGAAGAAGAAGTAATTCAACGTTGGGAAGAATTGGCAGAAAAAGAAGCCGAGATATTAAATGCCTTGGCCTTAAATCCTGCTTTGCATTAAATTAAAAGGGCTCAACCTTTTTTCTCTCTTCCAAATCACCTGCTGCGAATGCTTTAAGCAGGATGTTTTCGATGAGTTTATCTTCTTCCACATTTTCAGGATCGTAGGGAGTTTTAAGGCTTATATCATAAAAATTAGCCATGGTATTCCACCAAAAAGCCCTCCAACCGCTGCGGTAGGTAGAGATTAGGTCATAGGTAGTTACACCCGTTTCTCGATAGAGAAGTTTACTTAAAATCTGACCTTCGGTTGTGGTTAGTTTTTTTAATTTCTCTTCAAAATTATCTTCAATATAGCGCTGAAATTCTTTCACTTTCTTCCTGCGCTTGCGTTTACTAGAAATTTTGGCAAGTTCAATATTTAAGCTATCTCTTTTATTTCCAGCTACCACAACATAAGGATAAACTTTAAAAACTTTTCTTTTTAAAATATAATATCTTCTTTTTGCTTCCCTGCTATCAAATGTTGGAGTTTCTATAAATAATACTTCATCCAAAACCATTATGGGAATGGTATCCCCATCAATGATAAAAGCATCTAAAACTGCCTTACCCTGGATATTTCGGTATTTCACCATGGTATCACTACCAGCAGGAGTTGTAGGCTGGGCATTTAAGCTCAGACTAAGAAAAAATAAAGAAAGTATAGCTACTAAACTTTTCATTTGGTTCTATTGGTTTTCCAAGCACTTTGTTTTGATTGTTGGGAATTAGCGCTATTGGATTTGGATTTCTTTTCTTCCAAAAGGTGAGCCAAAACCAGAGCAGCAACTTTTTCCTCCTCCGAATCTGAGCTTATCAAATCTTTAGGGTCATAATGCTTATCTACAAAATGAGTATCAAAATCACCACTAATAAAATGCTCATTCTCCATTACGTATTTTCCAAAAGCCAATGTGGTTGTAAGTCCTACCACCTTATAATCTTCACAGGCGCGGATCATTCTCAACCTGGCTTCTTCCCTATCTTTTCCATAGGTAATTAGTTTGGAAATCATGGGATCGTAATAAATAGGAATCTCCATTCCCTCCTCAAAACCATCATCCACACGAATTCCAGGGCCATGAGGTCTTTGGTATTCTATTAAAGTACCAATATCCGGTAAGAAATTTTCCATTGGATTCTCTGCGTAAACACGAACTTCCATGGAATGGCCAATTATTTTCAAATCCTCCTGACTAAAACTCAGTTTTTCATTTCTGGCAACTTTGATCTGTTCTTTTACTAAATCAACGCCAGTAATCATCTCGGTAACAGGGTGCTCTACTTGAAGGCGGGTATTCATTTCCAAGAAATAGAAGTTTTTATCCTGGTCTAAAATAAACTCAACTGTTCCGGCTCCAATATAATCACAGGCTTTAGCCACATCAACAGCAGTTTGTCCCATTTTAGCCCTTACTTCATCGGTTAAAACTGCAGATGGCGCTTCTTCCACTACTTTTTGATGTCTTCTTTGAATACTACATTCCCTTTCAAAAAGGTGAACTCTGTTCCCATGTTTGTCACATAAAACTTGAATCTCAATATGCCTTGGGGAGGTCACATATTTTTCTATAAATACGGCTCCATTTCCAAATGCAGAAACGGCTTCAGATACTGCCAATTGCATTTGCTGTTCAAACTCCTCCTCATTTTCTACAATACGCATTCCCTTACCACCACCACCTGCGGAGGCTTTAATTAATATGGGGAAACCAATTTCTTTACTGATTTTTTTTGCCTCTTCGATATCATCAATAGCCCCTTCTGTACCGGGTACTAGAGGGATTTTAAATTTTTTAGCCGCTTCTTTTGCTGAAAGCTTATCCCCCATTACCCTCATAGAATCTGCAGAGGGGCCTATAAAAGTTATTCCTGCAGCTTCCACCATTTCAGCAAATTCTGCATTTTCAGATAAAAACCCATATCCAGGATGAATCCCATCCACGCCTAATTCTTTACAAACCTTAAGGATTTTTTCACTTAGCAGATAACTTTGATTTGAAGCTGGAGGACCTAATAATACGGCCTCATCAGCATATTTTACATGAGGAGAATTCCGATCGGCTTCGGAATAAACGGCCACTGTTTTAATTCCCATTTCCTTGGCGGATTTCATAATCCTCAAAGCAATTTCCCCTCTGTTAGCAATAAGTATTTTCTGCATAAAATGTCTGAATGATTTGCGAAGATAAGTCTAAATGCAATTTTAATAAAACCCTTTTCTAAATTAGAATTCTCTTGGAAAGTTTTGCAAGGATCTCTTTTAATTACCTAGCTCCTTCCCTAAAAAAATAAAAAATCATATTCTATGCTTTTGGCAGTAAGTCAAAATCCAAAACTTCAGATTCATTACCGTTTACAATGAGGCTAAGATTATGATTACCAGGATAAAAAACGCGGGTAGTAATTATTCTTAGGCTATGCTCTTTTACTATTTCGATTTGTTCATTTGGACTAAGCTTTCTCTCACTAATTTTAAAAACCTTTTTTGAATGTTGGCCATTAGCTTTTAAAAAATAGATAGCGTATTCCAGGCGGATCTTTGCCTCCTTGTTTGATTTGTTTTTAATTTTAAAAGAAAAAGAAAGCTTATCCTCTATTCTAATCTTGGATTTAAAAATGCTAAAGTCCCAAATTCCAAGATCTTTGAAATGGGCATAGTTGAAATGAGAAAGGGCTTTTGGATTTCCTTGTTTTAATAAAGTTCTTAGAGCATGCTTCACTAATTTATTTCTGTTTTCATTTTCCCCATACCACTGCTTGGCGATATCCAAAACTATTTCTGGCTGATTTTTAGAAATGTCATTTAAATTATTAGCCACACTTCTCCTTACAAATTCTTCCGGATCATCTTTTAAATTTTCCAGAATGGGAATAATATCAGTAGGGTCTTTTTTATAATGATTTAAAGCCACCGCCCAAGGAAGCATAGGACGGATTCCTTCACTTGCCAAGCGTCTAACTTTAAAATCAGAATGTAAAGACCATTCTATTGTCTGTTGGAGCATTTGCTCTGGATATCTCAAATAAAAGGGCCTTACCGCAAATTCACAAGTTGTAAAAGATGTAATACTCGTCATCGCCTTTACCGAAGCATTGAAGTATTCCAATCCAAAATTTTCAATTATTCCTGGCAAAAACATAAATTCTACTGAAGTTTCATAAAACTCAGTTTTTTTTAGCCTTTCAACTAATGAACATAGTTGCTCCAGAGCGATTTCAAAGTCCCGTTCCAATTGTGATCGGAAGCAAATGGACGACCATTTCATTCTGTCTTTTAACTCCCTTCCTTCCCAATCTTTATTAAAAAGTTCAGAAAGGAAAACTTCTCTATTAAAATTTGAAATATCCTTCTCACAAAGTTCAGAGAATAGGGTGAAAAACTCAAGATTGTATAAATCCTTTAATGCTGTGGCCATAGAAAATTATTGCTAATAAGTATAAATACAAGAATAACTGAATTCATTGAAATAAATGAAGCCTATAACAAAATGCCAATAAAAATAGCACAACACATTCGGTAATCACCATCTATTGATTTATATCTTAAACAACTATAAATAAGGTTTTTGCAATTAAAATCATAGTCTTCAATTGGACAGACAAACACATTTTGAAAGCAAAATAATTTTCATTCTATGGTTGTTTTTTTAGATTTTAGCCAATTATATTAGTTTATTTAGAAATTATTTTTACATTTGCTAATGTTATTAGAAAAACGAAATATTAAATCATAAAATAAAAAACATGAGCGTATTAAAACGATTGTTTAAAATGGGAGAAGCTGAATTGCATTCAGCATTAGAAAAATTGGAAGATCCTATCAAATTAACGGAACAAGGAATTAGAGACCTTAAAAAGGATCTCGATCAAAGTATCCAGGCTCTTGCAGAGGTAAAAGCTTTAAATATTAGAGCTAAAAACGATATTGAAAAATTCTCCTCCTCTGCTAAAGAATACGAATCAAAGGCTATGATCTTGCTTAGGAAGGCACAGGAAGGGAAAATGGATCCGGGTGAAGCGGATAGGTTGGCTACAGAAGCATTGAGAATGAAAGATGAAAATATTGGTCTGGAAGAACTAAGCAAAAACCAGAAGCTTAAGTTTGAACAAAGCATTGTTCAATTGGAGGCGAATGTGAAAACTGTAAAATCCAATATCAGTAAATGGGAAAACGAACTAAAGACTCTTAAGGCAAGAGTTAAGGTGAGCAATGCCAGTAAAAAAATAAACAAACAACTGGCTCAAATCGACTCAAGTGGAACGGTTTCTATGCTTGAGAAAATGAAGGATAAGGTACAAAAAGAAGAGGCTTTAGCGGAATCTTATGGCGAAATAGCCAATGAAAGTAAAAGTGTGGATGCTGAAATTGATAAGGCCTTAGAGAGCAATAAGGACAATTCAGCTTTAGAGGATTTAAAAAAGAAAATGGGCTTTAATCAATAATCATGAATCAATTTTTGCGAATTTTAAGAATTATAGGCTTGTTTTGCCTAGGAATTGTTTTATTGTCTTTCCTTTTTAGGATAGGGATAATTTTAATTGCTTTTATAGCTGGAGCAGGGCTTTGTTATCACATTATGAAGCCAAAAACCATTAATAGATATAGATACTAAAATGTTTGATAAACTTTTTTCACGATTCAAAAAAGAAGAACCTGCAGCGGACTATGCTTCCATGACCATTCGGGACTTGGAAGTTGGTTGTGTTTTCGATTATGACCTTAGTACTTTTATAGTAAAAGAAGCCTATGAATATGATTGGGGTGATAATTTCTTTTCCAAGGAGTATAAAATAAGCGATGGCCAAAGGAATCTATTTCTTTCTGTAGAGGAAGATGATGAAATGGAAATAGAAATCAGCGAAAAAGTAAAAATCCGCCGAATTTTGGATTACCTTCCAGACCATTTAAAAGAAAATGGGAAGCCTCCAAAATCCATTGTTTATAAAGATATAAGATACTTTTTTGATGAGGAAAGTCCTGGCTATTTTAGAAACTGTAATGATGATAGGGAAAGTGATGACAGTTGGACTGAATTTATTAGTTGGTCATTGTATGATGAATCTGAAAAACAGATCTTAACTTTGGAGCAATGGGGCGATGATGATTTTGAAGCCTCTTCAGGAATACTAATTAAAGAATTTCAGATTTCAAATATTTTACCAAAACCGAGCAAATAATATGATTCCATTATTTAAAAAACTTCGGAACAGCTCTCTTCTTCTAGTCCTTGGCTTTGCCTTAAGTCTTATTCTTAGCAGCTGTGGAAATAATGAAGTTAAATTTCAAAAGAAGGCTTTAGATGAACTCATTAAAACCAAAAATGAAATCCAAAACTTTTCGGTAATCCTCTATGATATGGATTATGATGAATCTAGCGATCGCTATAAGCATCAATATCAATTACTTATTCAACCCAATAACAATCCTGATACTCTCCTGAGTGAAATCCAACCTTGGCTTGTTGTAGATGCTACTGAATTTAAAAAGTATCAAGAGGATATGGGGATGGAAATAGCCGTAAAAAAGGACGGTGTTTTGAAAAAGCAAACCTCACCAGCTGGCTATTCTGAATATGTAGGAAATGAAAAATATGGAAAATGGGAAAGGCGCAACGACGGTACTAGTTTTTGGGCCTTTTATGGACAATACGCCTTTATGAGTAGTATGTTTCGTATGTCTATGTACCCCGTTCGATATTCATATTGGAACGACTATCGGGGGAATTACTACGGCAGCGGTCGCTCCTATTATGGTAGCAATGGCAATAGAAGTTATGGTACTGGAAGTGCATATTCTAATTCCCGATCCAATTCAAGATGGAATTCTCGTCCATCATCCTTCAAACAAAATGTGAGAAGCAAAGTACAAAGAAGTAGCAGCGCCAGAAGTTCAAGATCCTCCAGAACCAATAGAAGGACAAGGTCGGGATCTAGGTATTCATCAGGTTCCAATTATAGATCAAGAGGCGGAGGCTTCGGTAAATAATAATCAGCTAAGCACAAATTATGAGCGATTTTCAAGAAATTTTACATGAATTGGCCAATGCCGGTGTTTATTTGGCCTCAGCATTTATCATCTTTTTTATTGGTAGACTATTATTCCAACTTTTTAGTCCAAAAGTTAATGTGAAAGCTGAATTAGTAGAAAAAGACAATTTTGCATTTTCAGTATCCTATGTTGGATATTTTATTGGTTTATTAATGGCGATTGGCTCAGCAATAATTGGCCCTTCCATAGACCTTATTAAAGATGTTGAGGATATTTTTATTTATGGGATTTTGGCTATTATTCTTCTCAACCTTTCCAGGATTATCAATGATAAATTGATACTCAATAAATTTAGTAGCCGAAAGGAAATAATAGAGGATAGAAATACTGGTACAGGGGTAGTTGAAGCAGCAAATAGCATTGCTTCGGGTTTAATAATTTTCGGAGCTATTTCTGGTGATTCTGGGGATGAGATGTCTGGGATACTCTCTGCCTTAAGTTTTTGGGCAATAGGACAAGTTCTCCTTATTATCACCGCCAAGGTTTATAATATGATCATATCCTTTGATGTTCACGACTATATTGAAAAAGATAATGTTGCAGTAGGAATTGGTTTTGCTGGTGCTTTGATAGCCCTAGGAAATATCATCCAGTTTGGAATCGCAGATGATTTTGAATCCTGGGATATCACTGCATTGAGATTAGGTTCAGAAGTTTTAATTGGATTGTTAATGCTTCCTATTGTAAGATTTTTGGCGGATAAAATTCTCCTTCCAGGACGAAATCTTACCGATGAACTTATAAACCAGGAAAAACCCAATAATGGAGCAGCTCTAATTGAAGCCTTCTCCTATATCGGCGGTTCTATTTTAATTACCTGGTGTATTTAATCTAAAGTGTCTAATTTAAAATCTCCCATATTAAAGATAGCCCTCTTTGCTACAGGTCTGTCCGGAATTGTTGCTGAGTATATTTTATCCACTCTTGCTACCTATATACTAGGGGATTCTGTCTTTCAATGGACAATGATACTATCCACCATGCTTTTCTCTATGGGATTGGGAAGTAGACTAAGCAAATATTTAAAAGGAAATCTCCTACTTCAATTTATCCTTATTGAATTAGTCCTTTCCTTTTTTGTGAGCTTCTCCTCCCTCCTTGCCTATACCTCATTTGCGATCACCATCTATAGTGGAGCAGTGATTTATGGACTAAGTATCATAATAGGTGTTTTAATAGGGCTAGAAATTCCTTTGGTAATTCGATTAAATAAAGAATTTCAGGAATTAAGGATAAATATCGCTTCTGTAATGGAAATGGATTATTTCGGAAGCTTGTTAGGAGGATTGTTTTTCGCCTTTGTAGGACTGCCAATACTTGGTCTCACCTATACTCCATTTGTTCTGGGAATGGTGAATTTTATTGTAGCCTTGATACTATTTATCATCGTGAGGAAATCATTAAACAAAAATATAAAGTGGAAAATATCCTTTGCTTATACTGGGCTTTTTGCCATACTATTAATTGGCCTATTTCTAGCAAAGCCCATCATTTTATTTGGAGAGCAGAAAAAATACAAGGACAAAATTGTTTTTCAAGAGCAGAGTAAATATCAAAAACTGGTGGTGACCCAATGGAAGGATCATTATTGGTTATTTATAAATGGAAATCAACAGCTTAGCACTTTAGATGAGGATAAATACCACGAGGTTCTGGTTCATCCCATTTTAAAACTCAGTAAAAATCCAGTTAATATTCTTGTATTAGGTGGTGGCGATGGCTGTGCTGTTCGCGAAATTTTAAAATACCCAGAGGTAGAAAAAATCACCCTCGTAGACCTAGATCCAGCAATGACTAAATTGGGTAAGGAACATCCAATTTTCGTAGAAATCAATGATGCTGCACTTTCCCACCCTAAAGTGGATATTCATAATGATGATGCTTACAACTTTTTAAATGAAACCTTGGAATTTTACGATGTCATTATCATCGATCTTCCTGATCCCAAAACGGTGGAGTTAGGTAGATTATATTCCTATGAATTTTATAAGCTCTGTTATAAGCAACTAAGACCGAATGGTTTAATTATTAGTCAGGCAGGCTCTCCATATTATGCCACCAAGGCTTTTAATTGCATAGATACAACACTTGCTGCGGCTGGCTTTAATACAGCCAAACTGCATAACCAAGTCATCACCCTTGGACAATGGGGTTGGGTTTTAGGGGCTAAGAATATTGAAAAAAAGGAATTGAAGGAAAAACTACAGCAGCTGCATTTTAAGGATATCGATACCAAGTGGATAAATCAAGAGGCCATGCTTCATATTAGCTCTTTTGGCAAGGATATTTATTTTGAAGACACCCAAGATGTGAAGATAAACAGAGTACATGACCCGGTATTATATCGTTATTATTTGAATGGAAACTGGGATCTATACTAATATGGGAAAGAAATTACGAAATATTATAATTTTTGTGGCCCTGCTTTATGGTCTTTGGTTATTAGATTGGATAATTTTTGGGGTAGAATTTAGCCAATTTGGAATAAAGCCAAGAACAGTAAAAGGATTGATTGGAATATTTACAGCACCTTTTATTCATGCCAATATTTACCATCTATTTAGCAATACCCTGCCCTTAATTGTACTACTTAGCCTATTTTCATTTGCATATCCAAAAAAAGTGTTTCCCGCCATTTCCATAATTGTCCTATTGGGTGGTTTATTGGTCTGGGTTTTTGCGAGGTCTGCCAGTCATGTTGGAGCAAGTGGACTAATTTATGGTCTTGCAACATTCCTAATAGTACATGGCTTTTTAAGCCGAGATTTTAAAAATATAATATTATCCATTATTGTACTGGTTGCCTATGGGGGTTTGGTTTGGGGATTACTACCTTCGGCAACACGCTGGTGGGTTTCCTTTGAAGGACATCTTTTTGGTGCCATTAGCGGCGGGTTTGCGGCTTATTTATTAAGAACAAAACAAGAGAAAATTGAAAAACCTGAGCAAGGAATATAAAAGAACCCTGCTAATATTAGGGCTGATTGTAGGGGTGTTTCTATTCCTACGGACCCTGGTGTTTTTCGAAAGTTCTTCGGATGATTCGAATATCAAAAGTATGTACGATGCGCTTTGGTATTCATTAGTAACCTTGAGCACCGTTGGTTATGGCGATTTTTACCCTGTTACTCCTAGAGGGAAAATAATGGCTATAGTATTGGTTATTGGTAGTTTAGGAGTATTGAGTTATATCGTTGGGCAAATTTCATTATTAATCACTTCCTATATGGATAAAAAGAAAACAGGACAGTTTGGAACCAAATTGTCTAATCATTTTGTGATCATTGGCTGGGATGATTTCAGCAAGCAGGTGGTCAGCCAAATTGTAAAAGCCGGGCATAAAATTGCCATTATTACCAATTCAAAAAATGATGTGGATCTAATCAGAGATAGCTACCCTAGTGATCAGGTATTTGTTCTTTTTGCAGATTACGATAATTATGATGCCCTCGCAAAAACCAATATTGAAAAATGTTCCAAGGTATTTATCAATTTTGATGATGACTCCAAGACCTTAATCCACATCATTAATATTCAAAAAAGATATAAGAATTTAGAATTTGTAGTGATTTTAAATTCTCAAGATCTCAAGGATACCTTCCGTTCGGTAGGTGTAACCTTTATAGTTTCCAAAAATGAAATAGCCTCAAAACTCGTTGCCAGCTACATCTTTGAACCCGATGCAGCTTTTCTTACAGAAGATATTATGGAAACCTCACTAGAAGGCGATGACCACGATATTGTTCAATTTAAGATCATTGAAAATAATCCTTTTTTAGGGAAAAGATATGAGGACGTATTTCTGGAATTGAAAAAAACATATAATGCAGTTTTAATGGGAATTAGCAAATCCAATCAAAGTAATAAGGTGCTTAAAAACCCCGCACAGAATTGCATTATAGAAGAAAATGACTATTTAATTTTAATGGCTGATGGTCCTGCGAAACTTAACATTTCCAAAGATTTTAATATAAGCGACGGAAGATTCGATTGATGAAAGATGTTCAAAAAATAAAAAGCCCCCCACCTTTTCTCGGAATGCATCTATTACTAGAGCTTTACGATTGCGACTTAGAATTGCTCAACAATCCTAAAAAAATTGAGGGATTTCTTAAGGAAGCAGCCATTGCTTCCGGTGCTAGTATCGTTTCAGTGCATAGTAATTTATTTAATCCACATGGAGTAAGTGCGGTAGTAATAATTGCGGAATCCCATATCACCCTTCACAGCTGGCCAGAATATGCTTATGCAGCAGTAGATGCTTTTACCTGCGGAGAAAGCATTGACACGCTAAAAATTGAAGAAATCTTAAAGCTAAGATTAAAAGCCAACAGAACCAGTCGACAAATATTTAAAAGAGGATTTGTAGAAATTGTAAATAACAAGAAGCCAGAAGATTTAGTGATTTAAAAGATTTATTATCCAGCAATAAATTTACAATCCAATTAAATCCATAAAAAAAGCCTGTCGGTAAGACAGGCTTTAATTTTTACAATATTATGAAAGTGGTTTATTAAACTACTCTTACATTTACTGCGTTCAATCCTTTAGGACCTTCTTGTACATCGAAGCTTACTTTATCACCTTCGTTGATTTCATCAACTAAACCGTTGATATGTACAAATACATCTTTGTCACCCTCTTCTGGAGTGATAAAACCAAACCCTTTGGAATTATTGAAAAACTTAACTGTTCCGTTACTCATCTTAATAAAATTTATCTAAGCGCCAAATGTAGTCTATTCAGTAGCAAAGAGCACTACGAATCTACTTTTGCTCAAAAAGAATGTAATTGATACTAGCAAAGGCCTGTAGCTCCATTATTAAATATTTTTCAAAATAATAATTGACTCCAAAGCAAAAAGAGGCTCTTTTTTGGACTAAATTTTAAAAAAATCAGGATTAAATGACATTTACATAATTCGCTTCATTACTGAGGAAAAGTCCTCCAGGAGGAAACATAGTTATAAATTCAACGGTTGTTTATTATTTCATGATGGATTCTTTTGGAATTGTTCCCAACGTGAATTTGTAATCTCAAAGCGATTTACCTTTTGATGAAAATTTATCTTCCCTGGTATGGTATAATAGGTTTTCAGTAAGGAGAAACCAACTTTAAGAAGGGTTCTATTTGGTGCAATATTCTCTGCAAATGGCTCACAAATAATACTTTGTAATTTAAATTTCTTAAAATAGAATTCTAAACAAAGCCTCACAAATTGCTGCCCCATCCCCTTTTGTCTGGTATTGGGATCCCAGAGGTGAAGATGCATTTTTGCCGAATTTGCAAATTGGATATTATTGATATTACAATGCCCTATAGCCTGTCCATTGAGCATCCAGTATAAATAGCAAAAGGATTTTTCAGAATCAGGCTTTAGTAGTCCCACTCTTAATTCCTTTAACCACTTTTCCTTTTCCGGTAATTTACTTTTATCTGCCCCCATCTCCTTTAGATATTGGGCCGTGGAATTGTGGAAATAATGTACAACCTCATGAATATCATTTGGACCTACCTCCAAAATAGATAATTGATTCTGCATTTGTATTCAATTGATAAGATTCTAAGCGAAATGACCTCCCAATATTTCCAATTCTTGGCCCTTTTGTGGAGAACCATCCAAGATAGGCATCGCTGTCATTATCAAATTTCTCACTCCCGGTAAATTCAGCGACTCATCATGATCAGTCTTACTTTCCCAAATTTCAGTAATAAATACATGATCGGGATCATTCTCTTGCTTTGCCACTACATATAATTTACAGGTTTCCGCATTCGAAACTAATTTGGAGGCTTGGATTAAAATCGTTGCCAATTCCTCTTGCTTTCCAGTTTTAGCTTTGAGTTTTCCTTGTAATAGATACATCTAAATAGGTTTTAAATTTCTGAAGTCATAATTAGGAAAAAATCCTAATAAAAACTTAGGCATTTTCAAATATGAGTAAAATACTAGTTTGATGAAATGAATTCACCCGAATTTATTTGGAAGGAAGTTCAGCTCCTAAAAATTCCATTATGCCTTATTGATTAAATTATTGAATTCCTTTCCGATTCAAATAAATATGGAAGGCAAGACATAGAATTGACATAAAAACCAAAGTGAAAGGAAACCAAATATGTTCCTTCCAAAGCCATATAACTTTATTGTGGTCTCCATAAATGGATAAACAAGGAATTAAAAGAAACAATGCGAAATAGGCCAAAATATTTTTCATATAAATAGAATTATGGAAAGGCTGACAAATTCATATTTAAGCCTTTCAATGACAAATAAATTGGGGTTGAAAAAGGGTTGATTTTTGAAATCTAAGGAAATTAAGCTCTTTGATTTGATTTTAAGTCCCTTCTGCTCTTAATATCTAATTTCTTGTAAATCTGATTGATATGGCTTTTCAATGTGCTTTTCTCAACAAAAAGTTTAGCCATTATTTCCTTATTTGTTTTTCCGGCAATGATAAGATCATAAACTTCTTTTTGCCGATCTGTTAATTGGGTAAGTGATGTTTTAAAATCATCATCCTCAGAATGTGTGCTATTTTTTATTTGAGCCCTAAGCTCAGAATATTTCATTTTGTCAAAATGAAAATAAATCAGCACCAAAAATGAACTCAATAAAATCAGGATAATAATTAGCACTGGATAATTCTCCAATATTAATTGTACCCTACCCTGCCCAGATTTAATGGAAATTGCTACGGAGGATAGAATAATGGCTATAACCAAAAAATACTTAGAATACTTTGATAATACACTTTCCAACTTCATTTAAATTAAAAACTAGGTTTAGGTCTTTGCAATTTCAAGGGTGTTTAAAAAAATAAAATTCCTTAACAAGGGGTGATTCCTTCTATTTTATTTTGAATAGTTTAGTTTCTCCTAAATTAGGAAATTATAAAACATCCACATTATGAACTCTTCCTACCTTTCCAGCATTTACAAGCAATTTGAATATTATAAAATGTTGGGCGATAAAACCTTTTCCCAAATTCCAAAAGAAAAATTGTATTGGAAACCAGCTGAAGGACTTAATAGTATTGCCGATTTAGTGAAGCATCTACATGGGAATATGCTTTCTCGTTGGACAGATTTCCTCAACACTGATGGGGAAAAGGAATGGCGAAAAAGGGATGAAGAATTTGAAGCTGATTTTTCGAATGAGGATGAAATGAAAAAAGCTTGGGAGGATGCATGGGCTGTCTTATTTAAAGCGATAGGCTCTTTGAATTATGAAGACCTTGAAAGGATAGTTTATATTCGGAACCAGGGACATACGGTTACAGAAGCCATAAACCGACAATTAGCCCATTATTCTTACCATATTGGTCAGATAGTATATTTAGGAATATTGATTTGCGGTGAAAATTGGAAATCACTTTCCATTCCAAAAGGAAATTCCAAAAAATACAATGAAGAAAAATTTGCAAAAAGCAAATCCAAAACTCATTTTACTGATGAATTTAAAATGAATTCTTCTGAGGAGTAAAGCTTAAACATCTTAAACAGGGAATTCCTTCACTTCTAAAAAGTCTATTTCAAAATCTCTAATAATTTGGCGTGTATTTCAGTATTCTGATAAATCCCCGAGAAGGATTCTGATCCTGGGCCAAATGCCAAAACAGGAACCATAGCAGCACTATGGCCACCAGTTGAAAAACGTGGTCCTATTTCCTTATAATCTCTTTGTGTTCCTTGGAATGGAACTTTTTTCTCCTTAGCAGCCAGAGTAAAACCACCTGTTTCATGATCGGCAGTTACAATAACCAAGGTATTACTATCTTTTTGTGCAAAATCTAATACTAGGCCTAACATCTTGTCAAAATCTAAAGTTTCGGAAATCACATAGTCAGCGTCATTAGCATGCCCCCCCCAATCTATTTGACTTGCTTCTACCATCAAGAAAAATGGTTTTTCTTGTAGTTCAAAATAATTTAATGCTAGATCTGTGGCATTGCTTAGAAAGTCTCCTCTACCCTTAGACATTTTAGGCATTCCATCTTTAGCTAGTAAAAATCCATATTTCTTTTCTTTTTCAAGTTTTTCAGCTTTCAAAAGACAGTCGGTACCCGTTACAAAACCCTTTTTATGAAGGATATCTATTACATTAATTCCGGCACTTTCATCATAAAAATATTCTAATCCTCCTCCCGCGAAAAAATCAACTTCAGAATCAGGCATTTGGGCGGCAATTTCCTTTGCCATGTGGCGAGATTTTGCATGAGCAAAAAAACTAGCTGGTGTAGCATGTGTTATGGATGAGCTGGCCACCAATCCAGTACTATAATCTCTTTGTGCTAATAATTCCAAAATGGTTTGTAGATCTTCACCATTAACATCCACGGCAATTGCACCATTATAGGTTTTTTCACCGCAAGAAATAGCCGTTGCTCCAGCAGCCGAATCTGTAATCTTTTCCTTTGCCGAAGAAGTTCTACTCAAACCCACAATTGGCATTCTTGAAAAATTGGGTTCCTTATCTTCATCTTCCTTAAAATAATAAGCTGAGGATAATTGAGAAATACCCATACCATCTCCAATAAGAATGATGATGTTTTTTGGTTTTTTTGGTGATTCCTTATTCTCAGTGCTATTCGCGAAGTTGAAAAGGATAAAAACAAGCAGACCTAAACCTAAAAGAGAAGCAATTTTTTTCATGAGATTGAATTGAATTGCGAAGTAAAGGAAAATTCAGAATCCCCTAAAGAAAGTAGCCATGAAAAGTAAAATTATTGATCAAGCCATTTTTTAAAATCACTTAACTTTTCTCTACTCATGAGAATATCCCTATCTCCACAATTTTTGAGAATTAATTTCAATCTACTATTGCTATAAGCTCTCATGTCTTCAATACTGTCAAAGCATGCAATATACCTACGGTTTAGACGATAGAATTTTTTTGGATTTAAAAGTTCCAGCAATTGATCAAGACTAAAATCTATCAAATATGATTTACCATTAAAATCCTGGGCAAATGTGGCCCTGTTTTCACTATAGAAAAATGCAATATCTACTGTTGGGATGGCCTTAATCTTGTCTCCTACCTTAACCACAAATCTCTCTTTAAAATCCTGGTTCTTAGCATTCAATAAGCTTTCCAATTTTGCGAAATCAAAACTATTGTCGCCTTTATCTTGAAAGCGTTCTTGGTATTTTACTATGGCCTTTTCAAGATCTTGAGGGTCAATAGGTTTTAATAGATAATCCACACTATTTAGGTCAAAAGCTTTAATCGCGTATTGGTCGTAAGCCGTGCAAAAGATTACTGGGCTATCAACTTTCACCTGCTTAAAGATCTCAAAACTTAGCCCATCAGCCAATTGTATATCAAGGAAAAGCAGGTCTGGTTTTGTGTTGTTATTAAACCAATGTATAGCAGATTTTATGGAATCTATATTTTGATAAATATCTGCATCAGGAAAGTGTTTTTGAAGTAATCTTTGCAATCTTATGGCCGCAGGTTTTTCGTCCTCAATAATTAATATCCTCATGATTTATTTGTGAAGGTTAATAATAGGAAGGCAAACCTTATAGCTTTTTTCATTATGAAAAATTTCTACCTCCTTTTCACTTAGCAGCCTATACCTCTCTTTAATATTTTCCAAGCCCACTCCAGTGCTACTACCATCCTCAATTAGCTTTTTGCGAATAGCATTTTCAACCCAAATGAAATTTTGATCAATATTTATTTTAATTTCTAAGGGGTATTCATTGGATATTTCATTGTGTTTCACAGCATTTTCAAATAATAACTGAAGGGATAAAGGCGGAATCATAGAGCCTTTTGGGACCTCCCCTTCCCATTTTACCTGAAGGTTTTCACCAAATCTCAATTGTTGCAATTTTAAATATCGACTGCCAAAATCTATTTCCTTTTCCAAGGGAACAACTTCTTCTGTCTGCACTTCCAAAACATAGCGGTAAAAGCGCGACAGTTGCTGAATAAAATCCGCAGCTCTATCTGCATCTTCATATACGATATTGGAAAGAACATTTAAGGAGTTAAACAGAAAATGAGGATTCAATTGTTCGCGAAGAATCCTGTACTTGCCCGCAAATTGCTCTGCTCTAAGTTTTTCAGCATCTACTGCAGCTTGTCTCCACTCAAAAAGAAAGGCTTTACTCATAAAAAAAGCGGTTAAGCCGTAGGCAATTAAAACCGGATACATAGTATTGATAAGCAATGCATTCCAAGGAATACTGTCTATGCTAAAATGCCCAAAGCCCCAGTGGAAAAAGAAGGTTATTATAAAACTTGCAATGCTCGAATAAATCGTAACCATGGCAATTTCTACGAGCAACCTTTTTCCAGGCTCTTCCAGCCAGGAAATTTTATTACTCACAAATTCTTCCAACCAGCTAATTCCTCCGCTTAGACTTGTGGACATAATAAAAGAATATAAAACACTTCCCCAGGCATTTTGTAATCCATCCCAAGAACTAAAACAGCTAGGACAGAATGCAAAACTTATTATTAGGGCAATCACTAGGTTTATGGTCAAAAACTTTACTGGGCCTTTCCTGTGCAATGCTATATCTGAACTATCCTTCATATCTGGTTTTAGAACTGTTATTGTGTTGACGAACATAGTAAATACTTAGTTCTTGTCCTTTTTTTCACAAGAAATTAGCATTTGTTTGGCCATTCCTTGGCCCCATTTGGGTTCTATGCCCATCTTATTTTCCAATTTATACACTTCCATACTTTGACTCGCCAAATCACAAGCCTTTTCGGTTCCAGAACCAAAAAATTGAGCCATTCCCAATTCCATTCTCGCCAGCATAAGCAATGCTCTGGGATTATTGGGAGCCATGGTTACTGCCTTAGCAAAGGTTTGCATTATTTGCGCACTCAATGAAGCACCACGGCTGGCAGGGTCTGCGGCTAATCTAGCCATATCAACATAACCTATTAGGACTATAATTTCGGCATTTTCTTCCGAAATATTTGCGGCTTTTTCTACTCGTTCTTTGGCTTTTGCTAAATAGGCATCCCTTTGGTTTAAATCCAGACTATCACCAAAACTCATATAGATATAGTTCAATCCAGAATAATAGAGAGGCAGCCACTCCTCATTCTCCTTCTCTGCAATCCTATCAAAAAGATTTGCCGTTTTTTGTCTATCCTCAATACTCTCATCCTCCTCCATCATTTTCAAAGCTTTTTGCATCACCTTAAAATAGGCAGAATCTTGGGCCTTAATGGAAGAAGAAAAGATTAAACTAAAAAGTAAAATATTGATTTTTAAGGTTTTCATTTTTTGATTTTTTAAGGTTTGATTTATAAATTATTTAATTGATTGGCACTTTTATCTTTAGAAAGTGTAAGGAACATGCCTATAAAAAAGAAGCGCTTGGCCCCTTGTCCAATAGGTGCGGAAGCAAATTGTCCTGAAGAATTAGCTTTACTAGAATACTGGTAACCAAAAACATTTTCTCTTCCTAAAACATTTGTACAGGCAAAGTGGAAAATCAAGTTTTGGCGAGGTAGATAACTCCAGCTTAGACTTAAATTACTAAAGTCTTTTGTTTTAGATTCTTGCTCCCCAGCTAGATTTGGGTTGTCATAGCTAAGCCCATCATTCCAAGACCAGCTTCCACCAATTTGAGATTTTAGTTTATTTACAAATCTCTTAACAACAATGCTCGCCGAGTGATTAGGAGCATAGGAGGGTTGAATAGCTGAATTGTAATTTGCAAATAGTCTTTTGCTATTTACGTAGGAATAGCTTATCCAATAATCCCATCCTTTGAAGCTCGCATTGTCTCTATAAAACATATCAAAACCCTGGGCGAACCCATGTCCATTTGCTTGAGCATCATTGTTTTGTGTTCTCAATAGTTGGGAATACTCCTTGTGGAAAGCCTCTATTCTAAAGGTATATCCTTGTTTTACATATTGGTAGTTTGCAATAAAATGCTTGGCTTTGGCATCTCTTAAATCATTAAATACAATCTTTTGTTCTTTTGCTTGTGGCTGATAAAAATCACCATAGGCCAGAGAAAATTGAGATTCGCCAGAAAGTTTATAGGCCAAAGAGGCTCTAGGGCTAAAATTCCATTGAGAATTAAGACTATTATTCTCCAATCTCAATCCACCACGCAATACAAATTGATCACTGAAATAATAATCTCCTTCGGCGAATGCAGAACTTAAATTGTCAGTATAATCTCTACTTGCATTTTCTTTTATTAGAGTCTCCTCATATTTATGTCCAATACCTTCCACACCCATTACCAGTCTAAACCGATCACTAGCAAAATAATTGGTCTTTAATTTTATGTGGATTAAATCGCTTAGTCGATCTACTTGAAGGCTATCGATATTGAGTTTATCTAGATTTCCAGAGTAAGCCAATCCGGCATCTACAGTCCATTTGTCTCCTAATCTATCTTTCAAGGAGATATTGGCATAGCTGTAATTATTATCAATATCTATATTACTACCTCTACCTTCTTGATCAATGCCCTTTTGCCAAATGTTTAAACCAGCATATTGATGACTAAAAAAGGCCTTTAGCAAGCCGTGTTTGCTATACTTATTTCGATAAAGCAATTCAGCATTTAGGTTATTGGGAGCTCTTTCCCAATCGAAATTTTGGGCTACAATGGCTTGGTATGGTTGTAAATCAGTATAATTTAAAGAAGCAGTAATAGATTGTTTTTTAAAAACCTTAGTGTGTGAAACTCCACCACCAACGGTCATCAAACTAATATCCGTTTGATCCCTTATGGGCTGGTCTATAGTATTTAATACCAAAGCTGATGACAGTGCCTGACCATATTCAGCCGAATAGCCCCCAGTACTAAAAAAGGTTCCTTTGAATAGAATAGGGTTAAATCTAGATCTTGTAGGAAGCCCGGCAGTGGAAGTTCCATAGGCATTTCCTACCCTTAAGCCATCAAAAAATATGGCGGTTTCAGAAGCATCACCACCTCTAACAAAAAGACGGCCATCGTTTCCAATAGTGGCCGTTCCGGGTAAAGTAGACAGGGCTCCTTCTACAGAACCTAGAGCGCCAGCGGTTGTAACAATATCCAAGGGTTTAATTACCACCGATCTTTTTTCATCGCTGGCTTCCATAGCCCCTGCACTTATGTTTACTGCATTTAATACATCAATTGCTGCTTTAAGCTTTAATTGGAAATTTAATTTGGAACCATCACATACAATTTCCTTTTCCAGATTTTTAAAACCTATAACAGAAACTACTAAAATCTGATTTCCCCTTTCACTGGTTTCAAAAGAAAATTCTCCATCAATACCAGAAGAAGTGCCATCAAAAGTCCCTTTTAGGTAAATATTCGCTCCAGGAATAGATTCGCCTTTGGAGGATTTTAATAGTCCAGAAATCTCCGTGCTTTGTGCATGGATGAAAATTGATGGAAAAATAAAAATTAGGATAAATCTAAAAGTGAAAGATGGCTTCATTGGATTTGATTTTGGCTCGAAAGTATAGGCCTACACTCAACTTTTAAAAAATTATATACTGAACTGTAAAAATTGACTACTGAAATGTAGAATGTTAAGAACAAAGCTATTGGCCTAACTAAATGTGATGCCTAAATTGTATCTTTGCAACAATGAAAATTATAAAAACTTCCATCCCAGATTTAGTGGAGATAGAGCCCACAATTTTTGGAGATTCACGCGGTTATTTCTTTAGTCCTTACCATAAAGAGGAATTTCATAAAAATGGGATAATGGCCGACTTTAAGCAGGATAATCAATCAAAATCTAGTAAGGGTGTTTTAAGGGGATTGCATTTCCAAAAACCACCTTATGCACAGGGTAAATTGGTTAGGGTTATTACTGGAGCTGTAATGGATGTTGCTGTGGATATTCGAAAAGGATCGCCTACTTACGGACAGCATCATTCTGTAGTATTGACAGAAGAGAATAAAAAAATGTTTTGGGTGCCAGAAGGCTTTGCCCATGGTTTTGTAACTCTTGAGGACCATACTATTTTCAGTTATAAGTGTACAGGATTATACAATCCAGAAGCAGAAGGAAGTATTTTATGGAATGATGATGAATTAAAAATAGATTGGGGAATTGAAAATCCTCAACTATCAGCAAAAGATAAAATAGCTCCAAATTTTAAGGATCTAATAACGGAATTTACATACAATGACTAAGTTTTTAAGAATTATTGGGCTTATAACCGTCCTCCTAGTTTTAGTGAAATCTCTTTCCTTTTTCACTTATGATTATACTGAAACTGATGATAGAAGTTTTAGAGAGGCTTTTAACAAGGATTATGGGATTTATGCCTTAGATCTTCCGGAGGATATTACGCTTGCTGGAGAATTTATTCCTTTTGAAGACCCAGATATCTATGAGAGATTTGATAGGGAAATGTTAGTTAATACCTATTGGCAATCTCAAACCTTGTTATTTTTTAAAAGAGCAAATCGCTATTTTGAAATTATTGAACCCATCTTAAAAGAACACAATGTTCCAGATGATTTTAAATACCTCTCCCTTATTGAAAGTGGTTTTATGAATGTGGTATCCCCTGCCGGAGCTGTAGGATTTTGGCAAATTCTAAAAAGTACAGGTAAGGAATATGGCTTGGAAATAAATGAGCAAGTTGATGAACGCTACAATGTAGAGAAATCTACCCATGCGGCCTGTAAATATTTAAAGGAAGCTTATGCCGAGTTTAACAGTTGGATACTAGCTGCTGCTTCCTATAATATGGGAATAAGTGGTGTGAAAAGACAATTGGAAAGACAAAATGCAAATAGTTATTTTGATTTAACCCTAAATTCGGAAACGGCCAGATATGTGTTTAGGATATTGGCTATTAAAGAGCTAATGGAAAATCCAAAAAAATATGGTTTCAATTTCAGGAAAAAGGATTTATACCAGCCTATTCCTACCCAAACTATTAAATTGGATAGCAGTGTAACTGATTTTGGACTTTGGGCCCAAAATGTAGGAGTAAACTATAGAATATTAAAATATCACAACCCTTGGCTGCGTCAGGAATACTTGAAAAACTCCTCCGGAAAAAGCTATTTCATCAAAATCCCGAAAAAGGGACATTATTGGATTGACGAAATGCTGATTTCTAGGGATTCTGCAAACCATCATAAATCAAATGATAGTATTCCTGTGCTAGATAATACTAGCGAGTCTTCTCAAGACCAAGATAGTACGGCTATTAGCCGAGATACAGTTCAATAACCCATAGAGACAAATCTTTTAATGGAAGAACAAAATCTTCTAGAAAAAAACGAGATAGAGGTTTTAGGCGCTAGAGTGCACAACCTCAAAAATATAGACTTAAAAATCCCTCGTGATCAACTTGTGGTAATCACTGGATTGAGTGGTAGTGGAAAATCTTCCCTAGCTTTTGATACCATTTATGCTGAAGGACAAAGGAGATATATAGAAACATTTTCTGCATATGCACGGCAGTTTTTGGGTAATTTGGAAAGACCTGATGTGGATAAAATAAATGGATTAAGTCCAGTTATTTCAATTGAACAAAAAACCACTTCTCGGAATCCGCGTTCTACAGTTGGCACCGTTACCGAAATTTATGATTTCCTGCGTTTACTTTACGCCCGTGCCTCTACTGCCTATTCCTACAATACAGGTGAAAAGATGGTAAGCTATACCGAGGATAAAATCCGGGAAATGATTCTGGATAAATATCAAGGGAAAAAGGTAAATCTATTAGCACCTTTAGTAAGATCTAGGAAAGGACATTATAGGGAGCTGTTTGAGCATATAGGCAAACAAGGTTTTGTAAAAGTACGAGTGGATGGAGAAATCCTAAATGTAGAAAAGGGAATGCGTCTAGATCGCTACAAAAACCATGATATAGAGGTTGTTGTTGATCGATTAAAGGTAGATTCCGAAGATATTGAAAGACTAAAAAATTCCATTACCGTTTCCTTGCAGCAAGGAAGCGGAGTAATGATGGTTTTGGAACATGGAAAGGAAAATCCACAATTCTTCAGCAAAAATTTGATGTGCCCTAGCACCGGTATTGCCTACCGAGAACCAGAACCAAATTCCTTTTCTTTCAATTCACCTAAAGGAGCATGCCCTAGCTGCAATGGTTTAGGAGAAATATCCAAAGTGGATATCGATAAAATTATTCCTAATCCAGACCTATCTATTCGCAAAGGTGGTCTTGCTCCTCTTGGTGATTATAAGCAAAATTGGATTTTTAACCAGGTAGAAATAATTGGCGATAAGTATGGTTTTGATATAACCACTCCCATAAAAAAGATTCCCAAAGAAGGTCTGGATGTTTTGCTAAATGGTGCTGATGAAGCATTTGAAGTGGAGAATAAAAACCTCGGTGTTACCCGAAAGTATAATATTGATTTTGAAGGGATAATAAATTTCATTTATAATCAAAGTCAAGACAGCAAAAGCCGATCAATAAAAAGGTGGGCTGAGGGTTTTATGAATCAGGTGGTTTGTGATGACTGCCATGCTGAGCGATTAAAAATAGAATCCAGACATTTTAAAATTGATGATTTAAATATCTCTCAATTATCTCATATGAGTGTGGGAGATTTAAACAAATGGTTCAATGGCATTTATGAGAAACTAGATAAGAACCAGCAGCTAATTGCAAAACCAATTTTAAAGGAATTAATCTCTAGATCCTCCTTTTTACTAGATGTAGGCTTAGACTATTTAAGTTTAAATAGACCCGCAAAAAGTTTATCAGGAGGAGAGGCTCAAAGAATAAGGCTAGCCACACAAATTGGTTCCCAATTGGTAAATGTTTTATATATCCTTGATGAACCTAGTATTGGTTTGCACCAAAGAGATAATCAAAAATTAATCAACTCTCTTAAGGAGCTTAGAGATGTTGGAAATTCTGTAATTGTGGTAGAACACGATAGGGATATGATAGAGCATGGAGACTATATTTTTGATATTGGCCCATTTGCCGGTCTTAGAGGTGGAGAAATTGTTGCCGAAGGAAGCTTAAAGGATATTCTAAATAGTAATAGTCTTACTGCCCAATATTTAAATGGAAAAAAAGAAATTGCCATACCTAAAGAAAGAAGGAAAGGCAATGGCCATCAAATAGTATTAAAGGGTGCAAAAGGAAATAATCTGAAAAATGTTTCTGTAAAATTCCCTTTAGGCCAGTTGATTGTTGTTACCGGTGTTTCTGGAAGTGGAAAATCTACTTTGGTAAATGAAACTTTATATCCTAAGTTAAGTCAGATTTTTTATAAGTCTGTAAAAAAACCCCTTGCCCACAAAAGTATAGAAGGCCTTAAACATATTGATAAGGTTATAGATATAGACCAATCTCCAATTGGAAGAACTCCGAGATCCAACCCGGCAACTTATACTGGTGTTTTGTCTTTTATTCGTGAATTGTTTGCCAATATTCCAGAATCTAAGGTTAGAGGATATAAACCTGGACGTTTTTCTTTTAATGTAAAAGGTGGTAGATGCGAAACTTGCGAGGGAGCAGGAATACGAGTAATTGAAATGAATTTTTTGCCAGATGTATATGTCCCTTGCGAAACTTGCCAAGGCAAAAGGTTTAATAGAGAAACCTTGGAAATAAGGTTTAAAGGCAAATCTATTTCTGATGTTTTGGAAATGAGCGTTAATAAAGCTGTTGAATTCTTTGAAAGTATTCCTAAGATTTATAACAAACTAAAAACTTTAAAAGAAGTAGGTTTGGGATACATTACTTTAGGTCAGCAGTCTACTACCCTATCTGGTGGTGAAGCTCAGAGGGTGAAACTTGCTACAGAACTTAGTAAAAGGGATACTGGACAAACCCTATATATCCTTGATGAACCTACTACAGGTCTGCACTTTGAAGATGTAAAAGTTTTGATGGATGTACTTGATAAATTGGTAAACAAGGGCAATACTGTACTAGTAATTGAGCATAATATGGATGTCATTAAACTGGCAGACCATATTATTGATATCGGACCTGAGGGTGGTGATAAAGGTGGAAAGGTAGTTTTTGAAGGTAGACCAGAAGAGATTATAAAGGTAAAGAACAGTCATACAGGGCAATTTCTAAAGCTGGAAATGCAACGTTAAAAAGATATTATTGATGAATGATAAAATAAAAAAGGCATTTGAGCCAAAAAGCTGGAATGAAATAAGAACCAATGACAGTTGGGCCATTTTTAAAATTATGGCCGAATTTGTAAATGGTTATGAATCCCTTGCGAAAATTGGCCCTTGTGTATCTATTTTCGGATCGGCACGTACTAAAGCTGATAATCCCTATTATATTTTAGCTGAGCAAATTGCTTTTAATCTTACTCAGAGGGGATATGGAATTATTACCGGCGGTGGCCCAGGAATAATGGAAGCAGGAAATAAGGGTGCGGAAAGAGGTGGTGGCACCTCGGTAGGTTTGAATATTGACCTTCCATTTGAGCAGCATTTCAACCCCTATATTGACAATGATAAAAATTTAGACTTTGACTACTTCTTTGTACGAAAAGTAATGTTCGTAAAATATAGCCAGGGTTTTGTTGTAATGCCCGGTGGGTTTGGAACCTTAGATGAATTATTTGAAGCTATTACTCTTATTCAAACTTTTAAAATCGGAAGATTCCCGATAATCCTGGTAGGCAAAAGCTTTTGGAGTGGATTAATGGATTGGATTAAAGAAGTATTATTGGAAAGAGAGGCTAATATTAGCCCTGAAAATTTAGATCTTTTTAGCATTGTAGATACAGCCGATGAAGCTGTGAAGGTTATTGACGATTTCTATAGTCAATATATGCTAAAACCCAATTTCTAATATTTTTTCAAAGGTCTATAAAAAAGAAAAAGCCTTCGCATTTAAGCTTGGGCTCTTTCTACAATCAACCAAAACAGTCGTAAATATTTTTCCTTATTCGATTAAATGAACAAGGGATGTTCCTCTTTCTTTTCTTTTGACGCCTTGTTTCTCAATCCCAGTTCAGTCTGCACTAAGGGGCTGGAATTTTGCTCCATCCTCTTTTTGCTATGAGACTCTCTGCGAATAAAAAAATTAAGAAACTTAAACATTGTTATTATTTGCATTATCTATTGCAAAGCAGATACCATTTCATATCAAATTTTACAAGAACCTATTTTTCAACTGGTTAGTAAAATCCACTTTGAATAAACACTCTCATATTGGGAATTTATTTCTCAAAAAGAATATTAATAGATTTTGGAAGCAATTCTAAAACCAGGTAAATCTAGATACCAATTTTCAAAAAGGCCACCCCCACTTTGGGCCCATGCACCGAAATTCAAATAGGCATCATCGATTGGTTCGTACTCTATTGGATAGTCATATTGTCCATATATATGCATTACCCATGGTAGATTATTTGAAGTTTTGTAATAACGTTCAGATGCCGGATCACTATCATCATCATTAGTTCCGAAGTATGCAGGATTTGCTAAATCTGTTGGTTTAGCATTTGCTAAATGAATTTCCTTGCCTCTATCTCCATTCACGAAAATAAAGCTATTATAGGGGGGTAATCCCACATCTAAAAGACTTTGCGGACTAGAAAAGCTTATGCTTATGGATTTTGTAACAACAGGAACATTTGGATCTGTTTTTACCGTATTAATAAAGGGTCCACCAGCATGTTGAATTTCATTAAAAACATCGTCAAATGCAATAACGGTCGCCAAGGATTGGCCATTTTCTAGTCCATTTGAAGCGGTACTAATTATTCCTTCTTGTAAACTGGTACCGCTTACACTGCTTACATCAGAAGGTAGAACATTTTTATACTCCCAACCAAAACCATTGTTAAAGCCCGCACCTGCAGCTCTTATGGTCCAGTCTGCATTAATATCTACAACTTCATTTTGGGCATTTAATACATGGGTAATATCATAAGCCATTACCATATCATTAAAATCATAATCTCCTTGAGAAGGCCATAAATCTTCAAAACCTAAATTCCCTTGATAAGCCACATTAAAAGCTCTGGCAGCATCGTTTGGGTATTCATCAATGGCGTCATTTACACCATCATTATCGGCATCCACAGATGGTGTAATATCTGGAGAATTATCCGTGTCAATTCCAGTCCAAGGATTTGCCGTAACATAATAAATCAAATCTTCAAAATCATGATCACAAGACCCGCTGTTTCTGAGTATATCTTCAAAACCATTTAATAGTAATTGTCTGGAATTATCTACCAACTGTACTGTATGTTGCCTTTCAGAAGCAATAGGCTCTGGATTAAAATCAGCTTTGGAATATATCCGTTGGGCATTTACATTTATGGTATTGCTACCAGAATTATAAGCATTTTGGAATAATACCCAACTAATACTTTTACCTGCTGGAAACCTTCCTAAGTAAACCTTATCTCCAGCATTTAGCTCACCACCAGAATATTTTAATGATGTGTTTCTGAAAATCACAAAAACAGAATCGATCTGAGAGCTGGAGCTTGGCGGATTATCGGTATCGTAAACATAATAAGCAAGTGAGTTTTTATATCCTGCTCCTTCGGCAACAAAGGTTACCCAAACATCGCTGATAGCATTTACTACCACCTCATATTCGTTGGAAGATGAAAGATAACTTGCATTGTGAACAGCAACATTTTGCCCTGAAGGTAAAGAAGCGTTGATATCATCTAAAAAGTCTGAACTCAAAACATCACCTGTGTTTTCTAAATTATCTGGTAATCCCAAATTTCCTGCTGTAGATAAATAATATACATTGCCACCAGCTGGGATAGGACTTGTGTTTGTACTTTTTCTGGATGTCTTAAATTTTCGAACAGATTGGCTTCCACCAAAATCTAAAACAATATCGCTCTCGGCAGAAACGGTAAATGAATTTGCGAATCCTTTATAATTACATTCTATAAATACCTCTTTTAAATAGCTAGGAATCTTGATATCTGTATTTAAGATACCATATGCCTGAGTAATTCCCGAAGCGAATTTTTCACCACCTTCAAATGGATCTTTATCATAAAAATCAATTCTTATTCCTTCTAATGGATTATCATTTATACTCTTTACAGAAATATTAGTGTTTAATTCCCTTGAAGTTTTATAGTTGAAAGTAGAGGGTACATCTAAATCTTTAATATCCCCTGGAACTATGGTTGAATCAATTCCCTCCTTAATGGTTTCTTCCTTCTTACAGGAGAAAGCAATTACAGCTAATACTAGGAAACTGAATAATGATTTTTTCATGAATGAATGTTTTCAATGCCAAAGCAAAGCAAAGACCAAAAAACGCCTTGTATTCAAACTATTGAATATTAGTAATTTACAAGATTCAGCATTTGAAAATCATTCTCTATTTGGGAAAACTCTATTTATGAGAGACAAAAAAAGGCCTTGATAAAATCAAGGCCTTTCAAATATTGTTTGGTTTAAGACTAGTAGATATTCGTTTGATTTCTATATCCTGGTAAGTCTAAATACCAATCCGAAAAGCTAGACCCGTTGCTATTTGCCCAAGCTGCGAAGTTTAAGTAAGCGGATTCAATTGGAGCATATTCAATAGGATATGAAAAGCTTCCGTCAATATGAATTACCCAAGGTTGGTTATTACTTGTTCTATAGTATCTACCAGATCCTGGATCACTATCATCAGAAGCAGTACCAAAGGCAGCACCAATAACTAGGTCGGTTGGATCTTCATCAGCCATATGGATTTCCATTCCCCTATTTCCATTTGTGAAAATAAATGGATCATAAGGAGGTAAGCCAATTGTGCTAGGATCAATAGCTGAAGTTAAGGTTAAATCCACTTGGAAAACTTTATCTGCAATTGCTGTTCCACCAGGTACAGTATTAATAAATGGCTCTCCTGGTATTCCTTGTACATGATCAAATACATCATCATAAACAATAAGAACAGCGTTTGTTTGTCCAGATTCCAGTCCTTTAGCATCCAGAGTTACAATTCCTTGTGTACTTTGAGTACCGGAAGTAGAAGATACTTCGGCAGGAGTTAAACCATCTATTTCCACACCAAAACCGTGGTGAATAAATCCACCTAAGGCTTTTACAGTAAAGGTGGTTTTGATATCCTTAACATCGTTATTCGCATCAGTAACTTGGTTGGTATTGTATTCTACAACAAGGTCATTAAAATCATAGTCACCTTTACCGGGCCATAAATCTTCATAACCTAAAGTACCAGTATAGTAGTTGTTGTAGGCACGGTCTGGATCGAATCTATAATCTTCATCACAGTTATTTACCCCATCACCATCATCATCATCATTACAGTAATCTGAAGTTGGAAGGTTTGAAATATCCAATGATGAATAAGGAGTTACTCTAATAGAAAGTAATAAATCATTAAAGTCATTATCTGAGCTATAATCTCTCCTTACGTCCTCAAAACCAACAATAACCAATTCGCGACCAGCATCTAACAATTGAACATTGTGTTGTCTGAGTGCAGCCGATGCTTCAGGGTTGAAGTCGTAAGTAGAATAAAATTTCGTTTGACTTGGGTTAGTCGCTTTAATTTGTTGAGTAGTTGGATTCCAGCCATGTGCCATTAATACCCAGCCTATACTTTTCCCGCCTGGGAATTTTCCAAGGTAAACTTTGTCACCCGGTACTAAACCACCACCAGAACCACCAGCATTGGAGGCATTAGGTAAAATGGTAAAGATTGAATCTATTTCTGAAGCAAGTGTAGGCGGATTACTAGTGTCATAAATATAATATCCAAAAGTATTTAATTGACCAGCACCTTCACCTAAATAGGTTACCCAAACATCTCCTGAGTCCAAAATATGAACATCATAAGCATTTGATGGAGCTAAAAAAGCTGGTTTATTGATTGGAATATTTAAATTTTCTGGAAGTGCATTACTAATATCGGCTAAGAAATTGGCATCAACCACATCACCCGGAAGGTCTAAATAATTTGGAACACCTTGAGAATCGTAAGTTCCCATATAATACCAGTTTCCACCGGCAGGAGTTAAAGATTGTACTCCTTGTGTTTTATTTCTTTTTCCTGAAACATCTCCTCCAAAATTCACAGAAATAGAATTACCTGATACGGCAACAAGTTTGTCATTATCAAATCCTTGGTAGTTTACCCTTACTCTTACTTCCGACATATACGTTGGAATCCTTACAAGAGAGTTAAAATCACCAGAGGAGTTGGAAACACCAGAGGCAATTTGTTTTTTAAGGTCTGGTGAGAAAATATTTACTCTCTGACCGGGTAAAGCCTTGCCCGTATGGTCCTTAAGATTAATATTCACATCAACTTCTTGAGTTGTAGAATAACTAAAGTTTTCGGAGCTATTTACATCCGTTGAACTATCAAGTGGTTTGTCCTTATTACAAGAGCTAATAAGTGCCAATCCTAGGATGGCTGCGTAAAGACTGTAATTTCGTTTAATAATCATGCTATATGAGGAGTTGCATTATAATACTTCTCACAAAGATAAGGAAAGCCTCTAGCCAACCATACCGTTAAACGACAATAAAAGGAAGATCAACTAATTTTTTCCAGCCCTTTTAGCCCTTTCCCAAGTTGATTTTTGGGATCCTTTGAGCCATCTAAAGAAGCCTGCAAAAACTGCATAATTCATTATTAAAAAGTAATAGGGAATGAATAATATCTTCACCCTAATCTGCCTATTCTCCAAGATCCAGCCTAAAAGTGCAAGTGCATAAAATACTATTTCGGCAATTAATATATAACTATAAACTTCAGGCCCATTAAGGAATAAAAGGATATTTAGAATAAAAATTACCGGCAATGCCAAGGCACTTATGGACCATCTTAAAACCCTATGAGAAACATATTGAAAACTCAATACAAAATCTTTAAAGGGATTTAATAAACTCTTTAATCTATTCATGGATTGCCAACCTCCTGCTGCGATTCTCACCTTTCGTTTCAGCTCTTCCTTAACATTTTCACTTGATGTTTCCATGGCATAAGCATTTGGCTCATAAGCGAAACGAAATCCTTGTTTGCAAATTCGCAAACTCTGCATAAAATCATCCAAAATAGTATCCTCTTCAAGATCCGTCATTAATTCTGTTCTAAAGGAAACGAGTTCTCCAGCAGCACCAACAATGGTATATAACTCATAGTCCCATTTTTTAAGATTGGATTCATATTTCCAGTAAATCCCTTCACCTGCTGCACTAGCATTGTCGGATTCCTTTATCATCACTCTTTTTTCTCCAGACACCCCTCCTACTTTTGGATTCACATAATGCTTCACCAATTCCTTAATACATTCCTTATTCAAAATGGTGTTGGCATCACAGAATACTACTATGGGACTTTTAACAAAAGTCATTGCCCTATTCTCAGCTGCTGATTTTCCCGCTCTACGATCTTCATGAAGGACCTCAATTCCATCCACAGTTTTTAAAAGATCTACAGTATTATCACTACTTCCATCGGTAATAAAAATAATCCTAAGCTTTTCTTTTGGGTAATCTAATTCCAAGCTGTTTTTTGCTTTTTCTAAAATAAAATCTTCTTCATTAAAGCAAGGGACTACAAGGGTCACTTCTGGCTCAAAATTTTCATCAGTTTCAATGGTATTAATACCCAGTGCTCTGCGGATTTTAATAATCACAAAAAGTAAAATCCCATAGCCAACATAGGTATAAACAACCAAGGCGATCAATAACCAAAATGCTAATTCCATTACCTTTCTTTTTGTTTGGTGAAATTTGAAAAAATAAAGCGGATATTATATTTAAAACGAATCCAAAAGGCCTTCATCAGGCTACCATCATTTTGAGTTCTTCGCATATTGGTATAGATCACCGCCTTTTGCTTAGATACCATTTTAATCTTTCCATAATCAGAAAGCTGTAGAGCCATATAACCATCTGATCCTCTTACAATTTTGGTGTTATAGCCACCAAATTTTAATGCGTCTTTTTTTCTAAAGGCCATGCTTGCCCCTCCACAATTCAATTGTGCCCGTGAAAAATCCTTGGAATATATTCCTATAAGCTTGGCGTATTGATAAAATTGAAGGGATAATGGATATTTTTTGGCATCGGTATAAAAGGCATGAAGGGAATAGGTACAGGATATTTTATCATTATCAATTAAAGGTGCGCTTAGCAATTCTATCCATTTTGGAGTGTAAAAAGTATCGGTATCTCCGGAAACAAAAATTTCTCCCTTGGCATTTTGCAATCCTGCTTGTCGAGCAAAGGGATAACCTTGACTTTTTTCTTCAATTGTTTTTAATCCTAGTCTATCCAAAAACTTCTGTGTATCGTCTGTAGAATTATTATTTACCACCAATATTTCAAAAGGGTATTTACAATTCGCTTCCGCTAAACTCGCAAGAGTTCCTAAAATATAATCTTGTTCATTATAGGCGATTAAGCCCACACTAACCAAAGGCGATTCGCTTTGAATAGACTTGAGTTTCGCTGCAATTTCGTCAAATACTTCCTCTGGAATATCCTCAAACTTCTTATAGTTGAAATCTTGAAACTTGGATACAAATTTTGGTGGTATAAAATGGTACATCCCCTATTTATTGGTTATTCTATGGTAAATGTTTAGTACTTCCTTAGCCGTGTTTTTCCAGCTAAATTTTTCAGCTCTACTGATTCCCTTTTCTATATTTCGTTTTCTCAATTCTTCATCAGTCAACAAAAGGTGAATAGATTCCGAAATTTGATCTGTATTCTCAGGATCAACAAAAACTGCTGCATCTCCACCCACTTCTGGCATAGATGAAGTGTTACTCGTAATAACCGGAGTTCCCGAAGCCATCCCTTCCAATACTGGAATTCCAAAGCTTTCTCTCTTGCTTGGATAAAGGAATATATCAGCCAAATTGATCACAGCGGGGAGGTCTGAATTGTGAATATAACCTGTGAAAAATATTTCATCGAAAAAGGAATCGAGTTTTTCTTCTTTTAAAAAGCCTAAAATGACCTCCGGATCTAGATCACCTATTACCAATTTATGATCTGTCTTGTGTTTCTGCTTGTATTTCGCAAAAGAAACCACTGTGTTTCTTGTATTTTTCTTGGGGTCGGTATTTCCTAGAAATAAAAAGAACTTTTGCGGTAACTTGTATTTTTCGCGAATTGATTCTAGGTGGTCTTGATCTTCAATTGGTTTAAAATGTTCTCCCACACCATTATAAACCACTTCCACTCTGCCAGGTTTTAGTTTAAGGAAGGAATTAAATCTTTCTTTTTCATATTCCGAAACAGTAATAATAAGTTTTGCAGAATACAACAATCTTTTTACCACATACCTTCTATATAGATTCCCAAATTTTTGATAGGAACTATAGCCTTTAGCTGCTAAGGGATGGGTTTCAAAATAAATAATATCGTGAATGGTCACTACCAAGGGAACAGGACAATTTATAGGCGCAGTATTGGAAGTACAATGAAGAATATCCAATTTATCCTCCCTAGCCATCTTGGGTAATTTTATTTGTTCCCAAATGGGATAGGAAGCACCAAAAACTTTGATTTTAAAATTTTCGGTCTCCTTTAGGCAATCTGTATCCGGACCTTCATTGATGTAAATTATATAATCATTTTCCTTGTCAATTTCTTGGAGGTTCTTAATCATCTCCAAGGCTACAAAGTCCATCCCATGTTTATGATCCCTATAGATCCGCTGAGCCTCTATTCCTATTCTCAAATTATTATGCTTTATGAGTTAAATTCCACCAGAATCCTTTCCAAAATGCCTTCGCCAAATCACCTCTACCTTTAAGTAACCAGAATAAAACATTTTTCGGAATGGCAATAAGGCCAAAATACAAAATGCTTAATCTAGAATATAAAAATGAATTGTTCCTTCTTGCAAACAACAATCTATTTCTAGTAAGGTAATATATTTTTAAAGGGCTATCCTGACCAGTACTTACTGATTCTTTGTGATAAACCAGACTTAAACCGTAATACCAAACCTTATAACCGGCTTTTGCTATTCTCTCACACCAATCATATTCTTCATAATACAGGAAATAATCCTCATACATTGGCCCCACCTCCTGCAATACCTTTTTGGGAACAATCATCGCGGCGCCATGGATATAGGCGGTTTCACGAATTTCATCATATTGACCATCATCTTTTTCCTTCCATCCGATACCCGCATTTCGTATAGAGATTTTGGACATCGGGGTGGCTCCAGCATATTGCAATAAATTTTTATCATGGAAATAACAAAGCTTAGGACTCAAAATTCCCAGATCATCCTGTTTCTCCATCCAAGGAACAAGATTATCTAATAAATCTACATTTACCTCAGTATCATTATTAATAAAGAAGATATAATCTCCATTGCAATATTCTAATCCAATATTATTTCCGCCTGCAAAACCAAGGTTTTCAGTGCTGTGAATAAATTTTACTTTATCAAATTTCTGGGCATCTTCTTTAAGGTTCGAAGGTTTGGATCCATTATCAACGAGGATAATCTCCCAATTTTCATAGTTAATTTTGCTCAAAGATGTCAGTAAATCGATAGTAACCAACGCTTGGTTGAAATTTACTGTGAGAAAAGAAACTAGCGGCTTAACTTGTGATTTGGTTTCAGACAAAGTTTAAAATTGTTAATAGCTGTTTCAAAAATAATTTTTTAAACCAAAGCAGCTCTATACTTCATTGGTTAAATTTGTTATTCACTGCTTTTTTATTTTCTATGCGATATATAGCTTTTATTCTTTTCCTCAGTTTAGGTGCCATTGCACAACCTAGAATTAATGATCCTCTTCCGATATTTTCTAGTAAGCCAATTGAAACTCTAGACAAAGGTGTTGTAGGCTGGAGTTTGAGTACAGATGGCCAATGGATGTCTGAAAAAAGGACCATTCCCATGAATTTAAATTCAATGGATAAAAAAGGACGCTTGGAAAGAATTAATAAAATTGGTCTAGATAATTTTAAAGAATTGAGAATTTACCCTGTAATTTTTGGGGCAGATACCTTGGTATTATTAACTAAGCTATACGAATCTGGTTATTATAAGTACAAGAAATCCCAAAGAGGATGGCAAAAGGAAAAGAAATGCCACTATTTTATTTTTCATAAAAGTGAGCTTAAAAAATTGGATGCCCTTAAAGATTCTGTGGTACAGGTTATAAAAATAAATATGCTGGACAATGGTGTGGTGAGTTATGAGTATAGGGCACAGATAATGAATAAAGTAAAAAAGAAAGTGGTTTTGGATAAAAATCACGGCTACGACCTGATAGTAACCCTGCAGCCCTTTTTAAAGGATCAAACACTAAGATTTCAATTTTATGCTATGCATAAGGAATTTGATGAAGTAACTGGTGTTTTGGAAGATTTTAAAATTAATGGCAAAAGCGTTTATGGAGATGCCGGACTATTTGATCATCTCTATTATGAAACTGATATTGACAAATTTTCGAGTTTCTTTACCATGCCAGAAAGTTTTAGGTTCAAATATTAGCGACAGGAATATTATCCAATGAATAAAGGAAAAATAATTACATATTTAATCGTCACTTTTCTAACTGTGGCGGTGGGAATACTTATTGGTAAAAATGGAATTCCAGTTGCAGGCGCAGTTATGGCTATTCCTTTTGTTATTGCTTTCCTAATCCTATTCTTTAATAATCTTAAGGTTGGAATTTATTTTGTTCTGGTCATGTCCTTTATTCTTCCTATTCTAGGTCGCTATGTTCCTTCTGGAATTCCTTATGGATTAGGTGTGGATATTATGCTGCTTCTCTCCTATTTCATTATTGCTTTTAAGCATTGGAAAAAAACTGATTTTAGCTTGGCTGCCAATGAAGTTGTATTATTAATGACTCTTTGGATGGGCTATATTTTCCTTCAAATAGGTAACCCCAATGCTTATAGTTTTGAAGCGTGGTTTTATTCCATGAGAGGTGTGGCCTTGTATCAGTTTCTTCTTATACCTCTTTGTTTTATCCTATTTAATACTAAAAAAGACTGGTATCGATTCTGGAATGTTTGGGTAGCTTTTTCGGTTTTAGGGATACTTTGGGCATTGAAACAAAAGGTTATTGGTGTAGATTCCTTCGAACAAAGATGGTTGGATGAAGGAGCTTCTGTAACTCACATGTTGTGGGGGCAGCTGAGGATATTCTCCTATTATTATGATGCAGGAACCTTTGGTGCCGCCATGGGCCAGATTTGTATTATGACGGCCATTATGATTTTAGGCCCCAGCTCTTGGAAAAAAAGAATATTCTATGCTGTTTTATCCATTACGGCATTTGTAGCCTTGGCACTAAGTGGCACGCGTGGAGCTTTAGCAGTTCCGGCAATCGGCGGGATATTATATCTTATCATGACCAGGAATTTTAAGGTTCTTTCTATAGGGGGTGGAATTCTTTTGGCCGGATTTATTTTCTTAAAATTTACGACTATCGGTAATGCCAATTATGATATTAACCGACTAAGAACCGCTTTGGATCCTAATGATCCTTCCCTCAATACAAGATTGAGAAATAGAGCTCGATTAACCGAATACCTCAGAGGAAAACCTTTTGGCGGTGGAATGGGTACTGTAGGATCCTGGGGACAACGATTTTCACCTGGAACTTGGCTAGCCAATTTTGAACCAGATGGTCTCTATACCAGAATTAGAGCCGAAACAGGTCTAGTAGGTAGGGTATTCTACGTGGGTATGTGGATTTTCATCCTTGCTCGAGGAATTGGGTTTTTATGGAGCTTCGAAGACGAGGAGCGGCAAAATATCGCAATGGCAATACTGGCGGGCTATGCCGGTATATTAGTGGCCAATTATGGGAATGCTGTGCTTACTCAGTTCCCTATTTCTATTACTACTTTTATTGGTATTTGTTTTGTTTACAATATGCGGTATTGGGACTATAAAGGTGAGTTTAAATTCGAAAACAAACCTACCCCACTAATGGGTAGAAAACCAGAATTATAATACTCTCAAGGACTTAGGGATTATATTCTTGAGAATGGCTTCTAGCTTACCTTGCTATTTTGTGATCTTTATTATTCTAGATTTTAGCTCGCAATAAATGATTACCCTTCCCTTAGATTTTTTCCAAAAATTCTGCTCATAATCTAATAGCTTTTAAAATTAGGCTTTCACTTCGGGGCCTGTCTTTTTCCATTGAATTAATAAAAGACTGCTAGTCCTTTGCTAGACTTAAAAAGTAAACCAAATCAGGGATAGCTAGAAGCTTGAGAAAACAATGCTATTGGCTCAATTTTATTCGCCAAAACCATTTTTATCACCGCTAAATCCTTTGGAATTGAATTGTAGGGTAAATACCATTTTAAGGAATTTACGCAGCGCGGATCTTCTTTTCTTAATATCACCAAGTACAGCGTCCATATAGTCTGGCTCTACACCATTCACCACTAATCTCGGCTGAACATTTAGCGTATTAATAAATTCCTTCATAGCAAATTTATCTGCCTTGGACCAGCTTCTATTTGCCGAAATTACACAAAATGCCATATCGGCTCTTTCGTTAAGATCTAAGGAGTATTGTTCTGTTAGAATGCTTTCGAAGGTTACAAAAATGAAATCATATAATTCAGGATCATAACTACTAGGTACTAATTCTTGGAAGTTTTTAGTATTCAGAAACTGCTTATTATTTTGGTATTGGGCAACATCATAAAAAGCATCTTCTGTAGGCATGTCCTTGTGGAAAATCACCATTACCTTAAAGTTTAAGGAAACAAGCTCATTGGCAAGAAGGTGGGTCATATATGCCTTACCATCCCTCTCCCTGGTACTATAAACAACTACATACTTGGGTTTTTGATCTGCAATTCCCAAGTTTCTCATTTCCAACCTGGTGTTCTGGCTCAGTAGACCAAGAGATTTATCCCTTAACCAATCCATGTCCACATTTCTATTGTCAGATCTTTTGGTTAAATCTGGGAATGCTCCTAATAATTTCAAATTAGTAAGTTCTTCAGCCCTTTCTGGGTTTCTTACTGTATTATCTAAAAATTCCATCACCACTACAATACTTAGTGGCATTAAAAATCCTATTACAGCACTAACAAAAACTAATAATAAGGCCTTAGATTTTTTGGCTCTCAAAGCATAATTCGGCTCCACCGTTACAACTAAACCACCGGTTGCCAAGGTCTCACTTTGCTGATGCATTTTGGCCATGTTCAAACCTTGCAATAATTCCAAGAAATTTCTTTCTTCCACGGCAATCTCTCTCTCCATCCTAGCTAGCTCGGAGCCCAGTGGTGAGAATTCATCATAAATGGCTCGGAAATAGGCCTTTTTACCTTCATAAATATCCAAACGTGCTTTAGATTCATCCAAGGCTATGGAATAAGTTAACCATTGCGCCAAGCTCTCCTTAATAGGTACGCCTTCAGTAGTTCTACTATACTGATATTTCTTAGTTAGAATATTGGTAAGCTGGGCTTTTAATTTTTTTGCTTTTCTCTTTAATTCTGGTAATAAAGGCGAATCTTCATGATAAACTTCCAGCTCTACAATCTGATAATTCAAATCCGCCAATTGCTCCTTCTTTTTGAGCATATCATCACTAAACTTAGTGATCTCCTTATTCAGGGTTAATTGTTCTTCCAATCTTTTAACACCAGCTTCTGCAGAGGCTTTTATGGCCAATTCCTGCTGATATTCAGTCTCCATCATCTCCTTAAGAGTGGCGATAGATTTGGTTTGCTCTTCGTAATTAATAATTCTATTATTAATCCTAAAATCTTTTAATCTGGATTCCACATCCTTCAGCCTTTCTACGGCTTCAGCTACTTGATCTTCAAAATAAGTAATAACACTAGCCCCCTGACCTTGCTTAATTTGGGCCAGTTTAACTGTAAACACCTCATTTAGAATAGCCAAAGTATGTTGAGCAATACCGGGATCCGACCAAGAATAGCTAATATTAATAAGGTCGGAATTTTGAAGTCTGTACACCGTTATCCTTTGAATTGCCTTATAGCTGTAAGGAGAACTCGCATCATCAAAAGTTAGTTTTACCAAATAGGAATCATAATTATCCATTCGGTATTGTCTAATATTTTGAATAGTCTGTTCAATAGAATTTGGCACCAAGAGACTATCTTCCAGGGCTTGTGGTATTTTGTATCTAAAATGCCCCCAGTTTTCTTCAGAAATAAATCTTGGATTTGCACTGTCCAACATCATATGTTGAACTAAAAGTCTTTCTCCAACTTCAGTTAAAGTTTGCTTGGATTTGATAACATTAATCATGTTATCATAGTCATTATTCGCGGTAAAAAAGTCTAATCCAGCTCCTTCAATCCCAGCAATGGTAGGACCAGAAGCAATACCTGTAAAAACCTCTGTTTCAGATTTATACTCCTTAGGCAAATTCCTTGTCATAAAAAACACAACAATGGAAAGAACAATGGAACACAATAGAAATAGGTTCAAGTTCTTATTAAATATCCTGAAAAATTGGATTAAACTCATCTGCCTTATTTAATTCTTTTTCATTTTACTAAATGGAACTCCAGCCAAACGCTCTAATGCCGTATAAGCATTGTTAAAAGCCGTTCTATTCTGCTCATACTCCATGGCAGACCTAGTTCTATAATCTGCGGCTCCTACAAGCTCTTCGAGTCCAATTTCTCCATCTTTAAATTTCTTTTCTGCTTCTTCCAAAATTAACTCTGAAGATTCCTTAGACTCAGAAGAAATTTTCAACAGCCTTTGCATTAGTAGAAGTTGATTATAGGTTGTAATTACTTCTTCTCTAATTTTTACGCTTGCTTGATCAACTTTTGCTTGTTGCCCACCTCTAAGTGCTTCTGCCCTTTTTACACGGTCGCTTCTTGTATACCAGGTGCTTAATGGGATAGAAATTACAACACCATAATTATAACCTTCATTTGAAGTTGCTTCCCCTGTTCCTACTCCCGGTAGGAGAAGTTGGTTTCCATAGGTCCAATTATAGCCACCTTGAAAACGAATATCATTTGCCCAACTTTTCTTTTCTAAGCTTACATCATATTCTGTGGATTCCATGATGGATTCGAAATAACCTACTTCTGGGGAATTTGCCAGAGCGCTATCAATAATTACAGAAAGTGGTGGTAAAAAATCCATGATATCTGTTGTCGCAAGAGAATCATTATCAGATTGCGAAAAAGCAGGGATAGACAGGGCAAATGCCAGAGGCAAAATGCAAAATCTTAAAAATGAATTTATTTTAGATATCATTTAGGCTTAAACATTTTCTTTTTGAAACAATGCTGGAATTGTTTTCAATATCAATCTTATATCATTCCAAAAACTAAAATTCTTCGCGTATTTATTGTCTAATGCTTTTCTTTCCTCTTCACTCATCTCACCCTTACCTCTTTTCTCTACCTGCCATAGTCCGGTAATTCCCGCTGGTGCTAAAAACCTTTCACCCCAATCGTCGGAAGTTAATTGCTCCGCTTCATAGAGTGGTAATGGCCTATTTCCTACTATGGACATATCCCCTTTCAAAACATTTATCAATTGTGGTAATTCATCAATACTTGCATTTCTAATAAAAGCACCAACTTTGGTCACTCTAGGGTCATCTTTAATTTTTATAAAAGTTCCAGCAGCCTGTTTCTTTTTCAACTCCAAATACTCCTCTTCACTCATTGGCGTGCCATCCTTATAAATTAGAGTTGGTGATTCTGCCAATGATTCATATTCCTTTTTCAACTTCGTTTCAGTGCTATCATCATCACCATCCTGATTGGCATACTGATTAAGGTGTTTCATATCCTTTAATCGAGAATCGGCATCAACATACATTGAACGAAACTTGTAGAAATCAAAAACTTTATAACCTGTACCTACCCTTTTGGAAACATAATAAATAGGTCCTCTAGATTCAAGTTTAAGGGCTATGATCACTATTATTAAAATGGGAAGTAACATGATTAATGCCAGTCCTGCCACAGTAACATCAAACACCCTTTTTGCTACTGGTATTTTGTAGTCAATGATATTTGTTTTGCGCTTCTCACCTAGCTTAGCCTCAAGCATTTGACGCAGAAAAGGTATTCTTTCTTCGATTATTTTTGCATCCAATTCTGGTGGATAAAGCTCCATAATACCCAGCTTCATCAACTTTAATCTTTTTCCCAAATCAAGATTTGAGTCCAATATTGAAAAAGGAATTCTCTTTTGATTTAGCAGTCCTTTATAGCGTTCATAAATTTTATCAGCCTTCAAACCTTTAAGGTGCATTTCGCTGATAACTAGTTGATATTGGTCTATACTTTCGAGCTTATTGTGAAAACCAACCACATTTTTAACATGGTCAAAGGAAACACCACTAGCTTTTAAGCTAGCCATGTATTCGTCTTCTTCGCCAATGTATAATATGGTATTCACGATCTTAGTCTAATTAGGTTATCAATTCTTAGACTTAATTCTTCAGGATTAAATGGTTTTATCAAATAATCATTTGCTCCTAGTTTTAAACTTTTTATTCTTTCTGCACTACTCTCTTCTCCGGAAAGAACAATTAGGGGAACATCACTAAAAAAGCCACTTTCGCGAACTCTGGTGATATATTCAAAACCATTAATTTCAGGCATATTAAGATCTGCCACCACCAAATCAGGAATATTACCTGAATACATCCACTCCAGAGCTTCCCTACCATTCTCTAAAGACACGGTTTCATATCGATCTTTGAGAATTTGCTCTAAAAGCTTTCGCATGATGGGCTCATCATCAATAATAAGCACTTGCTTTTGTTTCATTTTACCCGTTTTTATGTGCCGTCAATTGTTGAAAGGCTAGTTGCAAAACATCGTTAATTTTGTTAATAGTTGATGGCAGGTCTGGAGAGTTTACCCCTTCTTTTCCCAAACTTTCTACTAATCTTATTTCTTCTTTTAAAGAGTGAACTCCAAATAAATCAATATTGGGTTTAATCTTATGAGCAACACCACCCATCGCGCTTAGATCACCTGAGGAAAATGCTGATTTTAACTCTTCTAATTGACTTGGAGTATGTTCCAAAAAAGTATCTACCATACTCATTACAAATTCTTGACTTCCTCCTGCAAGCTCCTCCAACTGACTCAAGTCATAAACTTTTTCTGACATTCCTTCTTTAATTTTTTCTACTAAATTGTTATTTCATCGTTTTTTATCATTCGGTAAATAGTACTCTTACCGATATCTAATTTTTTAGCCACTTTCACTACATTTTGATCGTATTTGTTTAAAAAGTGACTAATAATTTGGGCTGTATAATCTTTTAGACTCATCTCCTCCATCATTAGATTTTCCAAACTATTGGTGGAATTGTAATTGATATCCGACTCCTGAATCAAATTATCCTCAGCCAGTACAGCAGCTAATTCAATTACCGCTTTCAGCTCCCTAACGTTTCCAGGCCAGTGGTAGCTTCTTATTTTCTTTTGTGCTTCAGGACTTATTTGAACCTTTGGCATTTTATTATCTTTTACAAATTCATCTAAGAAGAATTTTGTTAAAAGGACAATATCATTTTCTCTATCCCTTAATGGTGGGAGTTCTATTGGTAATCCTAATAGCCTATAATACAAATCCTCCCTAAATCGTCCAGCTTTCACCTCTTCGGAAAGAGTCCGGTGGGTGGCTACTATAACCCGGGCATTTATTTTTATGGCTTGATTACTTCCTATTCGGGTAACTTCTTTTTCTTGCAGCACCCTAAGAAGTTTGGCCTGCAGTTGAAGATCCATTTCACCAATTTCGTCAAGGAAAACAGTTCCACCATTGGCCTCTTCAAATTTTCCGATCCTTTTATTTACAGCTCCTGTAAAAGCTCCTTTTTCATGACCGAAAAGTTCACTTTCCAATAAATCATGTGGAATTGCTGCGATATTCACAGCCACCAAAGGTTTTTTACGAAATTTAGAGTTATAGTGAATGGCTTTTGCCACCAACTCCTTTCCCGTACCCGTTTCACCAGTAATAGAAACTGTAATATTGGTTAAGGCTGCCTTCTCAATAAGCTTAAACACCTTTTTTATGGAAGGACTATTCCCTTTAATATTACTAAAGTCATACTTTAGGTTTACCTCCTCCCTTAATTTATCAAGTTCATTTCTCAGTCGGGCATTTTCACGAATGTGGTTTGTTGCATTCCACATTCTCTCCTTGGCATTTTCATCTTTTACGATATAGTCATATGCACCTTCCTTCAATAGATTTACAGCCGTGCTAACATCTTCTTGTCCACTAACTATCACTACAGGAATTTCTTTATGAGTAGCTTTAATTTTTCTTAAAATCTCAATTCCCGACATCCCAGGTAGTGAATAATCTAAAAAAATGAGATCAGGGTTTTTATAAAGGGCGTCTAGGCATTCCTTTCCACTTTTAAAGCTCTCTACCTCATTATCTGGGTTTAGAGATAAGTGGTGCATAGACATCTTTGCATATAGCTCGTTGTCATCAACCACAAAAACTTTAAGAATATCCATTTACGAATTCAATTGTTCAGCTCAAATATTGGGCTTTTTTCTCAAAATTGGAAATTTTCCAAAAGAGAATATTTAAGAGTTACCAACATATTTTTTAACTAGTCTTAATCCTTCATTAAAACCCTTGCTCATAATAATAAAAAACCTAAATGGCAATTTCCCTTTTAAGAATATGAATCCAATCGCTATTCCTATGGCAAAGGTGAAAATGGAAACAAATGCCACCCAAAATATATCCTGAGTAAAATATAATACTGATATATCCCCTACCACATTTGCCGAAAGCATGATAAGCACCTTCCAGAAATTGAGATCTGGTCGATTTACAACATCTAGGGCTATACCACTAAATCTGTCCAAGGGTGTTAATGCAGTGTATATAGCAAAAATCCTAACAATATTAGCGGCTTCGAGATATTCTGGTCCTCCCAACCACAATACTAATTGTTCAGAAAATATAAAGGCTAAAATGCTAATAGGCAGAAGTAAAATTGTTGAAAAGCCAGCATCCCTTTCAAATTCATCCTGAAACTCATCATACATTTTAAGTGAATACTTTTTGGCCATTTGTGGAAAAGCTATTCCAACAAAGGCCCTTAATGGGATATCGAATAAACCTACAATTTTTTCCGCTACCGAATAGATTCCTTGTGCTGCGGGTCCTAAAAAGGCGAAAATCAAATAGCTATCTGAACTTCTTAGCAAATTACTACCGATCATGGAGCCCATACTGTATTTTCCAAAATTAAACAGGCTTTTGTCCATCTCTTTTGTCCCTTCATTCCAATACAATAATTTATTCCATCCCTTAATGGTGGCCAGTAATCCCGGTAAAAAATTGGAAATTAGATAGGCAATAATTACAAATTCTACTCCGGCTTCTATTTGACTAAATATGATTACCCCGATTAAAAATCCAAATTGAAGTAAAAACCTAACCCAAACTATTTTAGCAAATTTCACATAAGCGTTTAGTATCCAGGTAGACATGGAATGTGGTAGGCTAAGAAAACTTGTGGGGATAAACCAAATGGCAAAAGTTATAAAGTAAGAGTCTTTATTAAATAGATAAATAATCAAAAAGATTAGGGTGATAATTAAAGAGCCAACAGCCGTAATAATAAGGCTTAGTTTCCAGCCAGATCCTATTACTACCTTAACCTCCTCTTCTGTATCATATTCATTTATTTTCTTGATCATTGCGCTGCTGATCAAGCCAGAGCGAAGCATATCAAAAAGGGTGAAAATACTTAGAAACAATCCCCAATAGCCTAATTCGGCGGGGCTAAAATACCTAGCCAGCAATCCGAAGGTAAACAATCCGAATACCGCAGCAGTACCACTGCTAATTAATGAAAGGGATTTATTTGTTTTTAGTAATTGTTTAAGCCTTCCTATCACCTAATAAATTCTATATTTGAGATTGTAAATGTAATAGAATAGCCTAAAAGTACAGCAGCCAATATGCCAATAAAAAACAGGGATTTTATAATTGTAGGTCAGCAACCTTGGGACAATCCCATTGGAAGCAATTGTATAAACATTGCAGAAGAAATCGCAAAATCCAATAGAGTCCTTTATGTAAACCCGCCAGTAGATAGAATTACCTTGATGCGAAAACGCGAAGATGAGAGGTATATAATTGATAGAAGGCAGGCCATTTTGGATGGGAAACGAAAAGCTCTCCAGCCTGAAATCGACAATCTTTGGTCTTTTACCCCACTTAAAACCATAGAATCTATAAACATGCTTCCAGATGGAGCTTTATACGATTGGGCAAATAAAAGAAATAATAAAATTTACGCTAAAGAAATCCTCAAAGCAGTGGATGAACTGGGTTTTAAGGATTATATCCTATTTAATGATGGCGATATGTTTAGGAGCTTTTATTTAAAAGAGTATTTAAAACCTCAAGTCTCTATTTACTATACCCGAGATTATTTTAGAGCAGTAGACTATTGGAAAAAACACGGACTGAGATTAGAACCTGAGCTTATGGCTAAAAGTGATTTGGTAACTTCCAATTCTCTATATCTCAATCAATTGGCACAGGAGTTTAATCCTAATTCGCATTATATTGGGCAAGGCTGTGAATTTGATCTTTTTGAACCTGAAAAAATAAATAGCATACCTGATGATTTGGCCAAAATTCCTCAGCCTCGAATTGGATATGTTGGCGCCTTATTAAATTTACGTTTGGATATTCAGCTTTTAGAAAAAATAGCAGAAGCCAAACCCGATTGGCAAATTGTTCTCGTAGGTCCAGAGGATGAGCATTTCCAAAAGTCTAAACTTCACCACTTTTCCAATGTTCATTTTTTAGGTCCTAAACCGATGGAAAGCCTAGGCTCCTATTTAAAAGGTTTTGACCTAGCGATAAATCCACAAAGATTTAATGAGGTTACCATTGGAAACTATCCGCGGAAAATAGATGAATATCTCGCCATGGGATTAGCTACGGTAGCTACTCTTACAGAAACAATGAAAGCTTTTGAAGATCATGTTTACCTCGGCGAAAACCTGGAAGATTATTTGAAAATGATTGAGGAAGGTTTGGAAAATAATTCAGCTAAAGTACAAGCTGAACGGAGGGATTTTGCATTACAACACAGCTGGGAAAATAGTGTAAATGACATGTATAAGGCAATAGTAAACACAAAGGCATATAAAGATGGGAGTTAAAGAAAAAATAAAGGCTAACGAAAAGCTTAAAAAGTTTGTTCACTATCTATTAATTCCTAAAAACCAAGCTAAACCAAGGCTTTGGGTAAAATGGTTTGTAAATCCATTTCTTCATAAAAAAGGCAAAGGAAGCACAGTTTGCCGAAGAACGCGAATGGACGTTCTACCTTTTAACCAATTTAGTTTAGGGGCTTATTCCACAATTGAAGATTTTGCCACTGTAAACAATGGTGTTGGTGATGTTCATATTGGAGATCGTAGTAGAATTGGAATTGGAAATGTGGTTATTGGTCCTGTAAATATTGGAAATGATGTGATACTAGCACAAAACATTGTGATGTCTGGCCTAAACCATGTTTATGAGGATATTAATACGCCTATTCATTTGCAAGCTGTAACTATGGACACTATTAATATTGAAGATGAATGTTGGCTAGGTGCAAATGTGGTGGTTACTGCTGGGGTAACCATTGGTAAACACAGTGTTGTAGCTGCTGGAGCGGTGGTTACAAAGGATATTCCGCCAAACAGCATCGCTGTGGGTAACCCCGCAAGAGTAATAAAGCAATATAATCCTGAATCTAAAAAGTGGGAAAGGCTAAATTAATCTTCCGAAGTAACAGACTTTTCCGTTACTTCAAATTTTGAAGCTGTAGATTTTCGAATTTTTAATATCCCCAAGACCATAAAGATTATTGCTTTGGGAATATTTAATACAGCAATTAGCAAACGTTTATTGTAAAACCTTCTTGGAACAGCAAGGAGTAAACTCAGAAAATAAATAATCATGAAATTGGTCCAAGCTTCATGAAGGGGGGTGAATAGGCTAAGTAGTCCTAAGAATCCTAAAAGACCTATCAATAAAACCTTAGGAATTAAAAACATTTGAAAGACTTTGTCGAAATAGTCAATATTTCCTTTGCTTACTAATTCCTTGAAACCATCCCAAAAATAATTTTTGAAAAAGTAGATTTGAACCCCTACCCACCTTGTTCTTTGCTTAGAGAAATTTTGAGCATTGGAAACCTTTTCATCATAAACCAGCGCATCTTCAATATATTCTATGGTTTCCCTTTCTTTTAAAACTTTTAATTCCACCAATTTATCTTCTCCGGCTACATCTTCAATATCGGACATTATAGATTTGAAATACTGGAAGTCAAAAGCCATCCCGGAGCCAATAAGGGCAGAACTTACTCCCCATACTCTATGCCCTTTGCGGAATATACTATTTCCAATTTCCTCATTTATAGCATCCAAAAGAGAAAAGCTTGTATTTTGATTTTTGGCCGTACGATGTCCTTGAATCACTTTTAAACCTTGATTGTAGGCCTGGTTCATTTTCTCCAAAAAATCAGGAGCCATGATATTATCAGAATCTAAAATCACAGCTATATCAGGCTTTGAATCGCTGCTGAGTTCCAAGGCCTTATTTACACTCTTTGCCTTGGTGGAATTTTCAAATGCCACCTCCATCACGGTAACATCTAATTTTTTCAATTCGTCTATGGTCGTTTGACTAAAGCTATCTGCGCAAATAATAACTTCATATAATTCCTTCGGATAGTTTTGGACTAGTGCATTTTTAGCCGTGTCTATGATTATTTTATCCTCCTTATAACCCGGGATAATTACTACCATTTTGTTTTTCTTTCCCAATCCTGGCTCTTGAATCAGAGCTTTGAATTTGAAAAGGCTTCCAAAGGAAAAAAGGAAAAAGTAAATTACTTGAATACCTATAATAAATAGAAAAAGGTATTCTAGAATTTCTAGAATTTGATTGACGGCGTGCATTGGTTCATTTCAGACTTGAAATATCCAAAATCCTAATCGATTAGCAAAACTTTAACAGGCTGAAAATTGAAATTGTTATTCTTAATCACCACCTGATAGACTCCTGCTTTCAAATTGTGATGAACTTGAGTTTTAGACTTATCGGTTTGAAATTCTTCACTGTAAACCAATTGACCTTTCATGGAATAAATTTCTATCCTCGAATTTATTCCGCTAGTTTCTGCTGGAAACTGAATACTAAAACTTCCAGTACTAGGATTTGGGGAAAGATCAAATTTTTGAAGCTCTGCCTCCTCTACGGAAAAATCATTTGGAAGAAGTGCAATCTCTTTATAGGTTTCTACCCCACTTGTTAGGCTTAGGTTTAGGTTTAAAGTTTGATAGCCAGGATGACTTACTTCCACTTGAAAAGCTCCAGAACTAGCAAAACCCATCCCGAATTTTCCGAAAATATCTGTAGCTAAACTGTCGCCAGTATTTGTAATTTTTACTGAAGCTCCAACCAAGTTAATTCCAGATACAGAGTCTTTTACCAGACCAGTAAAAAAGCTGGCCTTTACATAACTTGGATTGAGAATCCATAAACCGGTTTGTCTATCTGTTACCAAAATCAATCCGCTGGGTAAGTAGGGGTATGCTCCCCATGCTCCTTCAAAATTACTATTCGCTAAAGGTGAAGTATCATAGATCCCTACTTCTACCATAATTTCTGGTTTAGAAATATCCACAATCTGAAGCCCAGAAGTATAATAGGAGTTTACTAGAAAATCTCCATATACATGAGTATTATGCGGGATTACCTGGGAAGTATCTATACTTTGCTGGATTCTATCTAGCTCTTGCATCACTCCAGGATTACTAACATCAATGGCTGTAACATAAGCACCTGGCTTTTCATCTGTTGTATAAACCGTTTTATTATCGTCGGAAACCCAGGCATTATGGGTGAAATTATTTGGCGTGGCAATACTTCCTAAAATCACTGGATTTGTTTTATCGCTAACATCTATAGCAAGGAGCTTTCCTTCGTAAATGGCACTACCCCAGAGAGTATCACCTCTAGCCATTCCATCGTGAAGGTAGTGTTCATTAAAAACCCCTACAAAGACTGGATTTTCCGGATCTGGATTTAAATCGAACATTAAAGCGCCATTTACATCTCCCCCTGGAATTCCATTCATAGCGGCTCCAAAAACATAGAGGATTCCATTTTCATCTATATAAAGATTGTGAGCTTGAATAAAGCTTCCCGAATTTGTATCCACTGTTATGGTAGGGAAAAAGTTGCTATACTTTTGCTGACTTTGATTTACGCTATCTAAATCAACAATGAGGATACCGTCTGAGGGTCCAGCATGGCCATCGTGAATTACATAGGCATAATGGCTCCAAGTTTTAATATCCCTCCAAATTGAGAATGCTCCAGGGATATTTCCTTTTTCAACAGGGTTGGAAGCTTGGCTGATATCAACTATCGAAAAACCAATCTCCGTGCCTACAAGGGCATATTCGTTGCCATTGGCATCTGAATATCCCCAAACATCATTTAGATTGGAATTTGGATAATCTAATCGTCCAACTTTACTGACATTTAAACTATCCTGTGCGTTCAAGGCCATTACAAAAAATGCCAAGAACAGGCTTGCAAATACTTTAATTTTCATGTTTTATGTTTTATAATTCTAAGGTGATTTGAGGGTCATCCGATTCCGGTTTTATATCCTCAATCACTTCCTCAGTATTCACTTCCTCTTCTATAATTTCTTCTTGTACCTTCTCCTCTTCGGCCGTCTCAATTAAATTAATCTGCTTTACCGCATCCTTGGTTAATTGGTTCCCTTGGGCCTTCATGCCTTTTACAGCTATAAAATCTTCAAGGTCAACAGTTTCTTCCTCTTTTTGTTTTCCTTTGATCTTTTTGAATACAATTTCAATTTTCGGTTGCCTGCTGGTGCTAACAATTTCTAAAAAAGATCCATCTGCTTCACTAATAAACAATTCCTTTTTATCCGAATCCTCTGGAATAAAGCGCTTTACATAATATAAGGACTTTTCACCATCAAAATATACTACCGATAATGGCTTTTCCTTGTCAAATTTTTCGAGGTGAATCATATCCTCGTCAAATTTGGTGCTTAAATCAAAGGATAAAAGTCTATAGTTTCCAGATTGAGAAATTTCCAAAATCTTATCTCCCCCTCTAAAGGCTCCTAATAGTTCACCTCTACCATCAACATTTAGTCTGTTTACCGTATCATCAAACCAAATTTTTCTTGGCGCTAAGGTAGAAACTCCTTCTTCTTTAAGATCAATTCGTTTTATAGGAAATTTAGCCACTTGATTTCCTTTAGAGACTCTACCTTTTATGGCTAAATCTGAAAAATCAATATCAAATTTTAGCTTTCTAATGTTTTGTACAGACTTTAAATGGACTGTTACCACTTCCGCTTCCCCATTGGGGTTAGCTGTAAAATAAAGAACTCTAGAACCTTTTACTCCTGCGCTTAGGTCATATTCCTTATCTCTTGTAATGCTGGTAACATTAAAGCGTTTCATATAACTCTTACAATTGCCTTTATTTGGACCACTAGAATAAATAAGGTTATAAACGGTGCGCTTATCTCCTTTTTTCCAAACGGCAATATGCATTATATCCTTACCAACATAAGTCTTGGGGCCGACTCTAGTCACCATCATTTTACCATCTTCTCTAAAGATGATAATATCGTCAATATCGGAACAGTCGGTTACAAATTCATCTCTTTTTAGTGAGGTACCAATAAAACCTTCTTCTCTATTTACATAGAGTTTGGTATTTGCAATAGCCACTTTTGTGGCATCGATATCCTCAAATAATCGGATTTCCGTTCTGCGTTCTCTGCCCTTTCCATATTTGGTTTTCAAGGATTTAAACCAATCCACAGCATATTCAATAATATTCGCTAGATTGTTTTTTACCCCTTCAATTTTTTCTTCCAAATCAAGAATATGCTGATCTGCTTTGTTTTTATCAAACTTGGAAATTCTTTTAATTCGAATTTCTGTAAGGCGAGTAATATCCTCGTCTGTTACTTCTCTAATTAGGTTTTTAATATGAGGTTCTAGGCCTTTCCTGATAAAGGAAATTACTTCCTCCCAGGTTTCTGCCTCTTCAATATCTCGGTAAATTTTCTTTTCAATAAAAATCCTTTCCAAACTGGAAAAATGCCATTGTTCCTGCAATTCACCCAATTGGATTTGCAATTCCCTTCTTAGCAGTTCCACAGTTTTATCCGTAGAAAGCTTTAAAATTTCTTTTACACCAATAAAACAAGGTTTGTCATCCTCAATTAAACAGGCTAAAGGTGAAATTGAAGTTTCACAATCTGTAAAAGCATAAAGGGCATCTATGGTTTTATCCGGGGAAGTTCCCGTAGGAAGGTGAATGAGGATTTCTACTTCACCAGCGGTATTATCCTCAATTTTTTTGATTTTTATTTTTCCCTTATCATTTGCCTTTATAATGGAATCTATTAGGCCAACGGTATTCGTGCCATAGGGTAATTCGGTAATCACCAAGGATTTTTTATCAATTATAGAAATCTTGGCTCTAACTCTAACTTTACCTCCTCTTAAACCATCATTATAATTGGAAAAATCTGCAATTCCACCAGTAGGAAAATCAGGAACAAGACTAAAGCTCCTTCCTTTGAGATGTTTAATGGAAGCATCTATTAATTCCAAAAAATTGTGTGGTAAGAGTTTGGTGGATAGTCCAACTGCAATACCTTCCACACCTTGGGCTAATAAAAGCGGGAATTTTACGGGTAAATGAAGGGGTTCTTTTCCCCTACCATCATAGCTTAGTTGCCAATTGGTAACCTTTGGGCTATATACTACTTCCAAAGCAAACTTAGTAAGCCTTGCTTCAATATATCTAGGAGCGGCAGCCCTGTCGCCAGTTAAGGTATTCCCCCAGTTTCCTTGGGTATCAATAAGTAATTCTTTTTGACCTAGCTGCACCAAGGCATCACCAATAGAAGCATCTCCATGAGGGTGATACTTCATGGTATGGCCAATTACATTTGCCACTTTGTGGTAGCGACCATCATCTAATTCCTTGAGTGCGTGAAGCAAACGCCTTTGAACGGGTTTACATCCATCATTTAGGGCTGGAACTGCCCTTTCCAAAATCACATATGAGGCATAGTCCAAGAAATAATCCTGGTACATCCCTGAAACACGAGTAATACTTACATCGCCATCCAGATTTTCCTCATTTGGATTTACTTCCTTATTTTCTTCCTCCATCTTTAGTTTTTGCCCTTTCTTTATTTCTGGCTAAAACGCCGTTTAAGGATCTTTTTAAATCTTTTAATTCTCTTCTATTTAAATAAGAGATGGCCATAGATTGTTTTTTGAAAGTCCCCGATTTACTGGCAATTTTCACCACTAGAACCCTTCTTAAAGGATATCTATTAATTCTAAAACTATGCAGCTTCCTTTTTGGAAATTCAAAATGTGTAACGGCCAGGTTTCCAAAAATTCCTAGGTTAGGTTCTTTGGCTGTGAAGTTTAAAACCTCCCCATCACTATCATAATTGAAAACAGGTAATCCTCTGTATATTAAGAAAAGTAAAATGGCAATAGCATAGGGGGATGTTTTGTAAATCCCCCGCCAGGAGCCATCAATATTCAATATCAAAAAATCAAAAACAATACTAAAAGCACATAAAATATAAATAAGATTTAAAAATTTATAGGCCCTGTTCGAGTTAATCCTCATGCTCTAATTCCATTTCTACCGAGTCTTCAATATTTTTTTCAACCCGTAAATTGTCTATAATAAATTCTTGTCGTTTTGGTGTGTTTTTTCCCATATAGAAGGTAAGAAGGTCTTCAATTGTAGTATCCTTTCCTAACATTACGGGTTCTAATTTTATATCTTCTCCAATGAAAAATCTAAATTCATCGGGTGAAATTTCTCCTAATCCTTTAAATCGAGTAATTTCTGCTTTAGCTCCTAACTGCAATAAAGCTGCACGTTTTTCTTCTTCACTATAGCAGTATTTGGTTTCCTTTTTATTTCTAACTCTAAATAAGGGGGTTTGCAAAATAAACAAATGCTCCTTACGAATCAGTTCTGGGAAAAACTGTAGAAAAAAGGTGATTAATAATAATCGAATATGCATGCCATCAACATCAGCATCTGTGGCAATAACTACATTATTATACCTTAAATCCTCTAAACCATCCTCAATATTTAAAGCGGCTTGTAATAGGTTAAATTCTTCATTTTCATATACCACCTTTTTGGTTAGCGAATAACAGTTTAAAGGTTTTCCCTTTAAGCTAAATACCGCTTGGGTGTTCACATCTCTAGATTTTGTGATGGAACCAGATGCCGAATCACCCTCCGTAATAAACAAGGTAGTATTTAACCTTTTCTCATTTTTTTGATCATTATAATGAACTCTACAATCTCTAAGTTTTCTATTGTGAAGACTAGCTTTTTTTGCACGTTCGCGAGCCAATTTCTTTATTCCGCTTAATTCTTTTCTTTCCTTTTCAGCTCTTAGGATTTTCTTTAAAATAATGGCGGCGATATTTTCATTTTTATGAAGGAAATTATCCAAATGAGTTTTGATAAAATCGTTCACAAAAGTACGTACGGTTAGCATATCCGGACCCATATCGGTAGAGCCCAATTTGGTTTTGGTTTGAGATTCAAATACTGGCTCAATAACCTTAATTGCAATTGCCAAGACTACGGATTCTCGAATATCTGCAGCATCAAAATTTTTATTGTAAAAATCTCGGAAGGTTTTTACCAATGCTTCCCTGGCTGCCGCCTGATGGGTTCCTCCTTGGGTAGTATGCTGTCCATTTACAAAGCTGTAGTATTGGTCGCTCTGACTTTTTTCGGTATGGGTTAATGCTAATTCGATATCCTCCCCTTTGAGATGAATGATATCGTGCATTATTTCATGGTCTAGGTTATCTGTAAGAAGATCTTTAAGACCATTTTCAGAATGAATTTTCTTTCCGTTAAAAATTAGAGTTAAACCCGGATTCAAATAGGCATAATTCCATAAAAGCTTTTCAACGTATTCCGGCATAAACCGGTAATTCTTAAAAATATTAGGATCTGGGCGAAAGGTGATTTTAGTTCCCTTTCTCAAGGAAGAGTCAACCACCGGTTGATCCTCAATCAATTCCCCATATTCAAAAACTGCAATTTTGGTTTTGGATTCTCTAATGGCTTGTACAGTAAACTCTTGGGAAAGGGCATTTACTGCTTTGGTACCTACTCCATTTAAACCTACTGATTTTTTAAAAGCTTTAGAGTCGTATTTAGCTCCTGTATTAATTTTAGAAACACAATCGATAACTTTCCCAAGAGGAATTCCTCTTCCATAATCGCGAATGATTACCTGACCATCGCGAATTGAAATCTGCACGGTTTTACCCGCTCCCATTACAAATTCATCAATGGAATTATCTACAACCTCTTTCAGTAAAATGTAAATACCATCATCAGAAGAAGTACCATCTCCCAATTTCCCAATATACATACCGGGTCGTAGTCGGATATGTTCTTTCCAATCGAGTGATCGGATATTATCTTCTGTGTAATTACTAGACATTCATTAAAATTAGAGAAAGCCTAAAATTATAAAAATAGCCTTGGGATTGGCGACAATCTTCTTTACAGTTTTTAACAGTTTATTAAACGTCTAAAAACACTATACATTGAAGCGGAAATGCATTACATCTCCGTCGTTTACGATATATTCTTTTCCTTCAACACCAAGTTTACCAGCCTCTTTTACAGCGTTTTCCGAACCATACTTTACAAAATTTTCATATTGGATTACTTCGGCTCTAATAAATCCTTTTTCAAAGTCGCTGTGAATAACCCCAGCAGCTTGAGGTGCCGTAAAGCCATTTTTAATGGTCCAAGCTCTCACCTCCTTCACCCCTGCTGTAAAATAGGTTTGTAAGTTTAAAAGTTTATAAGCAGAACGGATAACCTTGTTTACTCCTGCCTCTTCCAAACCAATATCCTCCAAGAACATTTTTCTTTCTTCATAATCGTCCAGTTCGGCAATATCGGCTTCCGTAGCTGCCGCTAAAAATATTACTTCCGCATTTTCATCAGCCACATTTTCTTTAACCTTATCCACCAAGCTATTTCCTGATTTAGCCGAAGCTTCATCCACATTACAGAGATACAAAATAGGCTTGTCTGTAAGGAATTGACAATCCTTAATCAATTTATCATCCTCCTCAGTTCTTTCAAAAGTTCTTACACTTTTTCCCTCTTCAATATGGGTCTTTAGATTAGTAAGTATTTCTACATTATGCTTTTCAGACTTATCACCTGTTCGAGCAGCCTTAGCATGCTTTTCCAGTCTTTTTTCTAAATTTTCTAAATCCTTTAACTGAAGTTCAAAATCAATAGTTTCCTTATCGCGAATAGGGTCTATATTACCATCAACATGAGTGATATTCTCATTTTCAAAACAGCGTAATACATGAATAATAGCATTACACTCTCTGATATTTCCTAAAAATTGGTTACCCAATCCTTCACCCTTACTCGCTCCTCGAACTAATCCAGCGATATCAACAATTTCCACTGTTGCGGGAATAACCTTCTCTGGGTTTACTAATTCCTCCAATTTTTCAAGCCTTGGATCTGGAACAGTTACCGTTCCTACATTAGGCTCTATTGTACAAAAAGGAAAATTAGCAGACTGCGCTTTAGCACTTGATAAACAGTTGAAAAGAGTTGACTTTCCTACATTTGGAAGTCCCACGATACCACACTTCATTTCTATTTTTTTTAAAAGGTTGGCAAAGATAAATTTTTGGTGAATAGCTAGACTGATTTCATCTTTTTAATTCCATTTTGTCTAGATAATTCCTTTAACTATCAAAAAGTAGCCTGAATTACCAAAATCTCAATTTTTCCAATTAAATTCGGGGACCAATAAATTAAACCTTAGAAAATGAAAAATTCTATTCGCCTTTTGGCGCTGTTTCTTGTGCCAAGCTTTGTATTGGCTACAAATCCATACAAGCACAAATTCACCACCGTTCCCAATGACCCGTATAAAGTTTTGCAGTATGAATTGTCTAATGGACTGAAAGTATATTTATCTGTAAATAAAGATGAACCGCGAATCTCAACCAATATTGCTGTAAATACTGGATCTAAGAACGACCCTTCAGAAGTAACTGGACTTGCCCATTATCTAGAGCATATGTTGTTTAAAGGAACCTCAAAAATGGCCAGTTTAGATTGGGCCAAAGAAAAGGCTCTACTCCATCAAATTAGTGATAAATATGAAGAGTATCGCCAAACTAATGATCCTGAAAAAAGAAAAAGCATCTATGCCGAGATTGACAGACTGAGCGGTGAAGCTGCGAAATATGTTGCCACCAACGAATATGATCAAATGATTGGTCAGCTTGGAGCAAAAGGCACCAATGCCTATACCTCTTTGGAGAGAACTGTATATATTAATGATATTCCATCCAATGAAATGGAAAAATGGATGATGATTGAAGCGGAAAGATTCGGAGAGCTTACCCTAAGATTGTTTCACACAGAATTGGAAGCCGTTTATGAGGAGTTTAACAGAGGAATGGATAGCGATGGTAGACAAGCAAACCAGGCTTTAATGAAAGCACTTTTTCCAAATCACACCTATGGTACTCAAACAACGATTGGAACAAGTGAGCATCTGAAAAATCCTTCCATGGAGAAGATTCACGAATATTTCAACACCTATTATGTGCCTAATAATATGGCTATTATCATGTCTGGAGATTTAGATCCCGATAAGACTATAGACCTCATAGAAAAACACTTTGGAGGAATGAAAATGGGACCTGAGCCCAAACAATTTAATGATCCTGGTCAGCCGAAAATTGAAAATCCTCAAAGCCTAGAAGTATTCGGTTCTGAAGCTGAATTTCTTTCTATCTCCTTTCGTACTGGAGGAATTGAAAGTGGAGATCAAATAATGGGCGATTTAGCGAGCAGCGTTCTTAGCAATGGAAAAGCTGGATTAATAGACAAGAATTTAAATCAACAACAAAAGGTAATAAGAGCCTATGCCTATTCTAGGGGCATGAAAGATTATTCTCTATTTTCTTTAGGAGCTTCACCAAGACAAGGACAAAGTTTGGAAGAAGCTGGAAAATTATTGCTGGAGCAAATTGAATTGTTAAAAGCAGGAGATTTTGACGAAGGTCTTCTGAAGTCAATAGTAAGAAATGCTAAGAAATCCCAAATGCAGCAAGCAGAATCCAATGGCTGGAAATGCTATACTATGATTGATGCTTTTATCTACGAAATGCCTTGGACCTATTATACTGAATATTACGATAAAATGGGAAATATCACTAAAGAACAGGTGGTAAACTGGGCACAGCAAAATTTAAAGAATAACTATATCACCGTTTATAAAAGGCAAGGTGAAAGAACAAGTCCGAAAATTGAAAAACCAGAAATCACACCGGTAAGCATTAACAGAGATCAAAAATCTGAATGGAGAAAAAACTGGGAAAAAACGCCTTCTTCTAGAATGACACCTTCTTTCATAAATTTTGAAAAGGATGTAGCCTCTTCAAATGTGAAAAAAGGATTGGAGATGTACTATGTGAAAAATCAGACCAATAGCCTTTTTGAAATGAACTACATTTTTGGAATGGGCTCTAGAAATGATAAAAAATTGGCTCTTGCTGTTCAATACCTCCCCTACTTAGGAACCTCCAAAAATTCAGTTGAAGAAATTAAAAGAAAATTTTACGACCTAGCCTTAAACTACTCCGTTTTTTCTGGTAGCAGTCGCTCCTATATTTCTTTAAATGGATTAGATGAATCTATGGAAGAAGGAATGTTATTGTTTGAAGAACTACTGTCAGATTTAAAAGCAGATCCAGAAGCTTATACCAAAATGGTGGATGGTATTATGAAGAAAAGAAATGATGCCAAGCTGAGTAAAAACAGAATCCTATATTCAGCAATGAGAAATTATGCCTTTTATGGCGATAATTCTCCAGCTTTGGATATAATGAGCGAAGAGGAATTGAGATCTATAGACCCCAATGAATTGGTGGCCAAACTTAAGGATCTTAAAAACTTTAAACACCGTGTATTTTATTATGGTCCAAGTGAAAAAGGATCTGTAATAGGCTTAGTGAAAAAACATCATGATGTTGGTTCTGATTTAAAAGACTACCCCCCAAGAAAGGAATATGACTTTGTAGATAAAGATGAAAACATTGTTTACTTCGTAGATTATGACCAGGTGCAAGCCGAAATCTTAATGTTATCGAGGACAGAAAAATTAAACAATAATAATGCGGCCCTAGCTAGTGTCTTCAATCAATATTTTGGATCTGGACTATCCTCCATTGTTTTCCAAGAAATTAGGGAATCTAAAGCCCTAGCTTATTCTGCCTATAGCGTTTATACAAGTCCTTCTAGAAAGGATGATTACCATTATGTACAAGCCTATATCGGTACCCAAAACGATAAATTAAAAGATGCCGTTGCTGCCATGCAAGCTTTAATGAATAGCATGCCTAAGGTGGAAAACTCTTTTGAACAAGCCAAAACTGGGGCCTTAAAGAAAATGGAAACTAGTCCGGTTACCAAATCTTCTATTTACTGGAATTTTCAATCTGCCCAAGACAAGGGATTAGATAAAAATCCAAGACCGGTGATTTATCAAAATATCAATGAGATTAGCCTTGAAGATTTAGAAGCTTTTTTTAATGCCAATATTAAAGGTCGTAAATATGTTTACCTCGTAATTGGTAAAAAGGATCTTATGGATATGGAAGCTTTAAAAGAACTTGGTCAGGTTCAGGAATTAGACCTGCAAACCATTTTCGGATATTAATTTCAATTTCAATCAATTTAAAAAGGCCAGACTTGAAAAAGTTTGGCCTTTTTATTTTTAAGGATTCTCAGTTCCTAAAGGAATTGAATATAAATCTTCTAAATTCGCAGCATGAGAATGGAGGATACTATTTGTGCATTATCCACAGCTCCAGGAATGGGGGCTATTGCAATGATCAGACTTTCTGGACCGGAAACTTTTTCAATTTTTAAAAAGGTTTTTAAGCCTTTTAAAAAGGATGAGCTGCTAGAAAATGCCAAGGCTTATTCCATGATTTTTGGAAAAATTTTCGATGGCCAAACCACCATAGATGAAGTTCTTGCAGGAATCTTTAGAAACCCAAATTCTTATACTGGTGAAGATGTAGTGGAAATTAGCTGCCATGGCTCCATCTATATCCAAAAACAAATAATAAAGCTCCTTTTACAACATGGGGCTAGACTCGCAGAGCCCGGTGAATATACCATGCGCGCCTTTGCCAATGGGAAAATGGATTTATCACAAGCAGAAGCTGTGGCAGATTTAATTTCCTCAGAATCACAGGCTGCTCACCAAATTGCTATGCAGCAAATGCGTGGTGGCTTTTCTAAAGAGATTAGTGAATTGCGACAAGAGCTGATTAATTTTGCCTCGTTAATAGAGCTGGAATTGGATTTTTCGGAAGAGGATGTGGAATTTGCAGACCGAAAGCAATTAGCAGATCTTCTGGCAAAAATCAAAAAGGTTTTAAAACGATTGGTTGATTCCTTTGACACCGGAAACGTAATAAAAAATGGGGTTCCAGTAGCTATTGTTGGTGCACCAAATGTGGGGAAATCTACCCTACTCAATGCCTTATTAAATGAAGACAAAGCCATAGTCTCCGAAATAGCTGGCACTACCCGCGATGCTATTGAAGATGAAATAAATATCCAAGGCATTAAATACCGATTTATAGATACAGCAGGAATTCGGAAAACAGAAGATCTCGTAGAAAATATCGGCATCCGAAAGACCTATGAAAAAATTGACCAAAGCCGATTAATCCTTTATCTTTTCGATGCCTCACAAAAGGCCCTTCAACAGGAAAACAGACTTTCAAAAATCCACCAAGAAATCCATGATCTAAAAGCCAAAAGCCAAGGAAAAACTATGCTTTTACTGGCCAATAAAATGGATGAGGCTGATGCCAGCCAAATAGAAAAGCAATTTGCAGATTATCCCAAACTCATCAAACTATCCGCCCTCCACAAAAAAGGAATTGAAGACCTAATTGAAGAACTTACCGGAACAGTAAACCTAGAGTCTCTAAACCAAGGCAGCACAGTAGTAAGCAACCTTCGCCATTATGATATGCTAAACAAAGCATTGCAAGACATACTAAGGGTTGAAGAAGGAATGAATAATCAAATTTCCGGTGACTTCTTAGCCATGGACATCCGCGAAGCACTAAAACATTTAGGAAGTATTACTGGGGAAATTACAACAGATGATTTATTGGGTAATATTTTTGGGAAGTTTTGTATTGGGAAGTAACCAACCCAAAACAAACAATCCTAAAAAGCTAAAAAACCAGCCCAAACCCTCACTATACTTGTACAAGTACAAATCACAGCTAATTATTAGTTTGTGATAATATGCCTTTTGTTTCCATTAATTTGTACCTTATTTGTACCTTGGCTTTTCGAGGTACAAATATTTGTACCTCGTTTTATCAAAATTGGAAACACAGTATTTATGCCCTTCAAAGTTACCCTGAGACAAAGGCCAATATCAAAAGGCAGGCAAAGCCTTTATTTAGACTTCTACCCTGCTATTATAGACCCCGAAACAAAAAAGGAAACCCGAAGAGAATATTTAGGTCTTTACTTATTTGACAATCCAAAAACCCCAATTGATAAGCGATCAAATAAAGAAACTCAGATTCTAGCAGAAAACATTAGGCAGAATAGGCACAATGAATTAAACAAACCCGAGATATATACCGAAATTGAGAGGGAGCAATTAAAAGCCAACCAACTAGGGCAAAAGGATTTTGTAGAATATTTTACCAAGCTTGCCCATAAAAGGAAAAATTCCAACCATGATAATTGGATGTCAGCCCTTAACTACATAGTTGATTTTACAAAGGGACAATTAAAATTTGTCGATTTAGATCAAGAATTTTGTGAGGATTTTAAAAACTACCTCTTAACGGCCAAAACAAGAAGAAGCGAAAAAGCCAAGCTTGCGCAAAATTCAGCCGTTTCCTACTTCAATAAATTTAAGGCTAGTTTAAAACAAGCTTTCAAGGATGGGTATTTAAAACATGATCTGAATTCACAAATTGAAGGCATTAAGCAAGCTGAACCAAATCGAGATTTTCTAACAATGGAAGAATTAAATAGGCTCGTTAAAACCCCCTGCAACAATCCCATAATGAAGAAAGCAGCATTGTTTTCTGCCCTTACTGGATTGCGCTTTTCAGATATTCAAAAGTTAGAATGGAAAAATATAGAATACAATGACGGTCAGCCCTATTTGAGATTTGAGCAACAAAAAACAAAAGGAATTGAAAGAACTCCAATTTCTGAACAAGCCGCTAATATTTTAGGAGAACAAGGGGAAAGCAAGAAAATATTTGAAGGATTAAAATACTCAGCCTACCATAACAAACATCTTTTCCAATGGATTGGAGCGGCTGGAATAACTAAGGATATTACCTTCCATTGTTTTAGACATACCTACGCAGTATTGCAACTTGCCAATGGGACTGACATTTACACAGTTTCAAAAATGCTAGGCCATCGAGACTTAAAAACCACTCAGATTTACGCTAAGGTTATTGATAGAAGCAAGAAAGAGGCAACTAATAAAATAATATTAGATATAGATGAAAAGTAAGTTCTACAAATTAAATCTTCAAGAAACGCAATTGTGCCATAGTAAACCTTATCCGTTAAAAAGTTACAAAAAGCCCACCAATGAAAAAACAGGAAAGGAATTTCCTTTCTGTTGTGAAAATCATAAAGAGACATACTTAAGGATTAAAAACTGGTTTGAAAAATTTCCAAATTGTTGTGAGGAACATAAAAAATGGTCAAGAAAATCCTTTTTCAAAACAAGCCGATATATTCGGTTACCAGAAAGGATAATGGATCAAATTTCATTTACTGAGTTTCATATTGAATCTTTTATTGATAATAATGATTGGTTTGACCTAATTTCTGAATACATAGAATACAATATTATTTCCTTTGGGATTCCTGATGTTGGTTTGAGTTTTTATTTAGGATATATACAAGCCTATTTAAAATCTGAGAAGGTAATTCCTGATGAAAATAAAAGAAAATTACTATTACAATTTATAAGCTCAATTACTGGATCTAAAGCTAATAAAAAGGAAAGGAAACCTTCAAATAACACAAATTTAAATGACCTTTACAATATCTATGAATCTTGGCTCAATGAATTTCCTTTTGAAATTAGTTTTCTAAATCATTTACAGGAAAAATTTGAAAATGAATTGCCATTTGGTAAGAGTAAACCCAGTTTCAATAGGTACTCAAAGCTCTTAAAATATCAATTACACACAACTGAAAGTTTTACATATTACCTTTCTAAACTTTCGAATACATTATTAACAGAATTAAATACTTTATCACTCTACGAGAACAACAAATTATCAGACCCAAAAAAAATTGAACTGGAATTATTAGTCGTAAAAAGAAAAAAGGCAATTAGTCATGGATTTCTTTCAGACTCTAATTTGAAAAATGAACCCTTCCAATCAATTACAAAAAAATGGCTAAAAGAAGAAATAGAATTCATTCGAGAAATCAAACCCTTAGTTGATCTAAGGCCAACGGAAAACGAAAATAATAAAGATGTACCAACAACCAAATCTATTATAATAGATGAGTTTAACACCCTTCCAAAAGGCTGGAAATATGCCTTTAGTTCAAAACAAGATTTTGAAACTTTTGTAAATCTGTTAATTTCATTTTTTGAACACAAGGAGTACTCTTTACCAAAAAATACAATTAAACTAAAAAGGTCAACCAAAACAAAATTTGCTAAAAGCCTTGGGTTTTTTCATAAAGAATTAAGTGAAATACCCCTAGCCTCAGATTTGAAATTTATTGAGATTGTCAAATGTCTTAACCATTTTCAAGAAGAAACTAACATTCCAAAAGTCCTTAGTAGATAAACAAAATCTCGTCTCCGTAAATCCCACCTTTTTTACCATAAATACCATAATTACCATTGCTCAATAACAATAAATAATGAGCAATGAAAAATCTAAGTTTCGAGCAAATCCCAGAGGCAATTTGTACCCTTTTTGCAAAAATGGAAAACATTGAATGTCTTCTTGTGGATGCAGCAAAAAAGCCAAATCAAGAAGAAGATCAAATTTTCACAGTTGAGGAATGTGCTGAATTTCTAAAACTAGCCAAACCCACTATTTACGGCCTAATAAACAAAGGTCAAATTCCAGTTATGAAACGCTCCAAGCGCTGCTATTTCTCAAAAGCAGAATTAATAAAGTACCTCCAAGAAGGCAGGCAAAAAAGCCATTCTGAAATTGAGGCTGAGGCCAATTCCTACCAAAGAGCTAAGGCCAAATAAAATGGCCATATCCAACAATATTGGGCAAAATGGGATGGGGCAATTCAATACATTAGCAGTAAGCGGGACAGCCAAACCCTTAGAAACCGCTATAATCCTTAATGGCAAAGGCTCTGACCTCAGCAATACAAAGCAATTAAAAGGGAAAGCGAAAAGGAAAATTATTAGTAGAAGCCTTACCCTTAGCTTAATTGATATTGCCAAAGAAAAAGGAAATGATACAATGATAAAATCCCTTTGGAGAACCTATTATTGTCAGGAAGTTCTTATTACCAACCAAGGCAAAGTTCATGGCAAATATTGTAAGAATAGAATTTGTACCCTATGCAATGCCAATAGAAAAGCAGATATAATAAATAGATATTTGCCGACAATTGAAAAATGGCCAGACCCGCAATTTTTGACTCTTACCACAAAATCCGTTGACAAAAAGAATCTAAAAAGAAATATCAATGGAATGGTAAGGTCTTTCCAGTTAATCAAGGAAAGGCAAAAGAAAAGGTATCAAAGAGGAACTGGAATAAAACTAATTGGAATAAAGTCCCTTGAATGTAATTTTAATCCAAGGGCTAAAACTTACAATCCTCATTTTCATTTAGTGTTACCAGATAAAGCAACTTCTGACCTATTGAAAAAAGAATGGTTAAAAACTTGGACTCCAAAATGGGCAAATAAAAAGGGTCAGTTCAATAGGCCAATACGGCAAGAAAAAGTTAAGGACTTAATAGAAACAGTAAAATATGGCAGTAAAATTTTTACTGATCCAGATTTAAAGAAAACAGGACATTCCACAAGCTCCCATAAAGTTTATGCAGCAGCATTATACAATATTCTTACTGCAATGGACGGTCATAGATTATATGAACGTTTTGGATTCAACCTACCAAAGCAAAATAAGAAAACTAAAAGCAAATTGGTAATTAGCTCTGATACTGAAAAATGGTATTTCGACCCAAAAAGTTTTGATTGGGTAAACTCTAAAACTGCTGAGGTTCTTACTGATTATAACTTACCAAACGAGCTTAGTTTTATTTTGGAGAATAATATTGATTTGAAATTGGAATAGAAAACTTTGATTAAAATCAATAATTAGCTTGTTATCCTGCCTCAACAATGGCTATTTCTTCATCAGTTAAGCCATACAACTCATAAACCATTTGATCAATTTCCATATCGGTTTTGTCAATCTCAGCTTTTAAAGCCTGTGCCTCCGCTTTCTTGGTTTCAAAAACTTCCATCCAATCCATTTCGTCCAATTTGCTTAATACTGGAATAAGTTCAAGTTCTTCTTTTGCGCGCTCTTTGTTTGTGGATTTAATAGCTTTGTTGAGTTCTTTTATGAAGTCGGAAAATTCTAGTTCGTGCCAGTTTAGGAGTTTTTTTGTAAGTACAATTTCGCTAAACTGCGATAATAAATAGTTTTGAAATTTATTAATTACAGATAAATAGTTTTTATTACTATTTGATATTACATCAACTTTACTCTCAATAAATGTAACATCATTTCTAATTCCTCTTTTTATAGGTAATCTTCTAATATCTCCTATTAACACTTTGGGGAAAGTAGTTCTTTTGCCCTTGGGCGAAGTTTTGATGTTGTACCATGAGATTAATTTAGAGTTAATGATTGCCAAGAGAAATTTTATTGAGACATCAGAAACATTCAAACAAGAAATGATGCCTGGATCATGATACAAGACGTCATCAAAAATTGCAGCAGAAATCCTTGGAGGATTACCTCCTGTTATCTCCTGTATTAAAATTCTTTCTCCATTAAAAAATTTTGGTTTTCTTGATCTATGAAGCCAATCACCATATTTTAAAAATTCTTTATTTTGTGCATTAACACCATATCTTGAAATAGCTCTTCCCTGCACCCATTCACCCCATTCTTCACTCTCTTTTTCTTTACTGTGATATATACGTTCTTTTATTTGCTCTTTAGTCAAGTGCTCGGTAGAATATGGAACAATGCCTTGACAAACATCTAAAAAATTAATTCCTTCTTCACTTTCTGAAATTACTTTAGATATTATTGAAATATCTAAATCACTTTGCCAAACCTGAAATTGCTTATCTACTGATGTTTTCCAGTTTTTAATTAAAGATTCTTTGGCATTCAATAAGTCTACAGATAAGTCAGAAAACTTATCATTCGCATGAATAATTTTACATTTTTTAATTTCTTCACCTTTTTTAAGAATGAAAATTATCGCATTAACACTTGCGTCTTCAAAAACATTAAAGTCGAAAGTAACAATATTCCATATCCCAAATTCTAAAATTACATGCTCTCTTAGTTTTTGTGCTTGTGGTATATTTATCCATGTATCTGGTGTAATATATCCAGCCTCTCCATTTTTCTTTAAAAGTTTTGTTAATAATTCTATGAAGAAAAAATAGATTTCAAAATTACCTTGAAAAGTGTCAAAATTCTTTGATAGAAATTCTTTAGATGGTTTATCCAGAAAAGCGCCATAGGGAGGGTTTCCTATCACTACATCAAAGCCTCCCTTGTCAAAAATAAAAGAAAATTCTTCTTCCCATTTAAACGCTTTATCTCCTGCAACCGTTTTATTATCAATTATTGAGTTTCCACATTTTATGTTGCTACTTAAATCATTTAGTTTTCTTCTTGGCTGTGCAGTCCGCAACCACAAAGATAGTTTTGCAATCTCTACAGATTCTTCGTTTATATCAACTCCAAAAATGTTATTTTCTAAAACAGTATTTTCAATCTCGGGAAAAATAAATCCACCACCCAATAAAGTTGTTTGGAGTACATCCAATTTTTGATGTTCAGTTATCAAAAAATCCAAAGCTTGGTTAAGAAACGCCCCAGAACCGCAAGCGGGATCACAAATTGTTAATTGTAGCAACCATTTTCGGTACTCTTCTAATGATTCTAATAATCGTTGTTTAGTAGCTTTATTACGGTTGGGTGTGTACTCTTCATCCACTATGCCCAATTCTGCTTTTTTCTTTTCGCACAACTTACCAACCGTATTATCTACGATGTACTTTGTAATGTATTTAGGAGTGTAGAAAACGCCATCTTTTTTACGCTTTGTGGTTTGCTTGTCAAATTCATTGCCCTCAATTTCTGCGTTTACGCTTTCAATCTCATTCAAAGAATTTTCGAAAATATGCCCTAGAATATTTACGTCTACCTCACTTTCAAAATCGTAATCGGATAATTTACGTGTATGTTCGTAAAGTAAGTCGTCCGAAATATGCAAACTGTCAATAATTGGGTCGGGTTTAAATAGTCCCCCATTGTATGCGAATATTTCGGCTTTTTTGGCTGTACCCTTGCGCCCCGTATCTAAATAATTAAAGTACAATTTAAAACGGTCGTAAAGGGGAACACTCGCATCCAGATCATTTAGTTTATCCCAATTGTCAAGAATTTTAACAGTTGAATTTGGTGGCAACAATCCGCGATCTTCTGCAAAGAAGATGAACAAAAAGCGATCAATAAGTTTTTGTGACTTTTTAAATAGCTTTTGCTTAATATTCTTTTGTCCCCGTTCTTTATCGTCCAAGGCCAATTCGGAACGGAAAGCCTCATTTTTCATATTGAGCCTTACAAGGTCACGAAACAATAGCCGTTTGAAATCTGAATAGTCTTTGTAAAAACCTTTGGTTATTTGTTCCTCTATTCGGATAGATTCCTCTTTGATTTTTAAAGGAATATTATTAATGAGGTTCTTATTCTCTAAACATAAATAGAAAAGTTCAAAGTCCTTTTCGCTGAGGTTAAACAAATTAAATTCTTCAAACTCTACTGCATTATTAATATAAAAACGCAGCTTTTCAAAATTGGAGGTAATCACATAAACGCAGCCAGACTGATTTGCTTTATAATCAAAAGCTTGTTGGCGTACTTTCTCCAAATCTTTGGTATTTGTGCCTTTTAACTCTATTACAGCAAGGGCATTGCCATCTTTTAAAATTGCTCCATCCGCTTTTTTTGAGTTCTTTTCATTCTTCAGCTCAGTAGTTAAATTGAAATTAGGCTGAGGGTTCAAGGTATAGCCAAGCACATTAACAAACAATTCATCCAAGAATTTGGCTTGGTATTGTTCCTCTTTGCTTTCTCGGATATTCTGTTGAATAGTTGAATTATGAAAGTACTTTGAATATTTCTTAAAGGCTTTTTGTACTATGGTTTTATCTTGAAGTTTGAGGTGCTTGGCAAGAACAGCTCTTTGAAATAGTGACATGGTTTTCAATTTGTGGCTAAAAGTAGGAATAAAGCAGAAAGCATTTTCCAAAAAATCAATTCAGCTAGTTATTTAGAAAGTTTAACAATCAAATGAATAAAGGCCAATAAATGCACTTTTACACCTCTTTTGTACCTTATTTGTACCTCAGCAACATAACTTACTCATTATCAATGAGAGTTACATTTTGTATTGGTAAATAACGCCAATCATCGATAAATAAAGAAAACTTAATCCATTTATTTTTAGCGAATTATGTTTTTAACCATTGCGCTGATTATCCTTATTTATCCCGGTTTTCTTAAGTTTTTTTGCGCCATTGTTGCGCAGATGCCACATTTTATTCAGGAAACCTAAGGGCTCTGTACGTTAGCCCGCACTCAACATACCATTTCACAATTGAAATTCTTTTCCCCAGTTTTCTATTTCTTCATTGCTCCAAAGTGAGGGGAAAAACTTACGTTGCTGATACATTGGATGCAAATATTTTTTCCATTCACTACCTCCGGTGGCAGCTTTGGTTTCGCCTTTGGCATCCAAATAGTGAGCTGCAGTGCGCAGATGTACCAGCGGCCATTCTATATTATAAAGCTTATCAAATTCACGTAATAACTCACGTGTTTCGCTCTGCAGGCCATCACCCAATTGCTTGATTTTGTCTTCCAAAGTATGGCTCGTCATTTCTCTGGCAAGAGATTTCATTTGTGCTTCATACTTTTCGCAAAACAACTTTAGCGTAAGCGTCTGTTCACCTGTTTTTCGATTTAGCCCTGCATCTTTCCAATATAGATTTTCAAAGTAGCTGTCTAAATCAGAGGTTTCAGGAAGCCTCATTTTTCCCGGCTCATTCACCAGGTTTTGCAATGAAGTGCAGCGCAGTTCTATGTAGCGAAAACTTGCACTTTGAAACCCACTAGCCGGAGCCAGGGCTTTTCTAAAAGTGTTGTAATCATCATAGTCCATCCCATCACGCATCACATCAAAAGAGGTAATAAGCATGCGAGTGTAGCGATTCATGCGCTTTACCTTATCTGTAAGTTGCTGCTCGCTTACCTCTACTTTGCCTGTAATTTGTCTAAGCTCATGAAGCACCAGTTCCTGCATCAGTTCTGTAACCTGATGATAGATTACAAATATCTTTTCGTCTGCGAAGTCGGTTCTCGGGTTTTGCAAAGAAAGCAAGGTGTCCACCTGAATATAATCCCAATAGGTAATGGGTTTGGAAAGAAGCAATCCTTCTTTATACGTTTCGGGGTTTTCACCCAGTTTACTATATTTTTCGTCTATCTTTTGGTTGATGTCATTCATTATTTTCAAATGCTATTAAATGGTTTTCTGATTAGGATTGCTGCGGATATACTCTATTTTGTGTGAAAACATAGAAGCCATATTTCTGGCGCGCATTTTAGCATCTTCTGTTACTGTTCCTTCAAAATGCTCATCCAAAGTTTGAAGAAATAATCCTAGCCATATTTCGAAGTGCTTTTGACTTAATGGCATGTGTGCATGTAGTGGAAAAGGCCGACCATTATAGGTGTGCTCATCCAACAAAATGGTTTGCCAAAAGCGATACATTTTTTCCAAATGCTCTGGCCACCGATTTTGTATCACACCAATAAAAATGGGGCCTATAAGTGGATTCTTTTGCGCCTTTCCGTAAAACTCATCTACCAGCAGTTTTATGTCCTGTACACTGGAAATGTCTTTCTTCATCATTCTTGGTTTTACCTTTTTAGAAAAAATGTTTAAAACCACACTTTATTGTATGATTCCTTTGATCTTCAACTGTTTTTCTAAGGCGATTGCTCCTGGAAACAGTATGTTGTTTTCCAGGTGAATGTGCATATGTAGGTCTTCTTCAAACTCTTTCAGCAATGCAAAGGTTACCCTATAGGTGTTACAAGCATCAGCAGGAGGATTATAATCATTGCTAAGCTCTGCAATCTTTCTAAAGCGCTCACCTTCGGTATCATGCTCATGCATCATCATACTTATTGGGTTTTCTACGGTGCCAAAGTGAGCTGCAGGTACAGGCTCTCCGGCATGATTTACGGCCACCATTTTTCTCACAAATGGAAACAGTACAAGCTCTTCCTTCTTCATATGCTGTGCTAGCTCAGATACAGAAGTGGTAAATAATCCGTTAATCTCGAGTAGCTCAGGGTGTCGTTCTCCATGCACTCGGCACAATTTGTCCAAAAATGGCTTTATCTCCTGACTACGCTGCTCCACATAACGATGGTGTTTTTTTTCGATATAATCTGCCAACAAATCCAATGGCCAGCTTTTGTAGTCGGTAGTGTCTTTTTGAGGCTCAGACATTATTACCTCAAGCTCTTTTAAAAGTTCCCAAATACTTATACCTTTCTTCTGACAAGCCTCCTCAATAGTGCGGCCTCCCTGGCAGCAAAAGTCTATTTTGTGGTTTTTAAAAACAGTAGCTGTTCTGTAATTCTCGGCCACCAACTCTCCTATTGCTCTTTGTTCTAACTTTTCCATTATTTCAATTTTTATTTCGGATATTTTTATCCTTTATTATTTCAAAAAAAATCTAGTGTGTTAAATACACCTTTCCGGCATCCAGTCCATCCGCCATTTCTTTAAGTGTAGTGCTGTGCAGCATTGCAGAAAGCCCATCGCGAACGGAAGCAAATTTAAAATGCACCGGACATGGCCTACTGCCATCGCACTTCTCTAATCCCAGCCCGCAACCGATAAATATTTCATCCCCATCAATCGCCTTTACTATATGTGCAAGGTTTATTTTCTCTGCATCTCTAGAGAGATTAAAGCCCCCTGAAGGACCTTTGATAGAAACAAGGACCCCATCTCTCACGAGTGTTTGTAATATTTTTGCAGTAAAAGCAACAGGTGAATCAGTGGCTTCCGCAATTTGTTTAAGCCCTACTCTCCCATTCCCATCCTGCTGAGCAATGTAGATCGTTGCCTTTATACCATATTCACAAGATTTGGAAAACATCTGTCAAAATTTCTTCGCAAAGATAGGTGTTCCTTTTATTTAGGATATTGTTATCTTTTATTTTCCTTGTACTTTTTTAGAACAGAGAATTTACGCTTGGAGCTAGCAGCACTAAAACCTATATTTGAGGGTATAGTTGTTTCTGATGAATGCCGATAGAAAAAACCGTAATCAGGAGTTGTCCTCGCTAGTTTGCTTCGCTTCAAACCCTGAATTGCGTGAAGAGTTTAAGGATAGTGTAGAGACAAAGCTGACTAACCTTAAGGAGACCAAAACCAACAAAGACTGAAGGCTCTACCTATTTTAGGATAATATCATCCTTTATTTTCATTTACTGATATTTCTCATAATTTCTCCATTGGCCTCCAACTACCTTTGTTCAGGAAATGAAAAACTACCTGACATATATTGTACTGATCGCCTTTGTGTTATTTTCTCAGCTGTACAACAGCTTTATTACTGTTTTGTACCAGCTCAACTATAACTACTATTCAAGCCAGCTTTGCGAAAATCAGGACAAGCCTGAATTACACTGTGATGGCAAATGCTACTTTGCCAAACAGCTACAATTAAAGAAAGACTCACAAGACAATAGCGAACCTCCTTTACTTTTGCCCACACTCTTACTTTTTGCCAACAACTTTGGAACAGAAGCTTTTACTGCATACCTGAAACCTACCGAAGAAATACTTCCTTCATTTATAGATTTAGGAACTCATACCGCATATTTATCAGAGATCGATCATCCTCCACGGGCTTAAAAACACTTCCGATTTATTTTCTAAGAATTGTTTTAAACCCAAAAATATAAAAATGAATATCTCAAAAACATTTGCCTCAATGGCAACCGCTGTGTGCCTTGTTCTTTCCTTTACCTCTTGTGAAAAAGGTGATGATACCACTAAGCACCCCACCAGTAACAATCCCTTATATAATTATGTGTTAGCTGGCGAAAAAAACACCACCAATGCCGATGTGAAACTCTACTTTGCCGAAGAAGCCTTTGTAGGCTACAATACAGTAGCCGTAGAACTTTTTGAACCCGGCACTCAAAACGTAATTGAAAATGCCATTGTTTCTTTTTTACCTATGATGGACATGGGGACAATGAAGCACAGCACGCCCTTCACCAATCCTGCATTTGATGTAGACATGGATGCATACATGGGCTCCTCTACCTTTATAATGCCCGGAGGCACCATGGGCAGTTGGACTATTGCTGTGATTATTGATCACAACGGCAATATAGACACGGCTACATTTGATATTGACGTAGTAGAGAAAACCGAAGCCAAACTCATCAGTTTTGTTTCTGCTGCCGATAGTACCACCAAACTTTTTGTGGCGTTAAAAGAGCCATCAGCGCCTGAAATAGGACTGAACAACTTTGAGGTGATGATTTACAAAAGAGAAACCATGATGTCTTTTCCTGCGGTGACTGATCTCACCATAGAAATAGAGCCAGAAATGCCTACCATGGGACATGGATCTCCAAATAATGAAAATCCAGTGCACGTGGCTGAAGGACTATATCGTGGCAAAGTGAACTTTACAATGAGTGGGTTCTGGAAAGTAAACATGAGCATTTCTGACAATAACGGCAAAACCGTGAGAGACGATACTTATTTCGACATCACTTTTCAATAAATAGAAAGCACAGGAAACACCTTATGGTGCAGGCATGCGGTCTGTGCCATAAGGTTTAAACTCTCTTCCTAAAAACCCACACTATGAAAAGGATTTGCACAAGATTACTAGTCTTGGTAAGCTACCTTTCCTACGGACAGGCTGATACTATCACTGTAGATCTTACCCACCTATCTCTGGAAGATGTTTTAGTAGTTGACACCTGGGAAAACCAGCATTCTCTGAAGCAAACTACCGATAATCACCAACTGGAGTTGCAACTAAAACAGCTTAAAGGCGTAAACCTTATCTCACGAGGTTCATTTGCGCAAGAAGTTGTGTATCGCGGCCAAAGCGATGGGCGAATACAAATATAACTAAATGGTATGCGTGTTTATAATGCATGTACCGATCGTATGGATCCATCTACCTCTTATATAGTAGCCAATAACCTGAGTACAGCCGAGATGGCTTCATCGTGCGAAAGCCAGTGTAGTAATAATGGCTTGGCCGGTAGTTTGAATCTTAAAACCAAAGAACCAACTTTTAACACTGCCGATCCATGGCGACTCGGGTTTAGTCAACAATATCAGACTAATACCAACGGACTGAACAGTGCTTTTTACCTGGAAAGATAATACCCAAAAGTTTGCCTGGAGGCTGAACGGCACTTGGTTTAAAAATGGAAATTACTATGATGGCCACGGTAAAGAAGTATTGTATTCTCAAAATGAAAAACAAAACTGGGCTATCAACTTGGTTTATAGACTCTCGCCAAAACGGTTTATCAAACTCGACTTTATTTATGATCTGGCTACCAATGTTGGCTATCCTGCTCTGCCCATGGATGTGAGTAAGGCCCGTGCAGTGATTGGCGGAATTACCTATAGCAGCTATCACAACATCGGTCCATTTACGCGCCTTGATCTGAAATTATACCATAACGACATTTACCATGAAATGGATGACACGCAACGCGAAGATGCGTTTATGCACATGGATATGCCCGGCTGGAGCCGCACCACAGGATTTACTTTTGATGCCTTTGATTGGGAAACCGGAAACCACACCATCAACTTTTCAGCTGAATATTACACCAACTTTAGACGGGCCGAAATGACCATGTATCCGGATAATGGCAGCGAGCCACCCATGTTTATGTTTACCTGGCCCGATGCCCGTATACATGGGGCTGCCATGGGACTGAGCGACCATTGGAAGTTTGGTAAAAATATGCTCACCACCACCCTGCGTGTAGATTATGAAACTTCAGGAGTTGTAGATGAAATTGGCAAAGACCAATGGATAGGTATGGGCTATAGTATGACGGCAAACCGTAGCTATCTATTACCACAAGTGAAAACTGCACTAACACATCATCTAAATAAGAAAAATAGCCTGAGTACAGCTATAAGTTATGGTATGCGTGGCCCTACCACTTCTGAACTATATGGATTTTACCTTTTTAACGCTCATGATGGGTTTGACTACTTAGGCAATCCTGATCTGGAAACAGAGCAGCTTTTAGCAACAGAGATTGACTATAGCTTTGCATCCGAAAAACTGAAGCTTACTTCCACAGTTTTTACACAGTTTTATAGCAACTACATTTTTGGCCTTGCCACCAATTATGATGAAATGACCTATGGTGCCAATGGTGTGCGCGAGTATCACAATGTAGATAAAGCAACCTTTTGGGGTATAGAATTGGGCACTGAATATGCTTTCACTACTAATTTGAGTAGTAATGTCAAGGTAAATTATTTACGAGGTTTTCGACCTGAGTATGATCTTCCCTTAATCCCACCACTACAGGGAACCCTAGCTGGAAACTATCGTTATAAGCAGTTTTCATTTTTAACACAAAGCCGAATAGCCGCTGAGCAAAACCACCATAATACTGAATATGGTGACCGCTATACTCCTGGCTATGTGCTGCTTGATGCCGGAGTTGAATATAATCTTCCCTTTAAAAGGACAGAGGCCGTTGTAAGCCTTAGCGCAAATAACATTTTTAACACTTATTACCGTGATCATCTCAATTGGAGCGGTATTCCTAGCATGGGGAGAAATTTAATTCTTTCACTAAAGGTTAAAATATAGAATTCCCATTCGTACAACGGCTAAGTTCTACTTACTTCTATTTAAGACAAAAATGTCCTTTAATATGACAAATGTCATTTTTTGCCCTTATCCCCTCCTCTACCTTTGTTTAACATTTAATAATCATAGACCCATGAAAAAAGTAACAACCATCATCGCAGGAGCACTTCTGTTGGCAATAACGGCATGTGGCGGTGGCGATGAACCCAGAAAAACTGTAAAAACTCCAGATGTAATTGCCCACGAAAAGAAAATGGAAGAAGCCAAAGTAAAAGCAGATCCTATGACCAGCAAAGGTATAGGACCAGTAAAAGAGGTAACTCTTGCCGAAACTATCGATCAGGGTATGGTAGCCGAAGGAAAGGCTTTGTTTGACAAAAACTGTGCGGCCTGCCATAAACCCGACAAAAAATACATTGGACCCGCTCCAAAAGATATCCTTAACCGTAGAACCCCCGAGTGGGTGATGAACATGATAATGAACCCAACCGAAATGGTTCAAAAAGATCCAATTGCTAAGCAAGTACTAGCCGAAGCTAACGGTGCAATCATGGCCGATCAAAACATTCAGGAAGAAGATGCCAGGAAAATTCTGGAATATTTCAGAACGCTTTAATAGAACCAAAAACAGATAAACAATGAATCCCTTAAAACAACTGAGTGTATTGGCTGCTGCAGCCATATTGGTTTTGCCAGCTTGCACAAACAACAATGATGGTGCGCAAAAAACAGGAGCGATCAATAAATCAAGCGCAGCCGAAAAAGTATATGTTGCCCCTGGTGAATATGACGAATTTTACTCCTTCATGTCTGGTGGCTTTAGCGGCCAGGTAAGTGTGTACGGTTTGCCTTCTGGCCGCCTGCTAAAGGTTATCCCCGTATTTTCCGTAGATGGTGAAAAAGGCTATGGCTTTAATGAAGAAACCAAACCTCTATTAGAAACCAGCCACGGCTTTATTCCATGGGATGACGCTCACCATCCTGAGCTTTCTCAAACCAACGGTAAGCCTGATGGTAAATACCTTTTTATCAACGGGAACAATACCCCGCGTGTGGCACGTATCGACCTTAGCACCTTTGAGACTGCTGAAATAATTGAGTTGCCCAATGCTGGTGGTAACCACAGTTCTCCATTTACTACCGAAAACAGCGAATATGTGGTTGCTGGTACCCGTTTTAGTGTACCTATTCCACAACGCGACATGGCGATTGCAGAGTATAAAGGTAAGTTTAAAGGTGCTTTGTCTTTTATTTCTGTTGATCCTGAACATGGGCATATGGATATCGACTTTCAAGTATTGATGCCTGGTTTTGACTATGACCTGGCTCACGGTGGTAAAGGAAAATCTCACGGATGGATGTTCTTCACTACATATAACACTGAAGAATCTCACACCTTAAAAGAGGTGAATGCTTCTCAGAATGATAAGGATTACATAGCAGCTATTAACTGGAAAAAAGCTCAGGAGTACATTGAGCAAGGAAAATTCAAGGAAATGGATTCTGAGTATCTTATTAACAGATATGATGAGAAAAAGCACTTGGCAGAAACTATTACAAAGAAAAAAGTACGAGTTCTTGACCCCACTGAATGTCCCGGAGTAGTGTACTTCCTACCTACACCAAAATCTCCACATGGAGTAGATGTGGATCCTACGGGTTCTTACATCATTGGTAATGGTAAGCTCAATGCAAACCTTACTGTGCACAGCTTTGATAAAATGATTCAGGCTATAGAAAACAAATCTTTTGCTGATGAAGCTTACGGAATACCCGTACTGAATTTTGAAGAAGTAGCAGCCGGTACTGTTGAAAGTGGAGGTCTCGGGCCGTTGCACACTGAATTTGATGGACAAGGAAATGCCTACACCACTTTCTTTATCAGTAGTGAGGTAGTAAAATGGAAACTCGGCACCTGGGAAGTATTAGATCGTGTACCTACCTACTACTCTGTTGGTCACTTAATGATTCCAGGAGGAGACAGCAAAGAACCATGGGGAAAATACATGGTAGCCCTTAATAAAATTACCAAAGACCGCTACCTGCCTACTGGCCCGGAGTTGGCACACTCTGCTCAGCTGTATGACATCAGTGGAGATAAAATGGAGTTGATTCTTGATTTCCCAACTATTGGTGAACCGCACTATGCTCAAGCTATTGCCGCTGATATTGTAATGAAGCGTAGTAAAAAGATTTATCCTCTAGAAGAAAATGAACACCCTCATGTTACAAAAAGTGAAAGTGAGGCACGTGTAGAGAAAAATGGAAATGAGGTACATGTATACATGACTACAATCCGCAGCCACTTCGCTCCTGATAATATTGAAGGCATTGAGGCTGGTGACAAGGTGTACTTCCACGTAACCAACCTTGAGCAAGACTGGGATGTACCACATGGATTCTCTGTACTGGGTGCGCAAAATGCTGAACTCTTGATTATGCCTGGGCAAACCGAAACCCTGCTTTGGGAACCTTTGAAACCTGGTATTTATCCATTCTACTGTACAGACTTCTGCTCAGCTTTACATCAGGAAATGCAAGGATACCTTAGAGTCTCTGCCAAAGGGCAAGCGCCAGAAGTATTGGCCACTACTGGTGATTAATAAGTAATTGTATCTGTGTATGGGGCTGTCTTAAATAGTTAGGAATAGTGCTTTTTTTAATAATAAAAGACAGCCCCACACTTACACAATTTTTTTTCAAAAACCCACAAATATGAAAACCGCCCCTCGAATAATCACCATTCTGGCAGTAGCCTGCCTGATGATGTTGTTCTTCTACCCACTTTGGAGAATTACATTAATAGCCCCTCAATACCCTGATGGTGTAACTATGTACATCTGGATAAATAAGATAACTGGAGACTCTCCCGGAACCCTACAAAATATCAATATTCTGAATCACTATGTAGGCATGAAACACATTGAGCCAGATAGCATCCCCGAGCTCACCTACTTCCCTTGGGTAGTGGGTGCTTTAGGACTTTTAGGCTTGATTGCTGCTTTTGTCAACAAATCAGGGCTATACCTTGCATGGGCAGTGGTTTTCTTATTACTGGCTGCCCTGGGTATTTATGACTTTTACTTATGGGAATATGATTACGGTCACAACCTTAGCCCTACAGCTCCTATAAAAGTGCCCGGAATGAGTTACCAGCCACCTCTTTTTGGTTCTAAAATGCTTTTGAATTTCAATGCTATTTCTTATCCCGGTACCGGTGGTATTTTTATGGGAATATCAATGTTTCTCGCATTTGTAGCTTGGTGGATAAAACGAAAGACCGCAAGAAGCTAATACATAAAACACGGGGTAAGCTTTCTTCCCTTTTTTTTAAAAAACAGAAAGCCCACCTCGCCTGATGAGCGAGTATAAAAACCCACAACATCATGAAATACCTAGTTCTTTTGATTACAGTAGTAAGTTTTGGACTGTTCGGCTGTAACCGTCAGGCAAAGCCAATAGAGTATGGCAAACAAGCCTGTGACTATTGCCGGATGAGCATTGTAGATGAACGATATGCAGCTCAACTAGTGAGCAGCAAAGGCAAAACCTACAGTTTTGATGCTATCGAATGTATGATCAACTACAAACATGAACATACCGAGGAGTGGCAGCAGGTGTTAGTAACCGATTACAACCATCCTAAAAAACTTATCCCGGCAGAGGTATGCTGGATAGTGAGAAGTAAAAATCTTCCAAGCCCAATGGGAATGTACCTTACCGCTGTGCCTAATAGGGTTGCAGCAGATGAGTTAGTAAAGGGTAATGAAGGTGCAGTTTATCCATACGCGGAAGTATATCAGGGTTTGGAGAAATTACCGGCACTATGAACAGATATTTGGTTGTTATCCTCATAGTACTGGGCTGGAGTGTGGCCGCTATGGCCAAAGAGTGGGAAGTGGGTTCCTCTCAGGCGGTCGCCTCCATTTCTCAAGCTATTGAGGGTGCCAGCCCTTTTGATACCATCTGTGTAAACCCTGGAGACTACACCCACACCAGTGCTATCATAATCAACAAACCACTTACCCTAATTGCCTGTGGAGTTGTAAATATCATTGCGGGAAAAAATGCCGGCATTTTTGAAGTGCGGGCAGATTCTGTGACCATTTCAGGCTTTACCCTACTCAATGTAGAAAAAAGCTACACCAAGGATTTGGCAGCTATTTGGGTAGATTATGCCTCACACTTTACCCTTACCGAGAACACTATACGCGATTGCTTTTTTGCTATTTTTTGTACCAAATCAAAAAACGGACACATAGCAGAAAATAACATAACCGGCAATGCCGAGCAGGAACACTCCTCTGCCAATGCCATACACCTGTGGTACTGCGATAGCATGACAATTGCCAATAATATGGTGGAGCATCATCGTGATGGAATTTATCTGGAGTTTACTGATAATTCCACCATCTCAGGTAATATGAGTCGTCATAACCTGCGCTATGGCCTGCACTTTATGTTTAGCAATGATGATTTGTATGAGCAAAACACCTTTACTGACAATGGTGCCGGAGTAGCCGTGATGTTTAGCGATCATATCGCTATGGTAGAGAATCACTTCCTGGAAAACTGGGGACGTGCCTCCTATGGTCTATTGCTCAAAGAAATATATGACAGTAAGATTGAGGGAAACCTCTTTGAAAAAAACACAACTGGCATTTTTAGCGAAGGCAGTAGCCGTGTGGCTTTTACAGAAAATACTTTTGAAGGCAATGGCTGGGCCCTACGCATGCGCGGTAGCTCAATGGATAATGAGCTTTCGCAAAACAACTTTGTAGCCAACAGCTTTGATGTGGCCACCGATGCCAAAAAAGATCATAACACCTACCTCCGCAATTATTGGGATAATTACGAAGGTTATGACCTTGATAAAGACGGGCTTGGAGATGTGCCACACCGCCCGGTAAATCTTTTCTCGTACCTGGTTTCCCGCATTGATGAAAGTATAATTCTGCTGAGGAGTTCATTTATTGAGGTACTCAATTTTGCAGAAAAAGTAGCTCCCGCAGTTACCCCCACCAACCTCATTGATGAACAACCATTAATGAAACCCACATACAACCATGATTGAGTTTAAAAATATTCAGAAAAAATTTGGCAAACAACATGTGTTGCACGGCATAGACCTAAAGTTTGACCAATCCGGCATATTTGCCATTTTGGGGCCAAATGGCTCTGGTAAAACCACCCTCATAAAATCACTAATGGGAATGGTACACCCTACGGGTGGCCAAATACTAATTGATGGCCAAATCAAAAAAGGAAACGAGTACCGAAACAATATCGCTTATCTGCCGCAAATAGCACGCTTCCCCGAAAATCTAAGTGTGAATGAATTCCTTGATTTTATTGAAAATATAAGAGGAAAAGCCACCCGCAAGGCCGAACTGATGACTGCCTTTGGCGCCAATGAATTTGCAGATAAAAAGCTTAGAGCCTTATCGGGCGGAATGCGCCAAAAAGTAAACCTGGTGAGCGCGCTGATGTACGATACCCAAACTATTGTGCTGGACGAACCTACTATTGGGCTTGACCCCGTGGCACTTATTGCACTGAAAGATTGGATACGAAAAGAGCAGGGAGCCGGAAAAATCATTTTACTTACCACTCACATTATGGATATTGTAGAAGAGTTGGCAGATGAAATTGTGTTTTTGCTGGATGGAAAAGTGTACTACCAAGGCTCACAACTGGAGCTTTTGCAAAAAACCAATACACCTAGTACCGAGCATGCTATTGCTCAATTGCTAACCCTCAAAAAAGCATCATAGCCATGATAAAGGTTTTCAAATATTGCTTCCTCGATCTTATTCGCAGCCGCTGGACTATCGTTTATCTGCTGTTCTTCATTCTCACTTGTGGAGGGCTATTGTACCTGAGTGGCGACAGCGCCAAAGTTGTAGTAAGCCTCATGAATGTGGTGATTCTATTAGTACCACTTATAAGTATGATTTACGGTATGATGTATATGTACCAGGTACGCGATTATGTAGAAATATTGCTCGCTCAGCCTATTTCACGCAAAAGCATTTTTGGTGGATATGTGTTGGGGCTTAGTGCTGCCCTTAGCGTAAGCGTGGCTCTGGGCATTTTAATACCATTGGCATTTTATGATGTTCCGCAAATTATAAGCGCCCAATGGCTGATGCTCACTGCCATTTCTATTTTGCTTACAGTAATCTTCAGCATACTGGCCAGCTGGCTGGTGTTGGCTAATGAAAATCGCCTAAAGGGCTTTGGATTGGGATTGTTTATCTGGCTGCTCCTGGCAGTTATTTATGATGGAATATTCCTTGTCACCTTTATAGCCTTGGAAGGGTTCCCCATAGAACGATTGGCACTGGGTCTAACACTTCTCAATCCTGTAGATATGGGTCGTGTACTTTTGATCTTTCAGTTGGACTATAGTGCACTAATGGGCTACACAGGAGCTGTATTCGAAAAGTTTTTTGGTACACTTAGCGGCAGTCTTATTATTGGTGGAGCTTACCTGCTATGGATTAGTATTCCACTGGGATTTCTACTACGCAAAGCCCGTAAGAAGGATTTTTGATTCCTTTGAGGAAATAACTAAAACCCCAATCGATGAAAAAGCATCACCTGCTTTTTATCATACCTGCTTTGCTGATATTGGCATTTTACTCCGCCATAGGTCACGTGGGCTGGAAACTGCCCATACCTGAAGTTGCAGCTAAGCACGGGTTTTATATGGTGTCCGGGCTTTTTGGTACGCTTATCTGTTTTGAGCGCACGTTGATTCTAAAAAACAGGCGTTGGCTTTCCATCCCATTGCTTAGCATTGTTTCGGTGGCTCTGGTGTTTTTGGAAATAACAACTGTAGGTTTTGCCGTTCAAGGGCTTTCAGCACTTTTGCTCGCCACATTATATTTTATACAATGGCTTCGCCACAAAGAAGTTTTTCTACTAGCGCTCACCCTCAGTGGCCTAGCCTGGATGACCTCGGGTATTGTTTTGGCCACGGGCAAAGATTTTGCAGCTGCCAGTATTTGGCTCATCTTGTTTTTGCTGTATACTATAGTAGCCGAGCGACTGGAGCTGAGCAAGTTTATTGCCACGCCAAAGTGGGCCAAACCGCTGTTGCTTCTTTTCTTCATTTTGCTGTTTGCCGCACAAGCCATTCCCTTTCATTGGGGCATCTACCATATTTCGGGAATATTGATCGCAGCCACAGGTTTTTGGCTCCTTAAGTTTGACATGGCTACCAAAAACCTCAGTAAGTCCGGCTTTTTCTATTTTACAGGAAGCACACTTTACAGTGGTTTTGTATGGCTTATGATCAGCGGAGTATTGATGGCATTGCCTTTACAAACCTTTTATCACTATGATGCTGTGCTCCATGCCTTTTTTATCGGCTTTGCCTTTTCTATGATATATGCCCATGCACCCATTATATTTCCAGCATTGCTTAAAATACATAAAACGCCCTTCCACAAAATACTGTACATCCCAGTATGGGCTACACATGTTTTGCTATTGCTGCGCCTATGCGCAGATTATTCAGTCAACTGGCCGCTACGCAAATGGACAGGGCTTTTCCAGGTTGTTTTTATGCTGATGTTTTTTGTCTCATTTGCCGTGCTTATGTTTGGAAAATACAAATCATCACATGTTGAGCAATAACAACACCCTTTGGAAAATCACCATCTTACTGGGATTAATAGCAGCTGTTTTGGGCATTGTTTTGCGTCTGTATTTTGCCTGGCCCCTGCCTTTCAATTTTAAATTCATGCTTCATGCACACTCACACACTATGCTGCTGGGTTGGCTTTTACCGGCTTTGGTTTTACTGTTATACCAGCAGTGGAATATTGAAATACCAAAAACTCACAAACGGATTTTTTACGTCATGGCAATAGCCGTAGTAGGCATGCTTCTTTCTTTTCCTTTTCACGGATATGCAGCCATATCCATTGCTTTTTCAACACTGCATCTTTGGCTCACCTACGTTTTACTTTTCAAAATTTTCAACCTAAGTCGTGGCCATGGTGTATCAGGAAAATTGGTGCAAACAGGGGTGATTCTATTCTACCTGGCTTCTATAGGCCCTTATAGCCTCGGACCATTAATGGCCAACCATATGCAAAACTCACCATGGTATGATCAGGCTATTTTATTTTACCTCCACTTTCTGTACAATGGTGCTTTTTTCTTTTTCATTCTGGCCTATATCATCAAGAAGCTTGGTCTCACGCCAAACAAGCCTACGCTCTTCTACATTTTTATGCTTTTAGGCACCGTGCTCACATGGTTTCATAAGCTTGATTATTCTTTTAATTCTTGGTGGATAAACATGCTTGCTGCAGCTGGATCCATACTACAGCTTTGGGCAGGCTTCACCCTATTAAAGCCCATCTTCATAAAAAAGTCATTTTCACATTTCCATCTAATATTAGTCATGCTTTCCTTAAAATGGGTATTCCAGCTTTTCGGTTCTTTTCCGCCAATTGCCAATGTAGTGGTGGATAGTCGCTTTATCCTCATCGCTTACTTACACTTTATATTTTTGGGCATCTTTACCCCCCTCATTTGGGATGCTCTCAAGGATCGCATTTTAGGATTTAACAAATTGATATTTTTTTACTGGTTTTTCTTTCTTCTCACAGAACTTGCCCTTGTTTTACCATCTTTAAACCTGATTGAAGGTTTTACTGGATGGCCACAAATCACTTTTGCGCTGTACACCATCTTTGTAAGCATTTGGTGTATTTTAGGATTTAAGTACCTCTTGCCAAAGTAGCAAACCCAAATACCATTAAAGACTGATTGTAAAAAAAATAAAGGCCAAATAAATATGCCTAATCTGCTATGAAACCCTTTTCTTAAAGGCATAAAAACTTTTAATGTTCTATTCGGAACTAGTAGAAAGACATTCAGGTCTATCCAAACACCACGAATTTAGGTGTCTCCGCACAAAACCTAAAGCCTTCTACCCGATCCAAAATTGACCACCAAAACGAAGCATTTACAAAAAAGAATTACCTTCGTTTTATCGTTCTTTAGTGTTGCTTATTTGATGCGCTACAAAACGCCAAAACTGGCACCTGCTGCCGGTTTGTTGCGCACTATTAGACGCAAAATCGTAGACTACAAGCGTGTTGAGGCCTTATGAAAACCCCCTATGAGGTGTATTGGGAAGTGAGTTGATTTTATGTGAAAAGTTAAAAGTTAAAAGTGGGAAGTGGTTTGTGGTTTGTGGGGAGTTGGGAGGTGAATAGATAAAAGTGAAAAGTTAAAAGTGGGAAATAGTTTGTGGGGAGTTGGGAGTGAAAAGTTAAAAGTTAAAAGTGAAAAGTGGGAGGTGGTTTGTGGTTTGTGGTTAGTGGGGAGTTGGGGGTTGGGAGTTGGGAGTGAAAAGTTAAAAGTTAAAAGTGGGAAGTGGTTTGGGGTTATTGTATAGTGGAAAGTGGTTTGTGGTTTGTGCTGAATATTTTTAATTTTTGGGTTTAATGCTTTGGTTTCTTTTTTTTCAATGGGATATTATTCTTCCAAAAAGTGGTTTTCGAGGTTTCCAATTCCTGCTAACTTTTAGTATTCACCTTCTAGTTTATTCACCATAGTTTCGACCTTTTAACATTCAACCATCCACTTTTAACTTTTAGTTTTTAGTTTTTAACTGTTAACTTCAATTTTACACCCCTCCAGATTTCAACTTTCAACTTCCAACTTTTCACTTTTCACTTTTAACTGTTAACTTCAAATTCACACCCCTCCAGATTCCAACTTTTCACTTTTCACTTTTAACTTTTAACTGTTAAATTCAAATTCACACCCCTCCAGATTCCAACTTTTCACTTTTAACTAATAACTTTTCACTACTAATTTTTCACTACTAACAATCAGCTCCCACCTAACCACTCTACCTAAGGTTTTGCTTCGATGTCTTAATGGTTGACACCAATAATTTAACAAGTTCGGTACATTCCTTCACTCTTGATTGGTAAATTGATTTTTCAATAAATTGGGTATCATAAAGCAGGTTTAGCCAATACCGAGTTTCATTCGCTTCCTTGAGTGCTATATACATTTTATGAATAAAATCCGCCTTACTTTGACCAAATTCTGCTTCTGCAATCAGCGCTCCAATTGCCGTTCCTGAGCGAATTAATTGTTTGGAAAGAACATATTCTCGTTTTTCCTTTTGAAGTAATCTCACAACATTTACAACCTCAATCGAAAATGCCTAACTCTTAAGCCTTAAAACTGAACCCGACATATTTTTAATTTGAATTAATGGTTAAAAATTATCGGGAATCCTAAACGAACACAATTTAAAACAAAACCCTGATCTACAGCAAAAATTTTCAACCTAAAATTCACCCCAACCTACTAGCAACCAACTACTAATTTTGAGTTTTTCACTATAAATATTCAACCAAGCTCCACACACACCTCCATATTTTTAACTTCTAAAATTTTACTATTAACTTTTCACTTTTAGTTTTTCACTTTTACCTTTTAGTTTTTACCTTTTAGCTTTTCACTATTAGTTTTTCACTTTTAACTTTTAGTTTTTCACTATTACCTTTTACCTTTTCATTAAAAAAAAAATGGAAAAAACAATTACCCAAATTCGACCTAGATTTAAACTTAGGGTCTCCAAAAGTCCAGAGGAAATTATGGATAAGATTCAGTTGTTGCTAAGAGAGACACCAGATCATATAAAGGCAAAGATGGTATCCAACCATATTATCCTTAGCATAGTTGGCGAAGAATTACATTATTGGTCTCCGCAACTAAATTTTAGAGTGGAAGCAGATGAAAATGAGGAAGGCAAAACCATCGTTGCCGGTTTAATAGGACCTCGGCCTCCTGTTTGGACACTTTTTATGCTGGTTTATTTTTCCGTTGGAGTTGCAGGATTAGGGGCTTCAGCCTATGGTTTTTCAAAATATATGCTTAACGAATATTCGCCATTCCTTTGGGGGCTTCCCCTAGCCATAATTTTTATGCTAAGCGCCTATAAAGCCGGAAAATTTGGAGAAAGTTTGGGTAAGGATCAAGTTGATTTATTGAAGGCTTTTATTGAGAAGGTTGTGGATTTTTGAGGAAATTTATTAATTCCTAAAACTGCAATAATTCAAAGCTATGTGATGGGTAACTCCTTATTGAGGGATTCCTGACAAAAAACCGAATAGTTTTTTCAAGAATTAATAAGGCTATTAAACTTAATTTTATTCCTTAACTAAACCCCTTATTCTTTGGAAAACACTATTTTCGTTGGTGGAAATATGACCCAATTTCTTTACAATCAAACTGATAACAAGGTGGTTTTTTTAGGGCTCTTATTAAAAAGGGCATCAGATTGAATACCAATCTTCTAAAGTTCTAAAACCTACCACTTAATTGATTTAATTTTCTAAGATCGAGATTTTAAATCCTGCTTTGAAATATAGTTTGATAAAATTTTTAATTGCAAAATGATGATTAAAAAAGTGTTATTTTTATTAGGATTTTTCTTTGTGCTACATTCATTCGGCCAATATCCACCCTCCGAACCTTTTTCAAAATCCATTCCTTCCCTTCAAGTAAGAGATAGCCTTAGCTTGTCTTTTTTATCTGCTTCTGATACGCTAATCCTTGTTAGACTACCAAATGGCAGGGTCGGTGGAATACTAAAAAGTGAATTGGGAAATAGTGGTACCAACCTTGAAATCCAAAGTTTGACAATCAGGTTGGACAGTATTTCTAATTATTTTTCCGTTCGCGATAGTTTGACGGGCATAAGAATTGACAGCCTTAATTTGGATACCATCCCAATATATAATTGGATTGGCCTCAAAGATTCTATATTATCATCTAGAATTGACAGTAACTTGTCTCAAAGTGAAACACAAGACTCTGTTTTACAAGCTGCAATTGATGGCTACCGATATCCTGTTCATATAGAGTTAACAGCAGGTCGCAATTTGTTAGATTCTGACGCCAACAGCACCTTGTATAATTCAGGCACCAGCAATTTTCTAATCAGTATCCCAAGTGGATTAAACAGTTCAATTAATGAGGAGTATTTTTATTTCCAAAGTAGAAATACGGGCACAATAACCCTTGATGCTAGTGCTGTAAAACTCTTCAATTCTGAAGGAAATGAGGTAAGTTCCATATCGATCGATGCTGCAGCTGCAATGGTAAGAACTGCACAAGACACTTTTTATATTATAGATGCAGGAATGATGAAGGCCGGTACTGGAGGAAATGAAACTGACCCTGTCTTCAGCAACAATGGGCTAAAGCTATCTACAGACCAAACTGTGCTTGGTGAAAAAACCTTTAGTGATCTTGTTGCAAAGGGGGGAATTGAACTTACAGAGGGTGACAATGAAGCTGGTGAAAATGGAAATTGGAGATTAACCATAATAAATGGTGAATTAAAGGCTCAAAAGTTAATCAACGGGACCTGGAAAAATCAAGCATTTGGCAGTTCTTCAAATGATGGTCCATATTCAGTTTTGCAACAGTGGCGAATTGATCTAAATAGTCAATACGGTAGTTCAATTCCTGAAAATGGCTGGAATAAGATCAATCCATTAAATTCAGAACTACAAACTGCAAATGGGTTTAACAGTGGAGGATTATTAGACAGTAATAATCAACAAACAAGTTTGAGCTTTACCAACACTACTTCATGGCAATCCGCCACCCCAAACCTTTACCCTTCAAATCCAGATCTGGGAGGGGTTTTTAATACGGAAATTTATAGAGGTGGTTGGGAACTAAGATCAAACGAAGTGGAAATCAGATTTGATAATCTCGATGACTCAAAATACTATCAAATTTACATTATTGCAGCTTCAAGCTCTGTAAATCTTGCTACTTCTTGGACAGCGAATAATGGTATCGAACATCTTATTGACCCATTGTATAATAATTATGGTAGTTCCGCGAATGAATGGCATTCAGACCCATCTATAAGCTATGAGTATAATGTTCAGTCTGTTGATGGATCAATAAGTCTGCAATTTAAAAAAGCTGGTAGTGCCTTTAATTCCTATATATCGGCCATTATAATAGAAGAATCATCAGTATTAAAATAGTATTATGAAAAAGTTGATTTTTCTAATCTTTACCCTTCTTCCTTTTATAGGAATTTGCCAAAACCCAATGATCCAGGTAATTATTGCATCAAGGAAAAAACCACTTCCACCTGATAGTGTTACCATTACGGTAACCTTTTCAAATACACCAAATTCGGCAAGCTCTGACTTTGCCGAAATAAAATATAATAAAGAAGGTATATTTAATTTTGAGATAGACGATAACAAATCACAATGTTTGTTAATGGAGTCTATTTTAAGCAATTTTCATTATACCGATGGAACCGGTTTAAATCATAACTATACAGCTGCTACAGCTATCAATGGCTATACTTTTTCGGGCATAGAAATTGGCCAAAACTCTGGCACGGGTATGATCTATGCGGAATATTCCACCTTAATTTCCTCAGGCTGGGATGTGATGAATCATAGTAATAGACATGTAGATTTGATAAATTCAAATGGTATAAATATTATTGGCTATAAGGAGGATATTCTTACCCTTAATGAATTATACTTTAACAATATTAATTATACCATTAATTGTTTTGTTGTCCCTTCCAATTATACCAACTTTGTTCCACATGCTGATGAATTAGGCTTTTTAGTTTCATCTAGCTCAGGCAATGATCCATATAAACCTGCATTTCCAGCTAGTGTACAAGTTGGAACTGTGTCTAATATAGTTTCTCCAGATTCTGGTTTAATACAATTAAAAAGAGGTTTTCTTCACAATTGGTCAGACCAAGCTCATATAAATGGTTTTATAAGTCATTTTAAAAATATGGTAGATAATTCTAGCCCTATAGACAATAAATTTTATAGGGTTGGCACTCATGCAGATAATTTTTCTTCTACGGTCTTCACCAATTTTATTGATAGCCTTCACAACATTTCTGGAGATCGAATATGGTTTACTACAGCGCGAGAATGGATGGAATATAGGTATTGTACTCGAGAGGTGGTAAAGAAGGATACATTAATTGGAAATACCCTGCTGATCCAATTGAACTATGATCAAATTAGGGAGGATATCAGATGGAGAGACTTATCCCTAAATATTAGTACGGATGCTACTATAATTGATGTTACATTTAGTGGCAATGCAGATAGTCTGACTTATAATCCAAATTCAGGTTTGATAAATGTTTACAAGCAGAATTTGATTTTTAACTCCTATTTACTGGATCCTTAATTCCATTCGAAATCATGAAAAATATTAAAATCTATTTTCTCTATTGTCATTTTCTTGTAATTGGGCTTAATTTTTCCCATGCCCAAAACAGCCCAACAGCTACAGGCGGCGATGCTTCTGGATTTAACGGGTCTGTTTCCTACTCTATTGGACAAGTGGTGTTTACCAGTCTAGCATCAGGAACCACAAGCCTGATACAAGGAAATCAACAAGCCTTTGAAATATCAAATCCTATAAGTATAGAGGAATTTGAAATAAGTTTCAATGCTGAGATTTTTCCAAATCCAAGCTCAAAAAATTTAACCTTGAAAATGGATTTAGATGATAGTTGTTCCTATCAGTTAATTGATTTAAATGGAAAATTACTGAAAACCGAAATTATTGTTTCTAAGAATACCACGATTTCTATGGTTTCATTTCCCAAAGCAAGCTATTATTTAAGAATATTAAAGAAGGGTCAAATTCTAAAATCTTTCAAAGTCATTAAAAATTAAGGTATGAGTTTTAAATATATTATTGGCTTTCTATTGTTCGTATCTATCTATTCTTTTGGCCAAGCTCCAGAAAAAATTTCTTATCAAGCTGTTTTAAGGGATGCTAATGGACAGTTGATAAGTCAACAAAATGTTGGAATGAGAATAAGCATACTAAAGGGAAGCATAACTGGAACTGCGGTATACATTGAAACACAAAATACGATTACCAATTTGAATGGATTAATAAGCCTGGAAATTGGCAGCGGAACCATCGTTAGCGGAGGATTTATAGGTATTAATTGGGGAAGCGATGAATATTTTATTAAAACAGAAATTGACCCAAATGGCGGTACCTCATATAGTATTAGTGGGATTTCCCAATTCATGAGTGTTCCATATGCCCTTTACGCTAAAAAAGCAGGTAGTATTAGCGAAATTGATCCAGTTTTTGGGGCTTCTATTGCCAGTGGGATTTCCGCGAATGATACTAGTAACTGGAATGGAAAATTGGACAATTTTATTGAACAAGACCCTAATTTCACCAGCTCCTTGGCATCAAGTTTAAGTCCCTCCGACACTTCCTATTGGAATGATAAATTGGACCAATATATCGAAACCGACCCTCTTTTCACAGTTTCTATTGCAAGCGGTATTACTGCCATTGACACAGCAAATTGGAATTCTAACTCCATAAATTTTAATGAATTAGACCCCTGGTTCTCAAGTTCAATTGCCAATGGAATCTCTGCTACAGACACCTCTAATTGGAATAACAAACTAGATGTCAATTCGGAATCAGACCCTATTTTCTTAAACTCTTTGGCTAATTCAATATCATCTTCAGACACAGCTAATTGGAACAATAAATTAGATCAATTCATTGAATTGGATCCACTTTTCAGTAATTCTGTAGCTATTGGGATTAGCACATTAGATACCGCAAACTGGAATAACCATAACAACATCACCCAATTAGATTCTACCTCAATATCCAATATGGGTTTCATAACAAAAAACTCAATTCAGGAAGATCCATTTTATCTTGGCCAAGACACCCTTGGCGGTATTGTCTTTTATTTATATAAAGACGGAACTGGTAAACAACACGGCTTGGTGGTGAATAAATCAGAAAGCAATAGCATCTGGCAAGAACCTGGAAGTATAACTGGGGCAAGCAGAACTGAAGACGGAATTTATAATAGTGCTTTGCTAGGTACTAGTCCAATTGGATTAACGGTCCAAGGACTAGGACCAGACTGGTACCTACCATCTATTGACGAACTTGGACTAATATATTATAATCGTTTTTTAACCAATAAGGCTCTGAGGGCAGGAGGACATACCATTCTTGCTACAACTGCCAAATATTGGAGCAGTACCGAACATAGTGGAATGGTAGCCTTTAATTTCAGCTTCTTTAGCGGTTCTGCAGAATATAGTTTTAAAAACCAAAACCTAAAGGTTCGTGGAATTAAGGCTTTTTAGTTATAAAAAGGTAATTCCAATTAACACCAGGCTAGAGCTTAAAAAAGGTTTTTTATTAAAGATTCTATTTCCATATTTAATTCAACAGTTGTGGCGGTATGAGGTAAGTGCTTTGTTACTTTACGAGGAGGGCTAGAATCATCATCACCTTTAAAAACCTCTACTTTCTCTAAAACATGAGTTAGTGAATTAATGGTCTTATTAATTTTAAATCCATCAAATTTTATTTGAAACGTTCCCCTTCTCTTACCATTTTTTCTTTTTGAAATACTCTGCCCCAATTCCCTTCCCATCAAGAATCTTCTTGATTTTTCACTACGATTACGCATTGTAAATACTAAACTTTCATAAATATCTTCTATAATTTTAATCTTCTCACTCTTTTTTCCTCCAATATCGCCAAGATTTGTTTGGATCAAATTTTCAACCTCCTTCGGATATTTAGCAATTATATTTTTTATTTCAACTTTAATTTCATTCTCCTTATTTTGAAATTTTTTTTGAAGGAAATCCAGAAATTCTTGAAGAAAAAAACTCACTTTCTGATCCTTATCAAGTACATAATCACTCCATTTCTTAACCAATTCAATTAGCCAACCTTCAATACTTAAAACCCTAAGATTCCCTTTTACTTGGCTATCTTCTGTGGTGAAATTTTCGGGCACAGAGCCATATGGGTTAATATAAAGCAATAGAAAGTCCGTTTTCTTTTCTTGGTAATAATTCAGATAATTCTGAATTTGATTTTTACTATCCTTTGTCCAAATTTTAAACTCCATGCCTATTTGAAATTTAGGCCAGCTTAAACTAATATCTATACGTCTTCCTTTCATTTTTTTTTCTAAAACCACAGTTGGTTGCTCTTGACAAAGTTCCTTATCCATTTTTCCAATACTTTTTAGAAAAATGCGTAAAAACTCACTCCCTTGATTGTGATTTTCGATTGGGTCCAAAAAATATTTAATACAGGATGAAAGTTGTACTTCAAAACTGTCCTTTTTGGGGTCCCCCATGAGGGGGCTAATCATATTAAAACCTGATGCCTGGTTTGGATCCTCGGTTTTAAATGAATTTAAATATTCATCAATTTTTGATTCAAAAAAAGAGTATAATTCAATCTCTGTCATTTGCTTTCCAACTTATTTGCTTGAATCCACAATTTAAGATTTTGATTCAAAATCCTTCTAAAAATATGAATGGACTCCACCCTCATTCGCAAATAATCTCAATTTTAAGTGAAAATCAAACAAAAAACCAAGACCCACACGCCCAACATATTTTTCACTTCCAACATTTCACTTCCAACTTCTAACTTTTCACTTTTCACTTCCAACTTTTCACTTTTCACTCTTAACTTCCAACTTTTCACTTTTCACTCTTAACTTTTAACTATTAACTTTTCACTATCAACCTCCATTTCCAAAAACACCCCGCCCATTTCCTAATGTCTGGTTACATTTGCCTCAGAACAAATTCCAAATGATGAAACTACAAATGCGACCATTTTCCTCTCTAAGCCTGTTTAAACTATTTCTTCCTATTATCTTTTTGGCCTCCCCCGCCATTCTTTCTGCTCAAGATAAAATGCTCAGCATGAAAGACGCTATTGTAGGGTCTTATACAAATTTGAGGGTAGAAAGTTTGTCGCAATTTCATTGGATTCCCAATTCATCTCAATTCTCTTATATCCAGAAAGATAAAGGAGAAAACCTATTATTAATGGCTAATGCACAAAAACCCAAAAGGACGAAAAAGGTATTGAGTTTAAGCGATTTTAATGAAGAATCCAAAAGCATTATTCCACAGGAGTTTAAACGTTTTCCAAGACTAGACTGGAAATCCGAAACAGAATTTCAATTTGAATACCGAAAAAAGCTCTTTGCTTTCGATCTATCCAAGAATAAGCTGAGATTATTAGATAGCTTGGAACTACCCCAAGGAGCACAGAATCGCCAAACTGCTCCAAAAACAAACTATATTGCCTTTACAGTAGATCATCATTTATTCCTGCTCAAAGGTGATAAGGTAATCCCTGTTTCAGAAAATCTAAACTCTGGAATTGTTAGTGGTCAAACCGTTTCTAGGAGCGAATTCGGAATTACAAATGGAATATTTTGGAGTCCCGATGGTAAAAAATTGGCTTATTATATAAAAGATGAAAGTATTGTTACCGACTATCCCATAGTTAATTGGAATGACAAACCTGCCACTGTAGACTTTATAAAATACCCAATGGCGGGAACAAAGAGAATGGAAAAAGTTAGCCTCCATGTTTACCATACAGAAACCGGGGAAAATAAAATGATGCAAACAGGCCCGCAGGATAGCCAATATTTAACCAATATAGCCTGGGATCCCAAAAGTGAAAAGATTTATATCGCCCATTTAAACCGGGATCAGAACCATATGGAAATGAAGCGATATAATGCTGCTAGTGGCGAATTTGAAAAATTACTTTTTGAAGAAAAAAGCAGCAAATATGTTGAACCCCTCCAGCCTGTTCATTTTGTTAAAGGTAATGATGAACAGTTTATTTGGGAGAGCAGCAGAAGTGGATTCAATCACCTTTATTTATATTCTACAGATGGTCAGCTATTAAAGACTTTAACAAAAGGAAATTGGGAATTAATTAATTTTTATGGATTTAATAATTCCGGAAGCAAAGCCTTTTTTTCCTCCACTGCAGAAAGTGATTTAAACCGAGATTTATACTCTGTAAATTTAGATGATGGCAAAATAAAAAGATTAACCAAAGGCCAGGGAACACATTCAATTAGCCTTAGTCCAAATGCTGATTATTTCCTCGATAATTTTTCCAATATCAAAAGGCCTAGAATAAGCTCAATAGTAGAGATGGAAAATCTTAAAAGCACCAAACTTTTGCAAGCCGAAAACCCCTTGGAAGACTATGCCTTGGGTGAAATGAGGTTTTTAGATATAAAAGACAAAGACGGTGGAAATTTGCATTGTAGGATGTATTTACCAAATGATTTTGACAGTACCAAAAGCTATCCAGTGCTGGTCTATTTGTATGGTGGACCACATGCTCAAATGATAAGAAACACCTGGAATGGCGGTGGTAATTTATGGTTTCAATATATGGCACAGCAGGGTTATATTGTTTGGACTTTAGACAATAGAGGATCTGGAAATAGAGGCTTGGCTTGGGAGCAAAATACTTTTAGGCAATTGGGAACTGTGGAAATGGAAGACCAAATGCAAGGAATAGAATATCTCAAATCAAAAAGCTATGTGGATGCGGATAGGATTGGAATTCATGGTTGGAGTTTTGGAGGTTTTATGACCATGAGCCTCATGAGCAGATATCCAGGAGTGTTTAAGGTAGGTGTAGCTGGTGGACCGGTTATAGATTGGTCTTATTATGAGGTGATGTACACAGAGAGATATATGGATAGTCCAGAACAAAACCCAGAAGGATATTCAACAAATAATTTGATAAATCATATTGATAGCCTTGATGGCAAGCTAATGATCATTCACGGTACAAGTGACGATGTGGTTTTATGGCAACACAGCCAAATATACCTTAAGGAAACGGTGAAGAAAAAAAAGCAGCTAGACTATTTCGTTTATCCTATGCACAAACACAATGTTAGAGGCTATGATAGAATCCACCTAATGCAGAAGGTTAGCGACTATTTTGAAGATTATTTGAAATAGTTGATAAATTATTGCTAAAATCCTTCAGCTAAAGACCATTCGCTTTGTATGGTTTTTATGGAGTCTAATCCTTCATTTATCCTCCGAGTTACGGTGGAAGGTGCTACTTGGTTTATTTCAAATTTTGTTTTCACTGGGGGCATGCCAATTATATCCAGGCGCTCTTCAAAACTCATTTTAGGATTTAGCCATTGACTGATCAACCTATCGTCTAAAATTACGGGTGATCGTAGATGACCTATAGACTCTATGGCAGGCAGAGGATCTCTGGTGATGAGAGTAAAAGCATTGAAGCGCTTATCTTTTTCCTGTACCTCCTTATAAAAACCTCCTAAGGGTATCAGCCCCTTATCACTTCTTTCAAATTTGAAATAGTCTTTTCTATTCTTGTGATGATTTTCCCAAAAACGATCAACAAACAAAATACAAGGTCTTTCTTGTACACTTTCCATCACTTCCTTATCAAAAGGACGATCGCTTTCATCCTCAAAATAGCTCTCAATTTTTTCAATGGTGGCATTGAAATATGGTTGGCCTTTTGCCCAAGGAAGAGGCGAACCGAATTTACACCAATCTTTTACCAGACTATCCTCTTTCTTATATACCAAAGTGAAAAAGTCCCCTATCCCTCCTACAGGATTGGCCAAAATGGGTTTGGGTCTTAAAAAGTTCAAATCTTCTTCAGGAATTAACCAATCGGCTTTTTCAAAGATGGGAACATAGTCATTTAAACTTTCTTCTATATAGTGAAGTCTACGGGTATTTAAATCGGAATTATCTTGTCCTACATATCCACACATAAGCTGAATTTTTTCTCCTTTAAAAAGAAATAAGGGGTTTTTTGCAAAGGCTAAAAATATATCAATTTCCTTATTATTGTTAGCTGAGAACAGCTAGCTTTTAAAATGCAATTAAAAAACAAGATGAGGCATAAACAATTTGGAGGTAAAATAACGAAGGAACTAAAGGCGAGATATAGCAAATCTCCAAATTGGCAAAAGGCCAGCTTCCAAAATTTAATAAAAACAGGGGTGGATGTTGGCATTCATAATTTACCCAAAATACTGTACAAACAGTTTTTTGAAAAAGAAGGAAGATATCCAGAAAAGCCCATTCCAATTGAAGTATTTGAAAAAGAAGAATTTTTAAAACCCACTTCGGAACCTAAGTTTATTTGGTATGGACACTCTGTTATCCTTTTGAGAATAAATGGGAAAACCATTCTTATTGATCCTATGTTGGGAGATAATGCCTCCCCTATTGCTCCATTTAAAACCAAGCGGTTTTCAGAAAATAGTTTGGAGCTTATCGATGATTTTCCAAATATTGATATTCTTCTCATGACTCATGATCATTACGATCATCTAGATCTTGCAAGTATTGAAAGATTAAAAGATAAAGTAGCTAGCTATTATGTGGGGCTTGGTGTGGGAAGGCATTTAGAATCCTGGGGAATTCCTACAGAAAAAATCACTGAATTTGACTGGTGGCAGGAAAAGGAATTTGAGGATTTAAAAATTAGCTACACTCCTACCCGTCATGCCTCAGGAAGAGGAATTAAAGATCAATCCAAATGTCTTTGGGGAGGTTGGGTCATAAAAAGCCCTTTTCAAAATATCTATTTTAGTGGTGATGGCGGATATGGGGAGCACTTTAAGATAATAGGCGAAAAACTAGGCCCATTTGATTTCGGATTTATGGAATGTGGACAATACAATGAAAATTGGCATCAAATACACATGCATCCCGAAGAAAGTATACAAGCCGCAATGGATGCTCGAGTAAGTAAAATTATGGCCGTGCACTGGGCTGGCTTTGCTTTAGCGCTGCATCATTGGAAAGATCCTATTGAAAGATTTAGCAAGGAAGCAAAAACAAAAAAAATGGAGGCTATTAGTCCGAAAATAGGCCAATTAGTAGAGTTTACATCTAAAACCACAGCCTGGTGGGAAAATCTTAAATAATAATATATGATAGCTGTTAAAAACCAAAGTGCCTTTAGAATTATCGGCTGGACCTTCCACCATTTAGTTTGGATTAGCCTGTGGGTTTCTATCGTAACTGTTCTTTATTATTATACAGATTTAAAAGAGATTGAGCTTCCTTGGTTACCTATATCTGTTATGGGTACGGCAGTGGCCTTTTATTTGGGTTTTAAAAATAATAGCGCTTATGATAGAATGTGGGAAGCTCGAAAAATTTGGGGTGCCATAATAAATTCAAGTAGAGCTTGGGGAATGTATATAGATGGTTTTGTTAGCGATCATTTTTGTGAAGATTCCAAAACCAATGAAGAAATACAACAAGTTAAAAAACGATTGATATACAGACATATAGCTTGGTTATATGCCCTTCGTATTCAACTTTTAGTTATTACTCCTTGGGAGCATGCCAACCAAAAAGGAATGATAGGAGTTTATGGACGTAAAATCCGCAAAAAATTTGGTGTTGGTTTAGTAGATGATGAAGTAACCAAAGTGGAATTAAATCACTATCTACCCCAAACAGAATATGAAAGGTTGATAAATCATAAAAACACGGCTACACAAATAGTTAATGAGCAAAGCCGAGATCTAGCATCCATAAGAAAGGAAAATATTATTGATGATTTTAAGCATATGGAATTGGAAAAGGTTTTATATGATTTTTATATTCATCAAGGTAAATGTGAGCGTATTAAAAAGTTTCCACTACCAAGGCAATATGCCAATGTGAGTCAGTATTTTGTGGGGATATTCATCTTTTGCTTGCCCTTTGCTATGTCTTCCCTTTTTTATCATTTACATCCCAGTGGTGTTTGGTTTAGTATTCCTCTTTCTATTTTGGTTTGTTGGATTTATATGGTGATGGAAATTGTTGGAGATTATTCAGAAAATCCCTTTCAAGGAATGGCCAGTGATATTCCCATGTTATCGCTTTGCAGAACCATAGAAATAGATCTCAGGGAAATGCTTGGTGAAACTGAATTACCTGAACCAATAAAATCCAAAAATGGAATTTTAATGTAGCTTTATTCCAAGGTAGCAAGTGGAAAATGAACAGAATTAAACAATTCACTTCACCACAATTATTATTCAGAAAGGTATAGTAAGGCCATGTAGAATTACGAAAATGCTGTAGCTATAAAAACCCATTATCAAACCATCAATCTGCATTCAAATTAAATCCTACTATTTTTAATATCTAAGCTTATTCATTTTCCGAACCACCAATATCGCCGTGAGCATTAGTATATTCCAAAATCCGAAAAAGTACCAAAACTGCTCAATGAAGGAACTTTGACATGGGGGGCATGGTAAATCATCAGCACAAGGTTCACAATTAATTACAAGGCTATCATATACATATCTGGAAATTAAGATCAGATTTACGATTATATAGAGGATTAATATTTTTCTTGCTTTGCTCATCTCTGTATTTAGATGGGATTAATTTTCATTGAACTATTTTCCTTTCAAAGATGGGCTAAATTCCTAAAATCATGCAAGGAAGATAATAATGGCCTAAATTAGAGCATTCCAAACTGCATTGTTGTTCATGAAATATATTTCTTTGATATTTTCCCTTAGCGCCATTTGTTTTAATTCAAATTCAAGAAATAGCTTTCTAGATAAGAGCACGAGCCAAATTGTTTTTTCTAATACCAAGCAAATAAAGGTGAGTGACAGCCTCTACCTAAAAATTGAAGAAGCCTATTTTAATGGTCAATTATTCCAATCTAGCGATGCTGAAAAATGGCAAAAATTAAATTTGCTAGTTTCTATGGAAGACTTTCAAAGGGTTTTTAAAAAGGAGTCTGAAAATGGAGCTAAAAACGCCTATGATTTTATTCCCAGTGGAATGCTTAAGCTCAACGACAGCATTGTTTTTATTATTGGAACAAAATCAAATTTTGACCAACAGGGTATAATTTTAAGAAGTACTGATGCAGCAAAATCCTGGAAGGCCAATATTCATCCGATTCCACAAACACATATGTCGCCCCATGACCTAGTTTTTCTAAATTCAGAAATTGCCATTTGTTTTTTTGGAATAGACCAAGTTACGGAGCAAGTTCACTATGCTATTAGTACAAACGCTGGAGAAAGTTGGGTTTTTAGGAGAAGCAAAGAATCAAAAATTGAATTTAAGAAAAGGAGAATACGAATACATTTAAATCTTGATATCCAAGGACAAAAACAACGAAACATCAGAGGAAAATATTCTGTGAATAGAGGTAAAACCTATAGTGATATTGAGATTTTGCAAAATAAATAATTTATGAAAATAGAACATCAGCCAAGAGATCATAAGGGTTCATTCGTACATAAGGTGGAAAATGAAACCTTAGCAGAAATGACCTATTCCAAAGCGGGAAATGCCATGATTATTATTGACCATACCGAGGTATCAGAAAAACTTAGAGGCCTTGGAGTTGGAAATAAATTGTTGGAGTCCTTAGTACAATATGCCCGAGAAAACTCTTTTAAGGTGATGCCCCTTTGTCCTTTTGCAAAATCTGTTTTTGAAAAGAGAGAAGATTTAAGAGATGTATTGTAAAACCTCTATAAGTCTAGTACTTTTGCACTAAATATGTTTCATGAAAAATATTGCTATTGCCATTCACGGTGGGGCCGGTACCATTTTAAAAAGTTCTTTAAGTCCAGAAAAGGAAAATGACTATAAATCTACCCTACAGAATGCATTGGACAAAGCATATGACTGTTTGAATAAGGGCGCATCAGCTCTGGATGCCGTGGAAATAGCAGTTTCAATTTTAGAAGACTCCCCCCTATTTAATGCTGGAAAAGGATCTGTATTTACAGCAGAAGGAAAACAAGAAATGGATGCTTCTATTATGGACGGCTCCAATACAATGGCCGGCGCAGTTTCTACCATTACAGGTGTGAAAAATCCTATTCAATTGGCTCGAAAAGTCATGGAAAAATCTGATCATGTATTTCTATGTTCTAAAGGCGCTGAAGATTTCGCCAGAGAAATGGAAGTAGCCTTTGAAAATGAAAATTATTTTTTCGATCAGTTTAGATATGATCAATGGCAAGAAATAAAAGGAACAAACGCATTCCAACTTGATCATTCAACAAAAAAGGAACAGAAATTTGGCACCGTTGGAGCTGTAGCTTTAGACATAGATGGAAATATTGCCGCAGCTACTTCTACAGGTGGCATGACCAATAAAAAGTTTGGTCGTGTTGGTGATAGCCCAATGATAGGTTCTGGGAACTATGCCAATAATAATACCTGTGCGGTATCCTGCACCGGAAGTGGTGAATTTTTCATCAGAGCTGTAGTCGCTTATGATGTTTCCTGTCTGATGGAATTTAAAGGATTAAGCCTTGAAGAAGCCACCAAGGAGGTTGTACATAAGCGTCTTCTGAAAATTGGGGGTGATGGAGGTTTAATTGCCATAGATCGCCAAGGGAACTTAGCATTGGAGTTCAATACAGAAGGAATGTACAGAGGCTTTAAAAATTCCAAAGGCGAAAATCAGGTGGCCATTTATGAAGATTAAATCTTTAAATGAATTTCTCCTCAAGTGCTAAAACATGAACCATTCTGCTTTTTAAATCAAAACGATCTCCATTCGCTAGAATATGGGTTTTTAAGTTAGACATGGTCATAGGTGTACCTTTTTTAAGTACCGAATGGGCATTATGTCCTAATTCACCAGCATCCATTACAATCACCATCCCAGAACCAATAATTTGAAAGTCATGGTGATTTCTAATAATTATCCCTGTGTCTTCCGCTAAGCCAACGCCTATTAAACCAGGATGGATAGCCACAGCTTCTGCCAATCTACCAAAGCGACCTCTTCTAACGAAATGGGTATCCACAACAAGTTCTGGGATTAGATGAAGACCCTTTTTCATTCTTACGGCGCCTTTAATAAAAGATTCAGAAGGACTTCCACCAGCGATCATATGACTAGCCATTGCCATTGCTCCTGCACTAGTTCCGGCAATGACACATTTTTCATTTTTATATTTTTTGGCGATTAAATCATGAACTGCCGTTCCTCCAATAATTGCAGAAATTCTAGACTGATCGCCACCTGAAAACATAATGCAATCCGCCTCGGCAATCATGTTTAGAATTTTTTCATCCTCACATTTCGAACGTTTTTTGATTTTTGCCACCTTAACATTTGTACACTCAAGCTTCTTAAAAGCCTTTTTATAGTTTTTGCCCACAATTTTCGGAATGCTAGAAGCTGTGGGTATCACCACTATTTTGGCATCCTTACCTCCACTTTCATTTACTACATGATAGAGAATTCCCTCTGTAATAAAGTCTAAGCCTTCATGTTCATTTTCTCCTTTGTCCTCATTACCTCCTATGGGGATTAATATACCTTTTGGAATGTCCATTTTTTATTCTGGTGCTAATTCAATTTTCAAAATGCAAAAGTCTTATAATTAATTGAAAAAAAATCTATATTTAAGCAAATTAAAAGGGATAACTGAATAAACTACCATATGGAGATAAGAGAAATACGCGCCTTAAGGGGTCCAAATTATTGGTCCACCAGAAGACATAAATTGATAGTAATGGTTCTAGATATTCAAGAAATGGAACAAAGACCAACCAATACTATTGATGGATTTTTGGAAAGATTAGAAAAAATGTTTCCAACGATGTACGAACACAGATGTTCGGAAGGTGCAGCCGGTGGTTTTTTTAAAAGGGTAAAAGAAGGAACATGGATAGGACATGTAATTGAACATATTGCCTTAGAAATACAAACTCTGGCTGGTATGGACGTCGGTTTTGGTAGGACAAGAGGTTATGGTGAAGAGGGTGTTTATTCTGTTGTTTTTAATTATATGGAAGCTGATGTAGGGAGATATGCAGCAAAAGCCTCCGTTAGAATTGCTGAAGCATTGGTAGAAGGCAAAGAATATGACCTTTCTGATGACATCCAAGAAATGCGTGAAATTAGGGAGAGAGTTCGTTTAGGCCCAAGTACGGGTTCAATCATTGAAGAAGCAGAAAGCAGAGGTATTCCCTGGATACGATTAAACAAATATTCTCTTTGCCAATTAGGTTATGGAGTAAATCAAAAGAAAATTCAGGCTACTGTGGCGAGTACCACCAGCAATATTGGGGTAGAAATTGCCTGTGATAAGGAGGATACTAAGCATTTATTGGAACAAGCAGAAGTGCCAGTCCCAAAAGGTGAAATAGTGCGAACAGAAGCCGGATTGGAAGACGCTGTTAGATATATCGGTTATCCACTAGTAATAAAACCCATAAGCGGAAATCATGGAAGGGGAATTACAACAAACCTTCAAAATTGGGAGGATACCTTGGAAGCTTTTCATGCCGCTAAAAATGTTTCCAGATCTATAATCGTAGAAAAGTATATTGTTGGTGAAGACTATAGATTATTAGTAATAGATTTTAAACTGGTAGCTGCTGCCAAAAGAACGGCAGCCCATGTTGTTGGTGATGGGAAATCTACAGTTCAAGAGCTAATAGACCTTGTAAACCAAGACCCCAAAAGAGGCTATGGCCATGAGAATGTTTTAACCATGATTGAGGTGAACGACCTTAGCATGGGAATTTTAAAGGATAATAATAAAAGCCTGGATTCCATACTAGCTAAAGGTGAGATATTGAAACTCAAAGATACGGCCAACCTGAGCACAGGGGGCACAGCAGAAGATGTTACTGACATCGTTCATCCCTACAATATTTTTATGGCGGAAAGAATTGCCAAAATTATTGACCTAGATATTTGTGGAATTGATATTATGACCACCGATATTGGTCAGCCTCTACCAGAAACTGGAGGTGCTGTATTGGAGGTAAATGCCGGACCAGGGTTTAGAATGCACCTTGCTCCTACTTATGGACTAGCCCGAAATGTTGCTGGCCATGTTTTAGATATGCTCTATCCTCAAGGATCAAGCGCCAGAATTCCTATTGTTGCTGTAGCAGGAACCAATGGAAAAACTACTACCACCAGACTGATTGCCCATATAGCAAGAATGAAGGGTTATAAAGTGGGATACACCACCACAGATGGAGTTTATATTCAAAATAGGCTGTTAATGACTGGGGATTGTACGGGCCCAGCTAGTGCCGAATTTGTACTTAGGGATCCAACAGTGAATTTTGCCGTTTTAGAATCTGCAAGAGGTGGATTACTAAGAGCGGGCCTTGGATATAAAAAATGTGATGTAGGTATTGTTACCAATGTGGCACCAGACCATTTAGGACTTAAGGGTATTCATACCATAGAACAACTTGCACGTGTAAAAGGAGTAATACCCGAAACCGTTTTTCCAGATGGATATGCCATATTAAATGCCGATGATGATTTGGTTTATCAAATGCGTTCCAATGTGGAATGTAATATTGCCCTATTCTCTTTAGATGAAAACAATCCAAGAATTGTTAGTCATGCAAAAAGAGGAGGATTATCAGCAGTATATGAAAATGGCTATATCACCATTTGCAAAGGAGAATGGAAAATGAGGGTGGCAAAAGCCATAAATGTTCCCCTAACCTTTGAGGCCAAAGCTACCTTTATGATTCAGAATGTTCTGCCTGCTGTTTTAACAGGATATATCAGAGGCTTTGCTATTGAAGATATTAAAGTGGCTATAGAATCCTTTATCCCATCCCCCTCTCAAACACCGGGAAGATTAAATTTATTCCGTTTCAAGAATTTCAAAGTGCTACTGGATTATGCGCATAATGCTGCTGGACTAAGAGGACTTCAAAATATGATTAGCCAAATGGAAGGCAGTCCGAAAATTGGAATGATAGCAGGAATTGGCGACAGAAGACCAGAAGACAATCACGAAATCGGCGCAGTTGCCGCTGAGGCCTTTGACGAAATCATTATTCGACAGGATAAAAACCTACGCGGAAAAACTGAGGAAGAATTGATTGAGATGATTCATGAGGGTATCCGTTCGGTAGACCCGAATAAAAAAGTGACCATCATACCCTCTGAAGAAGAAGCGATAACCTTTGCTATCACCAATGCTACTAAGGGATCACTATTAGTCTTTTGTAGCGATGTAGTGCCCGATGCACTTAATTTAGTGATGAAATTTAAAGAGGAAGAAAGCAAGCAACTGGCAGAAATCTAAAAAGGAAATAAATATTTTTGCTCTACACTTGTAGAAATACATTTATATTTCTACATTTGTAGAGCATAATATTTAATGTGATGAAAGCTACCAAATCAGAAGAGGAATTAATGAATCATTTATGGGGATTAAAAGAGGCCTATATGAAGGATCTTTTAGAAGCCTACCCCGAACCCAAGCCGGCTACTACCACGGTAGCTACTTTACTTAAAAGACTAAGGGATAAAGGTTTGGTAGATTTTAAATCCCAAGGAAGAGGGCGATTATATTATAGTCTAGTTTCCAAAAAGGAATATTTTGGAAATCATTTCAATGCTTTAGTAAAAAGTTTTTTTAATGATAGCAAAACACAATTTGCCTCCTATTTTACCAAGGATGCCAATTTAAACAAGTCTGAGCTTGAAGAATTGAAAAAAATGATTGATCAAGAACTTAAAAAGAAATAAGATGCTAGATAATATCCTTCCATCCACCATTTGTCTTTTGTCTTTTTTACTTTTTCACAAACTGTTCCTAGAAAATAATAAAGCTCATCTTTTTAATAGGTTTTATCTTTTAGCCAGCATAGGTTTATCTCTCATCATACCAATGCTCAGCTTTACAAGCTATATTAGAATTCCTCAGTTGATTAAATCGAATCCAAGTGCAAACCTTGTTCAAGTGGAATTGGTTGAAAATACAGTATCCTGGACAAGCCTTCTTTGGCTAATCTATTTATTAGGTTTATCTATTTTTCTATACCGCTTTGCCCATAGTTTAAAATCTCTTCTATCAGAAATAAGATCCAATTCACAAATAAAGGAAAAGGACTATAAACTTGTATTGTTAGATAAAGTCTGCATTCCCCACAGCTTTTTGAATTATATTTTTGTAAACCAAAAAGAATTTGAAAATGGGGAAATTCCTGAATCAGTAATCTTTCATGAGAAAGTTCATATTAGACAAAAACACAGTTGGGATATACTTTTTGTAGAATTTATTCAGGTGATATTCTGGTTTAATCCTCTTCTAATATGGCTGAAAAAGGAAATTCAAATGAACCATGAATACCTAGCAGATAAAGCCGTTTTAGAAGCGGGTTTCGAAGGCGGAGAATATCAAAGTATATTATTAAAATTCAGTACTTTAGGCTCCTCACCTAGCCTAAGTCATTCCTTTCATTACAAACCCTTGAAAAAAAGATTAAGACAAATGAAATTACAAAAGCCTAGCAAGTCTCAAAATCTTTTTAGAAAGATATCAATGTTTCTGCTAATTCCATTGATCGCCTCCTTAGTAATGGCTTTTGCCAACCAGAATTATGTTTTTTATGTTGATGGTGAGAATGGCTTCGAAAAAGGAAAAGTGGCTACTGAAGCAGAAATTAAGCTCTATAATCGGCTGGCTAAATATTATTCAAATCCAGATGGAAAAGAGATTGTGATTCAGAAAGAGGAGATTGATTATTTAAAATTAATCTATGCAAATATGACTGAGGAGCAAAAGAAAAATGCCGAGCCTTTCCCTGAACTACCGGAGATATTGCCCTATGAGATCAATCCAGTAGAATTGGTAAGAGATACTCCACACGACCCACCTCGTCCGCCATGGAGGGTTATTGATCTTAAATATGAAACAGATTACACCTTTTACCTAAATAAAGAGGAGGCGACCTATGAGGAAATATTAAAAGCCACCGAAAATCCAGAATTCCCCGTGCAAATCATGCATGATCCAGCACATCTCAAATTCTGGGTATATACAGATGGTACAGAACCAGGTTGTTGAAATTAAAGCAAATCGCCTCCCATTAATAGGGAGGCTTTTTTTAGCTCATATTTTGACTTATTTTTGAGGACTTTAATTATTTCCAGATCCTAAACCCAATCCCATTACATGGAAAAAGTCTCTAAACAGTTAACTGATCTTTTTAGCAATTCAAAATTAAGCGATATAGAAGTGTTTAACGCGGCTCCAAACTATTTTGAAATAAAAGAAAATCAAACATGGATGTTTAAAGGTGGTGTAGAATTAAGTTTTGGCGATCAAAAATTCACACTGGCCTGGGACTATGGAAACGATAGTTATGATTTTAATTTAGAAGGAGGAGTAAAAAGTCTTTTAAAAGATTTAGACTATTATTCTGTTGATATCAAACAGGCTGAACCCATTTCCGAGCTTATTGGTAAAACCATAAATAATATAGAATTCGAATGGGAATTTTATCAAGATTTTAATGAAGATGGGGAAATGATGGAAGAAAAATTCTATGTCCCAGTTGGAATAAAATTAGAATTTGATAATAAAAACATACTCCAAATCGCTACAATTGAAGCCCAAATTAAAGCTGAGGGCTATGAAATTATAGACCCTGTTTACAACCTATGTGGCGATTTACTTATTTCTGTGAATAATGAAATAGAAATTGAACAACAGAGCATGGAAGGAGAATATTAAGGCTGCTTTTCTAAAATCTAGAATTGAATAAAAGAAAGATTACAAGATCTTACTGAACCAAAGCTATCCTTGCTATTTAAATTGAATTTACCTTTGCCAGAAATAAGGCAAGCCCAAAAAATTATATGTCGTTTAAAAAAATAGGAATTTCCCCAGAACTAAGAGCTCAATTGGTTCAATTTAAATTAAAGGAGGCCTACCCTATTCAAAATCAAGCCATACCTAGTATTCTTAAATCCAAGGATGTTTTAGGAATAGCCAAAACTGGATCGGGTAAAACTCTTTCCTATGTTCTACCGATTTTGATGCAGTCTAGGGAAGTTATAAATCTCCCCAACCGACATATTCCCTTTTTGATTCTTGTCCCAACCCGCGAATTAGCCGTTCAGGTAGAGGAGGTTTTTTCTATCTACTCTAGAGCTTACCAAAATGGACCTAAATGCATGGCTGTATATGGTGGGGTTTCCATAAACCCTCAAATGAAAAGACTAAGTGGCACCAGCATTTTGGTAGCTACACCTGGAAGATTAATCGAGTTAATGGAGTCAAATGCCCTAAAGTTAAATAGGGTTCAAACTCTTGTCTTGGATGAAGCGGATAAAATGCTCAATATGGGCTTTAGGGAGGAGATGGAGCAAATTTTTAAGTTATTACCTAAAAGAAGGCAGAATCTCTTATTCTCCGCAACGCTAAATGAGGGTATTGAAAGGATACAAGGGCTGATATTACGTGACCCGAAGATTGTAAAAATTGAAGAGGCTGAATCGGATATTGAATTAATTCAACAAAGTGCATATGCCGTAGAACAAGAGCAAAAAGGTCTTTTGCTGAGGTATTTGTTGAAAGAAAAAGAGATGAAACAAGTATTGGTCTTTTGCTCTTCCATTTACCAGGCCGACCATGTTTCGGATAAATTAAAAAAGAATGGTTTTAATTCGAGGGCCATACATTCTAAAAAAAGCCAAGGCGCTAGAATGGATGCTCTAAGGATGTTTAAGGATGGCCAACTTAATATTTTGGTTACCACAGACCTTTTAGCTAGAGGGATAGATATTGAATTTTTGCCTTTTGTAATCAATTATGAACTACCTCGTTCGCCAAAAGATTATATTCATAGAATAGGAAGAACAGGAAGGGCGGAAAATCCGGGAGAAGCAATTTCCTTTATTAGTTTAAAGGAAAGGCCCCACTTTAAGGTTATTCAGAAAAAAATGGGGAAATGGATAAAACTCATTTATTCTGAGGATATGGACCTATAATTATAAGCTAAAAATCAGCTTTTATAAAACTCAATTTAAAAGGCTTTAAGAGTTCTTTAAATTACTCCAGCGGCTTTCATACATTTTTTAATGGTTTGAAAGCTTCGTTCAATATCATTATCTAAACCTACAGACATTCTCACCATTCCATTTGAAAGCCCCATTTCCTCCTGCTCTTCCAGAGGAATTTCTGAGGATGTGCTAGCTCCTGGAGCACTAAAAAGCGTTTTATAAAAACCTAAGCTCACCGCCAAATAACCAATATTCTCATTTTGCATGGATTCCATAAGCTGATTGGCCTTTTCAATATTTCCGGCATCCACCATTAGCATGCCTCCAAAACCAAATTCTGCATTCATGGTTTCCTTCATCAATTGATGTTGAGGGTGTTCCTCCAATCCCGGATAAAAAACTTTCAGCCCTAATTCCTTAAATTTTCTTGCTAAATAATCAGCATTTGCGCTATGCTGTTTCATTCGAATATGCAGGGTACGCAAGTTTTTTAAAATACTATTGGCCCTTAATGCGTCTAATGTTGGACCCAAAAGCATAGATGCACCCTCATTTACATCTATCAATTCATGCACAAATTCCCCAGTAGAACAAATAACTCCGGCAACAGTATCGCTAGCACCATTAATAAATTTGGTTAAGGAATGTATAACCACATCCGCTCCCATTTCTTTGGGCGAGAAAATTAAGGGTGTAAAAGTATTATCCACCACCAATTTTAGATTGTGCTTTTTGGCCAATTTAGAAATCGCAGCTATATCTGAAACTTCCAGCAAGGGGTTGCTCATCGTTTCACAATAAATCAGTTTTGTATTAGGATTTATAGCCGCCTCAATTTGCTCAAGGCTGGTAGTATTTACAAAGGAGGTTTGGATATTGAATTTCGGTAAAAAATTTTTCATAAAAGCATAGGTGCCACCATAAATGGTTCTACTACTCACAATATGGTCGCCAGCACTACAAATCTGCATTAACACTGAACTAATAGCACCCATACCTGAAGCGGCAACTTGGGCTGCTTCAGTGTTTTCCATATTGGCAATTGCTTCGGCTAAATAGCCCGTACTTGGGTTCATATGCCTGGAGTACAAATAGCAACCTTCCCTTTCGCCACCAAACACTTCCTCCATTGTCTTGCCCGCCAAATAGGTAAAAGTAGAAGAATCGGCAATAGATGGATTTACCCCACCATATTCACCAAAATATTGAATATCCTGAATTTTATCTGCCGGTTTATGCTTTCCCATAATGCTTGCTTTTATAGGCGCAATAGTACAAAAAGCCTCCATCCCATTATACCCCTAGCCCTCAATTTTTTTTTGAATTATTATTTACAAGGAAAATTTAAAGTGCTTAGCAATTCCTGGCCCTTTACTTCCTTTGGTCTATTCCCATAAATCTCGAACGGATCTATTCCTTTTACAGATTTAAAAGCCTTAGCTCGTTTTAAACTATACATACTACTCCATGCGTTTCCAAGATGGTGATAGGGTCCAATATGTTTTATTTGGTAGACTTGAGTTTTTGGAATCCTTCCCTTGATAATATTCGATTCTAAATTTTCTGGATACTGCTTCACTTTCATGGCGGCGGTATATTCCACCCTTTCTTTTACCATATCCCATTTATGATAAATGCTTAATCCCTCTCCTATATTATTTTCCTCCTCATTTTTTAATTGAGTAAATAAGCTTTCAAAATCCGCTTGCATCTGATCCGGCATTTCAGCTTTGCTCGTAGCAGTTTTTATTCCTATAAATAGAAATTCTTCCATCTCAGTTTTTCCGATAAAATCT